>NZ_JADOUT010000001.1:0-551591 GCF_015752345.1 Arthrobacter sp. CAN_A212
AAGTGCGGTGCTCACAGGGAATCGGTTTCCAAATCTCGCCCTTAAGGAGTCAGTGGGAAAAGTGGCGGTGTCTCACCCAATGCTGACAGACAGGGGGGGCGTTGGTTCCGCCGTCTCGGACGGGCTTGCGGGGGCAGTAGAAGGCGATACTGCTGGTGAGGTAGGAGAGGCCGACGGAGTGCTCGGCGCAGGAGTGCTCGGCGCGGGAGGGGTCGCGGTCGTCACGGACTCGCTCACTGTCGTGGTTGGAGCGGCTTGGTTGCTTGTCGGGGCGGCGGCCGGTGGGCCGAAACACCCTGTGAGCACGATCACGCCGGAAAGCCCCAGAATCCTGACTGCCGAAGATCTGCTCATGGCGCTCCCCTTGGTGCGGCCCCGCCCCGTTGCGAGACCGCACTTTCAAGCTACGCCCGCCGGTTCCTGAGAAACAGGGACTTTAGTCCGGTGTCGGCGGGCACATCCCTTATGGCACCAGCCTCCCGGCTTGGGATCAATGGGTCAATGACGCAATGACGCAATGACCAGGCTGGTGCCCGGAGGGTTCGTCAATCTGGGACCCGCAAGGAGTCGCGTTCTATCCGTCAGCCAGGTGGGATAGTCGGACGTGCCGAAACTCCCTCGGCGCGGACAGACAGCGTCTTGTCGCTCTGGAGCAGGGCGCGGAGCAACCGCCGCGCTTCCCGCGGGAGCCAACGATGCGCCTGGCCGCGACGCAACACCATTCCCCCGTTCGGAGCCGCGTACCGCTTCTTGAGATTGTCCAGCTCCCCGGCTTGCAACAACGCGACGGTGCTTCCCGCCGCCGAGTCGATGAGGCGGGCCAGCGCGGACGGCCCCGTCAGATCGGTGGCGACGACGCGTTGACCGCTGGCGGTAAGAATCGTCTTCTGCGCTGCACGCGTGACCACCAGCGGACGTGACGGACCGTCCAGCGTGTTGGCCAGCACGTTCGCTGCAGCTTCAGGGCGACCGATTCTCCGCGCGGCCGCCTGCATCCGCTGGAGCCGACCCGGCTCGCGCAGCACCTCGTCGATCTTCCAGCCGATTGTCGCGGCGGTGTTGCAGCGGACGGCTGCCCCCTGCTCCATCAGGTAGTCGCCGTTGCGAACCTCCTGCCCCGGGATGGGGTTCACCAGCACCATGGGCAGCCCGGCGGCCATGCATTCCGACGCCGTCAGCCCACCCGGTTTGCCCACGAACAGATCAGCACGCTGCAACAGCTGCGGCATTTCCTTTGTAAATCCGAGCACGCGGTAGCGGTCCCCAGCGGGCGCTACCAGCTCTTCGATGCGCTGTCGCAATGCATCGTTGTGTCCGCAGACAATCGTGGCGGTGAAGGACGAACGCATGTGCATCGTCTGCCGCACCACCGAGACCGCATAGTCGCCGCCGGTCGCGCCCGCCGAGATCAGGAGCATGGGGGGCTTGGTGCTATCGCGCAGCGGCGCGGGCGCGCCATCGAGTTCTCTGGCGATCGGGATGCCCGAGGCGACGACCCGGTCAGGAGGAAGGCCGAGCGCCAGCAACTCTACCCGCGCCTCCTCCCGGGCCACGAACAGGGTGTGAAACGCGCTCGGAAGCCACAGGCCTTGGAAATCGTAGTCCGTCGTCACGACAGCGGTCCTCGCCTCAGTCACACCGCGGAGGAGCAGCGACGCCAGGAGCTGGGCTGGCAGGAAATGCGTGCACACGATCGCGGTCGGCCGGAATCGCTTGATTGCGCCAATGACCGGAACAGCGTTCGCCCGTGTCCACGGGTCGATGGGGCCACGGCGTCGGAAAGGCGGGTCGCTCATGTCATAGCCCCAGTCGACCAGCCAGGGCAGGCCCTCAACCAGGACGAAGTAACCCTTTCCAAGCAGTGCGCGATAGAGCACGCTGCTCACCTGCAACACGTCCAACACCTGCACCTCGGCGATATCGGAGCGCCTCGCGCACTCCTGCTGGATCGCCGCCGCAGCGCTGTTGTGCCCCGCCCCCACCCCTGCGGACAGGATCAGGACTCGCTCCCCTCCTTCGGGGCGGAGCCCACGTGCCGACGACTTACGCATGAAGAGAGGCTAGCAGGCATCATCACACTGAAGACGGGTCGCCGACGGGGCCAACCGACGATACTCCTGTCGCCCGGAGGTCACCCGATCAGGTAGGCGAATCCTCGCCCCTCCGATGCCACTGCCTGGACGAAGTTTTTGGCTCGATGAAGGTACTCGGTGACATATGCGATCTCGGACTCCAGCAACTGAGACGAGAAGTACTCACCCACGCTCGCTTCGATGTCGTGGTCACTAAGCATTTCTACATCCCGGGCGATTGGTGCAACCTCATCCGGCGTGAGTGCACGCAGCCATGGGCGCCAAGTCATACCCTGGTCGAGGTAGGTCACGTGCCCCTCGAACATCCGATAGGCCGGTCTGGCTCTGTCACGTGAAGCCGACGGAGCGGTGAGCCGTTGAAGACACAACCATGACTTGTCGAGGAAGAGAAGGTCGCGCTCCGGAACAGATGGCCGGAAGTCTGTGGAGCCGTTGGTGAAGCCTTCTTCGAGACCCAGAACGTCTGCGAACGGGTCGGCACCGATCACGGTGAAAGGGTCGGCGAGCGCTTTCTCGGTCTGCCCGCTGTCGAACGCGTATGCGTAGTATCTGATTCCCATACGACGATTCTGAGCCCGCAAGCGCACTTTCGTTCATTGGCACCTGCCATCTGTGGATAACTTTAGCCGCAGGCCAGCGGCCGCCTGAGGCTAGATCGGAACCTCGCCGCGTTCCGTAACAAAATAACCGTTGACTATGAGGCATGGAGTCCCGCGGCTGGATAATCACGATCCGAAGGCTCCGGTCGTTCACAGGGAAGAATCCTCTTGCTGTGCTCAGCGGTCGTAGACGTCGCGTCGGTGGCCGACCGTGATCACCGCGACGACAATAGCTTCGTTGTAGGCGTTAGCACCACCGTCAGCCAACTCATTTGGGGAAAGTACTCTTTCGGATTGCGGAGTAGAGGAACATGTCGCTTCGTTTTCCGCCGATTTCCTGATGGCTGCGTAGCCGGCCCTCTCGTTCGTAGCTGGCTTTCTCGGCGGTGCGGATTGAAGCCGCGTTCCACGGTTCTATGTACAGCTCTACTCGATGCAGTCGCGGGATTGTCCAGGCAAAGGTAGTCAGAGCGTGGAGGGCATCGAGTGCAAGACCGCGGCCTCTCTTGTTCGGGGCGATGCCATAACCAATCTGGGCGCGGCCTGCGGCCAGTTCCTGTGTCCATAGTCCGATGGTCCCAAGTGAACGATTGGTCTCAACATCGGCGATGGCAAAGGAGAATCCTGTCCGATCGATGTGGCGTTGCTGCTGACGTTCAACCCATGCCAAGGCTTCTTCACCGGTAGCATCCGGTGGGAGGCTTCCGACGCTGGGCACATACGGATCTTGGGAGAGCTCCCTTGCCATCCCGACGTCTAGATTCGTGAACCTGCGTAGCCGGATCCGGCCGTGTTCGGGATTTGAAGACGGCCAGGGCGGGATCTCACTATCGATACTCATTCCTTATTTTTGCATCGCTCCACTCAGTCTTAGGCATCAAGTCGGGTGTGACTGTTAGCCAGGAATGGCGGTTAGTCGCAGCTTCAGTTGGCGGTCCTGTCGTCCTATTCAGCGATCTTTTGAGCTTGGCGCTCCAGCTGAAACCGATACCCACATAGGTGTAGAAATTATCTGTCTCAGTCCAGGAACGCTTTTTCTACCCGACGGTGCACAGGTAAATTGCGGTGAAGGTGAGGGGCGCACTTTGAGCTCCATATCATTCCCGCTAGGGGATTGGCGGGACACTATCGAGGTCAGGGCCAGCGATGCATCGATGAGCTACGACGCAACAGTCGCCTACACTAATGGGCAGTAAAACCACTACCTAGCCGAGGAAATCTACGCCGTGGCCGTTTCGCGGTGGGGGATCGCTGACGGGGATCCGAAGTTAGAATTTCCCTTCTTTTATTCAGTCATGGCGCGAAGGGCCGCCAGGTGTTCGTCGAAGGCATAACGGCCGTGGGGTGTCAGCTTCACGGTGGTAGTGCGGCGCGCATCTGATCGCTTGGGTGAAGCTTGCTTGCTGATATCCAGGTAGCCGAGAGCAACGAGATTTCGCACTGTCTTCGAGAGATTTGCTTCGCTAACTTCAAGCATCCCGGCGATCATACTGAACTCGGCCCCATCCAGTCGCCGGAGTATGGCGCATAGCCGGAGCCGGGTGGGCGCATGTATTGCCTCGTCGAATCGGGGCTCAACGGGCATGCCGGCCCCGATTCACACCGCCGCTGAAGAGTTCCTCATCCCTCATGGCGTACCTCCGCGGCGTAGGCACGGTCGTAGCCCACGACACCGAGTGCCACGATGAGGCCCCCAGCCAGAGCGGAGAGCGGAATCCAGGCGAGGAGATCAAGCGCCCAAAGAATCCAGGAAAGCACGTTGAGGCCACAGAGCAGCGCAATAAGCAGCACCAGCAGCGCCATGCCTCGCGGTCCTGCAGGGCGGCTGATTGACAGGCCGCTGCGTTTGCGAAAAACCAACTCGACGGCGAGGAATAGTCCCGTACTCAGGGCCAGGACGAAGAACACGCCGGGAACACCAGCAGCGGGTGCGGCGATGAGTAACGCGGCGGCAAGGCCCTGCGCGGGCGCCGCCCAACGAGTCTCGGCGGTCATCCGCTGGCCCAGTACGTGACGGTCCGCTTCCATAGCGTCGAGCGCTTCGCGAACATCAAAGTCATTTTCCATACAGTTGAGTGAATCACTTGCCAAGCGGTTAATCAACTACCCCAGGGCATAACCAGTAAAACTTTGCGTTGACCCGACGCACCATAAGCCGATCGGCTTGTGGGACGACAGAACCGCCAATCGAAGTTGCGATCAACCGTCATTTCTAGCTAACAGTCACAATAAAATCCAGTCCCTTCGTATCACTTGGGTGACGGGGACGGTGCTTGTAGCAAATACGAACGATTTCGGTACATCGCCAAGCGATGTCCAGGTACTTCTTCAGCGTCCATGGTTGGACGAGGTTGCTGGGAGTACCTTTAATGGCATGGAGACGCGTAGATCTAAGACCGTCGTCGTTCCCAACGTAATCGGAATGCCATTCCACGTTGGCCGAGACATCGCGTTTGAAGCCGGTGTCACTCTAGCTAATCCAGATCCCGACGGACCTCCCATTGGAGCCTTGGCATGGCCGGGATTGTTCTACATAACCTGGCAGCATCCCGCTGCAGGCTCTGTGCTGCATGAGTGGGATTCGGTGGGTGTGGAAGTAGTGAAGCATGGCGATGCGCTATCTGCCGCAACGAGAAATAGTCCAGCAACCCCGCCAAAATTATCGGCTCATACCCGTCCCGACCACGACGCCCCATAGCCACCCAACTGGTGACCCATTTAAGATCCGCTAACGGTCAAGAGCATCGACGCTGGCGCTCTGGGTAGCCGGGCGGATGGTGTAGGCGGGCGGCATCAAATAGCATGCTTCCATGCTGCTTCCTCAAAAGTACGTCTCTTATCACTGGGCTCGTGAAACTCCGCGGCTCATTCGAGTCGTTGCGGCAACAGTGGACTACAAGTGGTCAGCTAGGCCAAGCCGGTCTCCCCGCACATTCGAAATGAAACCACCAACGATAACCATAGGTGGGTTGAAACTCCGCAGATTTGGGGAAAAACGTGGTTGGTATCGCCCTATGGAAATGGGCCAGCTCCCGCCTGATCAACTGCCCTAACCGAGTAGTAGCGATCCCACCGTTAGGCGCCTAAAAGCCGATCCCTCAGCGTGCATCTTGAGGCGAGCGAGGGATCGGCTTCTATGCGTTATTGCTCGAGCGCGGCTCGGAGGAGGCGAATGGCCTTCGAACCAACTCCGTGAAGCGCCGCGAAATGATCAAGACCGATACGCTCTGCATCGCCCAAGCTCCGAACCCCTGCCTCGTCTAAAGCGCTAACGGCTGGAGCGCCGATGTTCGGAAGAGGTCGAGGGGCGTGCATGATGGAAGAATACGCTCCGGATCGACCGCCCGTAAGCCGATCGCCAAGTAGGACGACAGGGCCGCCAACTGAAGCTGCGATTAACCGCCATTCCTGGCTAACAGTCACAAGTCGGGTGTTTTACGCCCAGCAGCGTCCCTGCGACCGGCCACCCAGCGCGCCCGGTAACGATCGTTTCCGGTCGTTGCCGACCCGGCTCGGACCGAAGCACTTACCGGATGGAACCGTCCTCGGAGTCATCGTAGCGGCCGATTTTCTCTGGGCATTTAGCTATACTGTCTGGTCTCGCAAGGCGGCTCTACCATTCGCCCACCCTCCATCCCTGTCTTGACCGAAGCCAACATCAGCACCAACTGACTGCCTTTATTCCGACGACAACGCAACCCCGGGCGCTGCGTCGTAGGCGGATTGTCTTACGTGCCGTCGGCTGAGCTTTTGCGCGAAAACCAGAGCGACAAAATCAAAGCAACGCCCCAGATGAAGAACAGGGGGTCCCATAGCCAAGCATGGCCGATCATCGCGTTCAGGTCGTATCCGCCCGCAGGGCGGATCGCGCCGGCTAATACGGCGCCGCTGACCACCGTATTCACACCGCCATAAATCACTAGGAGAAGGCCTCCGACCCAGCTCACCGCATGCCAAAACCTACGCCATGGTAGTCGTCCATAAGCGACGACCAGCAACCGGCCTGAGTGGCCACAAGCGGAACTCCCAGCGACTCAGTCGATCCGAGGAGCGAGTCTGTAGGTTCCCCTAGCTCTTTCCTGGCGATCAGACGTTGAAGCGGAACTCCACCACATTCCGTAACCGATCACCATCACAGACAGGCTGCGATCCCAATAACGTCTTCAGGCTCCGCGACCGGCGGCCCTCGCCTGGCGGCGCCACCGACGGGGGCGCCAAAACGGGTCGGGCCACCACCAGCGATGTCGCGATTGGCGCTCAGCCCTGCGTCGAGCAGTGTCCAGACAGTCCTCATGCGCAGGGGCAAAGACCGACTCAGGCAGACTCACCGGGGCACGGTTTAACTCATGTCCTGCCAGCAGATCGTTGATTGCCCTGGGTATCAGCCGCATACCCCCAGGAAGAGTCGACCTCAGCAAGATCGGAACCGACCAGGATCGATATCGCCGTCTCTATTTGTCCCCGTGAAGGATCGTCGACCTGCAGCATGTCCCACCCAGACAGCACCGCACGGACGGACGGACGAGGGGTGTTTCGCACGACGCAGCAGGGTCATGAGCGTCGCGGCGTCCTCTATGTCTCTGCGATCCATGACGTTCAGGCCAGCGCACTTCAAAACTGGCAAGATGGAGCACACTCCCGTTGTCGGTACTGGGCCGTGGACCGGCTGTGCCGTGGGGTCCCGGTCGACGGACCGACCGGGCCGCAACGAGTCGATCAGTAACTGCCGCGAAGGAACCAGGACCGTCCACGGCGCAGAGCCGCATGCAGACGATCAACGGCGTGCCTTGCAGTCTCGTATCCGACGATGCGGAACGACCCCGTGCCGCCGCGGTACAGGGTGAGCGCCTGATCTGATGCTTCGCGGAGACCGCGTCGATCCGTGACATCGGCGAACTGCCGGTCGAGCCAGTCCGCGGTATGGGCCCGCTGCTCATCCTGGCCCAGAAGCGCGGCGGCACGGACCTCGGCGATCGCTGCGATGATCTCGTCCCGCACGGCTTGGACGGTGCGCGGCCCGTCGCTCATGGGTGTACTCGTAGGATCAGTGGCAAAGGGTGGGTCACCATCGACAGGTTCGGCCCCCAGGGGTCGACCGCGCTGCAGCGCGACATACAGTTCACCCACGACGTGCGCAGAAGCAGAGCTTCCGACGTCCTGGAAGGAGCCCATCCCGCCGCGATACAGGCTGAGGCCTCGGGCCGAAGCCTCATGGAGGTTCTGCTCATCCGTCACGCCGGCGAATCGTCCATCCAGCTAGTCCGCAACCTGGGTCCGGACCTCGTCGTGCTCCGACTGGGCGACCGCGCGGACCTCGGCGGTGGCTGCGATGATCTCATCGCGGACCGCTTCGACGATGCGCTGCGTGCTGGTCATGCGGCAATCCTAGGGCGGCGCGTCCGCGGTCGGCGTGAGTGAGGAGTCTCCACCGAGCGCTCATGGTGTGTCACCATGAATCCGTCTTGATGCAGTTCAGGCACCTACTCACAATGATCATGAGTAGGTGCCCTGTTGTTGCGGGGACAGGATTTGAACCTGTGACCTCTGGGTTATGAGCCCAGCGAGCTACCGAACTGCTCCACCCCGCGGCGCATGATCGACCTTACGCACTACACGAGGAAGACACCAATCAAGGTCACCCCAGGACCGGGCGGTTGGGCTGTTTCCCGCGATCCGCTGACGTTCAGGGACGGCGAAAATGTCCCGGGCCCCAGGAATCCCTCGGGCCTCCTGCCCGGCCGGCCGGGGAACACCCGCCCGAGGTCATTCAGGGCATGGCCGCGGCACGGGCATCAGCCTATAAGTTTCACAAGGACGATGTTTCGACTAGTTCAGGCGAGGGGTCTATACGTTGAACCTGAACTCCACCACGTCGCCGTCGGCCATGACATATTCCTTGCCTTCGATCCGCACCTTGCCACGGGACTTGGCCTCGGCCATCGACCCGGCGTCAACCAGATCGGAGAAGGAGACCACCTCGGCCTTGATGAAGCCGCGCTGGAAGTCGGTGTGAATGACTCCCGCAGCTTCGGGGGCGGTAGCACCCTTGGTGATTGTCCACGCCCGCGTTTCCTTGGGTCCAGCCGTCAGATAAGTCTGCAGCCCGAGGGTGTGGAAACCGACGTGTGCCAGCTGATCGAGACCGGATTCACTCTGGCCATTCATCTCGAGCATCTCGCGGGCTTCTTCCTCATCCAGTTCCACCAGATCGGATTCGAGCTTGGCGTCCAGGAAAATGCAGTCGGCGGGGGCAACGAGTTCGCGAAGCGCCGTCTCCTTCTCCTCATTGCCCAACACCGAATCGTCGGCATTGAACACGTAGATGAAGGGCTTGGCGGTGAGCAGGCTCAACTCCCGCAGGTGCTCCATTTCCAGCTTGTCCTTCGCCACCGACGCGAAGATGGTGTCGCCGCGTTCCAGCACCGACTGGGCCGCGATCATGGCGGCCAGCTGCGCGGGCTCCCGCTTCTTGATCTTGACTTCCTTCTCGACCCGGGGAATGGCCTTCTCGAGGGTCTGGAGGTCGGCAAGAATCAGTTCGGTGTTGATGGTCTCCATGTCGGAGCGTGCATCGACCTTGCCATCCACGTGGATCACATCGGGGTCATCGAACACGCGGATGACCTGGGCGATGGCCTCGGCCTCCCGGATGTTGGCCAGGAACTGATTGCCCAGCCCTTCTCCCTCCGATGCACCCTTGACGATTCCCGCAATATCCACGAAGGAGACGGTGGCTGGCAGGATGCGCTGTGACCCATGGATCTCCGCCAGCTGGCCGAGACGCGCGTCCGGCAGACTGACCACCCCCACGTTCGGCTCGATCGTTGCGAACGGATAGTTCGCCGCGAGCACGTTGTTGCGGGTTAGCGCGTTGAAAAGGGTTGATTTGCCGACGTTGGGCAGTCCGACGATGCCAATAGTAAGAGCCACGGGAATAGAGTCTACCGTTTGCCCCGGCTTCCACCGCGCCGCCACCGGATCCACAAAATGTCGGTGCCAACTGTCAGGGTAGTGCCATGGATGGATTCATTGTGGTTCTGATCGTATTAGCACTCCTGGTGGGGGCAATCTTGGGCGCCGCTGGCATGGGATGGGCAGCCCGCCAGCGGGTTCAGCGGCTCGCGGAGGAGCTGGACGACGTCGGCGGTCGCCTGGGCAGCGCCACCGCGGCCCTGGCGACGGCGACGGCGGAGAACCGGATGCTGGTGGCCCAGAACCGGGAACTCACCAATCGATCAGTCGGCGACCAATCGGTGCTGCGCGCGTTGGCCCCCGTGGCGGACAAACTGAACCACCTGCAGTCCCAGGTGGGGGTTCTGGAACGGGACCGGGTGGAACAGTTTGGCCAGCTCGCGGAGCAGCTTCGCGAGGCGAGGCACTCGGATGCACAGCTGCTGTCCACGACGCATTCCCTGACCGCAGCGCTCCGCAGCAACAGCGCGCGCGGACAGTGGGGTGAAGTGCAGTTGCGCCGGGTGGTGGAGGCCTCCGGAATGCTGGCCCGCGTCGACTTCCTGGAACAAGCGACCATCACCCTCAACGCCGGCGCAAAAGATACTGCTGCCCGGCCGGACATGATCGTGCAGTTGCCCGGCGGCAAGCAACTGGTGGTCGATGCGAAAGTGCCGCTGGCCGCCTTCCTTGACGCCCATGAACTACCGGAGGGATCCGAGACCGCAGAGGGTAGCGCACTAGGCCAGCGGGACCTGCTCCTGCAACAGCATGCGAAGGCTCTCCGCGCCCACATTGATGCCCTGGCCCGCAAAAGGTACTGGCTCGGAGTGGAGAACACCCCCGAACTGGTGGTGTGTTTCATCCCGGTGGAGTCGGTGCTCTCGTCCGCTCTCCGTGCTGATCCGGGACTCCTCGACTACGCCTTCACCCGCAATGTGGCGTTGGCATCCCCGGTGTCGCTCCTGACCATTCTCAAGGGTGCGGCGTACAGCTGGCGGCAGGATGTGCTGACCGAGCACGCCAAGGAGCTTTTTGATCTGTCCCGGCAGCTGTATGACCGTCTTGGGACGATGGGCGAGCACGTCACGAAGCTTGGCAACTCGTTGAAGTCCTCGGTGGAGAAGTACAACTCGTTTGTAGGCACCCTCGAGACCCGGGTGCTGCCGACAGCCCGCCGGATCAACGACTTCGACTCGGCGTCGCTGGGCGCCTCATCCCAGCCAGAGGAGAAATCCGGGCCCCTGCGGGTGTCCCCAGTGGAATCGACACCCCGGCTCCTAAGCGCCGCCGAACTACTGAACGAGAACACCTCCGACAGCGACGGCGACCGCCGCAGCGCCTAGGGACGGCGGCGGAAAAGCTGGTGATCGAAGCTCATCGCTTCGGCCGGGGCCCTCTGCCACCGATACCGCTGGTGGAGTCCCCCATCGCCTTCAGCGTGGCGCGGATCTCCTTCGGCAACGAGAAAATAATGTCCTCCTCGGCAGTCACCACTTCCTCGACGTCGCCGTACCCGTAGTCTGCCAGCAGACGTAAAACGTCCTGAACCAGATTGTCGGGCACTGACGCACCGGAGGTCACGCCGATCGTCGAGACACCCTCGAACCAGGTCTCGTCGACCTCGTTGGCGAAGTCGACCCGGTAGGAAGCCTTGGCACCGTACTCAAGGGCCACTTCCACCAGCCGCACAGAGTTCGACGAGTTGGCCGATCCCACAACAATCACCAGGTCAGAACTGGGCGATATCTTCTTGATCGCGGCCTGGCGGTTGGAGGTTGCATAACAAATGTCGTCGCTGGGGGGATCCTGCAGGGTGGGGAACCGCTCCTTCAGGAGGTTCACGGTCAGCATGGTCTCATCGACGCTCAGCGTGGTCTGGGACAACCAGATCACCCGCTCAGGATCGCGAACCGTCACCTTGTCCACATCTTCGGGCCCATTGACGATCTGGATGTGGTCCGGAGCCTCCCCCGCAGTTCCTTCCACTTCCTCGTGCCCCTCATGGCCGATCAGCAGGATGTCGAAATCATCGCGAGCGAAACGGACAGCTTCCTTGTGCACTTTGGTGACCAGCGGGCAGGTGGCATCAATGGTTCGCAGTCCGCGGTCCTCGGCCGACTGGATCACGGCCGGCGACACTCCGTGCGCGGAAAAGACCACCAGTTCACCCTCGGGCACTTCCTCGTTCTCTTCAACGAAGATGGCACCCTTGGCTTCCAGCGTGGTGACGACATGCAGATTGTGGACAATCTGCTTACGGACATACACGGGTGCACCGTAGTGTTCCAGAGCCTTCTCGACGGCGATCACGGCTCGGTCCACTCCCGCGCAGTAGCCGCGTGGAGCGGCAAGCAGGACTTTGCGTCCCCCATCGACGGGCTGCGCGGCCTCGATCTCGGCAGGCGAACGCCGCCTCCGAGGAACCGAAGGCATGGGCACTGAGACTGCTGTGCTGGTCATCCCTCAATGCTAACGGCTCGAAGCCGCACTACCCGAAGCGGCCAGCCGTGATCCGCTCAGAGCTAATCTGGCTAAGCCAATCCGGCCGGGTTCATCTGGCTAAGCCAATCCGGCCGGGTTCATCCGCAGAGGCTAGTCCTGCTGGGTCCGAGTCCGTCCACCAGCAAGGAGTCTCGCCGCGACACCCACCACGCACAACACCACACCCACTCCAACGACCGCCAGACTCAGCGGTTGGGCATCCTCGACCGCCCTCGCTACCAGGCCCTCCCTGAACAGTGCAGCAATGGGGCTTTCTGCGTCGGCGTTCTGCGCGCGGAGCTGTTCAGCGCCCCCCGGCGCGGCGTCGGAAGCCAGCCAGTAGATCCCGCCGAGGACAGCGATTCCGACGCCAAGCAGCGCCAGCGTAGTGCCACGCCTACGCGCAAGGACCAGGGCGAGCAGCGCGCTCATCCCGGCCGCGGTCAGCAGGAAGGGCCAGAGGCCGGAGATTGCCGCCAACTGCCCCAGTGCCACCTGCTGTTCGGCCGGACCGATCTCGATGAGAGTCTCTGCGGGTTCCGGAACCTCGATACCTATACCCGAGCCGACTTCCTGGAGTGCAAGGGACACCACAGGCGTCAGGTCGAGCCTCAGCGGTTGTGGCGACTCCACGCCGGTGCTCACATTCACCTCGGTGGGAACGCTCAGGTCATGGGAACGGCGCAGCGTATCGTCCCAGGCTGCGGGGTACCCCGGCAGGGCAGCGACGGTGGCTGCCGCGTCGGCTATCAAGGGCTCGATGATGCCCGCGAGCGCTGGCGGAAGCTCGGCAGCAGCGGTCGCCTCAGTAGCGAGGGCATCGGTCAGTTGGGCCTGGAAGTCGGGATCAGCACCGAGCGGCCCAGCCAGTTCCACAAAACCATCAGCCTGCACGAGGTTTCGTTCGATCCACGCACCCGGGAGGGCAACGCCCGCCAGTATCAGCGCGATCAGCACCAAGAGCGCTGCACCAACTGTCCGCATGTGTTGTCCCTGGCTTGTAGTGGCAGAAGTATCGATTATGCACTTCCCGCTGCACTATTCCTCCACACCGACCCGGTGTGGACACTCAGAGGGGGCGCAAGCTGATAGACATTAGGAGAACAGGCGTGGGGTCAGAAGGTCTACTACCCGTTCCCGCCACAAGCGTTGGGAGTGTCAACTGATGAAGAATGAAGGCGCGGCGCAGCCGCCGAACTTCGCTGCGGGCGCGGCAACAGGGACGCCGCCTCTGGTTGACGCCAGGCAGGGCGGGCCGACGACGCTGCCCGCCACCGCCGCCGAAACCACCGCCGAACGCCCCTGGCCACTCCACCTTCTGTCCGAGAAACTCAAGGCGCACCTCGAGCGGGCCCCCGCGGCGTGGGTCGAGGGACAGGTGATCGAGGTCAACCGCCGGTCAAACATGTGTTTCGTGACGCTGCGGGATGTCGACGCCGAGGTGTCCCTGCCCCTGACCATCCGGGGCAATGTGCTCTCCCGGCTGGAACTTCCGCTGGAGCACGGTTCACGCGTGGTGGCCCAGCTCAAACCCGATTTTTGGTTGAAGACCGGACGGTTGTCCATGCAGACCTGGCAGATCCGGCAGGTGGGACTGGGCGACCTGCTGGCCAGGATCGAACGGCTTCGCCACTTGCTGGCCGCGGAGGGCCTCTTCGCCGCGCGGCTGCGCAAACCCTTGCCACTGCTGCCCCATCGGATCGGCCTGATCACCGGGCGGGGGTCGGATGCCATGAAGGATGTCCTGCGCAATGCCAGCCTCCGTTGGCCAGCCGTAGAGTTCGAAGTCCGGGAAGTCGCGGTTCAAGGGGTTGGGTGTGTGGGGCAGGTGACCGCTGCGCTGGCAGAGCTCGATGCCCTACCCAGCGTCGACGTCATCATCATCACCCGCGGCGGCGGGTCGCTGGAGGATCTCCTGCCCTTCAGCAGCGAGGAAATGGTCAGGGCCGTCGCCGCCACCCGCACCCCGGTCGTCAGCGCGATCGGGCATGAGGCCGACCGGCCGCTGATTGATGAAGTTGCGGATCTGCGCGCTTCCACCCCCACCGACGCCGCAAAACGTGTGGTTCCCGACGTCGCCGAGGAGTTCCAGCGGATCCGCCAGTCGCGGGCACAGTTGTCCCGCGCCATCGACACCCTGGTCTCCCGGGAGACGGAGCGGCTCAACCACCTGCGATCGCGTCCTGTCCTGGCCCAGCCCGAAGGCATGGTGTCGGTGCGCGCGGACGACGTCGAACGGCTGCGTGGGCGGGCCCGCCAGGCGGCCACCTCGGCAGTGGCGCGCGACGTCGATAGGGTGCACCACCTCCGCTCACAGGTAAGAGCCCTGTCACCGCAAAACACCCTCGACCGAGGGTACGCGGTGGTCCAGCTGGCCGACGGAGCCATCGCCCGGGATGCTGCAAACGTCTCCCCCGGGACACTGCTCAAAATCCGGCTGGCACGCGGCGACCTGGCCGCGTCAGCGCTCGCCCCCAGCCCCGATTCCCCATCCACCGAACCGAAAGACATCCCATGAGCCAAACCACAGGACCTTCGACCGGCGACACCGGACCGGAGCCAGAAGTCAGCGGCCTCTCCTACGAGCAGGCCCGGGAACAGCTTGTCGCCGTCGTCAGCCAACTGGAGGCTGGCGGGGTGACGCTCGAGCGATCACTCGCCCTCTGGGAACGCGGTGAGGCGCTGGCAGATCACTGTGAATCCTGGCTCGAAGGCGCCAAGAAGCGTCTCGCCGCTGCACGGGACAAAGCTGAACAGTCGGGCTGAACGGTCAAACTGAACCGGAGTGTCACAGCGCCACGCTGAACCGTGGCATGGAGGGACGCAGCTGACCTGGCGGGCGGATCCTGGTCAGGACTTGGCCAGCCGCGCCTTCTCTGCTTTGACGTCGAAATCCGCACGTGGCCAGCTCAGCTGCATGTCCTGCAGCGCATCGATGATCAGCTGTTGCACCGCAATACGGGCGTACCATTTGCGGTCCGCAGGGATCACGTACCACGGGGCGTCGGGGGTCGCTGTCCGTTCGATGGCCACCTGGTACGCCGCCTGGTACTGGTCCCACAGCTGACGCTCGTCGAGGTCACCGGTGTTGTATTTCCAGTGCTTGTCCTTGCGCTTCAGCCGTTCGGTCAGGCGTTCCTTCTGCTCCCGGGGGCTGATGTGCAGCATCACCTTGATGATGCGGGTCCCGGACTCCGTTAGCTCGGCCTCGAAGTCCCGGATGATGCCGTACCGCTCCTCGATCGTTGCGGGCTCCGCCATCCCACGGACCCGCTGGATCAGCACGTCCTCATAGTGGGACCGGTCGAAAACGCCGATCATTCCCGGCCCGGGAAGCTGTTTCCTGATCCGCCACAGGAAGTCGTGGCGCTTCTCGGCCCGGGTGGGGGCTTTGAAGGCATAATGATTCACACCCTGCGGGTCAACGGCCCCCACCACGTGGCGGACGATCCCGCCCTTGCCTGCCGTGTCCATAGCCTGCAAAACCACCAGTAGGGAGATTTCGCTGCCGAACCTGCTCTCGGCGAACAGTTTCTCCTGCAGCTCCGAGAGCTGGGCGCTTCCCGCAGCAAGTTTGGCTTTGCCCTTCTTCTTGCCACCGGAAAACCCCGGGGTGGAGCGCGGGCGGATCGAAGCCAGGTCCACATCCGGCCCCACCATCAGGGACTGGGTGGGGCTTGTCTTGAACGCGGGAGCAGACGACATGGTGATCCTTCCAAGGGCGGACTAGGGCTTGTAGGTACTCAGGAATTCGGCGAGCCGACCGATGGCGTCCTCAAGATCATCAACATTGGGTAGGGTCACCATGCGGAAGTGGTCGGGGTTGACCCAGTTGAACGCCCGGCCGTGGGAGATCAGGATCTTCTGCTGTTTGAGCAGGTCGAGGGCAAACTGCTCGTCGTCCTTGATCGGGTAGACCTCAGGGTCCAGCCGCGGGAACAGGTAGAGGGCCCCCTGGGCCAGTTCACAACTGACCCCGGGTATCTCGTTCAACAGCTGGTAGGCCTTGTCGCGCTGCTGCTTCAGCCGGCCCCCAGGCAAGATGAGGTCATTGATGCTTTGGTGGCCGCCGAGCGCCGTCTGGATCGCATGCTGGGCCGGCACATTGGCGCACAGCCTCATGTTCGCGAGGAGGTTGATGCCCTCGATATAGTCGGCGGCCTGGTGCTTGGGCCCGGTGATGGCCATCCAACCGCTGCGGAATCCGGCAATCCGGTAGGCCTTCGACAGGCCGCTAAAGGTCAGGCACAGGACGTCGTCGCCGGTAACGGTGGCAGCGTTGATGTGGACGGCGTCATCGTACAGGATCTTCTCGTAAATCTCGTCGGCGAAAATGATGAGATCGTGTTCACGCGCCAGCTTCACCATGCCCTCGATGATCGAACGGGGGTAAACGGCACCGGTTGGGTTGTTGGGGTTGATCAGCACAATCCCCTTGGTGCGGCTGGTGATCTTGGTGGCCACATCCTCCAGATCGGGCCACCAGTGATTCTCCTCGTCACAGAGGTAGTGCACCGCGGTTCCCCCAGCCAGGCTCGCTGAGGCAGTCCAGAGGGGGTAGTCAGGGGTGGGCACCAGTATCTCGTCGCCGTTATTCAGCAGCGCCTGGAGTGAAAGAGTAATCAGTTCGCTGACCCCGTTGCCCAGGTAGACGTCGTCGACGTCCATGTGGGTGAGCCCACGGCTCTGGTAGTACTGCACCACAGCGGTCCGGGCCGAGAAGATGCCCCGGGAATCGCTGTAGCCCTGAGCCTTCGGGAGGTGACGGATCATATCGACCAGGATGGCTTCCGGAGCCTCGAACCCGAATGGTGCTGGATTCCCGATGTTGAGCTTCAGGATCCGGTGCCCTTCCGCCTCCATGAACTTGGCATGATCGAGCAGCGGCCCCCTAATGTCGTAGAGAACGTTGTGGAGCTTGGTCGACTGCTTGAATTCTGCCATTTACACAGGATGCCACAGTGGCACCGTGGGACACGTGATTCACGCCCCCGCCACCGAAGGGCTTTAGGTCTGCCGGAACCGGTTGCGGTGGTCTTTCGCCATCGCAGACTTCTTGGCCTGCTGGTGGGATCCGCGACCTCGGGCACGTCTGGCCTCGGTCTGACGCCGGTGGAGAATCGCCAGCTCCTGCGCCATTTTCTGGTAGCTCAGCCAGCGCCGCTCCTCGAGCACCCCGCTGGCGAGGGCCTCCTGAACAGCGCACCCGGGTTCCGGTCCGTGGCGACAGTCGGTGAACCGGCAGTCGGCGAAAAGTTCCTCAATGTCACCGAACACCTCGTCCAGGCCGTCCGTGGCGTCCCACAGGGCAAACCCACGCACCCCCGGCGTGTCCATCAGTACCGCACCTCCCGGTAGGGGAATCAGCTCCCTCGACGTGGTGGTGTGTCTCCCTCTTCCATCGCCAGCCCTCACCGACCCGGTGTTCTGCACGGCCCTGCCGAGCAGTGCGTTGACCAGGCTGGATTTTCCTGCGCCGGAGGGGCCCAGAAGCACAGCTGTGACGCCGGGACCTAGACGCGCCAGCACTTCATCCAGGCCGTCGCCGGTATCCGCTGAGGTGGTGAGCACCTCAGCCGCTCCGGCTCGTTCGACAGTCTGCGCGACGACCTCATCGAAACGGGTGCTCAGGTCCGCTTTGGTGAGAATGACGAGGGGAACCGCACCCGAATCCCAGGCAGCCACCAGGGTGCGCTCCAGCCGGTTGGACGAGATAGGTCGATCGAGGGGGACCACCACGCCGACCAGGTCGACGTTCACCGCAAGCACCTGAACCTCAGCAAGCGGATCATGGGCCTTCTTGCGGTGCAGGACCGAGTACCGGGGCATCACCCCCACGATGGCGCAGTGCGTGGGGTCACCACCCGCCAGTGCCACCCAGTCACCCGTCGCGACGTCGGGACGTGCGTCATGCGGTTCAATGCCTTGCGCCGTCGCGACCAGCATCCGGCTGCGGTCAACCCTGACCACGCGCCCCGGCCCGATCCGCCCGTCCGGGAAAGCACCCGCGAAGAGCACGCTAATCCGGTCGGTCAGGCCATATTGCTGCAGTGCGTCCATGGGCAGACCTCAATCCTGGTTGACCATCGTCAGGGCGATATCGACCAGTCCCACCCGGTTCAGGGTGGGCAGATCGGCGAGATCCACCCAGGCAGCCCTATCAGTGGACCCGTCAGTCTCGTGCCGAAGGACTCCGCCGGTGGTGTGTGCACGGTAGACAATCCGCAGGGCGTGCATCGGCCGGCCCGACCCGTTGTGCCGTGAGGCACCGGGAATGTGCAGGCTATCCACACCGAGAAGGTCGTCCAGCAGCGCCGTGTATCCCGTTTCTTCCTCAATCTCGCGGACGGCCGCGGTCGGCGCATCCTCTCCCAGCTCCAGTCCCCCGCCCGGGAGGGTCCATCCCGTGGAGCCAGCCTCATTCCAATGTGCCAGCAGTATCTTTGACTCGTTGATGATCAGGCCATAGGCCCCAACCCGCGTGTCCCATTCAGCACTCATGGCGGCAAGTCTAGCCAGATCGTGAGGAATCGCTCCCCGACAAGCTTGACCTGGAACCGAAAACGTTAACTACTTAACGGTATGGATCTTCGACAGTCGACGGTATTCAAGCTGCACCGTGCAACTTCACTGGTGAACCGCGTCTCGGATGAGTATCTCCTTGCCCGCCACGGCATCCACTACGCCCCGTTTCTGGTGCTGCTCGCCGTGCGGATTGCCGGGCCTTCCTCCCAGCAGAAAATAGCCCAGTCCCTGGATGTGAGCCGCGCATCGGTCACGCAGCGGATCCAGCAGTTGACGGGACGGGGATTGGTGGATGTCACGATCAGCACCTCGGATTCCCGCGCTAACGTGGTCACTCTGACGATTCCCGGCCGGCGACTGACCGATGCTGCCTGGCATGGGCTAGAAGCGGCGTTGGACGCCGTCGACCACGGGGTCGACGACGCCGTCCTGCGTGGCCAGCTGGATCGCTTGATCAGCAACTGCACCACGGCACTGAACGCGGACGACTCGTGAGCGCTAGGGTGGAGACAACCGCAGTAGTTCATCAGGAAGTGGCTTGCCCATGGCTCACGATGCCGCACCCGAACCATCAGGAACCCCCGCGCGGCCCAGGGACCCGATGACGCTCGACCACACCGACCGACTGATCCTGCGCGAGTTGGTGGCTGATGCGCGGATAACCAATGCCCAGCTGGCCGAGCGCATCGGGGTAGCACCATCTACCGCCCTGCTGAGGACAAGGCAATTGGTGGACCGCGGGGTCATCAGTGGCTACCACGCCCAGCTCGACTTCGCGTCCGTCGGCCGGGCGGTGCAGGCGATGGTGTCGGTACAGCTCAAGGGTCACAACCGGGAGGAGATCGACCGGTTTACCGCCAGGGTCCCCCTGTTGCCCGAGGTGGTGTCCACCTTCCATGTGGCGGGGTCGGTGGACTACCTGTTGCATCTGGCGGTCCCCAGCACCGAGGTTCTCAGGGACTGGGTACTCGATCACCTGACGACTGATCCCGTGGTGGGCCATACCGAAACAACCCTGGTGTTCAACCATCTGCCCGGTAATTCTGGGGTACTCCCCTAGCTCCAGCTGACCATGAGCTGTTCGCCGGCGCGAACAACCCTAGGGCAGCAGGCCGCCCCCGCTCACCCGCGGAGATCAAGGGGTGACCAACCCACCTAAAATACCGGGCCGATCAGTCCACCGGTCGTGAGCGCAGAGTCCGCCGAAGACTAACGGTAGCCAGCAAGAGACTGGCGAACGCAATCACTGCCGCAAATCCCAGGACTGACCGGTCCAGCCCCCACCGTTCCACCGCAGCCCCCAACCCCACTACCGGGGCGGCGCTCCCGAGATAAGTCAACACGTAGAGCGTGCTGATGATCTGGGAATGCTGGGACGGCTCGACCTGGAGGGCAACCTCGTTGAAGACGGTGCGAAAAGCGATTCCCTGGCCGGCCCCGGCCAGGAAGCAGGCCACCACCAGCAGAACGACGCTGTCCAGCGCACCTGCTACCGGAATCAGTGCCACGCCAAGGCCCAGAGCCGTCAATCCGACTGCGACGACATGCCTGCCCCGCACCCGCATTAACTGGCTAACCGCCGACGATCCCAAAACCAGAGCTGCCAGGAGACCAATTAGTGGACGGAAGTCGGTCCCGGCCAGGGACGCGAAGTAGGTCGGGGCGAGGCTCAGCGTGAAACCGAAGACCGCGAAGCTCAGGAATCCGACGGCCGATGCATTCCAGAAGGCCCGCCCAGCAGCCCGCGAGACAACGGGCCGGCGGGGCCTGAGCGCCTTGAAAGGCGACGAGGCATCGGCGGCACGGATTGCCGGCCGAGCCTTCAAGGTCAGGAGAGGCAGCAGCAAGGCAGCCAGAACCAGTGAGTACAGTGCGAAAGGCGTCCGGGTGGGATCCGGCAGGAGGGACAGCAGCCCGCCGATGACGGGGCCGGCCGCAACCCCTCCTGCCGACGCAAGGAGCGTGAATCGAGAGGCCCAGTCGGGTCTATGCGGCAGGAGATCGCGCAGGGCCGCGGAACTGGCTCCTGTTGCGAGAGCGACAGATGCGCCCTGGAGACACCGCCCCAGGACCAACATGGGCAACGACGACGCCGCTCCAAAGACGCCAGCCCCGGCGAATCCGATCACAATGGCCAGGACAAGGGCCGCCCGCCTCCCGACGTGATCCGACCAATGCCCCACCATCAGCAGGCCCGCCACCAGCGTCACCACATAGGCAGAGAAGGCCACCGTGACCTCGAACGATGTGATATTTAACTCGGCCTGCAGCAGCGGATACAGGGGAGTCGCCAGATTGGCGCCAATGAGCAGGGTGGAAATGACCACCGCCGCAAGGACCAGCCTCGCCCTCACCGACGCATCCCAGCCCCAGCGCACCTTCTCCGGCGGCTTCATCCGCAGCTCGCTCAGCACGCTCACAACTTCTCCATACAGTAGAACAAACAGCACATCTCCCCTTTATTCTCCGGGCCACAGGATTATCGGGAACATATTTGTCGTTAGACTTGATCAAAATCATCAGTTTTGAGCCATCCAACTGATTGGAAGTGCACGTCGTGAGCAAATTGGACCTGGTCGATATCCGTCTCCTCCTGGAGCTGGTCCGGGACCCCCGAGCCCAGATCGGTGAGCTGAGCGAACACCTCGGAGTGGCCCGCAACACCGCACAGTCGCGGATTCGACGGCTGCTCCGATCCGGCACCCTTCGCTCCAGCGGGCGTGAGCTTGATCTGGAGGCCCTCAACTACGATGTCGCGGCATTCGTGACCATCGAGGTTTCCCACCGGGAACTTGATGGAGTGATCAGTGGGCTACGCCGTCTCCATCAGGTACTGGAGGTTCACGAGATCTCCGGTCGAGGGGATGTCTGGTGCCGCGTGACGGCCAAGGACACCCACCACCTCCAGTCAGCACTCCGGTCGATTCTGCGGATCAAGGGAGTCATTCGTACCGAGACAGTCCTCGCCCTTCACGAGCACATTCCCTACCGGACCGAACCGCTACTGCGGACCCTCGCGGACGAACAATGACCTGACGGCCTCTCATGTGCATCTCATCTTTTGTCGGGATACTTAACCCATGAAGTCTTCGGAGCTCCATACCTGGGTGGTGGGTGTGGCCTGCGCGGGCGGAGTGGTTGCGGCGGCGATAGGGATTATCGGTTCGCTGGCAGATCCCGTGCCCGCGGACCTCGGCTCCTCGTTCACAGATACCGCAACCCGAACGCCCGGATCCCCACCGTCTTCCCCCGGATCGGCACCGTCCACCCCGACGTCCACGCCGTCTCCGTCCGAAGCGTCGCCGTCGGATCCCACTACCGAGCCAACCGGTCAGCCGGTCGAGGTGGTGCCTCCCCCACCACCCATCCCGGGAGACACCGATGACAACTCCGAGCCTGGCGGAGGTGACGACGGCGACGACGTAGGAGACGACCTCGACGATGGAGACGGCGACGACAGGGATGATTAAACCGCAAGGCCGCCCGACCACCGAGGTGCTGCATTCCGCCCATTCCCGCAGGCCTGATGGCGCGCCCCACACCCGGCCCACCCGCTCCCCCACCAGGCCTGCGGCAGGACCGCAACTCGATCCTGCTGCTACGAACCTCTCCGGGACGGCTGACGGGCCAGCCCCGGGTGCTTCCGGAAAGCGGCGGTCGATCTGGCGGCGGCTTTCCACCGCGTTGCGCGGCAGTTGGACCGTCCGGACCCGGGTGCTCGGAGCTGTTCTTGCCCTGTCAGCGTTGGGGCTGCTGGTCGCCGGATCGGCAGCATACGCGCTGCAACGCAGCGACATCAACTCGGATATGGACAATTCGCTGGAACGAAACTTTCTGGAGTTCGAGTCCCTCCTCAACAACGGAATTGACCCGACAACCCGTGAAGACTTCACTGAAGCCCAGGAACTTGTTTTCGTTGCCATGCAACGCACCCTCCCCGCACCCAACGAGGGGATGGTGGGCATGCGCGACGGCGAGGTTGTCCTGCTCGCCAATCCGGCAGTACAACTGCGGTTGGAGGACGATGCGGAGCTGGTCGAATTCGTGGCCACCCAGGCCGATCCCAGCCGGGTCAGCATTTCGAGTATCGCGACGACCGTGACCACCTATCGCGCGCTGGTTGTCCCCGTACAGCTGTCCGCCGACATGACCCCCACCCAGTATGTGCTGGCGTACGACGCCCGCGCCGAGCATGGGCAGCTCAACCAGACCTTTGCGGCGTTCGCCCTGATCAGCTTCGGGACACTGGTCTTCATCGGCGTGGTCGGCTGGCTGTTGGTGGGCAATCTCCTCGCGCCGATCCGGCTACTGCGGAACACCGCCCAACACATCGGGGACTCCGACCTCTCTGAACGGATCCCGGTCTCCGGGAATGACGACCTGTCGGACCTCACCCGAACTGTCAATGCAATGCTCGAACGCCTGGAGGGGGCCTTCACCTCCCAACGCCAGCTGCTCGACGACGTTGGGCATGAGCTGCGGACACCCATCACCATTGTGCAGGGGCACCTCGAGCTCCAGGATTCGGCCGACCCGGCTGATGTCACAGCAGTGCGTGGTATTGCCCTCGATGAACTGGACCGGATGCGGCTCCTCGTGGACGACCTGGTGACCCTCGCCGGAATCACCCGCCCCGGGTTTGTGCGGCCAGAGACGGTCGACGTCGGCCGGCTGACCGATGACGTGCTGGACAAATCCCGTCCGCTGGGTACCCGTCGCTGGACCATCGATGCGCGGGCAGAAGCCTCGTGGCTGCTGGATCCCCGCCGGATCACCCAGGCCTGGCTGCAACTGGTAGTCAATGCGGTGAAATTTTCTGACGAAGGCTCGACGATCGCCGTCGGCTCCCGGCTGGACCCCGGGGGGTTGCTGCTGTGGGTCCGCGACGAAGGTATTGGTATTCCAGGTGAGGACCAGGAGCGCATCTTCGACAGGTTTGCCCGCGGCACCCATGGACGCCGCACAGAGGGCTCGGGTCTTGGCCTGACGATTGTCAATGCGATCGTCGGAGCCCACGGAGGTACGGTTCATCTGGTCTCCACCCTCGGCCGAGGGTCAACATTCACCATGGTGCTGCCGCTCGACGCGCGCACACCTGACACATCAGAGGAAGTACGAGATTGAGCCAGATCCTAATTGTCGAGGACGAGGACCGCATCAGTTCGTTCGTTGCCAAGGGACTGCGGTCCGCAGGCTACGTCCCGACCGTCGCCGACAATGGCAGAGACGGCTACCACCTGGCCCAGACGGGTGACTTTGAGCTGATCGTCCTTGATCTCGGGTTGCCCGACCAGGATGGGTTCACGGTCCTGCGTCGCCTCCGCGAGTCCAGGAATACGACCCCGGTCATCATCCTGTCCGCCAGAAGTTCCATCGACGACACGGTGGCCGGTCTGGAGGGTGGCGCCGACGACTACATGGCCAAGCCCTTCCGGTTCGAGGAGCTCCTGGCCCGTGTCCGGCTCCGGCTCAGGCAGGACACGCCCACCGCCGACAGCTCGGTCCTGAACCACCAGAACCTGCAGCTCGACCTGAGAACCCGCCGGGCGGCGGTCAACGGCAGGGAAGTGGACCTGTCGGCGCGCGAGTTCGCACTGGCCGAGGCCTTTCTGAGAAACCCCGGCCAGGTGCTGAGCCGTGAACAACTTCTCTCCCGGGTGTGGGGCTACGATTTCGACCCGGGCTCCAACGTGGTGGACGTCTACGTGCGCTATCTGCGCAACAAGCTCGGAGCCGAGCGGTTCACCACCGTCCGCGGCATGGGGTACAGGCTCTCCTCTGACGAGTCCTGAACGCCGCTTACTGGCGGGATCCACCGCTGCGAGGGAGTAGGAGGGCCGCGGGGAGGATGGTGTCAACGCGTCCGGGAAAAATATGGCCGGGCGGGAGCGGCGATGGCACCCGACACGAAGGGCTCCACCGCCGCCAACCCTCCGTCGCTTCTCTCGAAGGGACCGGAGGGTTGGGATTCCGGAATGCTGGGGGAACACTCCGGAATCCCGCCATAGGGCGTTGGATCCACCCTCTGGGCGGCACCAACGCTCGAATCTGTCAGCCGCCGCTGGAAGCGCTCGGTGCGGACACCCCGCTTGGCGCCGAATAGCCCGAATCCACTGACCCGACCGGCGGTGGGACCGGGGCGGGTGCCGGGACCACTACTGGGGCTGGTGCGGGAGCGGGAGCCGGGGCGGGCGCCGGTGCGGGTGCTGGGGCAGGAGCCGGCGCCGGAGCAGGTGCGGGTGCTGGGGCTGGGGCAGGAGCGGGTGCTGCAGGTGTTACCGCCGACGGAGCACTTGCCGCGGTCGGCGCCGTGGGCTCCGCGCTCCGGGGCTCAGGGGTTGGCGATGGTGTGCGGCTGCCCGCCGAACCGTCGTCGTCACCGACCTGTTCACGGTTCAGGTTGGACTCATTGCGTGAGCCATCGGGACTGTCTGTTCCGCCACTGTTGCTGGCGTCATCAGTGCCGGTGGCGACGTCGTCACTGGACCTGTTGATGCTGGAGCCGAGGTCCCGGGGGTCGTGGGTACTATCGGCGACTGCAACGCCCAGACCGAGGGCCATCACGCTGAGAGAGCCGGTGGCGATCCAGATGTTTCGCTTGTGCACGGTAGGTTTCCTTTCCCGATCGGCGGTGTGGGCCATGTGTACAACAGTGCACGGCGAATGTGAGACGAAGAGGAACTGAAGATGAGAGACCTCTCATCTTCAGTTAGCTGCGGCGGGCCAGGGCCGCGTCGGCCAGCGACTCGGCAATCGTCAGTCGTCTGAGTGCGTCAGCGTGCCAGGCATCAGGGTCGGCCGGTGATGCCCTGTGCTTCGCCCCCGCCACCAGCGTGAGGGCAACGCCAGCCGCACGACCGCGGAGTGCCGAGGGTTCGACGGCGCGATCAAAAGCCGCCAGGAACCGGTCCAAGGCTGCCGGGATGTGGATGTAGCGGCTATCCAGGGAGGGTAGGACCGCCAGGTGACCGATGAAACAGGCGAGGTCGTCCACCAGGTGGCCGGGACCCAGTGCATCAACATCCAGGAGTCCCGAGATGCTATTGCCCGTGACCAGAAGGTTCGCCTCATAGAAATCCCCGTGAGAGGGCACCTTCGGACCGGCGTCGACCGTGGCCACGAGATGGTGCACCTTGTCGGTCAACGCTGTGATCCGCGCCTGCTCCTCCGGCAGGACAGCTGCCGCTCCCATGGCGTAGTCGCGCACGCGCGCAGCCCAGGCGGGGCGCTCCGGTAGCCTCATCGACTCGGCCGGGAGCTTTTGCAGCAGGTCGATGAGGGCGCCCGGCTGCATCGACTGTGCGCCGTCTCTCATCAGCCGTTCGGCCAGGGGCGCCCCAGGAGCTCGATGCATGGCCAGCACGTCCGGTGCTGACACCTCGATCAGTTCTGGGGCGGGAATTCCGGCTCGGGTGAGCAGGAGGTGGCGTTCAGCGAGACGCCCTGCTTGTCCATGACGCAGGACCTTGAGGTACCGGCGTTCCCCGAGGTACTCGGCGGTCAGGACGGCCCTCCGCAGCGGTCGATAGCTGACGGTTGCCAGTTCAGGCACGGCGCTGTCGGTTTTGCCAGTCGTCCGGGGGCCAAAGAGTGCGGCCCCGACCTTCGCCGCGTCACAGGCCCAGGGCAGACCCGGCAGCAGCGGGTCATGGGGATGACGCCACACGGTCAGGGCCAGGCCGTCCGCCCCTGTCAGCTTCACTGTGCCATCCGCTGGGGCGGTCAGGGCCGCTGTACTGATGCAGAGGAATTCGGTGGTGACCCGGTCGTCACTGGCTACGACGTCCACCTGGTAGATCCCGGTGGCGCCTGCACCGGGACGGTGATGGACCTGGACGAGCGACCAGGTGGACGCACGGCAACCAAGCGTCTCCAGGGCGAGTCGGAGGGGTTCGGCCGCACCAACGCCTTCCAGCAGGCGCAGGTGGGCGGTTTCTGCTCCCGGTTCCGGTGAAGGGGCGTTAGGCCCGGCGACGCTGCAGGACGTCATCCAGGTTCAACCTGCCGGTCGGCGGTGCAGTGGTGGCGTTATCAACTGTTGGCTGCTCTGAAATTTCGACGACGGGCGGGACAGCGCCTTGTTTCAGGCTGGTCTTGGCCTGGGCCTTGGGAGCGTCGGGAAGCTCAAGCGGTACCGGCGCCTGCCGTTCGGCTTTGGCGGCCGCAACGTACATGGGCTTGGGTACCTCAACTGGCTCCCAGGTGGCGCCACCCGGGTGGACCGCGGGGGTAGAGCCTGCGGGTGCTGTGGGGCCGGTGGGAGCCGCCTCACCCGCTGCGCCACCATCCGCACCGGAGGCTACCGCAAGCGCCGCCTGGCGCAGCTCGGTAGCGGTCAGGGGTGCCGCCGCAGCCGGCCGATGCTCCTCAGCCACTGAATTTTCTCCGGTAAGGCTGCTGGAGGTTTCGGCGTCGAACAGGCTCGTCTCCCGTCGGGGAGCATGGAGGACCAATGGTGTGGGCTGGGCTGTCACGGTGGGAGCGTACATTGCCTCGGCAAAGGCCGCGTTGACCCGACGGCGACGGTCTCTAACGGCGAGGAGGCGGAGACCAGCAACCGAAAGCAGGAACAGGAGGAACGCAGCCGAAGGTGCCAGGGCTGGAACAACGGAAAGGATAGCCAGGGGAAGGCAGACAATTGCGGCGAGCAGTGACACTATGCCGACAACTGCGATGGCGGTTCGGGCGGGTCGGATCACGAACCGTTGCTGGCTCGATGCGGATCGCGGGGAGAACCCTGCTGGCCGTTGCTCGGCAGCATCGCTACTGTGACCGGAGCTACTGTGACCGGACATTTCCATAATGCTCCCCTGAGAGACGCTGCTCTCGGCTGTTACGGGTGGGACAAGGGCGGCCGTTTCGGCCAGCAGTGCTGGCCTGCGGATACGCAGTACAAAGGGGGCAACCCAGATCAGCCACAGACCAACGATCGCGACAAGCACCACCGAGCTGTTCATAGAGAAGTCCACGTCTAAAACGGTAGGTCGTACACCCTCGTCACGAGTGTATTGATGGCGGTGTGTCGCCTCCGGGTTGGCGAATGCCGCCATCCTGGCCCCGTCGGCGTTGCGACTGCCAGCGGGCTAACAGGCCGCCGGGCACCTCGTCCCCGGTGAGAGCGAAGCTTCGATGGTCCGTCCACTCCCCTGCGATGTGGAGGTAACTCTTACGGAGGCCCTCGTCTCGGAAGCCAAGTTTCTCAACGACCCGAAGGCTGGCCGAGTTCTCGGGGCGGATGTTGATCTCCATCCGGTGCAGTCCGAGGCTCTTGAAGCAGTAGTCGGTCACCAGCGCGACGGCGGTCGGCGCAATCCCCTGCCCCGCACGGTCGCGGTCCACCCAGTAGCCGAGCGTCGCTGTCATCGCCGAACCCCAGACAATGGTCGACACCGTCAGTTGACCGACAATCGCAGGTTGCCTGAGGTGCCCGGTCCGCTCGGTGATCAGGAACGGAAGGCCGGTCGCCGCCCGGGCCTGCTTCCGCAGCGACCGGACCATCTCGGGGTAGCTGGGCAAGTATCCCCCCGGTGCCGGGTTGGATGCCTCCCAGGGCGCGAGCCATTCAACGTTGCGTTCCCGAACAGCCGACCATTCCTTCCGGTCACGCAGCCGTACCGGCCTCAAGACGAGAGTGTCGGTCTCGAGGGTCACCGGCCAGGCGAACTGCCCGCTCACGGGACTGTGCTAGCCGTTCAGGTTTTGGGTGAAGCTCTTCAACCAGTCCTGGAGGTCCGGTCCCAGGTCCTCGCGCTCTGAGGCCAGGGTCACGACTGCCTTGATGTAGCTGAGCTTATCGCCGGTGTCGTAACGACGACCACGGAACACGACGCCGTATACGCCCGATCCTTCGCCCTCAGCTGAGGCGAGAGTCTGCAAGGCGTCGGTGAGCTGGATTTCGCTGCCCCGGCCTGGGCCGGTGGTTTCCAGGACATCAAAAACGCGTGGGTGCAGGACGTAGCGGCCAATGACGGCAAGGTTGGAGGGGGCCTCGTCGATGGCTGGCTTCTCCACCAGTTCGCTGACCCTGACATAGTCCTCGCCGTCAATGGCCGAGATGTCCGCGCAGCCGTAGGCGCTGATCTGGTCCGGATCGACCTCGATCAGTGCGATAACTGATCCGCCGGTCTTCTCCTGTACTTCGATCATGGTCTTCAGCAGGACATCGCGCTCGTCGATGAGGTCGTCGCCGAGGAGAACGGCGAACGGCTCTTTGCCGACGTGGAGCTTTGCGCGGAGGACGGCGTGGCCGAGTCCCTTCGGATCCCCCTGCCGGAGATAGTGGATGTCACCAAGCTCGGACGGACGGCGAACGGCGGCCAGCTTCTCATGGTCGCCCTTCGCCTCGAGGGTCTGCTCGATGAAGGGCACCCGGTCGAAGTGGTCCTCGAGCGAACGCTTATTTCGCCCAGTGATCATCAAGATGTCGGTCATTCCGGCGTTGACTGCCTCTTCGACCACGTACTGGATCGCAGGCTTGTCGACTACTGGAAGCATTTCCTTGGGCATCGCCTTCGTGGCGGGGAGAAACCGCGTGCCAAGTCCCGCAGCGGGGATAACGGCCTTATTCACTCGTGAGGTCATGCCACCACCCTACATAACGACAGTGGCCTTTCTATGCAAGGCTACAGTCGGCCGGAACCGTCGGGTCCCACCGCTGGGGGCGCGGGACTCGGTAAACTATGCCGATATGGGACCCCAATCGCCTGCAACCGGCAAGGATGCTGCCCGGCAACACTTCCGGGCCGCCCGGCTGGCGATGTCCCCCGAGGACCGGGCGAAAGCCTCCGCCGGGCTCCGGCAGCAGGTTCGGGATTGGCTTCTGCCGGGCTCCGACCGTCCTGGTCTGATCGCCGCCTACCTGTCGGTGGACCCGGAGCCAGGGACCCTTGAGCTCCTGGCATCGCTGACCGGAAGTGGCTACGAGGTGGTGGTGCCGATTTGCGAGTCCGCCTACCAGCTTTCCTGGTGCAGGTGGTCGGCGGGGGTCGAACTGCGACGCAGCCCCCGCGCACCCGTGCTGGAGCCGGTGGGGGAACGCCAGCATTTCACCGGGCTGCTCACTGGTGGGCGCTCCGTGTCGCTCCTGCTGGTCCCGGCACTAGCGGTGGACCGCAGCGGCAGCCGGCTCGGCCAGGGCGGCGGCTACTATGACCGGTTTCTCGCGCAACTTCGGGCAGTCAATCCGGCCGTCCCCACCCTCGGCTATGTGTACGACCACGAACTGCTGCCGGCCGGAACGCTGGCTGCCACGCCACTGGACATGCCCCTCGCCGGCGCCTTCACGCCGTCGGCCCACCACCGCCTGGAGACTCGTCGGGACGCGGTGTAGGCGAGACGTCGCCGCGACGTCGTCTGGCCACCAGCAGTGTAGGCTTGGCACTCGGACCACTAGAGTGCCAGCCGAATCGGGTTGGTGATCCAGTTCTGGGAATCACGCTCGTCCAGGAGGATTTGCTTTGCCAACCTACGCATACGCCTGCAAAGACTGCGACCATGCCTTCGACATCCATCAGGCCTTTTCTGACAACTCACTCACCGAGTGCCCCGAATGCGAGGGATCGCTGAGGAAGAAGTTCAACAGCGTGGGTGTGGTGTTCAAGGGGTCGGGTTTTTACCGTAACGACTCGCGCGACAGCAAGAAGTCGGTTGACCCGGGAACGAGCAGTAGCAGCCCGTCATCCGGCACCTCCTCCGATCAGTCCTCCCCGGGGTCCGGCGCGGCCAAGACCAGCCCGGGCAAGGATGCTTCGACGACAGTGAAAAAACCTTCGGAGAGCTCCAAAACGACTGCCGCCGCGAGCTAGGCGCCGTTAGCTGGCACCACCCGTCCTCCACACACCCCGGACTGTTGGTCTTGTCCACATTCCGGGTCAACCGTTTCCGTTGGGTGCAGGACCTTCCTAGCGTTGGTGAATGGCCAACGGCAAGAGCCCCTCACGACGTACCGGCTTCCCCCTGAGCGTCCGGCGGCTCGTCTTCCGCCATCGCCGGCTTCTCGCTGCGCTATTGTTCTGCCTTGCCGCGGCGGTAATTGTCGAAGCCCTCATTCCGCCGGAGCAATCACTTTCCCGGGTGGTAGCGGCGGCCGAGGATCTTCCAGTGGGCACCGTGCTCACCCCCGCCCACCTCACCACTATCGATCTGCCGCCGGAGGTAATCCCGTTCCGGTCGTTCACCGAGATCCCGGCCGTGGTCGGGGAACAGCTGGCCACTCCCCTGCATCGCGGCAGCGTCCTGGCAGAGACCTTTTTGGTGGGCACCGGGCTACTCACCGGTTCCCCACCGGGATCGGTCGCGGTCCCCCTGCGCCCCGCCGATGAAACCACCGTCCAGTTGCTCTCCCCCGGGCAGCATGTGGATGTGGTTCTCAGCACCGGAAACGGCTTCGAGGTCCCGGCAACTACCAGCGTGCTCGTCCGGGCGGCACCGGTGCTGTGGACATCAGGCTCCTCCGCCGGATCCGCCACCGGATGGCCCAACGCCACGGACGCCGAGGGGCTGGTGGTGATAGCGGCCGATCCATCCGACGCCGCCGCCCTCGCCAGCGCGTCGAGCACAGGAAAGGTTCATCTGGTGCTTACCGGCGCACCTCCGGTAGACCAGTAGAACGGTTCAAGCAATCCTCGTATGCCGCTGAACCGTGCTCACCTCACCCGGGGCCTGGCCCTGAAAGCGCCTCAGTCCCAGTGCGGTGGACGCTGGTCTTTCAGCCACTCCTCGTGCGAATCCTCAGCGTCGCCCCAGGACCTGCCCTCGTCTTCGGCAGCGTGCTTCGGGAGGACACCTCCGGTGGACGCCGCTCCGCTGGCAGGCAGAACGCTGGCCGAAGCACCGTCGTCGGGGGCCCCCTGGGGAGGCCTTTTGACCTGCGTTCGAGCATCCTCGACGATTGCTTCGCTCGTTCGACCCAGCCGTGAAGCGGGACCCGTCACAGGGCGGCGCCCAGCTGCTGGCGTGTCGGGGAGTCCGAGGTAGCTGCTCACCAGGTCTGCGCATCCATTAGGGTCGGTGAAAACTTCGATGGTCCAGAGCGGCATGTACCGCCACCCCATGCGTTCCAGCAGCTGCGGGCGGAGTCTGCTGCGTTCCCTGACGGTCATGGTCCGGTACCGCTCCGTGCCATCCGATTCAATCGCCATCGGCGGAATCTGGGCACTGCTGGCCGGGTCCTTGGACGTGTCCGCGGCGCGGACACTCCCCGTCGCAACAATGTCGAGGACCCCATCGTAGTGGTCAAGGACATGGGCGCCCCGTTCACGGAGCCGGCTCACCAGGTCAGCGACCAGCGGATCCGGGTTCGGTGCCTCATCCGATGACCCTTGTCCGGGTGCTGCGTCGGGTACCCGTTCGCCCAGTTCGCGTTCCAGCAGCCCATAGAAATCAAGGGCACCGTGCTCGAGCCGGTCGGGATCGAGGTCGCTGGGAAGGAAGCAGGTCACCACATGCAGCCGTTGACGTGCCCGGGTCATAGCGGTCACAAACCGCCCCCGGCCGTCCGCTCCGGAGAGCTGGCCAAAGTTGTGGAGCGCCCTGCCGTGCGGGGTCCTGCCGAACCCGAGGGAGAAGATCACGCAGTCGCGCGTGATGCCGGCTGCCCGCTCGACCGGGACCACCCGAAAGGATTCCCGTCCGGGGGCGAAGAAATCGGCAGACCACGGGAGATCGGTCATCCGCTGTCTAATTGCCTGGCCGATGCGGCCGGCGTGGCGGGGGCTGGCGGTGACGACGGCCAGCGAGCTGCTGGGCCGGAGCCGGATGTGCTCAAACACCAGGTCGGCGACGCGCGCCACCTCGGCGTCGACACTCTCCACGCCAGCCTGGTCGGCGCTGGGCATACCCGTGCCGTCCGGCAGATACTCCACCGTGAGCGCGCGACCGGCGCCAGTTATTTCCGAGCCGTGGGGGAGGCGTGAGAGCCTGCCCTCGTAGAAGGTGTCGCTGAGGTAGCTGGTCAGCGCCTTGTCGACACATCGATAGACCACGCTGAGGTCGACCGTCGGGAAGATGGTCGCGAGGGCGGAGGAGGCACTCGTCAGCTGGTTGGCTTCCGGCGTCGCAGCAGCGGTTGACCCAACGCTGAACCCCTGGGGGCCGCCCAGCCGGTCGTCACCGAAGGCGATGACCTGGCGGGCGCGTGCGATCGCCGGGATAGCCGACTGCAGGGAGATCGACTCGGCGTCGAGAATGATCACCGCGTCGAAGGTCTTACCTGCCGGCAGCACCATGGGCAGCATCAGAGGACTCGCGGCCCATACAGGCATGAGCGCTGTCACCAGCTCGTCGTTCTGGGCACTGAGCCCCGGAAGATCCAGGGTGCCGGTGCGCAGCAGATCACGCAGCTTCTGAGATTCGTCAGGCTGCGAGGCAACTGCCGACCGCCACCGTTCCGCCAGGGCAAACCGGAGCCTGCCCGGCCCGGAGGCGATGTGCGCGTTGTCCGCCAAGCGGTAGTCGGCCTCCAACCGCCGGAGACTGCCGCCGTCCGACATGGCCAGGTAGTCGTCGCCGCTGATCATGGCGTCGAGGGCGGACTGCCACCAAGCCAGTTCCAGCTCGGAGCCAACCTGTTCCGGGCCCACCTCGCGGCTCGCCAGGTCGTCGAGAAGGTCGCCCAGGCCGTGCTCACGCATTTCATCCAGCAGCAGGGTGCGTTCCGGCAGGGTCGCGAGAGTCTCTTCGTCCCTGGCCAGTCCGGCCAGTCGGCGACCGAGGTCGTCCAGCGGCATGTCCGCCAGGTCAATGTGGCCAGGCGTGGTGGCGAGCACGCGGTTGAGCTCATCCAGCTGCAGGCTGATTCTCTGGTGGAAGCTGTTGATCTCGGCGAGACCGGTGGGGACCGCGGGGTGCCGTTCGGTGGTCGCGTAACGGGTCCAGCGCGTGCGCTGCTGCTGCACTTCCACCAGCGATGCATGGAGATCCGCGATGTGGACCCCGGGACGCACGTATTCCTTGGCTACCCTGCGGAGCCGTGAGCGGGTCATCGAGCTCATTTCGATGGCCCGTTCGCGGCGCCACGACGACGGCGCGGTGGCCGAGATGAGGTCGGTGACCGGCCGGTCGAAGATGTCCGGCGTGAACTTGTCCAGACTCCCGCGGACCGCTGCGAGGAGGTCCAGCTGCTCGCCCCACTCAGTGAAGGAACCACCGAGCCGGATCTGCGAATAGTCTGCGACCCGCAACACCTTTTCCCGAAGCAGCGGAGTATCCCGTGCCAGCTCAACGGCAAGCTCGTGAGCGCGCTCGGTTTCCTTGCGGTTAAGCAGTTTCGCCCCGAACCAGGGACTATCAACCGCTGACGCGCTGAAGCTGCCCAGTTCGGCAGCCCGGCGAAGCCGCCCGGTGAGTTCGGCGCGGTCAGAGATGCTGTCCATGACGCTACGGAGCAGCCGCACGGTGGTGGCGGGGGCCGGGTTCAGCGCGGTCAGCTCAGCCAGCGACTGCATCGCCTGGTAGGGCGAGCAGCCCCAGCGGCTTCGTACATTGTGCAGAGACTTGACGTGATCCTGCAGCTGATGGCGGTTCTCCACCAGGGTCTGATGCAGGCCAGCAAGTTCGGGCTGGGTAGCCTTCTCATTTCTCACAATGGCGCGGATCAGTTGGTCCTTCAACTGCTGCTCATTGATGTTGGCGTTGAGCTGCAGCACCAGGGACCCGAGGTTGAGCGTGTCGAGTTCCTCCACCAGTTCGTTGAGGGTTCCGCGGCGTTCGGCAACAACCAGAACGCTCTTACCCTGTTCGGTGAGCCCCGCGATAGCGTTCAGCGCCGTCTGGGTCTGTCCTGATCCCGGCGGTGAGGAAACCACCAGCGAGTGTCCCTGGCCGATCTGGTCCAGGACCTCCTGTTGCGTTGAGTCCGCGTCCCGGATGAGCACCTCTTCCGCGGGGTGGCGCTCGTCAACAGGTGTGACCCGGTCGGTGAGATCGGTGGGGCCGGACGACGGCGCGGCCTGGCCATCGCGTGCCGCCTCCATCAGGGCGGCCAGAACCGGGTGTTCGCCCCGGATGGCGGCGTCGTCGGCAAGGTCGCCGAGATCCGCGAACGTAGACACCAGGAGGTGATGCTCGATCGCCATTCCGCGGACACCCTCGGTGACCGCACGGAGACGGTCCAGCACGGGGAGCGGATCGAAACGGGCGGTACCGTAGGCAAGCCGTGCAATGGCCTCGGCGTCGAGTGGAATGCCCTGAACGCCCCGCAGGTGCCGGACCAGTGCCGGGTTCAGCCGTGCGTGCTCGGTCAGTTGCAGCTCGTAGTCGTCCTGGGAGGCGTGAACGGTCAGCGAGACAGCCGTCAACATCACGGGCGCAGTCAACGCTTCAGTCCTGCCGTCGTCGTCAACGCTGCGCCAGGCAGCGGTGCCCGCCGCCAGGTATCCGACGTCGATCCCCCGTTCGGTGCCCAGCTCGTAGATCTTGGCGCGCAACACCTGGGCCGTTTTCATCGCCGCGGCGTACTGCGCCGGGTCACGCAGGAGCGTGGACAGGCGGGTACGACGACCGGCGAGCAGCTGCGCTAGACCGGAGGGGTGTGCGTGGGTGAGATCGATGCTGTTGGTCGAGGCAGGCGAGAAATGCAGCAGGGTGTCCGTCCCGGCGTGGGCCCCGAGCTGTTGGAGCCACGGCAACAGTGAAGTCCCAGCGGAGTCCCCTGGTTCCTGCACTGACACGGCGGTCTCCTTTTCTACGGTTATTTTCGACGGTCTGGACCAGAGGGGCATGTCTTCCAAGCTATCCGACTAGGGCGCTGCGGCGGGGCCGCAACACCGGGGGCGGGAAAATACCCGTTCCCTTGAGGGACGGGCTACTCCCATTCGATGGTGCCGGGTGGCTTGCTGGTGATGTCCAGCACCACCCGGTTGACGCCCTCAACCTCGTTGGTGATCCGGTTAGAGATGCGGGCCAGGAGATCGTAGGGAAGCCGTGACCAGTCAGCGGTCATCGCATCCTCGCTGGATACCGGACGCAGCACAATCGGGTGGCCGTAGGTGCGGCCGTCACCCTGAACCCCGACGCTGCGGACGTCGGCGAGCAGGACCACCGGCATCTGCCACACCTCGTTGTCCAGTCCCGCGGCGGTAAGCTCAGCGCGGGCGATAGCGTCGGCGCGGCGGAGCAGGTCCAACCGTTCCTGGGTGACGTCGCCGACAATCCTGATTCCCAGCCCGGGGCCGGGGAACGGCTGACGACCAACAATTTCGGCGGGCAGCCCCAATTGGGCTCCGACTGCCCGGACCTCATCCTTGAACAGCGCCCGGAGGGGCTCGACCAGTTCAAACTGCAGGTCTTCGGGGAGCCCTCCCACGTTGTGGTGGCTCTTGATGTTCGCCGCGCCCTCGCCGCCGCCGGATTCGACGACGTCGGGGTAGAGGGTGCCTTGCACGAGGAACCGGATTTTCTCGCCGTGGGCTTGAGCCTGGGCGATGATCGCCCGCTCGGCCTCTTCAAAAGCGCGGATGAATTCACGGCCGATAATCTTGCGCTTGGTTTCCGGGTCGCTGACGCCGGCGAGCGCCTCCAGGAAGCACCTCTGCTCATTAGCCACGTAGAGGTTGACGCCGGTGGCCGCGACGAAGTCCCGTTCCACCTGCTCGGCTTCCCCTTCGCGGAGCAGCCCGTGGTCCACAAAGACGCAGGTCAACTGATCTCCGACCGCCCGCTGCACCAGGGCGGCAGCGACCGCCGAATCCACGCCGCCGGAGAGCCCGCAGATCACGCGGGCATCTCCCACCTGCTCGCGGATGCGTTCCACCTGCTCCTCGACGATGTTGCCGGTGGTCCAGTTCGCATCCAGGCGGGCGCCCTTGAAGAGGAAGTTCTCAAGCACCTGCTGCCCATGATCCGAGTGCTTCACCTCGGGGTGCCACTGCACGCCGTAGAGGCGCCGTGACTCGTCCGCAAAGGCGGCAACCGGTGCGCCAGCCGTACTGGCGAGGACCTCGAAGCCATCGGGGGCAGCCTGCACGCTGTCGCCGTGGCTCATCCAGGCGTTCTGGTGCTCGGGGATCCCGTCCAGCAGCGATCCGGTGCTGGACGTCGCGGCGACGTCGGTCGATCCGTACTCGCGGAGGCCGGTCTTCGCCACGGTTCCGCCGAGAGCCGAGGCCATCGCCTGGAAGCCGTAGCAGATTCCCAGGACGGGCACCCCAGCGGTGAACAGCTCCGGGTCAACCCGAGGCGCGCCCTCCGCGTAGACACTCGAGGGTCCACCGGAGAGGATGATCGCGACCGGGTTCTTCGCCAGCAGATCAGCAGTGTTCAGGGTGTGGGGAACCACCTCCGAGTACACATCCGCGTCGCGGACCCGCCGGGCGATCAGCTGGGCGTATTGCGCGCCGTAGTCCACCACCAGCACCGGCCGGTGGCTGGTTTCGCTGGTCCCCTCAGGGGAGTCGGGGGTGGAGTCGGCATGGCCTGAAATTCCGGGTCCGGGTGCGGGAATAGTCACGCGTCAACAATAGTCGCCACGGGCACCCGATCGCACATCACTACGGCCCGGGTACCCGGCTAGTACCGGGAGGCTGCTTCGGGGTGTGCTTCCAGCTCCTGCTCCACCTGCCGGTGGATCCGGCGCTCGACAATGAAGGACAGGAGCGGCACCACCCCTCCCAGGGCCATCACGATGAACTGCTTGAACGGCCACCGCATCATCTGCCAGAGCCGGAAATCTGCGATCAGGTAGACCACGTACATCCACCCGTGGACGATCAGGACAGTGGTGGAGAAGTTGAATCCCGCGGCGGTCTCGGAAAAGTTCTTGTCCGTCAGCGAGAAGAGCCCTTCGGGTCCGCCGATCATGATGTGGGATCCCATCCCGTAGGCCGCGATCATTTCCACGACCACCAACATCAGCATGATGCCGGTGGCGTAGGCGAGCACCTTGTAGAAGGTCAGCGCCGAAAGGATCTGCGCATGGGTACCGCCGAACCGCCGCTTGGGCTTCCGGGCAGCACCGGGGGTGCCACTTCCTGGCGCCGGTCCATTCACTTTGGGTGTACTCACTGTCGTGCCTCACTCGTTGTTGGGCCCTGCGCTGCGGGGTCAGGGTGACCCGTACTGCCGTCGTCGTCGTCGTCGTCGTTTAAGTTGTCCGCCTCCGCGGCGCTGTCCTCCGCCTCTTCGAGGGTCCTCCGATGGTCGTCGGCGACCAGTCGCCACCAGAGGAAGAAAGCGAACCCGGCGAAGACGAACCATTCCACCGCGTAGAAGATATTCAGCCAGTTGAGCGGGGTTTCCTGCGGCTGGGGCCCTACCGTGACGGCCTCCAGCGGAGCTTCGGGCAGCCAGTCCAGCCCGCCCACGGCGGTGGTGGTGGAAACCACGAAACCCGCGAAGATGGGACGGTCCCAGCGGTTGGTGAGCTCGGCAGTGGCGAGGGTGGGGATCTGGCCGGCAACCGACCGTTCGGCGACCGGGCCTTCGGCGGGCAGCAGTCGCCCCACCACCGACGCGGAGCCGACGGGTTCGCGCACCTCGGCGGCTGCCTGCGCATCCGGGATCCAGCCATGCACCACCGGGATCACGGGCGGACCGGCCGGATCGTCTGCTGCGCCCTCGGGGACGCCGTCGACGGCGAACGCCGAGATCAACCAGAAGCCCTGGCTGTCGCCCTGCAGGCGGTCCTGGACCAGCACCGTCGTGTCCGCCAGGAATTCCCCGTCCATGGTGACCATCTGGTCGGCGACAGGTGCGGTCATGGGGACACCGGGACTGAACACGTCAGTCAGTGCACGCTCCCTCTCGGTAGTGCTTTCCGGCGGCGGCGCGTTACCGGTCGAGCTGGAGAACTGCCACTGGCTCAGGAGCACGAAGACCGCCGCAATCACCATGGCAAGGATCAGCGAAAGGATCCAGCGGGGCTTCAGGGCGGTTTTGAGCACATGTTAACGGTACTTCGTCATCGTGTAGAAAACCGAATGCCCGCCCTGCAACCTTGATCACGACACGCCTCAACACAAGTGATTGGGAAATGTCTATCACTTGTGCGTCCTGCGGACTAGGATGGTTGATCGTGCGCTCTTATCCCTACCCTGATCCCGGAACACCGGATCTCCGCTCCCCCTCCCGCTACCTGCTCTGGCTGGCATCGAAGCAGAAAGCCACCCTCCTCGCGGGGGTGGTTTTCGGCACCGCCTGGATGGTCGCGCAGGCGGTGATGCCCTTCGTCCTGGGCCGGGCCATTGACGAGGGGATCGTTGCGGGAGAGTTCGACCGGCTCCTCCTCTGGGCCGGAGTCCTGATCGGGCTGACCGTGCTCCAGGCCGTCGCCGGCACCCTGGAGCACCGGACCGCGATCAGCGGCTGGCTGCAGGCGGCCTTCCACTCCATCCGGCTGATCGGCTACAAGATCACGCGGACCGGAGACGCGCTACCCCGGAAGCTCTCCACCGGAGAAGTGGTATCCACGGCCGCTTCGGATGCCACCCGGCTGGGTGAGATTTACGCAGTATCCGCCCGGCTAGCCGGATCGGTGATGGCATGGCTGGTGGTGTGCGTACTGATCTCCCAGACGTCGCTGCTTCTCGGGACCATCGTCCTCGTGGGGGTACCAGCCTGTTGTGGACTGCTGCTCTTCGTGGTTCGCCCCCTGCAGGCCCGCCAGCGTGAGCAGCGCGAGGCGTCGGGCAAGATGACGGCCGTCGGTGCGGACACCGTCGCGGGACTCCGTGTCCTCAGGGGTATCGGCGGGGAACACATCTTCGTCAACCGCTATCGGGAGCGCTCAGTGAAAACCCGGGATTCGGGTATCCGGGTAGCCTATTCGCTCGCCGATCTTGAAGCGTCCCAGGTGTTTATTGCCGGCGCCTTCAGCGTTTTGTTCACCTGGGTAGGGGCCAACCTGGCCCTCGCAGGAGAAATCGAACCCGGCCAGTTGGTCGCACTCTATGGCTACTCAATCTTCCTGATGACCCCGATCCGCGCCGCAGCTGACAGCGTGGCCCGGTTCATCAGGGCCCATGTCGGCGCACGCAAGATCATCGCCGTGCTCAGCGTCGACCCCGATGTTGCCGACCGGGCGTCCACCCTGCCTGCCCCGCCACCGGGGTCCCTGTTGCGCGATGCCCGGACCGGAACCGTCATCCAGCCGGGCCGAATCACCGCCGTCGTCTCGGTGGACACCTCGGCCTCGGCCGACCTGGCGACGCGGCTGGGGCGCTTCGAGGATGAGGTCCTCGAAACTGCTGAAGTCCGCTGGGGAACGGGCTCCCTGCAGCACATTGCCCTCCGCGACATCCGGCAACGCATCGTGGTCAGCGAGGCGAATCCCCAGCTTTTCACTGGCTCCCTGCGATCCCAGCTGGACCCCCGGTCCCGGCATAGCGATTCTGGAATCCTCGCGGCACTCGACGCCTCCAGCGCCCTGGACATTCTCGACGGCGTCGACGACGGCCTGGACCATGAGGTCACCGAGCGCGGGCGCAGCTTCTCCGGCGGCCAGCGACAGCGTCTTGTCCTGGCCCGCGCCCTCCTGACCGAGGCCGAGACCCTGGTGCTCATTGAACCGACCAGCGCCGTTGACGCACACACGGAATCCCGCATTGCCGCCCGCCTGAAAGGTATGCGGGGCGGCACGGACCAGACCACCGTAGTGGTGACAGCGAGCCCCCTCATGCTCGGCGTGATGGATCACGTCGTGTACCTCGAAGATGGCCAGGTCGCCGCCGAGGGAACGCATCAGGAACTGTTGTCTTCTCAGCCCGCCTACCGAAATGTGGTCATCCGAAGTGAGTGAAACAGCAGCTGGAACCGACACCTCCGGGAAGCTTCCGGTCGCCGAGCCGGCCCAGGTCCGTGCCGAGGCCGCGCGGCTGATCAGGCATCACCGCGGCGGGCTCTCCCGCGTCGTGGCCCTCTACGTGGGGTCGGCTATCGCCGGCCTGGTGGGGCCGGTTCTGCTCGGGCGCGTGGTGGACGCGGTGGTGGAGGGAACCACCTCGAACTTCATCGCCATCGTCTCCCTGATCATGCTGGCCTTCCTTATTGTGCAGTCGCTCCTGCGGCGACTGGCGGTACGCGCCGGAATGGTCTTCGGCGAGACCGTGTTCGCCGAGCTGCGGGAGGACTTCATGGAGCAGGTCACCTCCCTGCCGCTGTCGACGGTGGAGAAGGCAGGGACGGGAGACCTGGTCTCCCGCACCACCAACGACGTCGACGCCGTCTCCCACACCGTGCGGTTCGGCGTCCCGCAGGTGGTGGTCTCAATTGTCACCATCCTTCTGACGATCGGAGCAGCAGTCATCACGTCCCCGGTGCTTGCGCTGGCACTACTCGTGGGGGTCCCGGTGCTGTACCCCGTGACCCGGTGGTACCTGAAGCGGAGTTCAGCCGGTTACCAGAAGGAACGGGAAACCTACGCGGTAGTCAACGGATCGATCACCGAGACCATCGAGGGTGCTCGAACGGTGGACGCCCTGGGGCTGGGCGCCCTGCGCCGCGGGCGGATCGACTCAGCCCTGACCGGGAGCTACCGCGCCGAACGGTACACGCTCTGGCTCCGGACAGTGCTTTTCCCTGCCGCCGATTTCGCGTTCTGGCTACCGGTGGCCGGCGTACTGCTCTGGGGCGGCTGGCTGGCCTCCCTGGACGTGGTGACGCCCGGCGTGGTGGCAACAGTCGCACTGTTTGCAGTGCGACTGATTGACCCGGTCGACCTGCTCATCATGTGGACCGATGAGATCCAGGTGGGAGCTGCCTCCCTGGCACGCATCGTCGGCATCAAGGAGGTGCAACCTGACCGGCACGCCACCGACCATGAGCCCCTGAACGAGGACATCCTCGTCTCCAAGGCGCGGTACGCGTACCGTCCTGGCCACGATGTGCTCCACGGCGTGGACCTGGAACTCCGCCGCGGCGAACGGCTCGCGATGGTGGGACCGTCCGGTGCGGGCAAGTCCACGCTGGGCCGACTCATCGCCGGTATCCATCCTCCGACCGCAGGCACGGTCACCGTGGGCGATGTGCCGCTGGTTGACCGTCCACTGAACGCCCTCCGGCGGGAGGTCGCCCTGGTCACCCAGGAGCACCACGTCTTCGTGGGATCGTTGGCCGACAATATCCGGCTTGGAAAGGACGACGCGACGGAGGCCGAGCTGATTCAGGCCCTGGACGACGTCGGCGCCCTCGGCTGGGCCCTCGCGCTCCCGGAAGGCCTCCAAACGGAGGTCGGTTCGGGCGCGCATGAGCTCACTCCGGCCCAGGCACAGGAGCTAGCGCTGGCACGGCTGGTGCTCGCCGATCCACACACCCTGGTGCTCGATGAGGCGACGTCCCTCATTGACCCCCAGGCGGCCCGCGACCTGGAACGCTCCCTCAATGCGGTGCTGGAGGGACGCACAGTGGTCGCCATTGCCCACCGGTTACATACGGCGCACGACGCCGACCGGGTGGCCGTGGTGGAAGGCGGGAACATCACCGAGCTGGGGTCCCACGACGAGCTTCTGGCGCTGGACGGCTCCTACGCTGCCCTGTGGAAGTCCTGGCGCTCGGAGTAGCGCAGCGAGCTACCCTACTGGTCGACAAGCGTAAATCTCACGTTGACGCTTACCGACCGTCAATCTAGCATTTACAAATGATTGGCAGTGGGTGTCCCCGCGGGCAGAATGGGGGGATGTCGCTGGCCGGGGCTGATTCATACCCCTGATACAACGGGAAAACCGGGCGCTTCGCGGGCATGCTGATCCTTGATCTGGACTCTGAGCGGGTGTCCATCGTACTCAGGAGCGCCTCGGGTCCGGTGGATGAACCAGGCATGGGCCTGGTGGCGGGAGTGGAGCAGCGATCGCTCTGGTGACCTATTCCCTGACCGCCTCCGGCTGGCTGGTCTTCGGCGGCATCCTGACCCGCTTCACTGTGGTGCACCCAGCGCTGTGGTATCTGGCTGCAGCCTTCGTCCTGGCGGGCACCGTCACGCTCGCCGTGCGGTGGGAGTCCCTCCGGGACCGGACGGCCGCCGTGACCCGCCGCGACTGGACCACCCTTGCCGTCACCCTTGTCGGCACCGCCGCGGTCCTGGCCGTTCGCCTAACATAGCTACTGTGCCTGCCCCCGATTCCCCGCCTGACGATCGCGACCACCATGGTCAGCCTTCCCACGGGGCAAACGAACCGGGATCCGCCGAGGCCCTCCGGATCGTCGAGGCCCGCGCGGAGACGGTGCGCGACCTCCTGGGTTACGAACCTTTTGGGCTGACCGCCCCCGATGCGCTGCGTGCCATCGTTGAACTGAACGACGGCGTTGATCACCTGCTCCGCGAAACGGTCCACCAGGCACGCCGCCATGGCACCACCTGGCAGGAGATCGGCGCGGTGCTGGGCATCAGCAGGCAGGCAGCATTCCAGCGCTTCGGCCAGCCCGCCGGCCACGCACCTGCCACCGGGAAGACCCAGCGCCGCAGCATGGCCGCCCTGATCGGCGTCGCAGAACGCATTTTCGCCCAGTGCGCCGACGAAGACTGGCCTGTGGTGAGGGAACACTTTGCTCCGGTCATGCTGGAGGCGGTGACTGTTGAGGGGCTTTCCTCGGTGTGGACCTCGGTGGTCGAGGCTGTTGGCCAGTATGAGCTTCCAGGCAAGGTGACCACCAGGAAAAACGGAGCGCTGCAGATCGTTGATCTGGAACTGATCTTCGAGGCTGGTGAGATGGCCGGTCGGCTAGCGTTCGACGGCGACGGCCGGGTGGCGGGCATGCTGATCCTCGACCCCAGCATGCTCCCCGGCTGACGTACTCCAGAAGAACCTCAGTGGTCGAAAAACACCAGTGTCGAGTTGATGAGCTCGGCAATCACCTCGGTGTCGTGAGCCCGCCTGAGCGATTCCCTGAAATTCTCCTTGAACAGTGACCTCGCCAGTGTTGCCAGCACCTCGAGGTGCTCGGAGAAGGACTGCGACGGGGTGGCGATCAGCAGAATCAGCGTCGCCGGTCCGTCCACTGCACCAAAGTCGAGGCTATGCCCGTATTTGGTGATCCCCACCGCGATGCTGGTCTGGGTGACGTAGTCGCTGCGCGCGTGGGGCAGCCCCACGCCACCGGGAAGCCCGGTGGCCATCTGGTGTTCGCGGGAGTTTACCTGCGCCAGGAAACCATCGAGGTCGGAAATCCTCCCCGCCTCGAACAGTCTGGTGGCCAGCTGCGCCGCCGCGTCTTCCTTGTCGGCGGCGACCATTTCGAGGACCACCAGCTCAGGGGTAGTCAGGATGGCGTCATGAAATTCCAGGGATCGCTCGGTCACGGTAGACCTCTCGCGGGTTGCGTTGGACAGGCGGTGCGGCGTCCAGACCGCGATCCTAGCTTAGCGGCACAATATCCTCGACTCCCATCCGGGCGCTGTCCGCCAGGATATCGTCGGGCTGCTCCTGGCTTAGCCGTTCCGCTTCGACCCTCGCCAGGTAGTGCTTGACCTCGCGGTCCACCTGCGCGTCGCTCCACTCCAGGAAGGGCGCCATCATTGCGGCGACGGCGGGCGCCGCCGAGACCCCCCGGTCCCACGACTCAATGGAAATCCTGGTGCGCCGGGTGAGTACATCGTCGATGTGGCGCGCACTCTCGTGGGTGACCGCGTACACCACTTCTGCACCGAGGTAGTCGTCAGCACCGGGCAGCGGCTCGCCGAGAGACCGATCCTCGCGGATCAGCGACAGGACATCCTCGGCGTGGCTGCCGTAACGCTGCAGGAGATGCTCCACCCGTGCCACATGCACGCCCGAGCTTTCGGCCATCCTCGCCCGCTTGTTCCAGGCGGCCTTGTACCCCTCGGCGCCCAGCAGAGGGACGGTTTCGGTGCAGCTGGCAGGAACCCGCTCGTCCAGAGCGCGGGTGGCCTCATCGACAGCGTCCTTGGCCATCACGCGGTAGGTGGTCCATTTGCCGCCGGCGACCACCACCAGCCCGGGGACCGGGTGCGCGACGACATGCTCCCGGGAGAGTTTCGCCGTGGAGTCGCTCTCACCGGCCAGCAGGGGGCGCAGCCCAGCATAGACGCCCTCCACATCCTCGCGGGTCAACGGGCGTCTCAGCACCTTATTGACGTTCTCAAGAATGTAGTCGATGTCCTTGGACGATGCGGCCGGGTGGGCCTTGTCCAGATCCCAGTCGGTGTCGGTGGTTCCGATGATCCAGTGCCGGCCCCAGGGGATGACGAACAGGACTGATTTCTCGGTCCGCAGGATGAGCCCGACCGTTGACTGGAAGCGGTCGCGCGGCACCACCAGGTGGATGCCCTTGGACGCCCTGACTTTCATCTGGCCCCGATCAGTGACCATCGCCTGGGTTTCGTCGGTCCAGACGCCGGTCGCGTTGATGACCTGCTTCGCCCGGATATCGAACTGCTCCCCGGTTTCCTGGTCCTTGACGCGGGCGCCCACCACGCGTTCGCCTTCGCGCAGGAAGTCGACGACGGTGACCCGGTTGGCTACCTTGGCACCGTAGTGCCCGGCGGTGCGCACCATGTTGACGACATACCGGGCATCGTCCACCTGGGCGTCGTAGTAGCGGATCGAGCCCACCATCGCGTCGTCCTTCAGGCTGGGCGCAGCGCGCAGGGTGCCACGCCGGGACAGGTGCTTGTGCAGGGGGACTCCGCGTGAATTACCTGAGGTCATCCCCATCGTGTCGTACAGCAGAATCCCGGCGCCAACGTAAGGGCGCTCAAAGAACCTTTTGGTGAGCGGGTAGAGGAATGGCACGGGCCGGACCAGGTGCGGGGCAATCCGCTGGATCAACAGCCCCCGTTCCTTCAGTGCCTCCTGCACCAGGGCGAAGTCCAGCATTTCGAGGTACCGCAACCCGCCGTGGATCAGCTTCGAGGAGCGTGAAGAAGTGCCGGAGGCCCAGTCGCGGGCCTCAACCATCCCCACGTCGAGGCCCCGGGTCACCGCGTCGAGCGCCGATCCGGCGCCGACGACGCCTCCGCCGACGATCAGAATGTCCAGCTCCTTGCCGGCTTCCGAGGTGGCTTTCAGCGCTGCTAGCGCGTCTTCACGGTTTTTCGGGCTGAGTGCTCCTGATGACATGGCGGCGATCCTTCGTCGGGTTCGATACTACGTCCCTCAACCTTAGCAATCAGCCGTTGGAAAGGTAGGGGGAAAGGACCACTTCCACCCGCTGGAACTCCTTGAGATCCGAGTAGCCGGTGGTGGCCATGGCCCGCCGCAGGGCGCCGATCAGGTTGGAGGTTCCATTGGTGTGGTGGGACGGCCCCCACAGCACCTCCTTGAGCGGACCAACCGTGCCGATGTTTACCCTGTCGCCGCGGGGCAGCTCATCGTGGTGGGCCTCCTGGCCCCAGTGCCAGCCCTGACCGGGTGCTTCTTCTGCCCGGGCGAGTGCCGATCCCAGCATCACGGCGTCGGCACCCATCGCGATGGCCTTGACGATGTCGCCGCTGGCGCCCATCCCGCCATCGGCAATGACGTGGACATAGCGTCCGCCCGACTCGTCCATGTAGTCACGGCGAGCCGCCGCCACGTCGGAAATTGCGGAGGCCAGGGGTGAGTGGATGCCCAGTGCGCGGCGGGTCGTGGTGGTCGCTCCTCCGCCGAATCCGACCAACACCCCGGCTGCGCCGGTACGCATCAGATGGAGGGCTGGGGTGTAGCCGGCGGCGCCGCCCACAATGACCGGGACATCTAGTTCGTAGATGAACTGCTTCAGGTTCAACGGTTGATCATTCTTCGAAACGTGCTCGGCCGAGACGGTGGTGCCTCGGATCACGAAGATGTCGACCCCCGCAGCCAGCACGGTCTTGTAGAACTGCTGGGTGCGCTGGGGTGTCAACGAACCTGCGACGGTGACACCAGCCTCCCGGATTTCGGCCAGGCGGCTGGTGATCAGGCCCTCCTGGATGGGGGCGTTGTAGATTTCCTGCATCCTGCGGGTGGCCGCCGGGCTGAAGGCTTCGCTACCCAGATGGGCAATTTCGTCCAGGACGGGCTGTGGATCCTCGTATCGGGTCCACAGGCCTTCCAGGTTGAGCACTCCCAGCCCGCCGAGGCGGCCCATCGCGATTGCGGTTGCCGGCGACATCGCCGAGTCCATCGGAGCAGCGATGACCGGCATCTCGAACTGGTAGGCGTCGATCTGCCATTGCACTGACACGTCGTGTGGGTCCCGGGTCCGACGGGAGGGGACCACCGCCACGTCATCGAGCGAATACGCCCTGCGTCCGCGCTTGCCTCGGCCAATCTCAATCTCGTTAGTCACTCACCAAGGTTATCCCAGCGCGGCCAGCAAGGACTCCGCAGCGTCCTGTTCAGCCTGGGCGAGCAGGCCCTGGTGGTCAGTAAAGATCGCGAAGTGGCTGTTGCGGGTAGCCACCAGACAGGGGCTGAGCGCTGGAATGCGCGGATTTCTCAGCATATTACCCAGGCGGCATACTTCGTCAAGGCAAGGCAAACAGGCGGCGGAGTTTCAACGAAGTCCGCCAACAGGTGCTAAGCGTGCTTTCCTTTCCGGCGGTGAGGAGGCTAGGGTGGATGGCATCCCGGAAGCGGAGCCAGAACGGTCTGAGTCCACCGATCCCACCACTGAAGGATCCACCGATCCCACCACTGAAGGAAGTGTCGACATGCAGGAGTTGGAGCAATGGCCCACCGGGAGGCTATTGACCACCGCGGCGCGTCTGGTCGACCATGCGTGGAATGCGGGCCTGGTCGATCTGGGCCTCACCCATGCTGGCTACACCGCCTTGCGGGTCCTGCAGGATCAGGGCCCCATCAACCAGACAAAGCTGGCCCAACTGATTCGGGTGCAAAACCAGACAATGGGTAAGACGATCGAAAAGCTGCAGGCGAACGGGTATGTCAACCGCACCAGGGGTGCGGTCGATCAGCGGATCCAGATGGTGTCGGTGTCCGACTCCGGCCAGCGAGCCCTCGCCAGTGCCGAGAAGATCGAGCAGTCCCTCATCGCTGGAGGCGGGTTGCTGTCGGAGACCCTCCGCGCCGAGCTCCGGAACCTGATCGAAGAGTTGGGTGCGGGCCGGAACTCCGGATCCCGGGCCGCTGGCTAACACAGGCCCCCATTGGACGTAGACTGCCTGTGCGAAAAGTTTTAGAACACCATTGGCGAAAGGGCAGGCTATGGGCGACAAGAGCAGGCTTTCTCCGGAGCAACCGTTCCCGGTTGACCTGGCACCGCTGGAGGACAGCCAGGTCGAGATTCTCAACAGCAAAATTCACCGTCAGTTGGATCGTGAATACACGGTAGATCATGAACCGGACCCCGAGACTGAATTCCGGCATGAGGAGCTGAAGGCGGAGCTGGATTTCCGTGCCGCCGAGGACCACCAGCCGCCCGAGGATGTCAGCGAGGTGCAGCCCGTAGCGCCGCCCGTGGTGCCGCCCGAACCCAAGGCATCAACGCCCGCGCCACAGGCCGCCGCACCCGATCCCAAGGACAAGGCTCCCGCCTGAGCAGTGCGGCTAGTGGCCGGTAGTACCCGAGTCTGGCTCCGGATCGCGAGGCTCCGGATCGAGTCCCAGCTGGCTCTCGAACATCCTGAAGTACCGTCCCCGGAGATTGACCAGTTCCCCATGGGTGCCCGACTCGGCCACCTCCCCTGCCTCCATCATGTAGATGACGTCGGCCTTCTCGATGGTCGCCAGCCGGTGGCTGATGGCAATGATCGTGTGGTCCTTGTCGGCAAAGAGACGGCTGAAGATGCGATGCTCGGCGAGGGCATCGATCGCCGACGTCGGCTCATCCATGACAATGAACGGCGCCCCGCGATAGAAGTTGCGGGCCATCGCGAGCCGCTGCCACTGTCCCCCGGACAGCCCACTTCCCTTGCGGCCCCGCGGATCTTCCATCCAGTTGCTGACATGACTCTCGAATCCGTTCGGCAAGCGATCAATGAAGTCGGTGGCCTCGGCGTCCGCAGCGGCGCGCTCCACCCGCGGGTCTTCTCTGGGAAGCGAGACGTCCCCGAAGTAGATGTTGTTGGCTGCCGTCGCAAACTCGTATTTCAGGAAGTCCTGTGACATCACGGCCAGATGCCGGTGCCAGGAGGCAATGTCGAGGGTCCGGAGGTTCTGCCCGTCCACCAGGACCCGGCCGGACTCGGGCTGGTACAGGCCGGCCAGAATGCGGATCAGCGTCGATTTCCCCGCGCCGTTCTCCCCCACGATCGCAATGTGTTGACCCGCTCTGATGGTCAGGGAGACGCCTTTGAGGACCTGGGTGCTCCCCGACGTATACGTGTAGGTGATGTCTTCGAGCCGGACTTCGGCGGGCGGCCCTGTCAGGGGTTTCCCGCCGCCGACCGCCGTCGGGAACTTCATGAACTCTTCGTAGTCCTTCAGATTGGCGAGATCCTCGTCGATGGAACTGAGCGAAGTCACCAGCTGATTTGCCGTGGATAGGGCGCGGCTGACGATCTGCTGAATATAGAGGAACTGCCCAACCGGCTGGGCCCGGGCGATAATCTGCCCCACCACCCAGATCAGCGCCACCACCTCGGCACCGTACTGGAGCGCATCGGCGAGCAGTTGCTTGGGGATATATCGTTTCTGGAACTCAAGACGGCGCAGTTCGTCGGCGTCGCGCAGCCGGGAGCGCAGGTCCATCAAGTACTTCACGACGCCGTACAGCCGCATCTCGGCGATGTGTTGCGGGCGGATGAGGTTCGTTTCGATCAACCGCCGCTGCCGGCGGGAGTCCACCTGGGTGTTCCAGTGGGCCATCTGCTCGCGGGAGAGCTTGAACTGGAGGTACACGCTCGGGATGATCGCGATCAGGACGATCAGGGCCACCCACCAACTGACCAGCAACAGCGCCCCGATAGCAAGGATCACCGACATCAGCTGCGTGAAGATCGCGGCGATCCGGTCGAGCACGCGGGCGTAGGAGTCCGAGAACCTTTTGGCCCGGTCATAGAGGTCGACGGTGTCCTTGTCGTCGTACCGCCAGAACTCGAGGGCCAGAAAGCGCTCATACATCAGGTCCCCCACCACGGCGCCGACCCTGAAACTCATCACCTGCTGGATATATCGGTCCACACTGGTGAATGCACCCCAGAGCAGTCCCAGCCCCGCGGTAATCAGCACGTAGACCACCGCTTGCCGCCCCGCGTCGGGATTGCCCGCGTACGCCTCCGCCAGCGCGGTGGTGGTGAGCGCCGCAAAGTAGGTGGTCACCAAGGGGAGCACCGCGGCAATCAGCGATCCGAGCACCTTCATGACGACGGCGCCCGGAGAAGCCTTGAAGCTCACCCGCAGGACCTGTCCCACGGCCCGAGCGTACGAGCCGAGGGACAGCCGAGGCCGGGGATCCCGAGCCGGACGAAGCTCACTGTCGGTCATGACTCACCGCTCTTCATCCTGGCTGAAGGCGCCGCGCACAGCCCGCAATACCCGCTGCCCGTCACGACGTGCCTCAGTCATGGAGTCCAGCTATTGCCTTCCCATGGGACGGGACGGCTACTTGGAGCCGTAGTTCGGCGCCTCAACGGTCATCTGGATGTCATGCGGGTGCGACTCCTTCAGCCCGGCCGAGGTAACGCGGACAAATTTGCCCTTCGACTTCAGCTCGTCGATGGTGCGGGCGCCCGTGTAGAACATCGTCTGGCGGAGCCCCCCAACCAGCTGATAGGCGACTGAGGCCAGCGGGCCGCGGTAGGCTACCCGCCCCTCCACTCCCTCGGGGATCAGCTTGTCGTCGCCCGTAACGTCTGCCTGGAAATAGCGGTCCTTGGAATAGGAGGTGTTTTTCCCGCGGGTCTGCATGGCACCCAGGGACCCCATCCCGCGGTAGGTCTTGTACTGCTTGCCGTTGACGAAGATCAGCTCGCCCGGGGCTTCGGCGGAACCCGCCAGCAGCGACCCGAGCATGACGGTGTCCGCGCCTGCCACCAGAGCCTTGCCGATGTCCCCCGAGTACTGCAGGCCGCCGTCGGCAATGACTGGCACGCCAGCCGGAATGGCCGCTTTCGCCGATTCGTAGATGGCAGTCACCTGAGGTACTCCCACCCCCGCGACCACGCGGGTGGTGCAAATGGATCCAGGGCCTACTCCCACTTTGATGCCGTCGGCTCCGGCGTCGATCAGGGCCTGGGCGCCGTCGCGGGTGGCAGCCTGGCCGCCGATGATGTCGACGTGGGCCAGCGACTTTTCGGCCTTGAGTCTGGCGATAATGTCGAGCACCCCAGCGCTGTGACCATTGGCGGTATCGACGAACAATGCATCAACACCGGCATCGACCAGGGCCATGGCGCGTTCCCAGCCGTCCCCGAAGAAACCGATCGCGGCGCCGACCCGCAGGCGACCCTCCTCGTCCTTGGTGGAGAGCGGATACTGCTCGGCTTTTGTAAAGTCCTTAACGGTTATCAGTCCCCGCAGGACGCCGTCGTCGTCGACCAGGGGAAGCTTTTCGATCTTGTTCGTGGCCAACAGGCCGATCGCGTCCTCACCGCTGATCCCAACCCGGCCGGTCACCAGGGGCATGGGGGTCATGACGGCGCGGACCAGGCGATGCGGCCACTCGTGCTCGGAAACAAAGCGGGTGTCGCGGTTCGTGACAATGCCCAGCAGGTGGCCAGCATCGTCGACCACGGGGAGGCCGGAGACACGGTAGTGTCCGCACAACTCATCGAGCTCGGACAGGGTGGCATCAGGTCCGATGGTCACCGGGTGGGTGATCATCCCGGACTCACTGCGCTTCACCCGGTCCACCTGTTCGGCCTGGTCCTGGATGGAGAGGTTGCGGTGGATAACCCCGAGACCGCCCTGGCGGGCCATTGCGACGGCCATTCGCGCCTCGGTGACCGTGTCCATGGCCGAGGAAAGCAGCGGGGTCCGGACGGTGATCCGCTTTGAAACACGCGAACTCGTGTCAGCTTCGGACGGGATCACGTCGGTCAGGCCGGGCAGGAGCAGGACGTCGTCGTACGTCAGGCCAACGAATCCGAACGGGTCGTGGGTTTCGTTACGCGGGGACGGGTAGCTCACTGCGTCGCCTCTTTCTCAGATGGTCTGTTGGTAGAAGCTGGCCCTTGGATGATCAGAGAGCCAGACTCTCATCCTAAAACCATTGCCGGGCGCGCCCTATTCCGCTGCCCTTCGGACGAGCGTGAAGTCGCTCACTGGTCCGTCGGCTAATCCGGGCCCAATCCTGCTGCATTCTGTTCAGCCGTCACCCAGGCGGGCCGCATGAACCGCGGTAGCCAGGCGGTGCTCAGCAGCCATACCAGGATGCCGGTCATCGCCAGCCCCAGCGTACGACGACACCCCCGGTCGAATAACCGGGGGTGTCGTCGTTACTCAACGGCGCTGCGCCCCTGGTGGGACGCGAGGCCGGGTATTACTAGTGGCTGTGACCTTCTTCGTCGTCGGTCTCTGGCTTCTCGACCACGAGGGTTTCGGTGGTGAGAATCAGAGCCGCGATGGACGCCGCGTTCCGCAGTGCTGAACGGGTGACCTTGACGGGGTCGATGATGCCGGCGTCGACGAGGTTCTCGTAGTCGCCAGTGACGGCGTTGAAGCCGTGACCTGGCTCGAGTTCCTCGACGCGGTGCACCACAACGTAGCCTTCGTGGCCAGCGTTTTCGGCGATCCAGCGCAGCGGCTGGGCCAGGGCGCGGCGCACCAGGTTGATGGCCGTGGCTGCATCGCCCTCGAGGGCGAGGACGGCTGGATCGGTGTCCAGAGCCTTCGACGCGTGGATCAGCGCAGCGCCGCCACCGGCGACGATGCCCTCGTCGAGAGCCGCACGTGTCGCTGACACGGCGTCCTCGATGCGGTGCTTCTTTTCCTTGAGCTCAACCTCGGTGGCTGCGCCGACCTTGATGACTCCGATGCCGCCGGCCAGCTTGGCCAGGCGTTCCTGAAGCTTCTCGCGGTCCCAGTCAGAATCGGTGCGCTCGACCTCGGCGCGGATCTGGGCAACGCGGTCAGCAACGTCGGACTCGGTGCCAATGCCATCGACGATGGTGGTGGTGTCCTTGGTGACGGTGATCCGGCGAGCCGAACCCAGCACCTCGAGGCCTACCTGGTCCAGCTTGAGGCCGAGGTCAGGCGAAACGACCTGCGCACCGGTCAGCGTCGCGATGTCCTGCAGCATGGCCTTGCGACGGTCGCCGAAGCCAGGTGCCTTCACAGCGACCACGTTCAGGGTGCCGCGGATCTTGTTCACCACGAGGGTGGACAGCGCTTCGCCGTCGATGTCCTCGGCGATGATGAACAGGGGCTTGCCTGCCTGCAGCGCCTTCTCCAGCAGCGGCAGGAATTCCTGCAGCGAGGAGATCTTGCCGGAGTTGATCAGGATGAGTGCGTCTTCGAGCACTGCTTCCTGACGCTCGGCGTCGGTGATGAAGTACGGGCTGAGGAAACCTTTGTCGAACTGCATGCCCTCGGTGAGGACCAGTTCGGTCTGGGTGCTGGAGGATTCCTCGATGGTGATGACGCCATCCTTGCCGACCTTCTCGAAGGCTTCAGCGATGAGTTCGCCGACCTCGGAGCTCTGCGCTGAGATGGAGGCTACGCTGGCGGTCTGCTGACCGACAACCTCGCGGGCGTTCTCGAGCAGACGGGTGGCAACGGCTTCGATGGAAACCTCGATGCCACGCTTCAGCTGCGAAGGGGCAGCCCCAGCCGCGACGTTGCGCAGGCCTTCGCTGACCAGTGCCTGAGCCAGGACGGTCGCGGTGGTGGTGCCGTCACCGGCGATGTCGTTGGTCTTGGTGGCCACTTCCTTGGCGAACTGCGCGCCAAGGTTCTCGAACGGGTCGTCCAGTTCGATCTCGCGGGCGATGGTCACGCCGTCGTTGGTGATGGTGGGGGCGCCCCACTTTTTGTCCAGCACGACGTTGCGGCCGCGGGGGCCGAGCGTCACCTTGACGGTGTCAGCCAACTTGTTGACTCCCGCTTCCAGCGCGCGGCGTGCAGCGTCGTCAAACTTCAACTGCTTTGCCATGATGTGTTTCCTCTTCCATTGTGCAAAATACTGCTTGTGCAAATCCTGGTACTGCCAGATGGTTCCTGGTGCGGCTACGCGCACCGACGAGAGAACCCCGGCCTGTGCGGCCGGGGCTCTCTCGGGGAAAAACTACTTAACGACGATCGCCAGAACGTCGCGGGCGGAGAGTACGAGGTACTCGGCGCCGCCGTGCTTGACTTCGGTTCCGCCGTACTTGGAGTAGATGACAATGTCGCCTTCGGCTACATCGACAGGTACGCGGTTTCCGTTGTCATCGACGCGGCCTGGGCCTACTGCAACAACTTCACCCTCCTGGGGCTTTTCCTTGGCAGTATCCGGGATGACCAGACCCGAAGCAGTGGTCTGCTCGGCTTCCAGTGGGCGGACAACAATACGATCCTCAAGAGGCTTAATAGAGACCGACACTCGGACCTCTCCTTCGCTTGGGTGACAAATGGAAATAAAGGGCCTTCGGATGGCGCTGACCGTCGTCGCGGTGCCGGCTCACGCGTCCCTGAAGGAATTAGCACCCTCATGGTGAGAGTGCCAAGTCCGACTTTATGCATTGGTTAGCACTCGGTCAAGGCGAGTGCTAAATTGCGCTCCCAGCGCAGCCCAATGTCCGGCCCAGATCACTCAGGGATTCACGTTGCGGATGATCGCCGCACGGCCTACCCCTGCAGAGATCCCGACGACGACGGCGAGGATGGCAGGGAACGTTGAGCCCGTCCCCGGTAGCACCAGGACGGTGGTGGCAGCCGCCAGGCCAGCGAAGACCACGGCGAAGGCCGCCACGTGGACCCACTGATTCAAAACACGCCGCAACAGCACGCTCAGGATCAGTGCCAGCGGTGCCGCGATCACGATCGCGACCAAAAGGCTGACCACCATGGCGATGCCCCAGAACGTTACAGCGCCAGAGTTCGGGCCAATGATCTCGCTGAGCGTGCTGAAGACAAGGGTGGAGAGGCCCCAGACTCCAAAAGTCACGATCCACCCCTTGAGGAAGGCATGCGGCCCGAGGACCACGCGTCCGCCGTCGAGCCCGGGCTTCCGGCCATACCGCCGCCCCATGCCGGCAGGAGTGCCGGGCTGGTGGTTGTCGGGCTGGTGGTCCTGGTACTGCTCTCCCCCGGGTCGCATCCCTGAACCCTAGCGCCTCCTGCCTGTTCCTTGAAGCGCCCGCAAATCTGCCTCGGCTAGACTGGGGAGCTGGCTTACCCATCGCCAATCCACTCTCTTTCGAAAGCAGTTTCGTGACCCAGCAGGTACAGGCCACCGCCCGGAGCAACAGCGGCATTGTCCAGGAGGCTTCCCGCCGTCGGACCTTCGCGGTCATCTCGCACCCCGACGCCGGCAAGTCGACCCTGACCGAGGCCCTGGCCCTGCATGCCCGGGTGATCGGGACGGCCGGTGCCACCAATGGCAAGGAGAACCGTCGGGAGACCGTCTCTGACTGGATGCAGATGGAGAAGGACCGCGGCATTTCGATCAGTTCCACGGCCCTGCAGTTCTCCTACCGGGACACCGTCATCAATCTGTTGGACACCCCCGGCCACTCCGACTTCTCCGAAGACACCTACCGTGTGCTCGCCGCAGTGGATTGCGCGGTCATGCTGATTGACGCCGCCAAGGGCCTCGAAACACAAACCATGAAACTGTTCGAGGTCTGTCGCCAGCGGAATATCCCCATCATCACCGTGATCAACAAGTGGGACCGGCCCGGGCTCGACACCCTGGCACTGATGGACGAGATCACCGAGCGCACCGGCCTGATTCCCATGCCCCTCACCTGGGCGGTCGGCATTGCCGGTGACTTCCGCGGCGTCTGGGACCTGAAGCGTAACGAGTTTGTCCGTTTCACCCGGAAAAACGCCGGCGCCTCCCTCGCCACGGAGGAGCATCTCACCCCTGAGGAGGCGCTGGCCCAGGAGGGTGACGCCTGGACCGATGCTCTCGATGAGGCCTCGTTGGTGATCGAATCGAACCAGTCGTTCGATAAGGAAAGCTTCCACGCCGGAACCGGCACTCCGGTGCTGTTCTCCTCAGCAGTCCTGAACTTCGGCGTCCAGCACATCCTCGACACCCTGGTTGACCTGGCGCCCGCCGCCTCACCCCGCAAGGACATCGACGGCAACCCCCGCCCCGTGGATGCCCCGTTCTCGGGCTTCGTCTTCAAGGTGCAGGCCGGCATGAACCGCGCCCACCGCGACCACGTGGCCTTCATCAGGGTCTGCTCCGGCGTCTTCGAGCGCGGCATGGTGGTCACCCACGCCAACTCGGGCAAGACCTTCGCCACCAAATACGCGCAGCAGCTGTTCGGTCGCGAACGCGAAGTGATCGACGAAGCCTGGCCGGGCGACGTCGTCGGGCTGGTCAACGCCTCTGCCCTGCGGATGGGCGACAGCCTCTACATCGAGGAGCCGGTCGAATACCCGCCGATCCCCCTGTTCAGCCCCGAACACTTCCGGGTGGCCCGGTCCAAGGACCCCAGCCGGTTCAAGCAGTTCCGGCGCGGGATCGAACAGCTCGGCCACGAGGGAATCATCCAGGTGCTCCGCTCGGACCTCCGCGGAGACCAGGCACCGGTGCTGGCCGCCGTTGGACCCATGCAGTTCGAGGTGGTCGCAGACCGGATGGAACATGACTTCAGCGCACCGATGCGCATGGAACCCCTGCAGTATTCGTTGGCCCGGCTTACCACCCACGACGCCCAGGCCGCGCTCAGCGCCATCCGCGGCACCGAGGTGCTGATCCGGTCCGACGGCGAATACCTGGCCCTGTTCAACGACATCTGGGCGCTTCGCCGGGTCGAGAAGAATTCCCCCGAGATAACGCTGAGCACCATCGGCACCGATGCCGGGGACGCCCGAGGTTACTGAGATGGCCTCCAATGCCGCAGCCGCGGCTGCTTCCCCGGATCCCATCGCGCCGCTCCTGACCCCTGCCGGTTGGGAACTCTTGAATTCCTTGGCTCCGTACAACGAAGCCGACACGATGCGTCTGAGCACTTCACTGCGCCGGGCGGGGCATGACCCGGTGGTGATCTCGGCCGCTCTCACCCAGTCCCGGTTGCGCGCCAAGGCGGAAACGAAGTTTGGGCCCTTTGCTGCCCGTATGCTGTTCACCGCCGCCGGTTTGGAACAGGCCACCCGCCTCGGGGTGGCTGCCCGTCATGCTGAACGCTATGTCACGGCTGGCCTCGAACGGGTCGCCGATCTGGGCTGCGGGATTGGTGCTGACGCGATCGCCCTGGCCAGCCTGGACCGCCAGGTCACTGCTGTGGAGATCGACGAGACGACCGCCGCCGCAGCGACCATGAACCTGATGCCCTGGCCCAATGCCACTGTGGTGGGTGGCGACGCCGAGTCGTTCGACCTCACCGGCTACGACGGCGTGTGGCTGGACCCGGCCCGCCGGACCACCAGCACCTCCGGCACCACGCGGATCTTCGACCCGGAAGCCTTTTCCCCTCCCCTCTCGTTCGTGGAACGGCTGGCAGGGAGCGGCACCCCCGTCGGGGTGAAGCTAGGACCGGGCATCCCGCACGAGGCGGTGCCTGCCGGGTGCGAGGCGCAATGGGTCTCGGTGGATGGGGACGTCACCGAGGTGACACTCTGGTTCAACTCCCTGAAGCGCCCTGAGGTGCGCCGTTCCGCGCTGGTGATCAGCTCCCATGGTGCCGCCGAGCTCACCAGCGCCTCCGACTTCGACGCCGACGGCCGGCCGCCTCTCGGCGCCCCCGAAGGCTACCTGTACGAACCGGACGGCGCGGTGATCCGCGCTGGACTGGTGGCCGACGTCGCACGTCAACTGGATGGCCATCTGCTGGACCCGCGGATCGCCTACATCTGCGCCCCGACTTTGCAGGACACGCCGTTTGCCCGTGCGTACAAGGTGATCGACGTGATGCCGTACAACGTCAAGGCACTAAAGGCGTGGGTCCGCGAGCAGGGAATCGGCGTGCTGGACATCAAAAAGCGCGGTACCTCGGTGACCCCGGAGGAGTTGCGGAAGCAGCTCTTTGCCGGGTCGGGGAAGGCCCGCAAATCAGCCGGGAAGAAGAAGGCAACCCTGGTCCTCACCCGGATCGGCGAAGACCGGGTGGCGATCGTTGTCGACCCGGTCACCGGCTGACGGCGGCACCTGCCCCCACTCCCCTCCATTTGGTGAGCAATCTGGACATCGGTGGGCAAGATCTCGCCCACGGATGCCCAGGTTGACCCCGCCGGTCCAGGTTGCTCACCAAAACGGGCTCCTGCGGTGCCCAATCCCGTCGACGGCCCAGTCCCGTCGTCGGCGCCGCCCCATCTCCTCCGTAAACTGTCGGTGCCGGATGGGACAGTTGGGCATGGAAACGGACATTCCCCGTATCGATGTCATTCTGCGAACGTTCCTCGAGGACGTCAGCGCGGGTCGGAGCAACTCAGTCGGCGCGCGGTATTACCGGGTAATGGTGCACCTGTACTGCTATCTGGAGTCAGTCGACGCCGACGCAGTGCTGGGCACTGCAGCTGGGACCCTGCTCGCCGCGGAGCGTGAGTTCCACCCAAGCGGTGCCTTCCTCCGGCTGTTCACGGCCCACGATCTGGTGTTCTGCCTACCCGGCTTCCTCGACAACCGGTGGCTGATGCAGGATCCGGCTGATGCACGGACCCAGGTCAGCCTGACGGACCGGTTGCTGCGGTGGATCAGGCACCGGTACCCACGGGACCTTTACTACTGCTCCAGCGGAATCCACGAGTGCACCGTGGCAATCAGGCAGGCCCGACGGCGACTGCGGAGATAGTGCCCTGCCACCTCGCTAGGCCGAACCCCGCCACATCACTGAGGTCTCAAGCACTTGTGCCGGGCTGGGCAGGCCCCGAATCTGGGCGAGCACCAGCTCCGCCGCGCGCTCCCCGAGGAGGTCGGCGGGCTGCCTGACCGTGGAGAGCTGAGGCCTGCACCGCAAAGCCCAGCTGCTGTCGTCAAAACCGACGATCCCCACGTCCCCCGGGATCTGACGGCCGGTTTCCTGTAACGCCGTCATTGCGCCCGCCGCCACGGCGTCCGAGGCGGCGAACACACCATCCAGGTCAGGGCGGCGCCGCAACAGCTCCTGCATCCCTTCCAGGCCAAACCCGTAGGTGTATAGCGGATATTCCACCACCAGCGACGGGTCAAACAGCTCACCCATCGCCGCCTTGAACCCCGCAAGCCGGTCCTGGCCGGAGTCTCGGTCCAGCGCGCACGCGATCATCCCCACCCGGGTTCGCCCCGTGCCGACGAGGCGGGACGTGATGGCCTCGGCCGCGGCCACGTTGTCGATCGCCACATAGGGGATATCCGGGATGCCCGGCGGGTGGCCCACAAAAGCCGCTGGAACTCCCAGGTTCCTGACAGCCAACGCAATCGGGTCCGATTCCCTGGCTGACACGATCACCGCGCCGTCCACCAGGCCGCCCTGAAGATAGTCAGCAACGCGCCGACTGTCCCGCGCGGAATCGATGATCAGGGTGACCAATTGGAAGTCGGCGGCGGAGAGCACCGCGTTGGCACCCAACAGGATCGACCCGATATTGGGGTCCTCGAACAGCAGCGAGTGGGGTTCGTGGATGATCAACCCGATGGCACCCGACTCCTGCCGAACGAGGTTCCGGGCCATCGAGTTCCGGACATAACCCACCCTCAAGATTGCTTCCTCCACGGCGAGCTTCGCATCCTCGGACACGTAGCGTTCCCCGTTGACCACCCGGGAGACCGTTCCACGGGACAGCCCCGCCGCCGAGGCGACATCATTGATGGTCGCCCTTCTGGTGCGCGTGCGAGTTGACTCCATACCTGTACTTTAGCCGAGCAATCCCTTGGCCCGCGGTGCGATGATCCGTACGTCCCGCCGTGGCAGTGCGTCCCTTTCCGTTGACAACCAAATGTGACGTGCCTTACTCTGGGAACGTTCACAGATTATCTCGATGGCGAGCTTTCCACTCGGGTCTGGGAGCGTTCACAGAATGCTTCCCGATACGCTGCCTGCCCTCGGCATGAACATCCATGCATGACTACGAGGAGCCGGGTTGAAACCGAGCACGATGACCGTCACTGACCTCTCCGGCACCGGAGACCTGGTCTTCGGCTGTGACTACAATCCGGAGCAGTGGGACCCATCCGTGTGGACCGAGGACGTCCGGTTGATGAAAGAGGCGGGCGTCAACTTCGTCGCCATCAATATTTTCGGTTGGGCGGAGCTCGAACCCTCTGAAGGGAGCTTCGAGGTGGACCGCCTCGATGAGGTCATCAACCTCCTGCACGCCAACGGCATCTCGGTGAACCTGGGCACCGGCACCTCGTCCCCGCCGCCCTGGCTGACCACCCTGCACCCGGACATCCTTCCGCAGATGGCCGACGGCACCCGCCGGTGGCCGGGCGGGCGCCAGGCCTGGTGCCCCAGTTCGCCGGTGTTCCGCGAGCGCGCACTGCGGCTCGTGGAACAGGTGGCACGGCGGTACGGAAGCCACCCGGCCGTCAGGCTCTGGCATGTGTCGAACGAACTCGGCTGCCATAACGCCCTGTGCTACTGCGACGCGTCCGCCGCTGCGTTCCGTCTCTGGCTGCAGGACCGCTACGCCACCATGGAGGCGCTCAACCAGGCCTGGGGCACCTCCTTCTGGAGCCAGCGGTACTCCGACTGGTCCCAAATCCTCCCCCCACGGGCCACCATCTCGGCGCACAACCCCACCCAGGTACTCGATTTCCACCGGTTCAGCTCCGATGAGCTGCTGGAGTACTACCGGGCCGAGGCCGCTGTGATCCGGAACCACAGCTCCATCCCCGTGACCACCAACTTCATGGTCACCGCCCACATCCGCAACCAGGACTATTGGACCTGGGCCCCCGAGATGGACGTCATCGCCAACGACCACTACCTTGACCACCGGCTCGATGCGCCGCTGGCCGAGCTGGCTTTTGCCGCCGACACCACGCGGGGTCTCGCCCAGGGGAACCCGTGGCTACTGATGGAGCATTCCACGGGCGCAGTGAACTGGCAGCCTCGGAACATTGCGAAAGGTCACGGGGAGATGATCCGCAACTCCCTCGCCCACCTCGCCCGCGGGGCGGACGGACTCTGCTTCTTCCAGTGGCGCGCATCGCTGCAGGGCAGCGAGAAGTTTCACTCGGCCATGCTGCCGCACGCCGGCACCGATTCACAGACCTGGCGTAACGTCGTCGAGCTCGGCGCATGCCTCCGGAAGCTGCGCGAGGTCGCGGGTACCACGGTGCAGGCGGAGGTCGCGATCATCTTCAGCTGGGAAGCATGGTGGGCACACGACCAGGAGTCACACCCCTCCGGTGACATCAGCTACCTGGGCCAGGTCCATGCTGTGTACCAGGCACTCTGGGAGTCGGGGCTCACGGTCGATGTGGTGGCCCCCGGCGCGGACCTCGCTGGCTACCGGATGGTGGTGGTGCCCAACCTGTACCTGGTGCGCGATGAGCACGCGGCGGTCATCAGCGACTACGTCGACGGCGGCGGATCCGCCGTCGTCACCTTCTTCAGCGGGATCGTCGACGAGAACGAGAGGGTACGCCCCGGCGGCTACCCGGGCGCGTTCAAGGACCTGCTGGGAGTCCGCACCGAGGAATTCTTCCCCCTCGACCCGGCACACCCGCTCACGCTGGACAACGGCTCCCCCGCCGCCCTGTGGTCAGAGGCGCTGCGCCTCACCACAGCCGAGGCGTACCTCAGCTACGCGGCCGGCACCCATGAGGGGACGCCCGCGGTGACCCGCAACCGGTTCGGCGCTGGCGTTGCCTGGTACGCAGCGACCGTGCTGGACCCTGGTGTCCTGAAGGACCTGCTGCTCCGCGCGGCTGTGGGAGCGGGAATCCTCCTCCCCGATGCGCAGACCGGCCTCGAAGCGGTCACCCGCCACGGGAACGGTCACGAGTACCTCTTCCTCATCAATCACTCCGCCGAGGATCGCAAGCATCGGGTCACCGGCATCGAGCTTCTCACCGCTGAGCCGGTGAACGGCGTCGTTGTCGTTCCCGCTGGTGCGGTCCGCGTCATTCGCACTACCCCAGAGATCCCCGACACCGACGGCCCCACCCCGGGCCGAAAGGATGCAGGCAATGACAGTCCCTAGCACGTCGGCCGAGGCCCCGAAAGCGCCCCAGGTCGCGAGGAAGACCCGTTCGGCGAGAGCGCAGCGCCGCGCTGTGGCCCTGTTCATCGCGCCGTTCGCGGTGCTTTTCCTCGCCTTTTACGCCATCCCGATCGTCTACGCGGTCGTACAGTCGCTGCTCACCGTCGAGCGTGAGGGTACGTTCGGCGCCCCCCGCCAGGTCTTCGGTGGCCTGGTGCAGTACGAGCAGGTCTTCCAGGACAACGCATTCTGGGCCTCGGTGGGCCGGGTCCTGCTCTTCGGCGCGGTACAGGTGCCGATTATGCTCGGTCTCGCACTTCTGTTTGCGCTGCTCCTGGATTCGCCGCTGCTCAAAGGCAAGAAGTTCTTCCGGCTGGCGTTCTTCGCCCCCTATGCCGTGCCCGGTGTCATCGCCGCCATCATGTGGGGGTTCCTCTACTCACCGTCGCTGTCCCCCTTCAGCGCCGTAACGTCGAACGTTGAATTCCTTTCGGCCGAACTCGTGCTCTGGGCGATCGCCAACATCGTGACCTGGGTCTACGTCGGGTACAACATGCTTATCATCTACGCCTCGCTGCTCGCTATCCCGACAGAGATCTACGAGGCCGCACGGCTCGACGGTGCTAACAACGTCCAGATCGCCTGGCGCATCAAGATCCCCCTCGTGGTCCCGGCAATCATCCTCACGGCCGTCTTCTCGATCATCGGCACCCTGCAGTTGCTCGCCGAACCGCAGACCCTCCGCAGCTTCAGCTCGGCGATCAACAGCACCTTCACCCCCAACCTTGCCGTCTACACCACCGCTTCGGTCCCGAACTACAACCTCGCCGCTGCGTTCTCGGTGGTCCTGGCACTCGCCACGTTCATCCTCTCCTTCGTCTTCCTGAAGTCGACCCAGCGGAAGGTTACCCAGTGATGTCTTCCCCCACCACCGCCCCCAGGCGCCCACGCGGAGCGGGTCCCACCGAACCGGATGGCGCCGTGGACCACGGTCGCGGGCCACGCCAGAGCATCATGTCGCGCAGCGCCGCAATGCTGGTCATGGGCGTCTTCACCCTCTACTTCCTGACCCCCATCTGGTGGCTCCTCACCACATCGACGAAAACGGGCGGCGAGATCACCTCGACCGTGCCCCTGTGGTTCACCGCCAATTCCTTCGGGACGTTCTTCGACAACCTGGCGCGTCTGTTCACCTACGGGGACGGGCTCTTCGGACGATGGCTCATCAACTCGGCGATCTACGCCGGCGTCGGGGCGCTGATCGGCACGATCGTGGCCGCAATGTGCGGGTATGCACTCGCCAAGTACGAGTTCAAGGGTCGCGAGGCGATCTTCAACATCGTGCTCAGCGGCGTCCTCGTTCCCGCCACCGCACTGGCCCTGCCGCTGTTCCTGATCTTCAGCCAGGCCAACCTGACGAACACCATGTGGGCGGTGTTTCTACCCAGCCTGGTGAGCCCGTTCGGCGTCTACCTGGCGCGGATCTACGCGGCGGCCAGTGTCCCCGGTGAACTCCTCGAAGCCGCGAGGCTTGACGGTTCGGGAGAGATCCGCACCTTCTTCACCGTGTCGACCCGCCTGATGGCACCCGCTCTGGTGACCATCTTCCTGTTCCAGTTCGTGGCGATCTGGAACAACTTCTTCCTGCCGCTCATCATGCTCCGCGACCAGGCGCTCTTCCCGGTGACGCTGGGGCTCTACGCCTGGAACAGCCAGATCAGCCAGATCCCCGAACTCCGCATCCTGGTGATCGTTGGAGCACTCGTCTCCATCGTGCCCCTCATCATCGCGTTCCTCGCGCTCCAGCGTTTCTGGAGCAGCGGGCTCGGCGCAGGCGGCGTGAAGTAACACCCACAAATTCATATGACCAGCACCACTGGTGCGGGAGCGTCCGCTTCCGCACTGCACTACCACCGATAGGAAAGACAATGCGCGCGCATTACGGAAAAGTCACCGCGGCCTTTGCCATCTCTGCGCTGGCTCTCACCGGCTGCTCAGCCGGCGGGGACAGCACCGACGCCGGAGCCGAGGCAGCAGCCTGCGAAGCCTCCGAAGGCCCGGTCGAGCTGACCTTCACCACCTGGGTTCCGGGAATGGACCAGGTCGTCGAGCTGTGGAATGAGGAGAACCCGGACATCCAGGTGACGGTGCAGACCGGCCCCAACGGCAACTCCGGCACCTACCAGAACTTCTTCAACCAGATCCAGGCGGGCAACGCCCCCGATTTGGGCCAGATCGAGTACGACGCACTGCCCAACTTCCGTGTCCAGGACGGTCTGGAGAACATCGCCGAGTGCGAGAACGTCGCGGGGTCCGCGGACCAGTTTGTGGACTGGACGTGGGGACAGGTGACCTTCGGTGAAGAAGGCTCCGTCTATGCCATCCCGCAGGACAGCGGCCCCATGGCCATGTACTACCGTGCCGACCTCTTCGAGGAGGCAGGCATCGAGGTCCCCACCACGTGGGAGGAATACGCTGCCGCCGCCGAGCAGATCAAGGCCGAGGGCGCCTACATCACCAACTTCCCGAAGACCGACGTCAACTGGTTTGCCGGAATGGTCTGGCAGAACGGTGGCCAGTGGTTCGCCAACGACGGCGAGAGCTGGGACGTCAACCTGACCACCCCCGAGTCGGAAGAGGTCGCCACCTACTGGCAGGACCTGCTCTCCGAGGACCTGGTCTCCACCCTGCCGTCCTTCTCGGATGAGTGGAACGCCTCCTTCAACGAGGGAGAGCAGTGGACCTGGGTCTCAGCAGTGTGGGGTGCCACGACCCTCTCCGATGGTGCGCCCGACACCGCCGGCAAGTGGGCTGTCGCCCCGATGCCGCAGTGGGAAGCCGACACTCAGAACGCCGGCAACTGGGGTGGGTCGTCCACCGCAGTGCTGAAGGGCTCTGAGCACCCGGCTGAGGCCGCCCAGTTCGCCCTGTGGCTGAACACCGACCCGGAGGCCCTCGCACTGGCCAACGAGCTCGGCGGACTGTACCCGGCAGCGAAGTCGGCAGCCGATCTTGACGCCTTCGCCGGTGGAGTGGAGTTCTACGGTGGACAGGAAATCTACGATGTCTTCGCTGAAGCGTCGGCCAATGTGGACCCGAACTTCACCTGGGGCCCCACCATGACGCAGACCTACACCGACGTCTCTGACGGTTTCGGTGCAGCAATCGGCGGGTCCGGCACGCTGATGGATGCACTCGCCGATGGCCAGCAGAAGACCATCGACGCCCTGAAGGCCCAGTCAATCCCGGTCAACGAGTAGCACCCGCCGGCTGACCGCTGAGAACGAGACCTGGAGGGGCATGATCGCCGCCCCGCCAGGTCTCGTCGTCGTTAACCGGCAGGCTGTTAACCGGCAGGGTGCAGGAAATCGGTCGTGACACGGGCGAGGGCGAGGCGGGCAGCCTCGTCGGAAATGGTTGGGTCACCGTCGCCGAAGATGGAGCTGTAGGCACCGAACTGGCTGTGTTCCATACCGTTGATCTCGACCAGGTCGGCGCTGATCCCGGCATCGGCGAGGCGCTCCCTGACCACCCGGGTGGGAACGATGCCGTCCCTGCTGCCCGTGACCGCCAGCACCTCACGGCCGGCGGCACCGGTAAGAACCACCTCGTCGTCGGGAAAAGCGGCCCACAGCAGCAGCCCCTCAAACTCCGGATGGGTGTCGAAATAGTGGGCCGCGGTGATCCCGCCGAGCGAGTGACCACCGATCCACCACGACGTGACGTCCGGTTCGGCGGCGAGAATCCCCGCTGCCGCGTCGTCGCGCAGCGAAGCGAAGCCGAACGGCATGTCGGCGAGGTACACCGCGACCCCCGTCGCCTCGACGATCGGGGCCCACGACGCCAGATACGCCTCAGGCGTGGTTCGTGCGCCCGGGTAGAAGACGATCCCCGTTCCCTCCGTCGTGCCGACCGGCAGCAACGCAAGGTACCCGTCCCGATCGAGGACCTGCACCGCCGGGTTGTTCCGGACCGCTGCCGCCGCGTCCTCCTCGGCCGGCGACGGGATGAGCACCACCGCCGCTGCGGTGACCACCACTGCCAGGAACAGGAGAAAGAACACCAGCAGTACCCGTCGGATTCGCCGCCACTTCGTCTTCCGCGCAGGCGGGTTCCGCACGGGTGGCGGCGCATCGGCTGGCATGATCCAAGGGTACGCGCGACGGTTTCGGGCTAGCGGCTCAGCATCCGGTGCCCGCGTCATACCCGGCCGTCGCGACGGGCAGCCGACCGGGGGCGGCCGCCGCACCCGTGAGCACATCCAGCACCGCGGCGAAGGCCCCCGGCGTGTTGGAGTACGCGGCGATCTCCACCGGAGCGTCAACCGCATCCAGTGACCACGGCGCATCCAGTGCAACCGCGATGTCCGCCGCAGCACCCGCACCGTCCGGACCCACCAGGGCGACGGTGGTGCCACCGGCACCCACAGTGACCCCGCGATCGGCGGCGGCCGCGGTGAAGCGTTCGACGTCGGCGGCGGTACCTCCGATGATCGACGCGGTCCCGTTCAGCAGATCCCCCTCGCACGCTCCGGTCAGGACGGTGATTCCCGCCGCGGAGGCAGCCTCACTGGCCGGCCCATGTTCCCCGGGTGAAGCGGTCTCGGCGTCATCGGCGAGCTCGGCCTGCCACATCATCAGGGTGACCACCCGGGTGGCGGCTTCGGCCAGTCGTTCGCTGGGCAAGGTTCCGTCCTGGATTGCGGCAACGATCCCCGCGTGGGCCGCGTAGGCGTCGGTGGGCATCAGCAGCAGGTCGGCGCCGGCCGCCAGCGCCCGTGCCGCCGCCTGGCCACCCGGGTAGAGCTGCTCCACCGCTGCCATGTTCAGGGCGTCGGTGACCACCACCCCCTCGAAGCCCAGATCGCGCAGCGCGTCGTAGTTGGCTGCCGACACGGAGGACGGCACCCCGGGGTCGAGGGCTTCCACCGCGATGTGGCCCATCATCATCACCGGCACCCCGGCCTCGGCCGCAGCCCCGAACGGTGCCCAGTCACGGTCCTTAAGCTCCGTGAGCGAAGCGGTCTGCACCGGTAGTTCCAGGTGGGAGTCGGCGGGGACCGAACCGTGCCCGGGGAAATGTTTGACGCTGGGCAGGATTCCCGAGGCGAGCATCCCGGTCACGGCCGCGGGGCCCAACTCGGCCACCAGCTCCGGGTCGTCCGAGTAGGCGCGGGCCCCGATGGTGGGGTCGTCGGCACCGGTGGTGACATCCACCGACGGGGCGTGGTTCATGGTGAAGCCGAGACCTGCCAGCTCGGAATTCATCGCAGTCATCGAGGTTTCCAGCAGGGCTGGGTCAGCTGCCGCACCGTAGGTCATGGGGGTGGGCCAGGACGTGAGCGGGGAGCCCAACCGTGCAACCTGACCGCCCTCCTGGTCCACCGACACCACCGCCGGCCAGGTCCTGCCATCCGCTGCCACCGCGTCCGTGAAGCCCCGGGTCACTGCGGTCATGGCCACCGGGTCAACCGCACCGTCGGCGGTGAGCGGCACGTTGTCGCCCATCACGATGCTGCCGGCAAGGTGCAGATCACGGATCGCCTGCTCCTGTGACGCAGGGTCGGTGCCCGCGTAAAAGCCGACCATCACCTGGCCAGCCAGCTCCTCGGTGGTCATGTCCGCGACGGCCGCGACGGCGTCGTCGTACTGCTGGGTGCTGGGGCCCCAGGACAGCCGGGCACCGGCGGTCGCCGTGGGCTCGGCGGTCGCAGGCTGGGAGGCGGACGGGCCCGACGACGACGCCGGGGGCGTCGCGGAGGGGGCACCGGCACCACCCCCACCGGGGGTGCACGCCGACACGAGCAGGAGGGTCAGGACCGCCAATCCCAGGTGGCGTGAGCCCCGACGGCGTTGCTGATCCCCGGTGTTCGCCCGATGGGCTGCGCTTTTCACCCTATCGATGCTACTCCTGCACTAATATTGGGACAGTTCTCTTCCGCGGATGCCGCGCTACCGAGGCACATTTCCCTTTACAGTCCGGTACCGGTCAGGAGCCAGCTAGATGAAGATCGAATTCGCGCAGTCAGCGCAGTCCACGCTCGGAGTGGAGTGGGAGCTGGCGTTGGTGGACCGCTACAACGGTGACCTGGTGTCGGTGGCCAACCAGGTGTTGCGGGGGGTGGCAGCCAACCATCCGGAGCTCCAGGAGGATGAGGAGCACCCGCACATCAAGCAGGAGCTGCTCCTGAACACGGTGGAGCTCGTCACCGGAATCTGCCATACGGTCGCCGATGCCAAGGCGGACCTGTCCCGCTCGCTGGCCGCGGTCCGTGAAGTGACCGACCCGATGGGTGTGGAACTGTTCTCGGCCGGGTCGCACCCGTTCAGTGTGCCCCGTTCGCAGCCGGTGACCGACAAGGAACGCTACTTCAAACTCATCGACCGCACCCAGTGGTGGGGCCAGCAGATGGTCATCTACGGCGTGCACGTTCACGTGGGACTGGACCGCCGGGACAAGGCGATGCCGGTGCTCGACGGGCTCGTCAACTATGTGCCGCACTTCCAGGCGCTGTCAGCGTCGTCGCCGTTCTGGGGTGGCGACGACACGGGCTATGCCTCGCAGCGCTCCCTGATGTTCCAGCAGTTACCCACCGCCGGGCTTCCCTTCCAGTTCCCCTCCTGGGCCGAGTACGAGTCCTACGTGCAGGACATGTTCACCACCGGAGTGATCGACGCGGTGAACGAGATCCGCTGGGATATCCGACCCGTCGCCAACCTGGGGACCATCGAGATGCGGGTGTGCGACGGCCTGTCGACCCTGCAGGACGTCGGGGCGATTGCAGCGCTGACCCAGTGCCTCGTCGACGAGTTCTCCACCACCCTCGACAACGGTGGGACCATCCCCACCATGCCGCCGTGGCACGTGCAGGAAAACAAGTGGCGCGCCGCCCGGTATGGGATGGAAGCCATCATCATCCTCGATGCGCAGGGCAACGAGCAGCTGGTCACCGATCACCTGGTCGAGGTGCTGGACCGGCTGCAGCCGGTGGCGAAGAAGCTGGGCTGCGTCGAGGAGCTCGGTGACGTGGAGAAGATCCTCGCCCGGGGCGCCGGCTACCAGCGGCAGCGCCGGATTGCCGCCGAGAACGACGGCGACCTGAGCGCCGTCGTCCTCGACATGGTGGCGCAGCTCCGGGAGTAGCCAGCCCCTATCCCCCGGGTCATGGAAAACGGGGGTCAGGCGTAGACGTTGGTCACCGGGAGCGAGGAGTCGGTGGCGAACCCCAGCCCGGTGGGCTCCCCACCGCCCATCACGATCTGCGCGCCCAGGGCGGCCACCATGGCGCCGTTGTCGGTGCAGAGGGACAGCGGCGGAACGGTGAGCGTGATCCCGGCGGCGGCACAACGCTGATTGGTCAGGGTCCGCAGCCGGGAGTTGGCGGCCACCCCACCGCCGAGCAGCAGACTGGTGATCCCGTGTTCGCGACACGCCAGCACCGCCTTGGACGTGATGACGTCCACCACCGCCTCCTGGAAGGACGCGGCAATATCCGCCACGGGGGGCTCGACGCCCTCGGCCTCGTACTGCTCGACGCAGCGAGCGACGGCGGTCTTCAAACCGCTGAAGGAAAAGTCGTACCGGTGCGGGCCGGGCTGCTCCGCCGTGCCGAGGTACTTCGGTTGGGTCAGGCCGCGGGGGAAGCGGATCGCCTGGGGATTCCCGTCGGCCGCGATCCGGTCGATCGCCGGACCACCCGGGTAACCGAGACCGAGGATGCGCGCCACCTTGTCGTACGCCTCTCCGGCGGCGTCGTCGATGGTGCAGCCCAGCAGCTCGACGTCGGAGGCGAGACTGTTGACCCGCAGGATTTCCGTGTGGCCTCCCGAGACCAGCAGCGCACCGAGGTTCGGTGGCAGTCCCTCCGGGAATGCCGCGTCAAGCACCCCCACACCCACGTGGGCGACCAGGTGGTTGACCGCGTAGAGGGGTTTCCCGGTGGCCAGGGCCAGGGCCTTCGCCGCGGAGACACCCACCATCAGCGCGCCGGAGAGCCCCGGACCAGAGGTCACAGCAATCGCATCCAGGTCCGCGAGGGTGACGCCAGCTTCGGCGAGCGCCTGCCGCAGGGTGGGTACGAAGGCGTCGAGGTGTGCCCGGGAGGCGATCTCGGGGATCACTCCCCCGAACCTGACGTGTTCGTCCATCGAGGAGGACACGGTGTTGGCGAGCAGCTGCGTGCCGCGCACAATCCCGACGCCGGTTTCGTCGCAGGAGGACTCGATCCCCAGGACCAGCGGATTGTCCCGGTTCACAGGATCAGCCTCATTACCCAGGCGTCGACGCCGTCCCGGTAGTACTTCCGGCGGGTGTGGATGTGCTCAAACCCGTTGCGCACGTACAGCTCCTGCGCCCGGGGGTTGTCGGCCCGCACTTCCAGCAGGACCTCAGCGGCGCCCCGCCGTCGTGCCTCGGCGAGCAGTTCGGTCAGCATGGCGCTGCCGATGCCCCGGCCCTCGCACTCGGGGAGGACGCCGATCGTCTGAATGTCGGCGGTTGTTGCCACGACCATGACCCCGGCGTAGCCGACCATGCGGCCGTCAACCTCGGCCACGAGGTAGCGGCGTGTTTGCGTCTGTGACACCTCGTCGAGGAAGAGCTCCAGCGGCCAGGCGTCCACGGGGAACAGCTCCAGCTCGAGCTGGGCCACGGCGGGCACATCCTGCAGCAGCAGGTCGCGCAGTGAAAAGGTCATGCGGTGGCTCTCTTCCGGGGGCCGGGGACCCGTGCGTCGGACTCCCTGAGGTACAGCGGCGAGGTGTCGAGGAGGTCCAGCCCGGCCGTCAGCCGGCGGTAGGCCGAGCGGCCGAGGGCGGCGGCCGACGGGTGGACATCGGTGAATCCGTCCACTCCGGCGAGCGCCTCGGGGTAGAGTCCGGCGCCCTTCCCGTAGGCGGGGAGCGATGGCAGGGACGACGGCGCGCCCACCGCGGGGCCGGCCAGCAGCTCCGGGAGGCCGTCGGCGGCGCGGTAGCGGGCCCAGTAGACCTCTTTCCGGCGGGCGTCGGTGGCGACGAGGAACTCGCCGGACCCGAGGTGGGCTGCAGCGTCCTCGGCGATCGAGTCGAGGCTCATCACACCGTGCAGGGGTACATCCCAGACGTAGGCGAGGGTCCGGGCCGTGGCCAGTCCTGCCCGCAGCCCGGTGAAGGGTCCGGGCCCCACACCCACCACGATCGCGTCCAGGGCTGTTCCGGCGATCCCCTCCCGGGTCAACAGCCCGGCGACGGCGGGGGCCAGCACTTCCGCGTGGCTCCGGGTGTCCTCGGTCGCAAAATTCCCGGTCACGACGCCGTCCCGCACCAGTGCGGCACTCGCCGCGGCGGAGGTATCGAGGGACAAGATCAGCATCCTGCCAGCCTAATCGAGCCGGCTGGCGGCGGGCGGCGTATTCGCCCAGCGCTGACCGAAGGCCGTGATGAGCACCCGGCGGGGTTCGTCGTCGTCGTTGTCGGTCCCGGGGGATTCATGGGGGACGGTCTCGGACCCCACCGGCCGCTCCAGACGGATCTCCAGGCGGCTGGCGGCCAGGTGCTCCACCCGCCCGGCGCCCCATTCCACCACGGTGACGCTGGTGTCCATCGTCGATTCCAGGTCGAGGTCGTCAATATCGGCGGCGGATTCCAGCCGGTAGGCATCTGCATGCACCAGGGCCGGTCCGTCGGAGAGCGGCGGGTGCACCCGGACCAGCACGAAGGTCGGCGAAATAATGCCGGGACGGACCCCCAACCCCCGCCCAAGCCCCTGGGTGAAGGTGGTCTTGCCTGCGCCCAGTCCGCCGGTCAGGATCACCAGGTCACCCGAGGCGAGGTCGCCGCCGAGATCGGCCGCGAAGCGCTGCAGTTCGGCCGCCGAGTGAACGGTAAGGGTCCTGGTCCACTGCTGGCCTTCCACTCCGTTACTGACCTGCACTGGCGTCCGCTCCGTTGAGATAGATGCGCTGGACGCGTGCGCTGATCCGGGTCACGATCTCGTAGTTGATGGAACTGCTGGCGTCGGCCCAGTCATCGGCCGACGGTTCACCGGCGTCCCCGCCGAACAGGACTGCCGGAAGCCCGAGGACGCTTTGCCCGGTTCCGGCGATCCCGGTGGCCTGCAGATCGATCACCAGTTGGTCCATGGCGATCTTGCCCACCACCGGATAGGTGCGACCGCCCACCAGGACCGGGGCGCCGGTCGCCACCCGGGGGACGCCGTCGGCGTAGCCCACCGGGATCAGCGCGAGGGTGGTCGGCCGGGTGGTGCGGTAGGTGAGCCCGTAGGAGACCCCCTGTCCGGCGGGAACCTCCTTGCAGCTGGCCACCGACGTCACGAACCGCATGGCGGGGCGCAAGCCGAGCCCGGCGGAGCTCTGACCGTGGAACGGCGACAGTCCGTAGATGCCGAGACCCACCCGCACCAGGTCGAAGTGGGTGTCGGGGCGGGACAGGGCGCCGGGCGTGTTGGCGAGATGTCGAAGTTCCACGTCGATGCCGGCGTTCTCAGCGGCGGCGACGGCCTCGCGGAACCGGCGGACCTGCTCATCGGTTTCGTGACGGTCCAGTTCGTCGGCGACGGCCAGGTGGGAGAAGACTCCGACCACGCGCAGCAGGCCCTCTTCCTGGTACTGCAGGGCAAGGCTGACGAGCGCCCCCCACTGCTCGGGCGGGCACCCGTTGCGGCCCAGACCGGTGTCGATCTTCAGGTGGACGCGGGCTGGCATCTCCTCGCGCCGGGCGGCTTCCGCCACGTGCCCCAACTCCCACCCGGAGACGCCGATATCGATGCCGTCCCGGATGGCTGCACCGAAGTCGGACTCGACGGTGTGCAGCCAGGCGAGGATGGGGGCCTCGATGCCCGCCTCCCGCAGCTGGAGCGCCTCGGTGATGTGGGCGACCCCCAGCCAGGTGGCGCCCGACTGGAGTGCCGCGCGGGCCACGGGGAGCGCCCCGTGCCCGTAACCGTCGGCTTTGACGACCGCCATCACCTTCGCGGGGCTGACGACGTCGGCGATGTGCCTGACGTTGTGGCGCACCGCGGACAAATCGATCTCCACCCGGCGTTCAACGGGCGGGGGAACAGTAGAGAAACTCACTGGTCCATTCTGTCATTCCCGCCGCACACGGGACGCAGCCGGGCCCGCGCGCTGATCCGGGAGCGCAGGTCAGGCGTCAGATTGGTGGGCGATGGTCGCCGAGGCTCGCCGGACGGCCCCCGGCGGGACCCCTGCGATCATTTCCTCAAGGAACTCGTAGCGCCGAAGCCACTGTTTCCGCACCTTCTCCCGGGAGGCGCTCATGCGGTGCCACCAGTCGGCGATATCGCCCCACCCGGGCGCGGCCAGGGATCCCCCGACCTCCTGGACGGAGAGCGCGGCGCACAGGTTCGCGAACCGGAGCCGGTCCGCCAGCGAGAACCCGGCGAGGTCCCCCATCACGAAGGCCGCGCCGAAGCAGTCACCCGCACCGGTCGGGTCGTACGCCTTCACCGGCAGGGCGGGCACCCACTCCTCCTCCCCCGTGATCGAGTCGATGGCGATCGCGCCCTGCTGCCCCACGGTGACCACTGCCACCGGCACCCGGTCGGCGAGCGCGTACAGCGCCGCCCACGGGTCGTCGGTGCGGGTGTAGGCCATCGCCTCAAGGTCGTTGGGCATGAACGCGTGAAAGTACTGCAGGGTGTCCAGGGCACTGCCCGCCCACTGGCCGGTCGGATCCCAACCCACATCACCGAAGAGTCGGGTCCCGCTGGACTGGGCCGCCAGGGCCCAGGGGGCCAGCTCCGGTTCAACGCTCACGACGGCGGCACGGCAGCGAGGGGGCGGGTCACCGATCAGGTCGGTGGCGGACATTGGCGACGGATGGCCGTGGGTCACCATCGAGCGGTCACGCTGGACGGACAAGGACACGGTGACCGGTGAGTGCCAGTTCTCGAACGTCCTCGACCGGGACAGGTCAACATGCTCCTGGTCGCGGAGGATGCCCTTGTTGTAGTCGCCGTAGCCGTCGTCACCGAACGCGGCCGACAGGGTGGTGCGTAACCCGAGCCGGCTCGCAGCGATCGCCTGGTTTGCGACGCCGCCTGGGCAGGATCCCATCCCGTCCGCCCATACCTCGGTGCCGGGGGACGGCAGGTGTTCGAGGCCCGTGAAGACAATGTCGAGGAACACCGACCCGCTCAGGAGCAGGTCAAATTCCGGGTCGGCCGCGGTGCGGCTGTCGGCCAGTGGATCGAAACGATGCGCGGTGCCCATGTACGGCACAATACTCTTAGGCTCACCGCACCCGGCAACCGGAGCGGACCCGGCCTGACCGAAGGGAACACCGACAGCGTGGAGGGTGAATGAAACTGGTCATTGTGGGTGGCGGCGGGTTCAGGGTGCCCCTGGTGTACCGGGCTTTGTCCGCGGGGCGGTTCGCCGGGCTCATCGACCAGGTGGTGCTGCACGATTCGGAGCCCACCCGGTTGGACGCAATCGTCCGGGTTTTGCACACCATGCCGTTGCCTGCCGGCTCCACCCGCCCCCACCTCGCGACCGAGACCCGGCTCGACGTGGCGCTGGCCGGGGCGGACATCGTGTTCGCCGCCATCCGCAGCGGTGGTGCTGCGGGACGCGTGATCGACGAGCGGGTGGCGCTGGCTGAGGGGCTGCTGGGCCAGGAGACGGTCGGGGCGGGCGGGATTTCCTATGCGCTGCGGTCAGTGCCACAGATGCTCACTGTTGCCCAGTCCATGCGGCGGGTCTGCCCGGACGCGTGGCTGATCAACTTCACCAACCCGGCGGGCATGGTGACCCGGGCCGTGCAGGGGGTGCTTGGCGACACAGTGATCGGGATCTGCGATTCGGCCTCCGGGCTGGTGTCGCGGGTCGCCCACGCCGCGGGGGTGCCACTGACGGAGGGGTCGCTCGCCGGGGTGGACTATGTGGGGCTGAACCACCTGGGCTGGCTGAGGGGACTGACACTTGACGGCACCGACCGACTGCCAGCCCTGCTGGCCGACCCGCAGCGTCTCGCGTCCTTCGAGGAGGGCCGGGTCTTCGGCCCGGACCTGCCTGGGCTCCTGGGTGCCATCCCGAACGAGTATCTGTTCTACTACTACTTCCACCGCGAGGCCGTACGCTCGCTCGCCGGCTCGGCGGAAACGCGGGGCGCGTTCCTGCACCGCCAGCAGGAGGGGCTCTACACCGAGCTGTTGTCCGCTCCTGAGCCCTACGCGGTGTGGGAGGGTGCGCGCCTCGCGCGGGAGGAGGGTTATCTGGCGGAAGCCCGCCCGGACACAGCCGTGCGGGACGAAGCCGACCTCGCCGGAGGAGGCTACGAACGGATTGCCCTCGCGGCGATGCGGGCCCTGCTCACCGGACACCCCGCCGAGCTGATCGTGAATGTTCGCAATAACGGTGCGCTGTCCACGCTACCGGCGGACGCCGTCGTCGAGGTCCCGGCACGCCTGGACCGGACGGGTGCGACGCCGCTGCCTTCCAAACCCCTGGCCCCGCATCAGCTGGGCCTGATGGCACAGGTGCTGGCCGTCGAGGAAGCGGTGGTGGAAGCGGCGGTGCACGCGGACCGCGACGCGGCGCTGCGGGCCTTCCTGCTGCATCCACTGATCGATTCGGCACACGCTGCCACCCGGCTGTTGAAGGGGTACGAGCGGGAATTCCCCGCACTGGCCGCCTTCTGGAAGTAGGCGGCCACCGGCGTGGAGTACCCCGGGGAGGTCAGAGGTCGCGGAACATGATGTGCAGGCCGACGAACCCCGCCACCGGGTGCCTGAACGCCCCGGGCACCGTGGTGAGGATCCTGAAGCCGAGGGACTCCCACAGGCGAACCGCCCGGGTGTTGGTCGCCACGACCGCGTTGAACTGCATGGCGCGGTACCCCTGCACCCGGGCCTGCGCGAGGACATGTGCAGCAAGTGCCCGGCCGACCCCCAGGCCGCCGGCGTCGCCGGCCACCAGGAAACTGGCGTTGGCCACGTGTGCCCCGCCTCCGCCCCGGTTCGCGTGCAGCTGCGCGGTCCCGACGACGGCGCGGTGTCCGTCGGCTCCTCGGGTGGACTGGTCAGTCACGGTGGAGGCCCCGGTGAACACTTCGGCCACGTAGACCCGCATCGTCGGGTCGGCGGGAGCCAGCCATTCGATCCGGGCCTGGGCTTCCGACAGGCCGGTGTCCCAGCAGTAGGTTTCCCCCGCCCGCGCCACCGGTTCCATGATGGCCCAGAGATCGGGCCAGTCCGCCTCGGTGGCAGGGCGGAGGTGCAGCGCACCCGGGGTGGACATCAGCGGCGCTGCTTAGGCGTCGAGGGCCTTGGCCCACAGGTTGATGTCCGATTCGACAGCGAACTCGTCGATGCTGGTGAGCTCGTCGTGGCTGAACTCGAGGTTCTTCACGGCGGCGAGGCTGTTCTCCAGCTGCTTCACGCTGGACGCGCCGATCAGCGCCGAGGTGATGGCACTGCCCTTCGACTGCTCCCGCAGAATCCAGGCGATCGCCAGCTGGGCGAGCGACTGGCCGCGGCCCTTCGCAATTTCGTTCAGGCCGCGAACCCGGCGCAGGTTGTCCTCTGACAGGTGGTCTTCCGACAGCGACTTGTTGGACGCCGCACGGGAGCCCTCAGGGATGCCGTCGAGGTAGCGGTCGGTCAGGAGCCCCTGGGCCAGCGGCGAGAAGGCGATCGAGCCGACGCCTTCCTGCTCCAGCACCTCGGGGAGGTTGGGGGTACCGTTCTCCACCCAGCGGTTCAGCATTGAGTAGGAGGGCTGGTGGATCAGGAGCGGGGTGCCGAGGTCCCGCAGGATCGCTGCCGCCTCAGCCGTCTTCTCGGGTGAGTAGGAGGAGATGCCCGCGTACAGGGCACGCCCGGAGCGTACGGCGGTGTCGAGGGCGCCCATGGTCTCCTCGAGCGGCGTGTTTGGATCGGGACGGTGGCTGTAGAAGATGTCCACGTAGTCCAGGCCCATCCGGTTCAGGGACTGGTCGAGACTCGCGAGCAGGTACTTGCGTGAACCCCATTCGCCGTACGGGCCGGGCCACATGTCGTAGCCGGCCTTGCTGGAGATGACCAGTTCGTCGCGGAACGGCGCGAAGTCGTCCTTGAGGTGCCGACCGAAGTTGGTTTCGGCGCTTCCCGCGGGTGGCCCGTAGTTGTTGGCCAGGTCAAAGTGGGTCACCCCCAGGTCGAAGGCGCGTCGCAGGATGGCACGCTGGTCAGCGAACGGCTTGTCATCCCCGAAGTTGTGCCACAGGCCCAAAGACACCGCGGGCAGCTGCAGGCCGCTGCGTCCCACTCTGCGGTAGGGCATGGAATCGTACCGGTCATCGGCGGGGTGATACGTCATGAATGGCTCCTGGGTCTGGGGAAATGGGGGCGGGGGCGCGAACTGGAGGAATCAGCTGAGGATCGCTGACCCGCGGGCGGGCAGGGACAGCCGTCCGGCGTCGAGCCTCTCGCCCGGGACGGTGGACAGCAGCACCTGCGCCGCGTCGACGGGGAGGGTGCGTTCCTCATCGGCAAGATTGACGACGACGACGGTCCCTCCGCGGCGCAGGGCCAACCACTTCTCTGCCTCGCTGAATTCGACCGACACGGCGGTGAAATCCGGGTTCATCAGGTCGGGGGTGTCCCGGCGCAGCCGGATCAGTCGGCGGTACAGGTCCAGCAGGCGGGTGTGGTCGCCCGTCTGAACCTCCGCCCAGTCAAGCTTCGCCGAGGCGAAAGTAGCCTCGTCCTGGGGGTTGGGCACCGTGTCGGCGTCCCAGCCCATCCGTTCAAACTCGCGGAGGCGGCCTTCGGCGGTGGCCTTGCCCAGTTCCGGTTCGGGGTGGGAGGTGAAGAACGGCCAGGGGGTGGATGCACCGTACTCCTCGCCCATGAACAGCATCGGGGTGTAGGGACCGGCCAGGTTCAGGACGGCCGCCTGCGCCAGCTGGGCGTAACCCACCGTGGCGCCCATCCGGTCGCCGGCAGCACGGTTGCCGATCTGGTCATGGTTCTGGGTGCAGACCACCAGCTGGTGGGTGGACACCTGGGCCGGATCGATGGGTCGCCCGTGAACGCGTTCCCTGAACGACGAGTAGGTTCCGTTGTGGAAGAACCCGTGTTCGAGCACTTTGGCCAGCGCGGCGACGGAGCCGAAGTCCTCGTAGTAGCCATCGGTTTCACCGGTGACGTTGACGTGGACCGCGTGGTGGAAGTCGTCGCTCCACTGGCCAGCGAGCCCGTAGCCACCGGCGGTCCGCGCCGTGATCAGCCGCGGATTGTTGAGGTCGGATTCGGCGATCAGGAACAGGGGCTTGCCCAGCTCCTCGGCGCACGCGTCCGTTTCGGCCGCGAATTCTTCGAGAATGTGGACGGCCCGCTCGTCGTGCAGTGCGTGCACCGCGTCCAGGCGCAGGCCGTCGATGTGGAAGTCCCTGAAGAACATCGCGATGTTGTCGAGCACATACCGGCGGACCTCGTCCGAGAAGGGTCCGTCGAGGTTGAGGGAGTCCCCCCAGGTGTTGGCCTTGCCCTCCGTGAGGTAGGGCGCGAACTGGCCCAGATAGTTGCCGCTGGGTCCCAGATGGTTGTGCACCACATCCTGGATAACGCCGAGGCCGCGCTGGTGGGTCGCGTCGACGAACCGCTGGTATCCGGCGGGTCCCCCGTAGGTTTCCTGCACGGCGTGCCAGAGGACGCCGTCGTAACCCCAGTTGTGGGTGCCGTTGAAGGCGTTGACCGGGAGTAGCTCAACATACTGCACACCCAGATCCGCCAGGTAGTCCAGCTTCCCGATGGCCGCGTCGAAGGTGCCCTCGGGAGTGAAGGTCCCGATGTGCAGTTCATAGATGGCCCCGCCGGCCAGACCGGGTGAGACCCAGGAGCTGTCCTGCCAGGTGTGCGCGCCGGGATCGAACGTCCGGGAGAGCCCGTGCACGCCGTCGGGCTGGCGACGCGAGCGGGGATCCGGGATTGGCGACTCGGCACCGTCCACCAGATAGCCGTAGTCGATGTCCCCGGTACCCGTGGGTGCGGTGTCGGCGGTCCACCAGCCGTCGTCGCCCCTGGTCATCGTGGTGGTGGTGCCCGCCGCCGTCAGCGACAGGGTGGTGGCCTTGGGTGCCCAGACGTCGAATGGTTTCCTCATGATGCGTCCTCCCGGATCAGCAGTGCTACGGGGTAGGTTTCGAAGATGGTTCCGGCGGGCACGGCGCCCCCGGAAAAGGTTGCCCCGGTGATGGCGCAGCTGTACTGGCCCTCCGGCAGGACGACGGCGGTGTCCTGCCAGCCGCCGCGTCGCTGAAGCCCCAGCGGGAGCCGGGTGAGAAGGGCGACGGCTCCCCCGCGGTCGAAGCCGAAGACGTGATCGGCCGCCGCACCGGTTGCCGGGACGGCCGCGTAGCCGTCGAAGAGTTCCGGCCGGTCGCGGCGGAGTTTCAGTGCGCGGGAGACGACGAGCAGCTTGGCCACCGCGCCGTCGTCGACGGCGGGCAGCGCACCGAAGGCGAGGTCCACCAGGGACTGCTTCCGCGCCTCGAAGTCCACCGGGCGGCGGTTGTCCGGGTCAACCAGCGAGTCTTCCCAGAATTCGGAGCCCTGGTACACGTCCGGGACACCGGGCATGGTCAGCTGCAAAAGCTTGGCACCGAGCGAGTTGGACCAGCCGTAGCCCTTGATCTTTTCCACCAGGTCGGTGGCCAGCGCGTTGACCGCCGGGGTGTCGTAGGCGGCGTCCACTGCAGCGTGCATCCGCTCCTCGAAGGCCTCGTTGGGTGCCGTCCAGTGGGTGCTGGAGTCCGCTTCGCGGGACGCCTTTTCCACGTAGGCGTGCGCCCGCTCGCGGCTCAACGGCCAGGCACCAATCATGGCCTGCCACAGCAGCGACGAGAAGGCCGGGTCACCGAGGGGCGCAGCGTCGTCGAGCTGGCCGAGCACGATGGCCCAGTCGTCAGCCATTTCGGACAGGACGCTGATCCGGGCCCGGGTGTCCTCGCTGCGTTTGGTGTCATGGGTGCTGAGCGCCGTCATCGAGAGTGGGTTGTCGCGCTGGCGGCGCAGGAGGCGGTTGTGCATTTCCACCCGGTCGATGGCGAAGATCGACGGGTCGGCGCCCACCTCGTTGAGGGAGGTCAGCCGGTTGTACCGGTAGAACGCCGTGTCTTCGACGCCCTTGGCCATCACCATGCCCGAGGTCTGCTGGAACCGGGTAGCCAGCTCGGTCATGGGGGTGTCAGGGCCGGCAGCGTCAGGATCAGCCAGGTAGGGGTTGAGCAGGGGGTGCAGTGCCTTCAGGGTGTCGGCGAGGTCCGGCCGGTGCACCTGGGCGGCGACGACGCCGTCGTCGAGGTAGTCGGCCCCGCCGGGAAGGTAGCTCCGGTAGACCGGGAAACACGCGAGCAGTTCGGCGATGGCATCGGCGGCCCGCTCGGGGTCAAGGCCAGCGTCGGCAGGTACCAACCGGGTGAGGCGGAGCACCTCGGACCGGAGGATGCCATCGGCGATGCCGCGTTTCGTGCCGTGGATCATCGAGTGGAAGTCCTCGGCCGGTGCCACCTGTTCCAGGGTGGCCTGTCCTGCCGGGTCCACGAACAGGCGGTCGATGTCGGCCAGTGCGTCGTAGCCGGTGGTTCCTTCGCTGGCCCAGTCGGCGGGGAGGGTCTCCCCCGGCTCGAGGATCTTTTCCACGAGCACGTAGGCCCCGCCGGTGAGCTCGCGCAGCCGGTCAAGGTAGCCGGCGGGGTCGGCGAGCCCGTCCGGGTGGTCAATCCGGAGACCGTCCACAAGGGATTCCTCGAACCAGGTCCGGATTTCGCTGTGGGATTCGTCGAACACCCGTGGCACTTCAACACGCAGGCCAGCCAGGGTGTTGACGCCGAAGAAGCGGCGGTAGTTCAGTTCGCTGTCCGCCCGGCGCCAGTTCACCAGCTCATAGTGCTGGCGGGCGTGCACCGCCTGGGCGGTGTCACCGGTTTCGTAGCTGCCGTCGGCGATGGGGAACCTGTGGTCGTAGTAGCGCAGCTCCCCGCCGTCGAGCTCCAGGGCGGCAAGCTCGTCCTCGCCGTCGCCGAGCACCGGCAGTCGGATCTTCCCGCCCGCGGCTTCCCAGTCGACGTCGAACGCCTCGGCGTAGGGCGAATCCTGACCGCCCTTGAGCAGTGAAGACCACCAGGGGTTCTGGGCGGGGGTCTGCACTCCCAGGTGATTGGGCACAATATCCACCAGGACGCCGAGGCCTGCGGCATGCGCGGCGTCCGAGAGCGCCACGAACGCGTCACGTCCACCACGCTCAGGGTCGACTGCGGTGGGGTTGGTGACGTCGTAGCCGTGACCGGATCCCTGTTCAGCGGTCAGCACTGGCGACAGGTACACCCAGTCCACGCCAAGATCCCGCAGGTAGGGAACCACCGCAGCGGCATCCCTGAGATCGAATTCGGATCGGATCTGCAACCGGTAGGTCGACTTCGGGGTCCTCATGCATGTACTCCTGAACTGGGATGCTGCGGTTGTGCGGGGTGAGCCGGCTGACCCCGGCGGGGCCGGGGTCAGCCGGATGGAACCTTGGGCCAGCAGTGGTTAGGCGCCGCCGGGCTGGTGCGAGTTCGCCAGAGCGGCCAATGATGCCGCGACCGAGTGATCGAGATCCTCGGTTTCAGTGTGGGCGCGCAGTACCACCATTGATTTGGCTTCCAGCGTGATCGTGGCTTCCGCCGGAATGGCATCCGAGTCGGCGAACTTGCCGGCGGTGTCGATCACCTCGTCCCAGGCCGGAGCGTACTCCCGCGGTGGAAGGGTGAAGTCGACCGGCTCGTCGCTGGCGTTGAACAACAGCAGGAAGTTCTGGTCGGTGATCCGCTGCCCACGGGCGTCGCGGCCGGAGATGCCCTGCCCGTTCAGGAACACGGCGATGGAGCGGCCGAACCCGGTGTCCCAGTCCTCCGGCGCCATGACGGTGCCGTCGGTGCCCAGCCACACGATGTCCGGCAGGGCTTCGCCCTCGCCGCGTCGGACCGGCCGTCCGTCGAAGAACCGGCGACGCCGGAACGTGGGGTGCTCGGAGCGCAGCCGGTTCACTGCGGCGGTGAACTCCAGCAGCGGCTGGTCCACCTGGTCCCAGTGAATCCAGCTCAGTTCGGAGTCCTGGGCGTAGGTGTTGTTGTTGCCCTGCTGGGTGCGGCCCACCTCGTCGCCGTGCAGCAGCATCGGGACGCCCTGCGAGAGCAGCAGCGTCGCGATGAAGTTCCGCTGCTGGCGGACCCTGAGGGTATTCACCTCGGGGTTCTCGGAGGGACCTTCCTCGCCGCAGTTCCAGGACCGGTTGTGGGATTCGCCGTCGTTGTTGTCTTCACCGTTGGCATCGTTGTGCTTCTCGTTGTAGGACACGAGGTCGCGGATGGTGAAGCCATCGTGTGCGGTGACGAAGTTGATCGACGCGACCGGACGGCGGGCCGACTGCTCGTACAGGTCCGCTGAGCCGGTCAGGCGAGACGCAAACTCGCCCAGGGTCGACGCTTCTCCACGCCAGAAGTCGCGCACCGTGTCGCGGTACTTGCCGTTCCACTCGGTCCACTGTGGCGGGAAGTTGCCCACCTGGTAGCCGCCAGGACCCACGTCCCACGGCTCCGCGATGAGCTTGACCTGGGAGACTATGGGGTCCTGCTGGACCAGTTCGAAGAAGGCCGACAGGCGGTCGACGTCGTAGAACTCGCGGGCCAGCGTGGACGCCAGGTCAAAGCGGAAGCCGTCAACGTGCATTTCAGTGACCCAGTAGCGCAGCGAGTCCATCAGCAGCTGCAGGGAGTGCGGGTTGCCGACGTTGAGGGAGTTACCGGTACCGGTGTAGTCCATGTAGTACTTCTTGTCGTCTTCGACGAGCCGGTAGTAGGCCGAGTTGTCGATGCCACGCATCGACAGGGTGGGGCCCATGTGGTTGCCCTCGGCGGTGTGGTTGTAGACCACGTCGAGGATCACTTCGATGCCGGCGAGGTGGAGTTCACGCACCATCGCCTTGAATTCCTGAACCTGCTCGCCGGTGTCACCGGCGGAGCCGTAGGTGTTGTGCGGTGCGAAGAACCCGATGGTGTTGTAGCCCCAGTAGTTGGTGAGGCCCTGTTCCTGCAGAGTGCTGTCGTTGACGAACTGGTGCACGGGCATCAGTTCGATGGCGGTGATGCCAAGCTTCTGCAGGTGCGAGATGACCGCGGGGTGGGCGACACCGGCGTAGGTGCCGCGCTGGTCCTCAGGGACCTCGGGGTGCAGCTGGGTGAGACCCTTCACATGGGCTTCGTAGATGACTGACTGGTGGTACGGGATGCGTGGTTTGCGGTCGCCGTCCCAGTCGAAGAACGGGTTCACGACGACGCCGAGCATCATGTGGGGTGCCGAATCATCGTTGTTGATCGAGTTTTCGTCACCGAAGTTGTAACCGAAGAGGGCTGGATCCCAGTCGATCTGCCCGTGCACTGCCTTGGCGTAGGGATCCAGGAGCAGCTTGTTCGGGTTGCAGCGGTGGCCCTCCTCCGGTGCGTTGGGGCCGTGCACGCGGTAGCCGTACTTCTGGCCGGGCACGATCTGCGGCAGGTACCCGTGCCAGACGTAACCATCGACTTCGTGGAGTTCAATGCGGGTCTCGACGCCGTCGTCGTCGAGCAGACAGAGCTCTACCTTGTCAGCGATCTCGCTGTACAGCGCAAAGTTGGTGCCGGTGCCATCATAGGTGGCGCCCAAGGGGTACGCTTCGCCGGGCCAGAGTTCCATGTATTCTCCTGAAAAGTGGGTAAATCGTGGGTCGAAAAGTAAACGGTCCAGCTACCTTCATAGCGCAACCAGGTGACTATTTGGTGAATTGTGTCCTATCGGGCGGTCCCGTCAGCAGGTCCGCGAGGACCGCACCGACATGCTTCGGCAGGCCCGAGACGACCACGGGCCCGAAGGCGGCCGCCCTCGTCCCGGCGAGGCCATGCAGCAGGGCTGCCGCCGCCGCGACGGCGGCCCAGGTGTCGGCCTCGGGCACCCCGAGGCGGCCAGCGGCCGCACCGTCGTCGTCCTCGGCAAGTGTCGCCGCGAGGGCTCCAAGGATGCCGGCCAGGGTGTCACCTGATCCGGCAGTGGCGAGCCACGGCGTTGCGGCGGCCTGGCTGAAGAGCGCGCCCGACGGCGAGGCGACCACCGTGACGGCACCCTTGAGCAGCACCGTCGCACCGGTGAGCTCCGCGGCCTTGCGGGCGTAGTCGGCCGGAGCCGACTCAATGTCCTGCCGGGTTACCCGGACCTTGCGGCTGGCCAGGACCGTCTGCAGCTCGCCGGCATGGGGGGTCAGGATGACATGAGGTCCCAGCCTGCGCGGCAGCAGGGGCAGCGCTCCGGCGTCGACCACCGTGGGCAGACCCGAGGACATGGCGTCGCGGGCCCGCCGTCGCTGGTCCGCGTCGTCTTCGGCGCCGGGTCCGACCAGCCAGGCCTGGACTCGGGATGACCTGACGGATTCCTGGGAGCAGACGGCTGCCGGGTGGCTCTGGTTGATCAGACCGGCGACGGGCTCCGGCCCCAGGTACCGCACCATGCCCAGGCCGGTAGCCAGGGCAGCGCCAGTGGCCAGCACCGCTGCCCCCGGGTACTTCACGGAGCCGGCGGCGATCCCGAGTACTCCACGGGTGTACTTGTGATCGCTGGCGCGCGGCTGTCGGTAGAGTGCCGCGAGGTCGGCCGGCTCCAGCCGGCGGATAGCCGGTTCGGGGAGCGTCGCGCCGAGCCCGATGTCGATGACCGTGACCCGTCCTGCTGCGCGGGCACCCGCACCGGTGAGGAGCCCGGCCTTCAGCGCGCCGAACGTCACCGTCAGATCGGCGGGGAGCACCGGTTCGTGGACCATCCCGGTGGTGGCATCCAGCCCGCTGGGCAGATCGCAGGCGATGACCGTTCCCGTTGCGGCAGTGGCGAGCTCGCGGACGAGACTCGCTGCCGGTTCGCGCAATCCGCCGGATCCGCCGATACCCAGGATGCCGTCAATGATCAGGTCCGCAGCTGCGCACAGTTGCCCGAGCCGATGGAGGGTTTCCTCGGAAAGCCGCTCGACGCGGCCGCCCGCGCGTTCAAACGCCGCCAGCGCGGCGGGGTGGGTGGTCCCGGTGGTGAGCACAGCGGTGGTGCGTACTCCCCTGCCGGCCAAGCGGGCCGCCGCGAAGAGGGCGTCACCGGCGTTGTTGCCGCTGCCCGCGAGGACAACAGCGTTGCGCCCGTAGCAGCCTCCCCGGGAGGCAAGGAGCTCGGTGGTCGCGGCGGTGTAGAGGCCATAGGCCGCGTGTTGCATCAGGGCGTCGCTGTGCCCGGCCGTGAGGAGGGGGGCTTCAGCCGAACGGATCGCACTGCCCGAATAGGCGCTAAGCATACTTAGGAGTCTATCCCGCCAGAAAGCGATGCCGTTGCACCTTCGCTGGCTACGCCCTCTCCCACCACCATGGCGGTGGCTACCCCGCCGTCATGGCTGAGGGACAAATGCCAGCGGCGCACGCCCTTGAGATCCGCCGCAGCGGCGACCGTCCCCTTGACCTCGATCGACGGGCTACCGGCAGTGTCGACACCGATCCAGCAGTCCTGCCAGTTCATCCCCGCGGGTGCTCCCAGCACCTTGGCTACCGCCTCCTTGGCAGCAAACCGAGCAGCCAGGGAGCGCAGGTTGAGCACCCGCTCGGCGGGCACGAACAACCTGTCCCGCAGTCCGGGGGTGCGCTCCAGCTGGCGGCCGAACCGCTCGATGTCGACGACGTCGACGCCGATACCCACGATCACCGGCGACTACTCAACGGTGACTGACTTGGCCAGGTTGCGGGGCTGATCGACGTCGTACCCCTTCGCAGAGGCCAGCTCGCAGGCGAAAATCTGGAGCGGGACGGTCGTCAGCAGCGGCGCAAGCAGGGTGGGGGTCTGCGGCACATAGAAGACGTGCTCGGCGTACGCCTCGACCGAGGTGTCCCCCTCCTCGGCGATGACGATGGTGATGGCACCGCGGGCGCGAATCTCCTGGATGTTGGAGACCACCTTGGCGTGCAGCGAATCCCTGCCGTGCGGTGACGGGACAACGACAACGACGGGCTGGCCGTCCTCGATCAGCGCGATCGGGCCGTGCTTGAGCTCTCCCGCCGCGAATCCTTCGGCGTGGATGTAGGCCAGTTCCTTCAGCTTCAGCGCACCCTCCATCGCGACAGGGAAACCGACGTGCCGGCCCAGGAAGAGCACCGACTTGGCGTCGGACATGTCGCGGGCGAGCTTCTTGACCTTGTCAGCGTTGTCCAGGATGTTCTGGATCTTCGCCGGCATTTCGGCCAGGTCGGCGAGGACCGCAGCGATTTCGTCGCCGAACTTGTTGCCGCGCAGCTGGGCGAGGTACAGGCCCAGCAGGTAGGCGGCGGTGATCTGCGCCAGGAACGCCTTCGTCGAGGCGACGGCGATTTCGGGGCCGGCGTGGGTGTAGAGGACGGCGTCGGATTCGCGCGGGATGGTGGAGCCGTTGGTGTTACAGATCGCGACCACCTTGGCGCCCTGCTCGCGGGCGTACCGCACCGCCATCAGGGTATCCATGGTTTCCCCGGACTGGGAGATGGCGACCACCAGGGTCTTCTCGTTGACGATCGGATCCCGGTACCGGAACTCGTGGGACAGCTCCACCTCGGTGGGGATCCTGCACCAGTGCTCGATGGCGTACTTGGCCACCTGCCCCGCGTAGGCCGACGTGCCACAGGCGAGAACCACAATCTTGTCGACCGAGCGCAGGATCGACTCGTCGATGCGCAGCTCGTCGAGCACCAGGCGGCCCTGGGCGTCGGAACGCCCGAGCAGGGTCTGGCCGACGGCGTCGGGCTGGTCATTGATTTCCTTCTCCATGAAGGACGGGTAACCGCCCTTCTCGGCTGCCGCCGCATCCCAGTCGACGTGGAATTCCTTGCCGACGGCGGGAGCCCCGAAGAAGTCGGTGATGATGACCTCGTCGGGGGTGATGGTGACAACCTGGTCCTGCCCGAGTTCGACGGCGCGCCGGGTGAAGTCGATGAAGCCTGACACGTCGGAGCCGAGGAAGTTCTCTCCGTCACCGAGACCGACGACGAGCGGCGAATTGCGCCGGGCGGCGACGACGACGCCCGGGGAATCCTCGTGCACGGCGAGCAGGGTGAAAGCACCCTCCAGGCGCTGGCTGGCCTGACGCATGGCATTGCTCAGTGGGTCGGTGTCACCGGCGAGCGCGAGCTCCCGGTAAATGCTGCCCAGCAGGGTAGCCGCCACTTCGGTGTCGGTCTCCGAGAGGAACGTTTCGCCCTGCTCCAGCAGAGTTGCCTTCAGTTCAGCAAAGTTCTCGATGATGCCGTTGTGGATGACGGCCAGTCGCCCGTTGTCGGCGAGGTGCGGGTGGGCATTGAGGTCGTTCGGTGCCCCGTGGGTGGCCCAGCGGGTATGCCCAATCCCGGTCATCGACGCTGGCAGGGGGCTGGCCTCCAGCTCGCCGATCAGGTTGCTGAGCTTGCCTGCCTTCTTCCGTGATGCGATACCGGAAGGAGTCAGTACAGCTACCCCAGCCGAGTCATACCCCCGGTATTCGAGACGCCGCAGCCCCTCCATGACAACGTCCAGCGCGCCATGGGTCGCTGCTGTTCCGTCGGATGACACTGATGACCGGCCTACGTAGCCTACGATTCCACACATGGGTTTAAGAGTACCGTCAGCGGCGAGGTAACAGCTGCAGCCGGGCCCGCGCGGGGCACCCGGGTAAGGAGGAAGTTCGCTTATGGCCGCACCAACAGGCACAATTCCTATGGTGAACGAATCAAATGCCGGGGTGGCCGCAACCAATGGTGCGGAGAGCAACTTCACACCGTTTGTCGAACTCGACCGGCAGACCTGGGCCCGGCTTTCCAACGAAATCACCTCGCCTCTGGGCCTGGAAGACATCCTGCGGCTGAAGGGGTTGGGCGATGAGCTCAACCTCGACGAGGTACGTGAGGTCTATCTTCCCCTCTCCCGGCTCCTCTACCTGTACGTCGCCGCCGCAGGGGAACTGCATGCCGCGACCACCACCTTCCTGGGCGAGCAACGCACCCGCACCCCCTTTGTCATCGGCGTGGCCGGCTCGGTCGCCGTCGGCAAATCAACCACCGCCCGCGTGCTCCGGGAGCTGCTCAGCCGCTGGCCGGACACCCCCAATGTGGAGCTGGTGACCACCGACGGGTTCCTGTACCCCAATGCCGAGCTGCAACGACGCGGTTTGATGCAGCGGAAGGGTTTCCCCGAGTCCTACGACCGGCGGCGCCTGCTCAGGTTCGTCAGCGAGGTCAAGAGCGGCGCCGAGGAGGTGCGGGCACCGTGGTACTCCCACCTTTCGTACGACATTGTCCCGGACCGGGAGGTGGTGGTCCGGCGGCCGGATGTCCTGATCGTCGAGGGCCTGAACGTGCTCGCCCCCGCCCGCACCCGGGCGGATGGCCGGTCCGGCCTGGCGCTCAGCGACTTTTTCGACTTTTCCATCTATGTGGACGCCAAGACCTCCTACATTGAGCAGTGGTATGTGCAGCGGTTCCAGTCCCTGAGGACCGGCGCGTTCGCCAATCCGCAGTCGTACTTCCACCGGTACGCGTCGCTGACCGACGATGAGGCGAAGGAAACCGCCCTCGGGATCTGGAAGCGGATCAATGAGCCCAACCTGATGGACAACGTGCTCCCCACCCGCGGGCGGGCGCAACTGGTCCTCACCAAGGAAGCCGACCACTCGGTGCGGCGAATGCTGCTGCGGAAGACGTGAGCCAGTCCCGGCGGCCCGTGCGAGGGCTCCTGGCAGCCGCCATCGTCCTTGCCGCCGTCCTGTCCGGCTGCGGGGCAACCGACCCGGACCCTGCAACGTCGGAGATCCCCAGCCTTACCGTCGGGGAGATCCCCGCGCCCGCCCAACGGGCGCCGTCGTCTGCGGGCCCTGCCCCCTCCGCTCCCGCGACCAACTCCGTCCCGTCTGTCGTGGCGGACGCGTTCGCCGACCCCGCCGCCGTGACCGTCGTCGTCAACAAGCGCCGTCCCCTTGACCCGATCGACTACGTACCCGACGATCTGGTCCTGCCCGCGGTGGCCCTCGCCGTCGACCAGGCAAATGCCACGTTGCGCCCCGACGCCGCGCAGGCGGTGGAGGAGATGTACGCAGCGGCAGCCGCCGACGACGTCGGACTCACCCTCGTGAGCGGTTACCGCTCCTATCCGGTGCAGGTGGATACCTATAACTACTGGGTGAGCCTTAATGGCAGTGCCGAGAACGCCGACAACTACTCGGCCCGCCCCGGTTTCTCGGAACACCAGACCGGGCTGGCCTTCGACATCGGGCAGGACGACGGCGCCTGTACCCTCCGATCATGTTTTGCGGAGACTGCCGCAGCAGCCTGGGCAGCGGAGAACGCCCACAGGTTCGGCTTCATCCTGCGGTACCCGGAGGGTCGCCAGGACACCACCGGGTTCCTCGCCGAGTCATGGCACTACCGGTTCGTTGGAGCGGAGACCTCTACCTCCATGTGGGATGACGGGGTCCAGACCCTCGAGGAGTACTTCGGGCTGCCCGATGCGCCCGACTACGGCTAGCGAAGATATCCTTGGCGGATGCTCAACGGATTCAAGACATTCATCATGAAGGGAAACGTCGTCGACCTGGCCGTCGCCGTCGTTCTCGGCTCTGCCTTCGGCGCTGTGGTCACCGCACTCGTCGATTCGGTTCTCATGCCGCTGATCTCGGCATTGGTGGGATCCCCGAACTTCGATGATTTCGCGAAGGTCACCATCGATGGGAACGACATCATGTTCGGGGTACTCCTGACCGCAATCGTCAACTTCCTGCTCGTAGCGGCAGCAATCTACCTCGTCGTCGTGCTGCCCATGAACAAGATGATCGCGCGCCGCAATCGGACCCTTGGCATCGTGCAGGAGGAGCCTGCCGTGGACCCGCAGATCGCCCTGCTGACGGAGATCCGGGACAGTCTGGCGACCCGCCCCTAAGGGGCAGATATTCCAGGCTGGCCGCTGTCTGCTGCGGACCCTGGGGCCCGAACCTACGCTGAGGCCAGAGCCAGCCGGAGCGAGACCGTCTCGGCGAGGCGGTCGGCGGTCAGCTGGGCGGTTGCCATGTCGGCTGCCTCCACCATGACCCGCACCACGGGCTCGGTGCCGGATGGTCGCAGGAGCACCCGACCGGTCTCCCCCAGCACGTCCTGCGCTTCGAGGACTGCCTGCTGGACATGCTCGTTGGTGGTCACGGCGCCCTTGTCGACGCCCTTCACGTTAATCAGCACCTGGGGAAGCTTGTTCATGATCTGGGACAGCTCCTTGAGCGTCCGTCCGGTCCGCGCGACCTGGGCCGCCAGTTGCAGACCGGTCAGGACGCCATCACCGGTAGTGGCGTACTCGGCAAAAATGACGTGACCCGACTGCTCGCCGCCCAGGCTGTAACCGCCGTCGCGCATTCCCTCAAGCACATACCTGTCGCCAACACCAGTTTCCCTGAGGCTGATGCCAGCCTCGCGGAGAGCGAGCTTCAGACCGAGGTTGCTCATCACCGTGGCGACCAGGGTGTTGTCCTTGAGTGTGCCGGCAGCGTTCATCGCCACGGCCATGATCGCCATGATCTGGTCGCCATCAACGATGTTTCCTTCGTGGTCAACGGCGAGGCACCGGTCGGCGTCGCCGTCGTGGGCGATACCCAGATCCGCGCCGTGCTCAAGCACCGCCGCCTGCAGGGGGCCGAGGTGGGTGGACCCGCACCCGTCATTGATGTTGATCCCGTCGGGGTCGGCGCCAATCACCACGATCTCGGCGCCCGCATCAGCGAAGACCTGCGGCGAGCAACCGCTGGCGGCTCCGTTGGCACAGTCGAGCACCACTTTGACTCCCTCCAGCCGGTTGGGGAGGGTCTGCAGCAGATGGACCACATAGCGGTCCTCGGCATCGGCGAAGCGCTGGATCCGGCCGACATCGCCCCCGGTGGGCCGAAGGGCCGGGCGGGTCAGCTCCAGCTCGATGGCGTCCTCGATGGTGTCATCGAGCTTCTTGCCTCCGCGGGCAAGGAACTTGATGCCGTTGTCGGGCGCCGCATTGTGGGAAGCGGAGATCATGACACCGAAATCGGCGTCCAGGTCTGCCACGAGGAACGCTGCGGCAGGCGTGGGGAGGATTCCGGCGTCGAAAACGTCAACGCCTGCCCCGGCCAGGCCGGCCTCCACTGCTGCGGCAATGAAGTCGCCGCTGATGCGGGGGTCACGGGCGATGACGGCGGTGGGCCGTCTGCCATCGGTAAAGCGGTGCCCCAGCACCACTGCCGCCGCCTGTGCCAGCTGCATTGCCAGCTCGGGCGTGATCAGTTCATTTGCCAGTCCGCGGACCCCATCGGTCCCAAATAATCTACTCATCGATGTACATCCTAGTTCAGGGGGAAACGATCCCGATCTTAAACAACCAACGCCCGTCCGGAACCCGGACGGGCGTTGGGAAGCACACTGGACCAGTCACGCTTGAGCAAGCGGGCCGATCCACGCGGTGCTCTAGCGCTTGGAGTACTGAGGTGCCTTGCGAGCCTTCTTCAGACCAGCCTTCTTACGCTCGATCACTCGTGCGTCACGGGTCAGGAAGCCGGCCTTCTTGAGGATGGCACGGTTGTTCTCGCGGTCAATCTCGTTCAGGGCACGGGCGACGCCGAGGCGAAGCGCACCGGCCTGGCCGGATGGGCCACCACCGTGGATACGGGCGATGACGTCGTAGGAGCCGAGGAGTTCAAGGATCTTGAACGGATCGTTGACTTCCTGCTGGTGCAGCTTGTTCGGGAAGTAGTCGGCCAGTTCGCGGCCATTGACAACCCACTTGCCGGTACCGGGGACGAGCCGGACCCGTGCAACTGCTTCCTTGCGACGGCCGACGGCTCCGCCGCCGACGGTCAGGGCGGGACGTTCCTTGGCAGTTGCCTCGGTGGTCTCGCCGGTTTCTGAGGTGTAGCTCGTAAGCTCCTCAGTTGGTTCATTCAGCTCTTCAGTGTTCTGAGCCACGGTTCTCCTTGAATTAATTTCTTAGTGTGTGGTGGCCAGGACTACTGGGCGACCTGGGTAATTTCGAAGGTCTTGGGCTGCTGGGCAGCGTGAGGGTGCTCGGCACCGCGGTAGACCTTCAGTTTCCCGATCTGCTGGGCAGCCAGGGAAGTCTTGGGAAGCATGCCTCGGATGGCCTTCTCCACAGCGCGGACCGGATTCTGTTCCAGCAGCTCTGCGTAGTTGACCGACGAGAGGCCACCCGGGAAACCGGAGTGGCGGTATGCACGCTTCTGCTCGAGCTTGGCGCCGGTGAGGGCTACCTTCTCGGCGTTGATGATGATGACGAAATCGCCCATATCCATATGGGGTGCAAAGGTCGGCTTGTGCTTTCCGCGCAGCAGTGTTGCGGTCTGGCTGGCAAGTCGGCCTAGGACAACGTCGGTGGCGTCAATGACGTGCCACTGGCGGTTGATGTCGCCTGGCTTCGGGGTGTACGTACGCACGGTTTTTGCCTTCGTTTCTTGTTCGGTGACGCCTCCACGAGAGGAAAGTGAATTCCCACGCGAAAGCTCAGCTTATGCATGCGCTACCGGAACTTCAGGTGAGGGCTGAAAGCCAGTGATCCCGGGTATCTCGGCCATTCCCGCGGGCCAGGTGACTCTGCAACCGAGTCGCCACGCGGGCATGGACGTATCGAGGAGGGATACGCACAACGACTACCAAGATTAGCGTGAAGCTGTGCCTCAGGTCAAAGCGGGGTCAACCGGCAGAAAATTGGACGACGCCGGCCGTACCTGGGCTTGGACCTGCTCCAGACACTCGGGGTGTGGATGACCGGCGACTTTTCCGGCATCCTGAGGGGCCGCTACGAGCTGCTCTGGGTTGCGTTCGCCATGACGGTCATCGCCTACCTGGCAGCCAACAGATTCACCGTTGCCGGGCTCGGCCAGCAGTTCACGGCGAACGCGGGGCTTAACTATGGACGCCTCCTCGCGTTCGGGCTGGTGATCGTTTCGGTTGTGAGCGCCGTGGTGGTGGTGACGGCCGGCGTCGTCCCGTTCCTGGGCCTCGTCGTCCCCAATGTGGTGAGTCTCATGGTGGGCGACAACGTCCGGAAGTCCATGCCCTGGGTGGCTGTGCTGGGAGCTGGATTCGTGCTTCTCTGCGACATGATCGGACGCCTGGTGCGCTTTCCCTACGAAATCCCGCTGGGTGTCGTGGTCGGTGTAGTGGGCGCCGCGATCTTCCTGTACCTCCTGCTCAGGAGCCCCAGCCGTGTCCACTAATCTGTCGACATCCTCATTAGTGACTGCCCGACGACGGCGATTCACCCGCCCTGCGATGGTCCTCGTGGTCCTCTGCGCGGTGGCACTCGGCAGCATCATCTGCTTCCTCACCGTCGGCATTACCGGGAGCTGGGACTTCGCTGTGCCGTTCCGGGCCCGCAAGGTAGCAGCGATGGTCCTGGTTGCCATTGCCGTGGGAGTATCGACGGTGCCTTTCCAGACCATCACCAACAACCGGATCCTGACGCCGTCCATCATGGGATTCGATGCCCTTTATGTGCTGATTCAGACGGTAATCGTTTTCGGCTTTGGAGCACTGACCCTGTCGACGTTCGACGACCGCCTGAAATGGCTTCTCGAGGTGGGTGCAATGGTGCTCTTCTCCACCCTCCTCTTCAGCTGGCTCTTCTTCGGTGCACGGCGCAGCCTGCACCTGATGATCCTGGTGGGCATTATCCTCGGCGTCCTCTTTCGCAGCATCTCCGGTTTCCTCCAGCGCATGCTGGACCCCGCCGCCTTCGCCGTCCTGCAGGACTCGTTCTTCGCCAGCTTCAACGCCGTCAACGAAGACCTCATTGTCATCTCGGCTATTGCCGTACTTGTTTGCGTGCTGGTCGGCGCACGGTTGATGTCCGTGTTCGACGTCCTGGGCCTAGGCGAGCACCACTCGGTGGGACTGGGGGTCAATTACCGCCGAACAGTTCTCGGCATTCTGGTGCTCATTGCGGTGCTGGTGTCGGTATCGACCGCCCTGGTAGGTCCAATCACCTTCTTCGGCCTGATCGTCGCCAACCTGGCCTATGGCCTCACCGGAACCAGCCGCCACCTGGTGGTGCTTCCTGCGACTGTCCTGCTGGGAATTATCGCTCTCGTCGGTGGACAGTTCGTTCTTGAGCAGGTCTTCGGGTCCAACACCGCCTTGAGCATCATCATCGAATTTGTCGGTGGCATCCTGTTTGTCGTTCTTCTGATCAGAAAGGGACCCCGATGATCACTCTGCGAGGGGTAACAAAAACGTACGGGTCGGTCCCTGTGGTCGACAGTGTCGATCTGGATCTCGGCCGAATCGGGGTGACCTCGATCATCGGACCCAATGGGGCTGGCAAGTCCACGGTGCTCTCAATCATCGGCCGGCTGCTCACCATGGATGCGGGCGCTGTCGAGATTGACGGGCTGAACACCAGGACGACGTCGGGCCGGATCCTGGCGAAGAAGGTTGCCCTGCTGCATCAGGACAACTTCCTCACGGCCCGGCTGACGGTCGGCGAATTGGTAGCTTTCGGACGCTACCCCCACTCCCGGGGCCGGCTGACAGTGGATGACAAGTCGCGGATAGCCAATGCCTTGGCGTACCTCGACCTGACGGAGCTCCAGACCCGTTTTCTTGATGAGCTTTCGGGTGGGCAAAGACAGCGGGCATTCATCGCGATGGTGCTGGCGCAGGACACTGACTATGTCCTCCTCGATGAGCCGCTGAACAACCTCGATCTTCGGCATGCCGTCGAGATTATGCGGCTCCTCCGCCGCGCCGCCGATGAGATGGGAAAACGCGTGGTCCTCGTCATGCACGACATCAACTTCGCCTCGGTCTATTCGGACGAGATTGTGGCGATGAGCAACGGCCGGATCGTCCGGCAGGGACCGGTCGACGACATCATGCAGCCCGAGGTGCTGTCCTCCATCTATGAGACTCCGATTGATGTGCAAAGCATCAACGGGAACCGGATCAGCTTCCATTACACCTGAGAATCGGGCATCAGAAGACGACGCCGAGGTCACTGAGAGACCAGATTGTCCAAGGGTTAACGCAGCAAAGTCATGCCTCCCGCAGTGTTTGCGAAGGATACGAAGAGCATCCATAATCCACGGATTGCTAATGCTACTTTCAATTCAGCGGCGGAATTGATCCTCCGCTTCCGTTCACTCACATTTTCCAGGAGCATCCCATGGTCTCTCTCTTTGCCACCCTCCACGTCCTCGGCCTCAAGGCCACCGAACGCCTTCGCCGCGAAGAAACCGGCGCCACCGCAGTTGAGTACGGCCTGCTGGTCGGCCTGCTCGCGGTAGTGATCACAACGCTGATGCTTGTCTTCGGCCCTCAGCTTCAGACTCTCTTCACCAATATCATCCCCACTACGTAGATCTCTGTCGGCAAATACTCAGTTGTCCCGGCCCGCCGGGGAGGTCGGGAAACAGATCGAAGCAGCGGCGCAGAGCTCCGTTGCTTCGATCTGATTAGCACGAAAGTACGCACATGAAACGATTGCGGTCCGAGTCCGGAGCGGCTGCGGTCGAATTCGCGCTTGTGGTGCCAATATTGCTGCTGGTCTTGGTCGGAATTGTCGAATTTGGGCGGGTCTACAGCGCCCAGCTACAGGTGACGTCGGCTGCACGCGAGGCGGTCCGGGTGATGGCGATCCAGAAGGACTCCGGCGTGGCAGTAGCCGCCGCCATCCTTTCGGCACCAGGTCTCCAGCCCGCTTTGACGTCAAGTCAGGTCACTGTGAGTCCGTGTGAAAGCGCTACTGAAACGACGGTTACGGTGACCTACTCGGTCGATCTGCTGTCCGGACTATTCGCCGATGCAGTATCCGTCACTGGAAGGGGAGTGATGCGATGCGGCGGCTGATGAAGAACGAGGACGGCGCGGTGGCGGTCATGGCGTCGCTCCTGATGGTGCTGGTACTGGGAATGGCCGCGCTGGTCATCGATGTCGGAATTGTCTTCGCCGAACGCGCCCAGTTGCAGAACGGTGCAGACGCCGCGGCTCTCGCCATTGCCCAGGAGTGCGCATATAAGGACTTGTGCGATCCAGGAGTGTCAGCTGTGACCGCAGCAACTCTTGCCAGCGCCAACGCCAATGACGGCCGCGCGAGCGCAGTCGTCGACTTGTCAGTTTCCAACACGGTCACCGTCACCACCAATACCCTCACCATCGATGGCAAATCGGCGGTCCAGTTCTGGTTTGCGCCGGTGCTGGGCATCGAGTCGTCGGCTGTACAGGCCAAAGCACGGGCGTCTTGGGGCAGCCCCTCCAAAGCGACTGTCTTTCCTTTCACCGCACCGAAGTGTCTCTTCGATCAGACCCCCACTGACGAAGAGATCTGGATAACCGTCGACTCCAGTTGCACGGGTACGGACGGCAAGTCTCTACCGGGAGCTTTCGGCTGGCTCGATACGCTCGACAAGAAGAGCTGTAGCGCAACAGTCGATGTCGACGAGATCATTGCAGGGGATCCAGGAAAGAGTGGCCCCCAGAATTGCGATATCGATGGGAAAACCATCTTATTGCCTGTTTACGTGGCGAAGTCAGGCAACGGCAATAACGTTAACTACGTGATTGACGGTTTTGCTGCGTTCTACACCACAAAACACAGCTGGCCCGGTGAATCCATCAAGGAGACCGGCTGCAACAACTGCGCCGGAATCAAGGGCAAATTCATTACCCTGGTCTCCCTCGAAGACCTCGAGTCCTTCGGCGTCGAAGAGCTCGGCGGAGACGAGTTAAACGCCTTCTTTGTCACGCTAAGCCAGTAAAGGAATTTCCAGTGAAAAGCCGAATCATCGGTGCGATAGCCGCCGTCGTCCTTGCAGTGATCGGCGCCGTGCTCCTGGTGCAATACGTCAGCGCCTCCGAGCAGCGGGCTCTGGCTGGCACCGAAACCCAGACAGTCCTGGTGGTCCGGAACGGAATCTCAATCCCCGAGGGCACTACTGCCGAGGGCATAGTCGAGCTGGTGAGCGAGGAGGCAGTCCCCGCCAAAGTGGTACCCGCAGACGCAATCGTGAGCCTTGATCAGGTCGCCGGCCTGGTAACCAGTGTGGAGTTGGTAGCTGGTGAGCAGGTGTTGAGCAGCCGGTTTGTTGACCCGGCGGAGCTCAGTGAAGACTCAGTGGTCGAGGTGCCCGAGGGCATGCAGGAAGTCACCATTCTTCTGGAGCCCCAGCGTGCCGTTGGTGGCCAGATACGTCCCGGGGACACGGTCGGCGTCTTTATATCGCTGGAAGGCGGCGGTGAAGAAAATCCGCTGGCTGTAAGCCACCTCACCCTGCATAAAGTACTGGTCACAAACGTTCAGGGCTTGCCAGAGCAGGTGGAGGAATCGAATGTTCCAGGCTCCACCCCAATTCCTGCCGGAAGCGTCTTGGTGACGGTAGCCCGCCCAGCACCTGACGCCGAGAAAGTCGTCTATGGGCAAGAATTTGGCAGGATCTGGCTTTCAAAAGAACCGGCGACAGCCACCGAGGACGGCACCCGGCCGATCACTGCAGATGAGATTTACGAATGAGCCGCTACGCGATAGTCACCGCAGCTCCTGACTTTCTCCAGCGACTCACGGAAGCGGCGTCGGGAGTACTCGAGGGAGAAATACATTCCTGGCCGGGCTCGGCTTTTCCGACGGGTGCGCAGGAGCTGGTTGCCCAGCTTCCAGATCCCCGGCTTCTCGACGTACTGATGCTCGGGCCAGGGGTTCCCCTCGATGACGCACTGCAGCTTGCCGACGAGTTTGAGGTGCAGTTCCCCGAAGTCAGCGTTCTTCTCGCCACCACCCCCACCCCCAGTGTGGTGCTCAGCGCCATGCGCGCCGGGATCCGGGACGTCGTTGAACCCGAGGCCGAGGTTGCCGACCTGAGCGTGCTCCTTCATCGGGCCACCCGCAGCGCGGCCATTCGACGACGCTCAGCCAGCCTCTCGTCCGGCGATACCGCTGGCACTGCCAACGGTCGGGTAATCGCAGTGGTTTCTCCCAAGGGGGGAGCCGGAAAAACTACTGTTGCAAGCAACCTGGCGGTCGGACTGGCTGCATCAGCTCCCCACGCCACGGTACTGGTCGATCTCGACCTGCAGTTCGGGGACGTGGCGAGTGCATTGACAATTTCCCCGGACCACTCGGTGACCGATGCGGTTCATGGTCCAGCCCGCCGCGACACCATGGTGTTGAAATCTTTTCTCAGCGCCCATCCAACCGGGCTATTTGCCCTGTGCGCCCCCGATCTTCCCGATTCGGTGGATCATGTCTCCGGCGAAGACGTATCGCATCTACTGGACCAGCTGGCAAGCCAGTACCGCTACGTGGTGGTCGACACCTCCCCCGGGCTGTCCGAGCACACCCTCGCCGCACTGGACAAGGCAACCGACTATGTCTTTGTCAGCGGCATGGACGTACCCAGCGTGCGGGGGTTGCGCAAGGAACTCGATGTGCTGCGGGAGCTGGCACTCATTCCGATCACCCGTCATATTGTGCTCAACAATGCTGACCAAAGGGACGGCCTGACCCTCGCCGACGTCGAGAAGGCACTCAGCGTCAAGGTCGACATCGTCATCCCGTCCTCCCGCGCCGTTCGGCTTTCCACCAACCAGGGGGCACCCCTGCTCGAGAACAAGCGACGGGATCCCGCGAGCAAGGCGCTGCGGAAGCTGTTGCTCCGCTTCGCACCGCCCGTCGTCGCCGTGAAAGCCAAGGGTCATGGACGTCATCGGGGAGGAAAGCAGTGAATCTTGCCGAGCGTCTGGAAGCCGCCCGTCGATCGTCAGGAACAGGGTCCTCTCAACCAGCAGCGCAGGACGCGCCTGTGCTGGCCGCCGCTCCTCAGCAGAAACAGTCATTACAGCCGCGCACGAGGGAAGGGCAGCCGCCGCGAACTCCCAAGCCGTCGGCGTCAGCCCCGCCACCAGCTCGCGACGCCTTGGCCAAGCTGAAAGACAGGGCCGGCACCATTCTCTTCGAACGGCTCGGAAACCGGCTACTCGATTCAGCCCTGACCGAGGATCAGCTGCACGCCCTGGTACAGGAAGAACTCACCCAGGTGGTCGAGGAAGAGGAGGTGCCCCTTTCCAAAGATGAACGTCAGCGGCTGATCCGTGGTGTCAGCGATGATGTTTTGGGCTACGGTCCGTTGCAGCACCTGCTCGACGACGAAAGCGTCACCGAAATTATGGTGAATGGTCCGAACATGATCTATGTGGAGCAGCACGGCAAGCTGACCCGCAGCGGGGTCCGGTTTGCGTCAGAGGAACACCTCCGGAAGGTAATTGAACGCATCGTGTCCCGGGTGGGCCGACGGATTGACGAGTCGTCCCCGCTGGTGGATGCTCGTTTGGCCGACGGTTCCCGCGTGAACGCCGTGATTCCGCCCTTGGCGGTGAATGGATCCTCCTTGACCATTCGAAAGTTCGCCACCGACCCGTTTCAGGTTCACGACCTGATCGGCTTCGGGACCCTATCCCCCGACATGGCTGAGCTGTTGGATGCCTGCGTCAAGGCCCGGTTGAATATCATCGTGTCCGGCGGCACTGGCACAGGGAAGACCACTCTCCTGAATGTCCTCTCCTCCTTCATCCCGGAGGGCGAGAGGATCGTTACTATCGAGGATGCGGTGGAACTGCAGCTCCAGCAGGACCACGTGGTGCGGTTGGAGAGCAGGCCCAGCAACATCGAGGGCAAGGGTGAGATCACCATACGGGATCTGGTCCGCAACTCCCTCCGTATGCGGCCCGACCGCATAGTGGTGGGGGAGGTCCGCGGGGGCGAGACCCTGGACATGCTGCAGGCCATGAACACTGGCCACGACGGATCCCTCTCCACCGTCCACTCCAACTCACCCCGCGACGCAATTGCCCGGCTGGAAACTCTCGTTCTGATGGCTGGGATGGACCTTCCGCTCCGTGCGGTCCGTGAGCAGCTCGCTGCTGCAGTGGACGTCATTGTGCAGCTCACCCGTCTGCGTGATGGTACCCGTCGGGTCACCCATGTGACCGAGGTCCAGGGCATGGAGGGCGAGATCGTGACCCTGCAGGATGCCTTCGTCTTTGACTACAGCGCGGGCGTCGACTCCAACGGCCGGTTCCTTGGCGTTCCGGTGGCAACCGGAGTACGCCCGAAGTTCACCGACCGGTTCCGGGACCTCGGCATTGAACTCTCCCCCAGCGTTTTCGGGTCCCCTGTCAACGGGAGGAGTGAACGATGACGCCTGAACCACCGGTTATCCAGCTCCTCCTTGGAATCGTCGCCTGTTTCGCCGCACTGGGCGCCGCCATCTTGCTCGTACTCATCCCCCGTCCCCAACGGAATTCGCTAAACCGCGCCAAGTCGGCTGCCCCACCCTCCCCTATCCAGCTGACCCAATTGGCGAGCGTGACCATCAGCCTGGTCGACAGGCTCCTCAAGAGACGCAACCTGATGGCGGGAACAGCTGCGAGACTTGAAAGCGCTGGCGTGACGATCCGACCAGCCGACTTCGTTGTGCTGACCGGCATCGTCACTGTGCTCGCCGCCTGTGTGGGGCTGATCCTTGCCGGACCGTTCTTCGCCATCATTCTGGCTATTGCTGCCCCGCTTCTCGTCAAGGTGACCCTCGGCATCCTGACGTCCCGCCGTCAGAAACAGTTTGCAGAGCAACTCGACGACACCCTGCAATTGCTGGCAGGAGGTTTGCGTGCCGGGCACAGCCTGCTGCGCGCAATCGACGCCGTTTCAGCCGATTCGGAAGCTCCGACCACCGAGGAGTTCACCCGTATCATCAACGAAACCCGGCTCGGTCGTGACCTGGGTGACGCACTGGATGACGCCGCCGATCGGATGCAATCCGAGGACTTTTCCTGGGTGGCGCAAGCTATTGCCATCCATCGTGAAGTGGGTGGCAACCTGGCCACAGTGCTCGATCAGGTGGGTCAAACCATTCGTGAACGCAACCAGATTCGTCGGCAGGTAGACACGTTGAGCGCTGAAGGCAAGCTGTCGGCCTACATCCTGATGGGTTTGCCGTTCGCCATGGGTGCAATTCTGATGGTGGTCAGTCCCGGGTATATGGATCCGATGTTTCAGCACCCCATCGGCTACCTGCTGATCGGGGTTTCACTGATACTACTTCTGGTGGGTGGGGTGTGGATGAAGAAGGTGGTCTCGTTCAAGTTCTAGCCCACTGTCAATCGGGTCGGCCTCCTGGAAGGAGGATCACATGCCGCCATTGGTAACACTCAGCATTCTGGCCATCGTGGCTGCCATCCCGCTCTTTGCATGGTCGATCGTTGGGCATCGGGCGCCGGGACGAACCCAGATCCAGCACAATCTGACCCGCGGTCTCCCCAATGAGACAAAGGCGAAGCAGCGTAACGGCTCCTCGCTCGAAACCTTCGCCAGCCGCTTCACCCCTGACCGTCTGGTCGCGAAGCTCGATCGGCGCCTCGCACTGGCAGGACGCCCAGCGGGATGGCCACTGAAACGACTTGTCACCGCCAAAATCCTCCTGGCTATCGCAGCCGCGGTTCTGGGAGTTCTTTACGTCGGCGGCGCACCGGGGGCCCGGAGCGTCCTGCTCGCATTGGCCCTCACCGGGATTGCCTATTTCGTGCCTGACCTTCTCGTCTACAGCAAGGGCACCGAACGTCAGGCTGCCATTGCACTCGAATTGCCAGACACCCTCGACCAGATGACCATCGCTGTGGAAGCCGGGCTCGGCTTCGACTCCGCCATGGCGCGTGCCGGCCAAAATGGGAAGGGCCCACTCTCGGCCGAGCTGGTCCGGACCCTCCAGGACATGCAGTTGGGGATGGCACGCCGTGAAGCCTATGCGGCCCTACTTTCCCGCACCAATGCGCCGGATCTGCGTAAGTTCGTCAACGCCATAGTCCAGGCCGACCGGTACGGCATCTCGATTTCCAGTGTTCTTCGAGTGCAGGCAAGTGAGATGAGACTTAAACGCAGGCAACGGGCCGAAGAAAAAGCTATGCAGATTCCCGTGAAGGTCTTGTTCCCACTAATGGTCTGCATCCTCCCGGTGTTATTCATTGTGGTGATGGGACCAGCAGCAATCCAGCTTGTGGAGACGCTAGGGTAACGACCGCTCAGCGGCGCCTACCTGATGCGCCGCGAACCATCCGGGCACCTCGTCGGCCGGCAACGCTGGCGACCACAGGTAACCCTGGGCAAATTGGACCTCCATGAGGGACAGTTCCCTGAGCTGCTCAACGGTTTCCACCCCCTCGGCGACCACCCGTAACCCAAGCGCCCGCCCCATGGCGGTTATGGCCTCCACAATGGGGCCAGCGTGCGCATCGCTTCCCCCAAGCCCCTCGGTAAAGGAGCGGTCAATCTTCAGCGAGGTGACGGGGAAGCGCCGGAGATAGCTCAGCGACGAGTACCCGGTTCCAAAGTCGTCAATGGCTATCCCGATGCCCAGGCCCCGCAGTTTCGTCAGGGTCCTCAACGATTGGTCGGCGTCGCCCATCAGCACCGACTCGGTGATTTCCAGTACCAGGGCGGCCGCGTCGATCCCTGCCGTCCGGATCGCCTCAGCCACTGCGGCGGGCAGTCCTGGGTCCTGGAGTTGCCGCGCGGACAGGTTCACCGAGATCCGCCAGTTGGCTGCGCCGGGCACTTCGGATTTCCAGAGTTGCGCCTGCTTCAGTGTCTGGTTCAGGACCCACAGGCCAATCGGCACTATTTGGCCAGTCTCCTCGGCCACCGGAATGAACGAGTCAGGACCAATCAGCCCATGCTCCGGGTGCTGCCATCGCAGCAGCGCCTCAAATCCGATCGGCTCACCGCCGGCAACGTCCACCACCGGCTGATAGTGAATCTTCAGTTGATCCCGTTCAATGGCGCGGGGCAATTCCGATTCCACCGCCAGGCGCAGTTCAGCCCGCCGATGCATCGCCTCGTCAAAGAGAACTGCCTTCTTCCTGCCACTCCCCTTCGCCCGGTACATCGCGGCGTCCGAGTTGCGCAGGAGTGATCCAGGGGTGTCGTCCGCGTCCGAGATCGCGATCCCGATACTCACATCGACAAACACCTCCCGTTCCAGCAATTCGAACGGCAGCTGCACCGCGGTCCGGATGCGGCGGGCGAGCTGCGTCGCACTTTCTTCGGTCAGGTCCGTACACACGATCACAAACTCGTCACCGGCAAAGCGGGCCAGGGTGTCGTCGGGGCGCACCGCGTGCTGTAAGCGGGCAGCCAGCTGGACCAGAAGACTGTCGCCCGCCGCATGGCCCAGACCGTCATTGATCACCTTGAACCGGTCGACGTCGAGGAAGAGCAATCCCACCCGGGTACCCCGGAGGGCACAGTGGGAGAGCGCCCTGTCGATGCTCTCAGTGAGCAGCGCACGGTTCGCGAGCCCGGTGAGCGGGTCACGGAAAGCCAGCCGCTCGAGCGCCTGTTCGCTCAGCTTGCGCTCGGTAATGTCCATCGCGGTTCCCAGCATTTTGACCGGCCCGCCGTCGCTGTTCCTCTCCAGGGTGCCGCGGGCGAACACCCACCGCGTTTCCCCTTCGGGCGTCCTGACCCGATAGGTGAAGTCGACCGGCCCCCCGCAGGCAATCAATTCATCCCAGATCTGGACCACGCGTCGGCGGTCGGCAGGATGGACGGCTTGTACCAGTGGTTCCCGCGCACCTGCGGACGTTACCGGGATCCCATGGATCCGGCAGTACTCGTCGGACCACCAGACACGACCCGAGCCTGCATCCCATTCGATCGAGCCCACATGGGCCATCTCCTGGGCAGCGGCCAGCCTGTCCCGCTCCAGTTCGGAGGCCGCACGCAGATTGTTCAGCTCCGTAACATCACGGGCAATCGCCGACGATCCGATCAGCTGACCCGACGCGTCATACATGGGCGACAACGTCAGGGAAACATCCATCAGCGTGCCGTCCTTGCGCATTCCCCGGACGTACTGGCCCATGACCGCTTCGCCACGGCGCAGCCGGTCGCGCAGCTCCTCATCCGCTCTGGAACGCTCCACCGGGGACAACATCGCGACGCTCTTCCCGATGGCCTCCTTCGACGAGTAGCCGTACATCTTCTCGGCCCCTGAGTTCCAACTGGTGATGATACCGTCGAGAGTGGCACCGTTGATTGCATCATTCGACGATTCGACGAGGCTGGACAGGCGACCCATTTCTGCCTCGGCTTGCTGGGACTCGGTGGTGTCAGTGGACACATCGATCACCGCGATCACTTCGCCCCGGGAGCCATACAGCGGCGTGACAGTGGAGTAAACCGACAACCGGCGCCCGCTGCGGTGCTTCGTCCAGTGCTCGCCTGACCAAGTCCCGCCGGCGGCGACCTGGGAGATGATCGCTGCCGCCTTGGATCCGCTCTCAAAGAGGGCGAGATCGGCAAAGTGTCGGCCCACCGCCTCCCCTGCATTCCAGCCCAGCATCCCCACTGAGGCATCGTTCCAGAAGGAAATCCTGCCATTCAGATCAATGGCAATCACTGACTGCCCGACCGCGTTCAGCAGCGACGCCTGAAAGGATATTTCCTGCTGCCCAAGCATCTGCCGCGAAATGTCGATATGGGTGACGAGCAGTCCGCCGCCGTCGATCCCGCAGATCCGGGTCCGAATCCAGCGTTCACCGCCGCGCGTTGGATACTCCAGGGCCAGGTTCTGTTCGTCCCCGGCTAAGACCGTGCGCAGGCCGCGGGAGACCGCTATCGCCGCATCATCCCCGCGTACTGCGGCATCGTCGCACGCCGCGGTGTAGGACTCACCCGCTCCGTGGGCCCCTCCGATCTCATCGAAGGGCTGAGGAAATCTTTCCCACTCCCGATTGACTTCGGTGATCACACCGTGTGCCGAGAGGAGGGCCACAGCCACCGGCAGAGCATCCAGGGTCTCGCTCAACCTCGGCTCTGCCCGAGTCAGCGGCTTGCCCCCGGGCGAGACCGGGGGACGGTGCGTGCTCATCATCACAGCCTATGCCACCGCACCAGTAGATAATGGGGGAATGAAGCGGCAACGGGACACTAAATCGGGGCGCGTGGTCCTGCCGCGATCGGTGCTGGACCTTCCCCCTGCGGTGAGGCAATGGACTGGTCTGATAACCGCTGTGTTGTGCGCGACGGTGTTCTGGCGGCTCGGGTGGTCCCCCGCCACCCCGGCCTTTCTGGCACTCCCTGTTTTCTCGGTGGTGCTGGGGGTCGTGGATCTCCGCACCCGTCTTTTGCCGAACGCGCTTCTGCTGCCCTTCGGCGTTACCGCACTGGTCCTGTTCACGCTCGCCAGCCTCGTGTCAGGCGAATGGGACCGGTTAGCGGGGGCGATCGTCGGCAGTGCCGCCATGTTCGCCCTCTATCTGGTCCTGGCCCTGGTCTCCCCCGGGGGCCTCGGTATGGGCGACGTGAAACTCGCCGCAGTCCTGGGACTCTACGGTGGCTATGCAGGTATGACCGCGTGGACGGTGACGGTGCTGGGGGGTTTTGTGCTCGGGGCTCTGATCGGCGTGTTCCTGCTCCTTGCACAGAAGGCGTCCCGCCGCTCGGTATTCCCGTTCGGGCCACCAATGCTCATGGCCTGCTTCGCCGGGGTCGTGGGATTCGCCTGACCACTCGTGCAGGTCCTCTGGTGGAGCTTCACGACGGCGTGCTGGTTCGCGATCAGGACCTGTCCCCACGCTAAGAGCGGTGGTGGATACGCACCATCTGTAGGAATGGCGAAGCTTTTGCGCAGGGTCTGGGCACTGCCATCCCCAACGGGCACTTCGAACGTATTCTAATGAAATGTTGAAGACAGAATACGCCGGGCGTCAGGCGGTGATCATGGTAATTTCGGTGGCTGCGTCTGCGGCGGATTCCGCGAAATGCGTGTGGTGACCGTCCCGGAGCGTGAAGAACTACCCTTGGTTGATCGCCAGATCCTCGCTCTCCTCGGAGATCACATCGACAACCCCACGGCTCTGAAATCGTTTGTACTCGACTTCGTCAACGCCTGGGACGACAGGTACCTGCGCCTGACCACCGATCTTGAGGACCACAGTGGCGTAGCCGCCGTCGATGCCATCCTCAGTATCAAGACGACGGCGACCATGGTGGGAGCCTCCCGGCTCGCCGACCTCGCAGCTGACCTGGAAAACCTGATCAGAGTCGACGAGTACCCCGCGGCTGCCGCATTGTTGCCTCGCCTACATTCCTGCGCGCTCCAAACCATCGAGGCTCTTCTCCGGGAGGCTGAAACCAACGGCTAGGTCCGGGACGCACCTGAAGATCTTCCCGTCAGTCAGTCCTGGCTGGGCGCGAGACGGTAGCCAACGCCACGCACGGTGAGCAACCACTTTGGTTCCCGCGAATCCTCGCCAAGTTTCCGGCGCAGATTTCCCATGTGGACTTCCACCGCCCGCTCGTCTGCGTCACTGATGAAGGCATCGTCCCGGTAGTGGTGTCCGCGTACCACCCTCACCAGGTTGGCCTTGGTACGAACCGCTCCACCACTGCGCAGCAGGTCGTGCAACAAATCGAATTCGCTTCGGGTCAGGCTGAGTGTGGTGCCGGGGAGGCTTGCCGTCCGCGTCTCATGGTTGAGGGTCAGCCCGTTGTGTTTGAGGAGCCCCGATTCACTGTCGAGAGTTTCCTGGGGCGCCGCTCCCATGCCGACCGGTCCCTGGTCACGTGGCCGGCGAAGCATCGCGGCTATTCGGGCCCTCAACTCCCGCGGGCGGAACGGTTTGGTGATGAAATCGTCGGCCCCGGATTGCAGTGCCGTGAGGGTATCGAGTTCGTCGGTGCGGGCGGTGAGCATCAGCACGTAACAGTCGCTGGTGGCCCGGATGCGCCGCAGCACCTCGTACCCGTCAATGTCCGGAAGCCCTACGTCGAGAGTGACGATGGTGGCGCCGTGTTGTGAGACAAGCTCAACCCCGTCGCGCCCGAGGCCGGCCGAGTGAACCTCGAAACCTGACTGCGTAAGAACCGCATCGAGCAGGTTCCTCACATCATCATCGTCCTCGATGACAACTGCTACTCCGGGATCGCTCATATGTCATCCCCTCGTCTTCACTCGAACCTGGCCTGTGGTGGTGGCGTGTCATCCATGACGTACCTTTCATGTCACAATACTCATCTTTGCCTCCCAGCACACTCGTTCACACTTGAAACTAATCCCCCATGGTGGCTATCGCTCTGCTTATCGGGGAGGATAATAGGCCTATGCATCGCCTACGGCCCGGGGACGCCGAAATTGCGCCTAAGCAGAAACTTTTCAGCGAGCCTCAAACGACAGAGCCTTTTTGGCTCCTTGGTGACGGAAAGTTCGAGCGCCATCTCAGCCTGCGCGGGAAGACGGCGCTCTACCAATTGCCGCTGACGTTATGTGTGGTTTTGATCGCTGGCACGGCACCGCTATCGAATCCAGGAATTCTTCAAAGCGAACTTTTTCTCGGTGGCTTTGTGATGATTGTGCTGCTCTTCGCTGCATGCCTGGTGACGCCCTGGGAGCGCCTGCCAGCCGGGGCCGTGCTCGCTGTCCCGTTTATAGACTTTGTCGCCATCGGACTATGCAGGAACGGCGCCTACGAGGATCTGCCGGGCCTGGGCACACTGGCTGTTTTTCCCGTGATCTGGCTTGCCGCATCCGGACGTATTACCTTTGTCGCCGCTGTCATGAGCTTCGTTGCGCCTTATCTCATCATTCATTTCCCACAGCTCGCCACCTTTTCCATGACAAGTTCCCGCGCCGTTGAGACTCTGCTTCTTCCGACAATGATGTTGGCCACCTTCCTCACCATGCACATCCTCAGCATGCGCGTCATCCGGCAAAGGGTGGAGCTGGACCGGAAAAACCAGGCGGTCAGTGTTCTGGAGGCTGAGAGCGGGAATCGCGAACGGCTGCTCGCCACGATCCTGGACACGGTTGGCGTCGGGGTGGTCGCGGTCGATGCGGAGGGTAGGACGCTCCTTTCGAACCGGCAACAACAGCTATTCCACCAGGTAGCGGACCCGTCGGACTCGACGGACGAGGACGTGCTCCCGTTCTCGGGCAGCAAGGGTGCTGCCCGGCTGCCCGGCTCCAGGCATCCGATCCGCCGCGCAGTCAACGGCGAGTCGTTCTCCAACAACCTGCTCTGGCTCGGCGAAGGGGAAGCCCAGCGGGCAGTCTCGACTGCTGCACGACCAATGACCGATACGAACGGTAATCTCGTCGGATCCGTCATCGTCTTCAACGATGTGACTGAACTGGTTGGCTTACTCACGGTCAAGGAAGACTTTGTTGCGAATGTGACCCACGAGTTCAGTACCCCCCTAACCTCGGTCATCGGCCACCTGGATCTGGTCCTGGAATCCCAAGAGTGCCTGTCTCCGTCGGCGCATCAGTCACTCGTGGTCGCCCGGAGGAACGCACAAAGGTTGTCGGTGCTCGTGTCCGATCTCCTCTCATCCACCACCGCCGCCATGAGTATCCATCCGCAATCCACCGAACTGTCAGAGCTCATCTCCACCAGGCTGCGTTCCGCCCGCGCCCATGCCGACGTCGCTGGGGTGACTCTGGTGACTGAGCTCCCCGACCGGCTGTGGGTCATCGCCGACCCGCTGAGATTGGGCCAGGTCATGGATAACCTGCTCTCCAACGCGATCAAATACTCCCCCGGTGGCGGCGAAATCGTTATCCGTGCCCACGCAGGTGAGGACACCATCCAGGTTGAAGTTCAGGACAACGGCATTGGAATGACGCAGCGCGAGGCCGGCCTCGTCTGCGGCCGCTTCTTCCGCGCCCGGAGCGCCCGCGAGGCAGCCATTCCCGGCGTCGGGCTGGGGCTGGCGGTGACCAAGGCGATCGTCGAGGGACACGGCGGGACTATCAGGTGTTCCAGCGCCCCAGGCATCGGGACCACCTTCACCGTCACCCTTCCCACCACTGTCGCCAACACTGCGACGGCCGCCGCCTCGCATTCCTGAGCCCCTCGGTGCATCAGCGATCAGGAAAAACGACCACTGTGCCGGCACGCCGGGCGCGGGTCTCTTCGGCCCGTAGCCCGATAACGGCGTCGTCGGGATAGCGGACCTCTTCGAGGATCAACGGGTGGGGAGCGGCAAGCACCGAGCGGGCTTCCTTGCTGCGTGCGTTCAGCCGTTCAAGGAGCCAGGACGGCTCCTTCTCTCCGGCGCCCACACGCAAGGCCGATCCGATCAATCCACGCACCATGTTGTGACAGAACGCGTCGGCCTGGATGGCAACGGTGATGATTCCGTCCTCGACTCGTTCGAAATCGAATCGCTGCAGTTCACGGACTGTCGTCGCCCCGGGTCGGGGTTTCACAAAGGACCGGAAGTCCTGCAGCCCAAGAAGCTGCCGTGCGCCGTCGTTCAGTCTCTGAACCTGTTGTTCTTCGGGGTGCCAGAGGGTGACCCCGCGGACCAACGGGTCCCGCAGCTCGGGCCGGTCGGCGATCCGGTAACTGTAGCGGCGCCACAGCGCTGAGAACCGGGCATCAAATCCGGGAGGGGCAAGGGAGACCTTCCGGACGACGACGGCCGGAACCTGGTGACGCTGCCGGTCCGATTTTTCCAGTTCGCGGCTGATTGTAGCGCCAAGCCGCCGCAGCATTGCGGTTTCCGGTGTCATCTCCTTGCCCCTGCTGAGTCCGTGCCACTCCTCAGGCGTGAGATCCACGTGCGCCACCTGGCCCCGGGCGTGGACGCCGGTGTCGGTGCGTCCCGCGACGGTCAGCCGTCCGGGTCTGCGTAGCAGGGTCTGAAGCCCAGCCTCGATCACTCCCTGAACGGTGGGCAACCCGGGCTGTACCGCCCACCCAGAGAAGTGCGCCCCGTCGTAGGCCAGGTCTAGCCGGACACGCAAAAGCCCGCCATCCACAGCAGGGACAGCGGGCTTTTGCTCAATCACGGTACTTACCAAGCGGCGGAAGAATTACTTCTTGCCGTCGTCCTCGGTGGTGCCTTCTTCAACGACGACAACCTCGTCGGCGCCGGCCTCGGCGCTGACGTTCGTGTCTTCAGCGGCGACCTCTTCGGCCGACGGTGCTGATTCGGCTGACTCAGGTGAATCCGGAGAGTCGGCTGACTCAGGTGAATCCGGAGAGTCGGCTGACTCAGGTGAATCCGGGGAGTCGGCTGACTCAGGCGAGTCGGCCTTCACCGGTGCGGCAGTAGCTGCGTTGGCTTTGGACTGCTCAGCTTCTGCAACGACTGACTGCTTCGCTGACATTGGCTCAAGAACCAGTTCGATGACAGCCATCGGAGCGTTGTCGCCCTTGCGGTTGCCGATCTTGGTGATGCGGGTGTAGCCACCTTCGCGCTCGGCAACGGCCGGAGCGATGTCCGTGAACAGCTCGTGGACGATGCTCTTGCTGCTGATGACGCCAAGGACGCGACGACGTGAGGCGAGATCGCCCTTCTTCGCGAAGGTGATCAGGCGCTCGGCGTAGGGACGAAGCCTCTTCGCCTTGGTCACCGTGGTGGTGATGCGCTTGTGCTCGAACAGTGAGGCGGCCAAGTTGGCGAGCATCAGGCGTTCGTGCGCCGGACCGCCTCCGAGACGTGGGCCCTTTGTTGGTGTGGGCATGATTGTTTCTCCTCTAAGTGGTCCTGTCCGCCGCTAGGAGCGGCGGACAGGTCGTTCTAAATTGTTAGAGCTCTTCGTCGCTGTACGCGGCGTCGTCCTCTTCAATGGCTGCTGCGCGAGCCGCGAGGTCGAACCCTGGAGGGGAATCCTTCAGGGACAGGCCCAGCTCAACGAGCTTGGCCTTGACCTCGTCGATGGACTTCGCACCGAAGTTACGGATATCCATCAGATCTGCCTCGGAGCGGGCAACGAGCTCACCCACGGTGTGGATACCCTCGCGCTTGAGGCAGTTGTACGAACGAACAGTCAGCTCAAGATCTTCGATCGGGAGCGCCATGTCGGCTGCCAGGGCAGCGTCAGTAGGCGACGGGCCGATCTCAATGCCTTCAGCGGCGGTGTTAAGCTCGCGGGCCAGACCGAACAGTTCCACCAGGGTGGTACCGGCCGAAGCGACGGCATCGCGGGGGGCGATGGCGTCCTTGGTTTCGACGTCGACAATCAGGCGGTCGAAGTCGGTGCGCTGCTCAACACGGGTTGCTTCAACCCGGAAGGTGACCTTCAGGACTGGTGAGTAGATCGAATCGACCGGGATGCGGCCGATCTCGGAGTCACCGGACTTGTTCTGGGACGCCGACACATAACCGCGTCCACGCTCAATGGTCAGTTCGAGCTCGAACTTCCCCTTTGAGTTCAGGGTGGCAATGTGCAGATCCGGGTTGTGGAATTCGACACCTGCTGGAGGCGCGATGTCCGCTGCCGTGACGACGCCGGGGCCCTGCTTGCGCAGGTAGGCAACGACTGGCTCGTCGTGCTCGGAGGACACAGCCAGATTCTTGATGTTCAGGATGATCTCAGTGACATCTTCCTTGACACCCGGAACCGTGGTGAACTCGTGCAGCACACCGTCGATGCGGATGCTGGTGACAGCTGCACCCGGGATCGATGAGAGCAGGGTGCGGCGGAGTGAGTTTCCGAGGGTGTAGCCGAAACCGGGCTCAAGCGGCTCGATGACGAACCGCGAGCGGTTGTCGGCGACGACTTCTTCAGTCAGGGTGGGGCGCTGTGCAATAAGCACTTACATTTCCTTTCAGGGAGCATCCGCTATATGACGCAACACAAATGGTGGAAAGGGACAGCTAGCAAGCAACGCTTATTAGCTTAAGGATCGGTGTCGAACGCCGCCCCGGAATGATCCCGGGACCGGGATCACCCTCAGAGCGGCATTCGACGCCGGAAAAGCTAATTAGACGCGGCGACGCTTCGGAGGCCGGCAACCGTTGTGGGCGCTGGGGGTGACGTCCTGGATGGAGCCAACCTCCAGGCCGGTGGCCTGCAGCGAGCGGATAGCCGTTTCGCGACCTGAGCCTGGGCCCTTGACGAAAACGTCGACCTTCTTGACGCCGTGTTCCTGCGCACGCTTTGCAGCAGCCTCGGCTGCCATCTGCGCGGCGAACGGCGTCGACTTACGAGAGCCCTTGAATCCAACTTCACCAGCGGAGGCCCAGGAAATGACTGCTCCTGACGGGTCCGTGATGGACACGATGGTGTTGTTGAAGGTGCTCTTGATGTGCGCCTGTCCAAGCGCGATATTCTTCTTGTCCTTGCGACGCGGCTTACGTACCGCTCCACGAGTCTTGGGGGGCATTGCTTCTCCTACGAAAGGTGATGGGTGAGGTGCCGGGACCTGAAGGTCTGGCGAGCAAGCGGCTGGCTAGAACCATAAGCCCCTACAACAGGGGCCTCCGCTGGCGAGGGTTCCCTGGCCGGACGAGCGCTAGCGAGTCAGGTTAGGGAGCCAGTGGGGAACTAGCGCGCGGCCTTCTTCTTGCCGGCTACAGTGCGCTTGGGGCCCTTACGGGTACGCGCGTTGGTCTTCGTGCGCTGTCCGCGCACTGGAAGACCGCGGCGGTGCCGGATGCCTTCATAGCTTCCGATTTCCACCTTCCGGCGGATGTCGGCAGCTACCTCACGGCGGAGGTCACCTTCGACCTTGTAGTTGACTTCGATGTAGTCACGAAGCTGCAGCAGCTCCGCGTCAGTGAGGTCCTTGACACGCGTATTCGGGCTGATCCCGGTTTCTGCGAGCGTCTGGTCTGCACGGGTCTTGCCCACGCCATAGATATAGGTAAGCGCTATCACTACCCGCTTTTCGCGGGGAATGTCTACGCCAGCGAGACGTGCCATAGTGGCGGTTCTCCTTTGGTGATACTGGAGGTCTGAAACAGAGCGGCCTGCTGAGGTTTTCAGCTCCCCGGCCTCCGTGCCCGGGGGTGTGCTCCCCTCAAGCGAGGGGAACTGCTCTGCCTTTATGGATGTACTGCTGCTGCGTGCGGGGCTCTTCTCGAAAGGAGAAGAACTATCCCTGACGCTGCTTGTGGCGCGGGTTTTCGCAGATCACGAGTACGTTGCCCTTGCGGCGAACCACCTGGCACTTATCGCAGATCCGCTTGACGCTCGGCTGGACCTTCATGGTTTTCCTTTGCGTTGTTTGCAGATTGTGCTGTAACTACACTCCCTACCCTGAGGCAGGATGGGAGAATTCCTTATTTGTAGCGGTAGACAATACGACCTCGGGTGAGGTCGTAGGGGCTAAGCTCCACTACCACCCGGTCCTCAGGGAGGATCCGGATATAGTGCTGACGCATCTTGCCCGAGATGTGGGCAAGGACAATGTGACCGTTGGCCAGCTCAACGCGGAACATCGCGTTGGGCAGAGCCTCGTTCACAGTGCCTTCAATCTCAATGACACCGTCTTTCTTGGCCATATCCTCCGCTAACGTCTATGCCCACCGCTTGCACGATGAACGAATGGAATGGTAATTGTTGGCTTACTTCCGCCTCAGCACCAGAACCGGACTTCCCGATTTGTGCAGGCGTGGGCGCCCGAAATGGGCACACGAGTAGAGACAACCAACAGGCAACTCTACGCTACCGCTGGGGAAATGTTAAATCTGCGACCGGCGGCTGAACCACTAGGACAGCGGAACGGGTGTGACCCCCAGCGGCTCAAGCTTTGCAGCACCACCGTCGGCTGCGCTGAGAACCCAAATGCCACGGTCATGCACCGCCACCGTGTGCTCCCATTGGCAGGAGCGGCGGCCATCTGTCGTGACGACCGTCCAATCGTCGTCGAGCAGGGTTGTCTCGAGGCTACCGAGGACCAGCATCGGTTCAATCGCAAGGCACAGCCCGGGTCTGATTTTAGGGCCCCGGTGTCCGCTTCGGTAGTTCAGAACGTCAGGCGCCTGGTGCATCTGGGTGCCGATCCCGTGTCCCACATAGTCCTGCAGGATACCCAGTGGTGCGCCCTCAAGCCCGCTCACGTAGTCATCGATCGCATTGCCGACGTCGCCGACGTTGCGCCCACTGGCCAGAGCAGCGATGCCGTGCCACATGGCGGACTCAGTGGCGTCGGAGAGACGCTGATCTTCGGGCCGGGGCTGAGCGACGATAACCGATCGTGCGGAATCCGAATGCCAGCCGTCCACTACTGCGCCACCGTCGATGGAGAGGATGTCGCCATCCTGAAGCGCATAGTCCCCGGGGATACCGTGGACCACTTCATGATTGACGGAGGCGCAGATGGACGCCGGGAAACCGTGGTAGCCAAGAAAATTGGAGGTGGCACCAGCCGACTTGAGAACGTCCGCGAAGACTGCGTTCAGTTCACCGGTAGTGACACCTACCGCTGCCGCGCCGATAGCTTCGTCCAGAGCCGCCGAAAGAACCAGTCCCGCCTTGCGCATGGTGAGGATCTGCTGGTTGCTCTTGTACTCAACCTTAGGCTGGCGGAACATCGACAAGTTACCGCGAACCGTTCAGTGCGCTGACCACGCGCTCGGTAACCGTGTCGATCTCCCCGATGCCGTCGACACGCCTGACGATGCCGCGTCCTTCATACTGCGACACCACACCCTCCGTCTGCCCGTGGTAGAGGTCCAGGCGGTGACGGATGACGGCCTCGTTGTCGTCGCTGCGTCCATCGAGCTGCGCACGATTGGTAAGCCGGCGGACCAGTTCCTCGTCAGGAGCTGTCAACTGCAGGACCGCATCCAGGGCCACTTCGTTCTGCTGCAGGATGTCGTCGAGCTCGGTCACCTGCGCGGCAGTCCGGGGGTAGCCATCGAGCAGGAACCCGTCACGGACGTCAGCCTGTTTCAACCGGTCGCGGACCATTGAGTTGGTGACACTGTCGGGGACGAAATCTCCGGCATCCATGAACTTCTTGGCTTCCAGCCCCAGAGGTGTTTCGCGCTTGACGTTGTCCCGGAAGATGTCTCCCGTGGAGATTGCTACGACCCCGAGCCGTTCGGAGATCCGCGCCGCCTGTGTGCCTTTACCGGATCCGGGAGGACCGATTATGAGCATGCGTGTCATCGCAACAACCCTTCGTAGTGACGCTGCTGTAGCTGAGCGTCGATCTGCTTCACCGTCTCGAGTCCAACGCCCACCATGATGAGAATTGAGACGCCGCCGAACGGGAAGTTCTGGTTGGCGTTGATCAGCACCAGGGCGATCAACGGGATCAGTGCTACCAGGCCGAGGTAGAGGGCGCCGGGGAGAGTGATCCGGGACAGCACATACTGCAGGTACTCGGCCGTCGGCCGGCCAGCCCGGATGCCCGGGATGAACCCCCCGTACTTCTTCATGTTCTCGGAGACCTCGTCCGGGTTGAACGTGATCGCTACGTAGAAGTAGGTGAAGAACACGATCATGGCGAAGTACAGCGCCATGTAAAGCGGGTGGTCCCCGTTTGCCAGGTAGGTGGTAATGAAGTTGACCCATTCCGGTGGCGGTGTCTGCCCATCGGTTGGCGTATTGAACTGCGCAATCAGGCTGGGCAGGTACAGCATCGACGAAGCGAAGATGACCGGGATAACCCCGGCCATGTTGACCTTGATGGGAATGTAAGTACTGCTGCCGCCGAGGGTGCGCCGGCCGACCATACGCTTCGCGTACTGCACCGGGATTCTCCGCTGCGACTGTTCGACGAAGATCACCAGGGCGACGACGACCAACCCGATGGCGATCACTGCCACAAAGACGGTCCAGCCCTGGGTCCGGAGGATTTCGCCCAGCGAGGTGGGGAAGCCTGCAGCGATGGCGGTGAAGATCAGCAGGGACATGCCGTTGCCGACGCCGCGTTCGGTGATCAGTTCACCCATCCACATGATCAGGCCTGTGCCAGCGGTGAGGGTGAGGATCAGCAGCAGGATGGTAATGATGCTGTCATCAGGAATGATCGGCACCGGACAGTCGCCCAGCAGCGCACCGGATCGGGCCAGGGAAACCAGGGTGGTCGCATTCAACAGGGCCAGTGCAATCGTCAGGTAACGCGTGTATTGGGTCAGAGTGGACTGGCCCTGCGCGCCTTCCTGATGCAGTTCCTGGAAACGCGGGATCACCACGCGGAGCAGCTGGGTGATGATGCTCGCGGTGATGTAGGGCATGATGCCCAGAGCAAAAATGGATACCTGGAGGAGTGCACCACCACTGAAAAGGTTCACGAACTCGTAGAGCCCGCCCTCGGTGTTGCCCAGTTGCAAACACTGCTGGACGTTGCCGTAGTCAACACCGGGCGCGGGGATGAAAGCACCCAGGCGGAAAATTGTGATGATTCCCAGCGTGAACAACAGCTTGCGCCGTAAGTCTGGCGTCCGGAAAGCCCGGCCAATAGCGCTAAGCAAGCGTCCTCCTGAAGGTCTTGGTGTCCATGGCGGACAGATACTCAACAACCGAGTCTAACGGTTGAAACCCGGTGCATTGGACCCGGGGGCAACTCGGTGCGGCAATATGGCCGTAAAAAAACTCTTGGTGGGCCGGAATCTTCCGGCCCACCAAGAGTCTAGTTGCTAGATCGGGTAGATCACAGCAGATCTACCTAAAGTCCGGTGACCGAACCGCCAGCTGCAGTGATCTTCTCTGCAGCGCTAGCTGAGTAGGCGTGCACCGTGACATCAACCTTGACGGTGATCTCTCCGGTGCCCAGTACCTTCACGGGCTGGTTCTTGCGAACCGCACCGTTGGCAACCAGGCTCTCGACTGACACCTCGCCACCGTTGGGGTACAGCTCCGAGATCTTGTCCAGGTTGACAACCTGGAATTCGACCCGGAAGGGGTTCTTGAAACCGCGCAGCTTGGGAAGGCGCATGTGCAGGGGAAGCTGTCCACCTGCGAAGCCTGCCTTGACCTGGTAGCGGGCCTTCGTACCCTTCATACCGCGACCGGCGGTCTTACCCTTGGAACCTTCGCCACGGCCCACACGGGTCTTGGCGGTCTTGGCTCCGGGAGCTGGACGCAGATGGTGGACCTTGAGCGCGTGAACGCGCTCCGAGTCCGCAGTAACCGTGGCTGCTGCCACATTCTTCTCTGCCATTAGTTGGCCTCCTCAACCTTCACGAGGTGCGGAACCGTGTTGACCATGCCAACGGTAACGGCGTCGGCGGTACGGACAACGGTGTGTCCGATACGCTTCAGGCCGAGGGACCGCAGCGTGTCACGCTGGTTCTGCTTGCCGCCAATGGCGGACTTGGTTTGGGTGATCTGAAGCTGCGCTGAGCTTACTAACACGCGCTTGGGAGTTGCCATTACGCACCTGCCTTTTGTTCCTGCATTGCGCGCAGCATCGACGAGGAAGCGACCTGGTCCAGTGGCAACCCGCGACGGGCGGCTACTGCCTGGGGCTCTTCCAACCGCTTCAGGGCGTCAACGGTTGCGTGAACAATGTTGATGGCGTTCGAGGAGCCGAGTGACTTCGACAGCACGTCGTGGATACCGACGCACTCCAGTACGGCGCGCACCGGGCCACCGGCGATAACACCGGTACCTGGGGAGGCCGGGCGAAGCAGGACTACGCCTGCAGCCGCTTCACCCTGTACCAGGTGAGGAACGGTGCCGCCGATGCGGGGGACCTTGAAGAAGGACTTTTTGGCCTCTTCAACGCCCTTGGCGATGGCTGATGGAACTTCCTTAGCCTTGCCGTAACCGACGCCGACCATGCCGTTACCGTCACCAACGACAACCAGGGCGGTGAAGCTGAAGCGCCGTCCACCCTTGACCACCTTGGATACACGGTTGATGGCGACGACGCGCTCGACGAACTTGTCCTTGTCGTCTCCACGACCGCCGTCACGGCCACCACGGCCACCGTCGCGACCGCCACGGCCTCCGTCGCGGCCACCGGCGCCGCTGTTGCGGCCACCGCGTTCTCCGCGGGCACCACCCTTGCGGTCGTCGGCAGTTGCCGTTGCGGGTGCCTCTGCAGCCGGAGCTGTAGCAGCAGGCTGTTCAGTACCTGTACTCAATTCAGGTTCCTTTGCGTTGTTTTCCTCGGTCACAGTGCCAACCCACCTTCGCGGGCGCCATCTGCGATGGCGGCAATGCGGCCGTGGTACTTGTTGCCGCCGCGGTCGAAGACGACTGCTTCGATACCAGCGGCCTTGGCACGCTCTGCAACGAGGTTGCCCACGCGCTTGGCCTTGGCGGTCTTGTCACCGTCGAATGCTCGGAGATCCGCTTCGAGGGTGGATGCCGAAGCAACCGTGACGCCCAGTCCGTCGTCGACAACCTGAACGAACATGTGCCGTGCGGACCGGTTGACTACCAGACGCGGGCGGACCGCTGTTCCGGTGATGCGCTTACGCACACGGAGGTGGCGGCGTCCACGCTGGGCGGACTTGCTCTTGGAGCTTCGCTTCTTGTTAATGCTGATAGCCATGATTATTTACCAGACTTTCCGACTTTACGGCGAACAACTTCGCCTGCGTAGCGCACGCCCTTGCCCTTATAGGGGTCCGGCTTCCGCAGCTTGCGGATGTTTGCGGCGACTTCGCCGACCTGCTGCTTGCTGATGCCGGAGACGGAAACCTTGGTAGGTCCCTCAACGGTCAGAGTGATGCCCTCCGGTGCCTTGACGGCTACCGGGTGGCTGAAGCCCAGTGCGAACTCCAGATCGGAACCCTTTGCCTGCACACGGTAACCGGTGCCGACAATTTCGAGGTTCTTCTTGTAACCGTCGGTGACACCAATGATCATGTTGGAGATCAGCGTGCGCGTCAGGCCGTGGAGCGAACGCGATTCGCGCTCGTCGTTCGGCCGGGTGACGGTCAGGGTGTTCTCGTCGAGATCAACCAGGATTGGGCTGGGCACGGTGTGGCTCAGCTCCCCCTTGGCTCCCTTGACGGACACCAGGTTACCGGTGACTTTTACCTCAACACCCGCGGGAACGGAGATGGGGAGACGTCCAATACGTGACATGTGTTTACTCCTTCTCTGTTCCGGCTACCAGACGTAGGCGAGGACTTCCCCACCCACGCCCTTCTTGGATGCCTGGCGGTCTGTCAGCAGTCCGGAGGACGTGGACAGGATTGCGATACCAAGTCCACCCAGTACGTGCGGCAGGTTGGTGGACTTCGCGTAAACGCGCAGTCCGGGCTTGGAGATGCGGCGGATGCCGGCGATTGAACGCTGGCGCTCAGGACCGAACTTGAGGTCGATGGTCAGCTTCTTGCCGACCTCCGCTTCCTCTTCCTTCCAGCCCGCGATGTAGCCTTCAGCCTTCAGGATGTCGGCGACGCGAGCTTTGAGCTTGCTATATGGCATGCTCACGGTGTCGTGGTATGCGGAGTTTGCATTGCGCAGACGTGTCAGCATGTCTGCCACAGGATCTGTCATTGTCATGTGGGCTCTTGCCCTTCCTCGTAACGGTTTCCGGGGCCCGGTTTAGGGTGTTGGACTTGCGCCCTGCCCTGCCCGGTACGGACCTGGAACGTAGTTAGATTAATCTTCGGATTTGAACGGGAAGCCAAGCGCCTTGAGCAGCGCGCGGCCTTCGTCGTCGGTCTTTGCGGTGGTGACAACGGTGATGTCCATGCCACGTACGCGGTCGATCTTGTCCTGGTCGATCTCGTGGAACATTGACTGTTCCGTGAGTCCGAAGGTGTAGTTGCCGTTCCCGTCGAACTGGCGGCCGCTGAGGCCGCGGAAGTCGCGGATACGGGGAAGGGCAAGCGAGACCAGGCGGTCAACGAATTCCCACATGCGGTCTCCACGCAGAGTCGTGTGGCAGCCGATGGGCATTCCCTCGCGCAGTTTGAACTGTGCGATGGACTTGCGGGCCTTCGTGACCTGAGGCTTCTGACCGGTGATCTGAGTCATGTCCCGGACAGCGCCGTCGATGAGCTTGGAGTCCTTGGCGGCATCTCCAACACCCATGTTGACAACAACCTTCACCAGGCGTGGAACCTGGTTGACGTTGGTGTAACCAAATTCTTCCTGCAGTCCCGACTTGATTTCAGCGGCGTAGCGCGTCTTCAGGCGCGGGGAGATCTTAGTCTCTACGGCTTCGGTAGTCATGAGAGATCCTTCCCTGATGCCTTGGCGACGCGGATCCGGACTGTGCGCTCTTTACCGTCTTTTTCGACGGTATCGATGCGATAGCCGACGCGGGTCGGCTTGTTGGTCTCGGGGTCAACCACTGCAACATTGCTGATATGGATGGGGGCTTCAATGACCTCGATGCCGCCGGTCTTGGAGCCGCGCTGCGACTGTCCAACCTTGGTGTGGCGGGTAACGCGGTTGATTCCTTCGACGAGGACCCGGTTGTTCTCCCGGAATACCTTCAGAACCTTGCCTTGCTTGCCGCGGTCTCCGCCGCGCTCCTGCTTGGCTCCACTGATGACCTGAACCAGGTCACCCTTCTTGATCTTGAACTTCACTGCTTTGTTCGCTCCCATGGGTTAGAGCACCTCCGGCGCCAGCGAGATGATCTTCATGAAGCGCTTGTCGCGGAGTTCGCGACCAACGGGACCGAAGATACGCGTACCGCGTGGGTCGCCGTCTGTCTTCAAGATCACCGCAGCGTTCTCATCAAACTTGATGTAGGAACCATCCGCACGGCGGCGTTCCTTCTTGGTGCGGACGATAACCGCCTTGACGACGTCGCCCTTCTTGACGTTACCGCCGGGGATTGCGTCCTTGACGGTGGCGACGATCACGTCGCCGATGCCTGCGTAGCGGCGTCCAGATCCACCGAGAACGCGGATGGTCAAGATTTCCTTGGCACCCGTGTTGTCGGCGACCTTAAGCCGCGACTCCTGCTGAATCACTGATTACTCCTGTCGTCGCGCTGGTTCTCTCTGCGAGCCTTGCGGAACGGATATGGGTTGGCCCCGTAATACTGGTCCTCAGCCTGTGCAGGCACTCGAACACGCCGGCACAAAGAAGCTGAACAAGATTATCGGGCTTTTGTCTCAATCGCCGGTGTGGAAGCTAATACCTCTAACCCACCGGACAGACAAGATTTTCATCTTATCGCGAAAGCGCCCCGGACGCGAAATCGCTGCTGCGATATCACGTCCGGGGCGCAATTCGTAAAATGCTTGGTTATCCTTGCAGCCTACTTGGCGCGCTCGATAACCTCGACCAGGCGCCACCGCTTGGTAGCGGACAGAGGCCGGGTCTCGCTGATGAGAACGTGATCGCCGATGCCGGCGGTGTTCTCCTCATCGTGGACCTTCACCTTGGTGCTGCGGCGAAGAACCTTGCCGTAAAGCGCGTGCTTCACGCGGTCTTCAACCTGCACCGTAATGGTCTTGTTCATCTTGTCCGAAACTACATACCCACGACGGGTTTTGCGGTAGCCGCGGGCAAGATCGTCCGACGTCGTTGCTTCACTCTTCTGTTCACTCACTTGGCGTCCTCCTTAGATGCCTCGGTGCCCGCATCCGGGGCGTCTTTGGTGGAGGCCTTCTTGGACTTCTTGGCCTTTTCAGGCTTTGCTTCCTCAACGGGAGCAACGTAGTCAGGCCGAATGCCGAGCTCACGCTCACGCATCACCGTGTACAGGCGTGCGATATCGCGCTTCACTGAGCGCAGACGCCCGTGATTTTCCAACTGACCCGTAGCGGACTGGAAGCGGAGGTTGAACAACTCTTCCTTGCCCTTCCGGAGTTCCTCGACCAGGCGATCACGATCGAAGCCGTCCAGCTGCTCGGATGTCAGTTCCTTTGAACCTATAGCCATGTCTATTCACCACCCTCACGACGCACAATGCGTGCCTTCAACGGCAGCTTGTGGATTGCTAGGCGCAGGGCTTCGCGGGCTACCTCTTCTGATACACCGGAGAGTTCGAAAAGAACCCGGCCCGGCTTGACGTTCGAAACCCACCACTCGGGGGAACCCTTACCGGAACCCATACGGGTTTCGGCAGGCTTCTTGGTCAGTGGGCGGTCAGGATAAATGTTGATCCAGACCTTGCCGCCACGCTTGATGTGGCGGGTCATGGCAATACGGGCAGCTTCAATCTGACGGTTGGTGACGTATGCCGGGCTCAGCGCCTGGATACCCCATTCACCGAAGCTGACCTCAGTGCCACCGGTTGCAGCGCCGGAACGACCCGGGTGGTGCTGCTTACGGAACTTGACTCGACGTGGGATAAGCATTTAAGCCTGTCCTCCTTCCGCTGCTGCCGGAGCTGCAGCTTCAGCCGGTGCGGCAGTTGCCTGCGCCTCGGCGGGAGCGGAACCGGCCGGGTTACGACGACGACGGTCTGCACCGCGGTCACCGCCACGGTCAGCTCCTGCTGGTCCACGGCTCGGGCGGTCGCTTCCGCCGCCACGTCCACGCGACGGTGCTGCTGCAGCCTGGGCTGCGAGCTCCTTCGCGGTGATGTCGCCCTTGTAGATCCAGACCTTGACGCCGATGCGACCGAAGGTGGTCTTCGCTTCGAAGAAGCCGTAATCGATGTTCGCGCGAAGGGTGTGCAGGGGCACACGGCCTTCACGGTAGAACTCGGAACGGCTCATTTCAGCGCCACCCAGACGACCGGAGCACTGGACACGGATGCCCTTGGCACCGGCGCGCTGTGCCGACTGCATTGCCTTCTTCATCGCGCGGCGGAAAGCCACACGTGAGGAGAGCTGCTCAGCGACGCCCTGAGCGACAAGCTGAGCTTCCATCTCGGGGTTCTTGACCTCGAGGATGTTCAGCTGAACCTGCTTGCCCGTCAGTTTTTCCAGCTCGCCGCGGATGCGGTCTGCTTCGGCGCCGCGGCGGCCGATCACAATGCCGGGACGTGCGGTGTGGATATCCACACGAACACGGTCACGGGTGCGCTCGATCTCTACCTTGGCGATACCGGCGCGGTCCATGCCCGTAGCCATGAGCTGGCGGATCTTGATGTCCTCGCGGACATAGTCCTTGTACCGCTGTCCGGGCTTGTTGCTGTCGGCAAACCAGTGCGAACGGTGGTCCGTGGTGATACCGAGCCTGAACCCATGCGGGTTTACTTTCTGTCCCACTAGCGGACCTGCGCTTTCTCAGGGGTTGCTACTACAACTGTGATGTGACTGGTCCGCTTCAAGATGCGGAACGCACGGCCCTGAGCGCGCGGCCGGAACCGCTTCATCGTGGGGCCTTCATCAACAAATGCCTCGCTGATGATCAGGTTATCTTCGTCGAATGCGATGCCGTCCCGGTCCGCGAGGACCCGGGCGTTGGCGACCGCCGACTGTACTACCTTGAATACCGGCTCTGAAGCTGCCTGTGGGGCGAACTTCAGTATTGCCAGAGCCTCATTCGTCTGCTTGCCACGAACCAGGTTGACGACGCGCCGGGCCTTCATAGGCGTGACACGCGAAAAACGCGCAACTGCCTTGGCTTCCATTGCTTTCCTTCTCTCGTCTTCTGCCGCTACGAGCAGCGCCTAGCGGCGCTTGCCCTTGCGGTCGTCCTTTACATGGCCGCGGAAGGTCCGCGTCGCAGCGAATTCGCCGAGCTTGTGCCCGACCATTGACTCTGTGACAAACACCGGGATGTGCTTGCGCCCGTCGTGCACGGCGATCGTGTGCCCCAGCATGTCGGGGATGATCATTGAGCGGCGGGACCACGTCTTGATGACGTTCTTGGTGCCCTTGTCGTTTTCACGAGCTACCTTAACAAAAAGGTGCTGATCGACGAAGGGGCCTTTCTTCAGGCTGCGTGGCATGTCTCCAGGCTCCTATCGCTTGTTCTTGCCGGAACGACGGCGACGCACAATCAGTGAATCGCTCTCTTTGTTTGGACGGCGGGTACGGCCTTCGGCCTTACCGTTCGGGTTCACCGGGTGACGGCCACCAGAGGTCTTACCTTCACCACCACCGTGTGGGTGGTCAACCGGGTTCATGGCAACGCCACGAACGGTTGGGCGGACGCCCTTCCAGCGCATACGGCCGGCCTTGCCCCAGTTGATGTTGGACTGTTCTGCGTTTCCAACCTCACCAATGGTGGCCCGGCAGCGTACGTCGACGTTGCGGATTTCACCGGAGGGGAGGCGGAGCTGCGCGAAGCGGCCCTCTTTCGCAACCAGCTGGACCGACGCACCGGCTGAACGGGCCATCTTGGCCCCGCCGCCTGGACGAAGTTCCACAGCGTGGATCACGGTACCAACCGGGATGTTCCGCAGTGGCAGGTTGTTGCCTGGCTTGATGTCAGCGCCGGCTCCGGCTTCCACCATGTCGCCCTGCTTCAGGCGGTTAGGTGCAACGATGTAGCGCTTGGTGCCGTCAACGTAGTGGAGCAGCGCGATGCGGGCCGTGCGGTTGGGATCGTATTCGATCTCAGCTACACGGGCGTCAACGCCGTCCTTGTCGTGGCGACGGAAGTCAATCAGGCGGTACTGGCGCTTGTGGCCACCACCCTTGTGACGGGTCGTGATCTTACCGGTGTTGTTACGACCACCCTTTTTAGGGAGGGGACGTACCAGGGACTTCTCCGGTGTCGACCGAGTGATTTCTGCGAAGTCAGCAACGCTGGAGCCGCGGCGGCCAGGCGTTGTTGGCTTGTATTTACGAATAGCCATGTGTCATTTCCTCGTTAAAGTGGTCTCCGCCCTAACCGAGCGGACCGCCGAAGATGTCGATCGTTCCTTCTTTGAGGGTCACGATGGCACGCTTGGTGCCCTTCCGCTGACCCCATCCGAAGCGGGTGCGCTTGCGCTTACCCGAACGATTGAGTGTGTTGATCGAGTCGACCTTGACGGAGAAAATCTTCTCCACCGCCAACTTGATCTCTGTCTTGTTCGAGCGAGGGTCGACCAGGAAGGTGTACTTACCTTCGTCGATCAGGCCATAGCTCTTTTCCGAGACGACCGGCGCAAGGACGACGTCGCGGGGATCTTTGGAGATGGTCGCGCTCACTTGGCGTCCTCCGTAGCTGTTGTGCTCTCGTCAGCATCTACGGTCGTGTCGGCTGAGCCGATAAACGTGTCGTAAGCGGCCTTCGTGAAGATCACGTCGTCCGAAACCAGCACGTCATAGGTGTTGAGCTGGTCAACATAGAGGACGTGTACTTCCGGGACGTTCCGCACGGACAGTGCCGTGAGATCGTTGGCGCGCTCGATAACGATGAGCAAGTTGGGACGCTCCGAGATGCTGCGAAGCGCTTCGATTGCACCCTTGGTGGACGGCTTGTCGCCGGATACCAGGGACTCGAGGACGTGGATACGGCCGTTGCGTGCCCGGTCAGAGAGGGCACCGCGCAGGGCGGCAGCCTTCATCTTCTTGGGGGTGCGCTGGCTGTAGTCGCGGGGGGTAGGTCCGTGGACGACGCCGCCACCGGTCATGTGAGGAGCACGGATCGAACCCTGACGGGCGCGACCAGTTCCCTTCTGCTTGAACGGCTTGCGGCCTGCGCCGGATACCTCGGCACGGGTCTTCGTCTTGTGCGTACCCTGGCGGGCAGCAGCAAGCTGCGCCACGACGACCTGGTGCAGCAGGGGCACGTTGGTCTGCGTGTCGAAGATCTCTGCGGGGAGATCGACCTTTACGGTGTTGACAGCTGAGTTGGTGACCATTCTGGTCATGCTCCCTTCACGGCAGTGCGTACAAGTACGACCTGGCCGCGGGCGCCGGGGACGGCACCCTTGATCAGCAGCAGCGACTTCTCGGCATCCATACCGTGAACCGTGAGGTTCAGGGTGGTCTGACGAACGGCACCCATACGGCCTGCCATTTTCATACCCTTGAAGACGCGGCTAGGGGTGGACGCGCCACCGATCGAGCCGGGCTTGCGGTGGTTCTTGTGGGCACCGTGGGATGCGCCGACGCCGTGGAAGCCGTGACGCTTCATGACACCTGCGAAGCCCTTACCCTTGGTGGTGCCGATGACGTCGACCTTCTGGCCGGCTTCGAAGATCTCAACAGAGAGCTCCTGGCCCAGCGAGTAGGTGTCAGCATCGGAGGTACGCAGCTCAACCACGTGACGGCGAGGCGTGACGCCTGCCTTTTCGAAGTGACCGGCCAGAGGCTTGGTCACCTTGCGGGGATCGATCTGGCCGAAGCCGATCTGGACGGCACTGTAGCCATCCTGGTCCGCTGAGCGGAGCTGGGTAATGACGTTGGAGTCAGCCTGGACGACAGTAACCGGCACCAGCAGGTTGTTCTCGTCCCAGACCTGGGTCATGCCGAGCTTGGTGCCCAGAAGACCCTTTACCTGACGCGTAAGTGAAGTAGACATTATGATCCGCTCTCCCTTACAGCTTGATTTCGATGTTCACGTCCGCAGGCAGGTCGAGACGCATCAGCGAATCAACGGCCTTGGGCGTGGGGTCAATGATGTCGATCAGACGCTTGTGCGTGCGCATTTCGAAGTGCTCGCGGCTGTCCTTGTACTTGTGCGGTGAGCGGATAACGCAGTACACGTTCTTCTCCGTCGGCAGGGGCACTGGGCCAACTACCGTAGCGCCTGCGCGCGTCACCGTCTCAACGATCTTCCGTGCTGATACGTCGATGACCTCGTGGTCATACGACTTCAGCCGGATGCGGATTTTTTGTCCCGCCATGGCGTCTCGACTCTCTCTCTCAAGAATTCTTGAATATCTGTCAGTTCCTGCACGTGCTGCGCCCGTTGCACTGGCGCTCCTCCCACAGACTGAATCCGGATAGTTCCGGGTTCCTCACCCTGTGGAGGTACCGACCCCCGCGCTCGGGCGTGTCGCGGATTCTTCACAAACTAGTCCATCGGTTTGCATCCACGTTTCCAGCCGAACTGAAATGGGGGTGGCTATATTTGGGCTAACCGCCCGGTGAACACTGACCCTGCATCAGGCATTATCCTGATCGGGACGGTATCTCAAACCGCGCGCGCAAGCGCTTGAACAACTTGTCCAGTTTGCCAGATATCAGGGCATAAGGCTAATTGGAGGCCCGACACGCCTTCGGTGTGAGGAACCTTACCCCGCCCACTCCCCTGCGATCAGACATCCGCCGCCAGAAAGTGCCGCCGGCGCAGAACCGCTGTGTCCCCACCACGCTTCTGCGGGTAGCCCACTTTTTTGCAAGCGACCCTGGCTGACATTGACCCAAAAGGAAAGGCCCCGCTGCGGTGCAGCGGGGCCTTTCCTCAGTGACTCGTGAAGAGTTACTTGATGATCTTGGTAACGCGTCCTGAACCTACGGTCCGGCCGCCTTCGCGGATAGCGAAGCCGAGGCCCTCTTCCATAGCGATTGGCTGGATGAGCGCAACGGTCATCTCAGTGTTGTCGCCAGGCATAACCATTTCAGTGCCCTCGGGGAGGGTAATGACACCGGTTACGTCAGTGGTGCGGAAGTAGAACTGCGGGCGGTAGTTGGAGTAGAACGGGTTGTGACGCCCGCCTTCGTCCTTTGCAAGGATGTAGACGTTGGCATCGAAATCGGTGTGCGGGGTGATTGAACCCGGCTTGACGATAACCTGTCCACGCTCAACATCTTCGCGCTTGATTCCGCGGAGCAGGAGACCACAGTTCTCGCCTGCCCATGCTTCGTCGAGCTGCTTGTGGAACATCTCGATACCAGTGACCGTGGTCTTCTGGACCGGACGGATGCCGACGATCTCGATTTCCGAGTTGATCTTCAGAGTTCCACGCTCGGCGCGGCCCGTTACAACGGTGCCACGGCCGGTGATGGTGAAGACGTCTTCAACAGGCATCAGGAACGGCTTGTCCTTGTCGCGCACGGGGTCCGGAACGCTGTTGTCGACTGCGTCCATCAGGTCCTCGACGGACTTGACCCACTCGGCGTCGCCCTCAAGTGCCTTCAGGCCGGAGACGCGCACCACTGGTGCCTCGTCGCCGTCGAAGCCCTGCGCGCTGAGGAGCTCGCGGACCTCCATCTCGACGAGGTCAAGCAGTTCCTCGTCGTCAACCATGTCGGACTTGTTCAGCGCGACCAACAGGTAGGGAACACCAACCTGGCGGGCAAGCAGAACGTGCTCGCGGGTCTGAGCCATCGGGCCGTCGGTCGCAGCAACCACGAGGATTGCTCCGTCCATCTGAGCAGCACCGGTGATCATGTTCTTGATGTAGTCAGCGTGACCGGGGGCGTCTACGTGTGCGTAGTGGCGCTTCTCGGTCTGGTACTCAACATGCGAGATGTTGATGGTGATGCCGCGCTGCTTCTCCTCGGGGGCCGAGTCGATGGACGCGAAGTCGCGTGCCTCGTTGAGATTAGGGTACTTGTCGTACAGCACCTTCGAAATGGCAGCCGTCAACGTCGTCTTTCCATGGTCAACGTGACCGATGGTTCCGATGTTAACGTGCGGCTTAGTCCGCTCGAACTTTGCCTTCGCCACGGGTTCCTCCTAGAACGTTTTGAGAAGATTTGCTTCCCAGCCGCGCTGTTCGCGGCTGAAACTGTTGCAAGTCTACTGGGGGCTTTTACTTTGATGAAATTACTGCATGCTTCAGGAGCCGGATGGCTCCATCAGCTGGTCTGCGGAAAAGTTATTCGCCGCGGGTCTTCTGGATGATCTCGTCGGCAACTGCCTTCGGAACCTCCGAGTAGCTGTCGAACTTCATCGAGTACACCGCACGGCCCTGGGTCTTCGACCGCAGGTCACCGATGTATCCGAACATCCCCGACAGGGGCACCATGGCCTTGATGACCTTGACGCCGCTGGCATCCTCCATGGACTGCATCTGGCCACGGCGGGAGTTGAGGTCACCAATAACTTCACCCATGTATTCCTCAGGGGTGCGGACTTCAACTTCCATCAGCGGTTCGAGCAGGACAGGGTTAGCCATCCGCGCGGCTTCCTTGAACGCCATCCGGCCGGCAATCTTGAACGCCATTTCGGATGAGTCAACGTCGTGGTAGGCGCCGTCAAGGAGAACTGCCTTGATGCCGACAACCGGGTAGCCTGCGAGCACGCCGTCGTTGAGGGCATCCTGGATGCCCGCATCAACGCTCGGGATGTATTCGCGAGGGATACGTCCACCGGTGACTTTGTTGTCGAACGCGTACAGGACGCCATCTTCAACTTCCATCGGCTCGATGGCGATCTGGATCTTCGCGAACTGACCGGATCCACCCGTCTGCTTCTTGTGGGTGTAATCGTGCTTGGCCACGGCGCGCTTGATGGTTTCGCGGTAAGCAACCTGGGGCTTGCCCACGTTGGCCTCGACGCGGAACTCGCGACGCATGCGGTCCACGAGGATGTCCAGGTGGAGCTCGCCCATGCCGGCGATGATGGTCTGACCGGTGTCAACGTTGAGGGAGACCTGGAAGGTCGGGTCCTCAGCGGAGAGTTTCTGGATAGCCGTGGACAGCTTCTCCTGGTCACCCTTGGTCTTCGGTTCAATAGCAACCGAGATCACGGGATCAGGGAAGCTCATCGACTCGAGGACGATCTGGTTGGCACTGTCGGAGAGGGTATCGCCGGTGGTGGTGTCCTTCAGACCGATAGCTGCGTAGATGTGGCCAGCACGTGCTTCCTCAACGGGAATTTCCTTGTTGGCGTGCATCTGGAACAGCTTGCCGATCCGCTCCTTCTTGTTCTTCGTGGAGTTGGTCACCTGCGTGCCAGCCGAAATATGGCCGGAGTAGACGCGGATGAACGTCAGCTGTCCGAAGAACGGGTGGGTAGCAACCTTGAACGCCAGGGCCGAGAAAGGCTCGTCGGTGCTCGGCTTGCGAGTCAGCTCGATCTCCTCGTCCCGGGGATCGTGACCGATCATCGGGGGAACATCAAGCGGGTTCGGCAGGTAATCGACAACAGCGTCAAGCATCGGCTGGACACCGCGGTTCTTGAACGCCGAGCCGCAGAGGACCGGGTAGATCTCCGAAGCGATGGTGAGCTTACGGATACCGGCCTTGATCTCCGCAGTGGAAGGCTCTTCGCCAGCAAGGTACTTCTCCATGAGCTCATCGTCAGCTTCGGCGACGGCCTCGAGCAGGCTTGCCCGGTACTCGTTCGCGCGATCCACAAGGTCAGCAGGGATCTCTTCGATCTCATACTTGGCACCCATGGTGACGTCACCCTTGGAGTCGCCACGCCAGGTCAGCGCGCGCATTTCCACGAGGTCGACGACGCCTTCGAAGTCGTTCTCGGCACCGATAGGCAGCTGGATAACCAGAGGCTTGGCGCCGAGACGGCTGATGATGGTGTCGACGGTGAAGTAGAAGTCAGCGCCCAGCTTGTCCATCTTGTTGACGAAGCAGATGCGGGGAACTTCGTACTTGTCGGCCTGGCGCCAGACGGTCTCGGACTGAGGCTCTACGCCTTCCTTGCCGTCAAACACTGCGACGGCACCGTCGAGGACGCGCAGTGAGCGCTCAACCTCAACGGTGAAGTCGACGTGACCGGGGGTGTCGATGATGTTGATCTGGTTGTCGTTCCAGAAGCAGGTCACGGCGGCGCTCGTGATGGTGATGCCGCGTTCCTTTTCCTGTTCCATCCAGTCGGTGGTCGAGGCGCCGTCGTGCGTCTCACCAATCTTGTGGTTTACACCCGTATAGAAAAGGATGCGCTCCGTAGTAGTGGTCTTGCCGGCGTCAATGTGGGCCATGATGCCGATATTGCGGACCTTGTTAAGGTCGGTAAGCACGTCCTGTGCCACGGTGTCTCCCTTATTCTTGGGTTTCTAGAAGTCGGAGTCTGGTTACCAGCGGTAGTGTGCGAAGGCCTTGTTCGACTCGGCCATCTTGTGCGTGTCCTCGCGGCGCTTCACCGCTGCTCCGAGACCGTTCGAGGCATCCAGGATCTCGTTCATCAGACGCTCGGTCATGGTCTTCTCGCGGCGAGCCTTCGAGTAACCAACGAGCCACCGCAGGGCAAGAGCCATGGAGCGGCCAGGCTTGACCTCGACGGGTACCTGGTAGGTCGCGCCGCCGACACGGCGGGAGCGAACCTCGAGGGAAGGCTTGACGTTGTCCATCGCCTTCTTAAGTGCTGCGACTGGGTCGCCACCACTCTTGGCACGGGCACCCTCAAGTGCGCCGTAGACAATGCGTTCTGCTGTGGACTTCTTGCCGTCGACGAGCACCTTGTTGATCAGCTGAGTGACCAGGGGTGAACCGTAAACGGGATCTACAACGAGCGGCCGCTTCGGGGCCGGGCCCTTACGTGGCATTACTTCTTCTCCATCTTCGCGCCGTAGCGGCTGCGAGCCTGCTTGCGGTTCTTGACACCCTGGGTATCAAGCGCACCACGGACGATCTTGTAGCGGACACCGGGCAGATCCTTCACACGACCACCGCGCACCAGCACGATGGAGTGTTCCTGAAGGTTGTGACCGACGCCTGGGATGTAAGCGGTAACTTCGATGCCGCCGTTGAGGCGCACACGTGCGACCTTACGGAGCGCCGAGTTCGGCTTCTTGGGGGTGGTCGTGTAAACGCGGGTGCAAACGCCGCGCTTCATGGGGCTGCCCTTCAATGCGGGCGCCTTGGTCTTGACGACCTTAGGTGTCCGGCCCTTACGGACCAGCTGGTTGATAGTAGGCACTTCTGCGTTCTCCGTAATGTCTAGAGATATTGACTGTCGTTTGCGCCGAACCCACAGGGGGAAGCCGAAACGACTTGACCGTAGGCGTGCGAAAATGTGGCATTCGTTGTACAAGTTCCCTACAACGCGGAGATACGTCCGCTAGGACGCCGATCCTCTGCCACACAAACAATTACCTCTACTCTAGCAGAGATCGGGCGGGGCCCCGATTCGGTGCGGGTACCCCCGCCCCTCCCCCGATGCCGGACCCTTGCGCGGCCCCCTTGCATGGACCCCTTGCCTGGTCCGGTCGAGGGGACGCGCTTAACGCGGTCGGCCCCGCACACCCGAAGGTGTGCGGGGCCGACCAGCACCAGGTCCGTTTAGCGGAACTCGGAACCCATGTCGTAGTCATCCAGAGGGATGGCGTGGAACTCGGGAGTCATCGAGCCCTCGACACCTGCGTAGTCGAAGTCGCTGAACGCGCTAGGGCCGGTGAACAGGTTGGCCTTCGCTTCCTCAGTCGGCTCCACGGTAATCTTCGTGTAGCGATCAAGGCCGGTACCGGCCGGGATCAGCTTGCCGATGATCACGTTTTCCTTCAGACCCAACAGAGGATCGCTCTTGCCTTCCATGGCGGCCTGCGTAAGAACACGCGTGGTCTCCTGGAACGATGCGGCCGAAAGCCACGACTCGGTGGCGAGCGACGCCTTGGTGATACCCATGAGCTCGGGACGGCCTGAAGCCGGCTTCTTGCCCTCGGACACCACGCGACGGTTCTCGTCCTCGAAGCGGCGGCGTTCTGCCAGCTCTCCGGGAAGGAGGTTCGACTCGCCGGACTCGATCACCGTGACGCGGCGAAGCATCTGGCGGACGATAACCTCGACGTGCTTGTCGTGGATACCCACACCCTGGCTGCGGTACACGGTCTGTACCTCATCGACCAGGAATTCCTGGGCCTTGCGGGGGCCGAGGATCCGGAGGATCTGCTTCGGATCGACAGCACCAAAGACCAGCTGCTGTCCCACCTCAACGTGCTCGCCGTCCGTGACCAGCAGGCGCGCACGCCGCAGGACAGGGTAGGCGATCTCTTCGGAACCATCGTCAGGGGTGACAACCAGCCGAAGCTGCTTCTCGCCGTCCTCGATGTTGACGCGACCCGCAACCTCGGAGATCGGAGCGACACCCTTGGGGGTACGCGCTTCGAAGAGCTCCTGGATACGGGGCAGACCCTGGGTGATGTCCTCCGCCGACGCGATACCGCCGGTGTGGAACGTACGCATGGTCAGCTGCGTGCCTGGCTCACCGATCGACTGTGCAGCGATGATGCCAACTGCCTCACCGATGTCGACGGTCTTGCCGGTGGCCAGCGAGCGGCCGTAGCAGAGGGCACAGGTGCCGACGCTCGACTCGCAGGTCAGCACGGAGCGCACCTTGATGTCGGTGACCCCTGCGGCGAACAGCTCGCCGATCAGGACATCGCCGACGTCGGAGCCCGCCGGAGCGAGCACCTTACCCTTGGCGTCAACAACTTCGCTGGCCAGGGTGCGTGCGTAGGCCGAGTTCTCGACCTCTTCGTGCAGGACCAACTCGCCGTCGCTGTTCGGCACCGCAATGGTGACGTTCAGTCCACGCTCGGTGCCACAGTCGTCTTCGCGAACGATGACGTCCTGCGACACGTCCACCAGACGACGGGTCAGGTAACCCGAGTTGGCGGTACGCAGCGCGGTATCGGCCAGACCCTTACGGGCACCGTGGGTTGCGATGAAGTACTCCAGCACCGACAAGCCTTCACGGTACGAGGACTTGATCGGCCGAGGGATGATCTCGCCCTTGGGGTTCGCTACCAGACCACGGATACCCGCGATCTGACGGACCTGGAGCCAGTTACCACGTGCACCGGAGGACACCATGCGGTTGATGGTGTTGTCCTTCGGCATCGCGCCGCGCATGGACTCGGCTACCTCGTTGGTGGCCTTGTTCCAGATGTCGATCAGTTCCTGACGACGTTCCTCATCAGCGATGAGGCCCTTGTCGAACTGGGACTGAACCTTGGCGGCCTGCTTTTCGTAGACCTCCATGATTCCGGCCTTGTTGATCGGGGCGGAGATGTCCGAGATCGCCACGGTGACACCTGAGCGGGTTGCCCAGTAGAAGCCAGCATCCTTCAGGTTGTCCAGCGTTGCCGCGGTGACCACCTTCGGGTACCGCTCGGCGAGGTCGTTGACGATCGTGGACAGCTGTCCCTTGTCGGCAACCTTCTCAACCCAGGGGTAGTCGGCGGGCAGCGTGTCGTTGAACAGAACCTGCCCAAGGGAGGTTTCGATCAACGCCGGCGTTCCTTCTTCCCAGCCTTCGGGCGCAGCGATATCAGCGCTGGGCACGAAGTGTGGGATGCGGATCCGGACAACCGAGTTCAGGTGCAGGACACCCATGTCGAAGGCCATGATGGCTTCGGCCGGGGTGCTGAACACGCGGCCTTCGCCTGCTGAGCCCTCACGCTTGGTGGTGAGGTGGTGCAGGCCGATGATCATATCCTGCGAAGGCAGGGTCACCGGACGGCCGTCCGAAGGCTTCAGGATATTGTTCGAGGAGAGCATCAGGATGCGCGCCTCGGCCTGGGCCTCAGGGCTCAGCGGCAGGTGGACTGCCATCTGGTCGCCGTCGAAGTCGGCGTTGAACGCACCACAAACCAGTGGGTGCAGCTGAAGGGCCTTACCTTCAACCAGCTGCGGTTCGAACGCCTGGATGCCCAAACGGTGCAGGGTAGGTGCACGGTTGAGTAGCACTGGGTGCTCGGTGATGATCTCTTCAAGAACATCCCAGACCTGCGGGCGGTAACGTTCGACCATCCGCTTGGCGCTCTTGATGTTCTGCGCGTGGTTGAGATCAACCAGACGCTTCATCACGAACGGCTTGAAGAGTTCCAGCGCCATCTGCTTGGGCAGACCACACTGGTGCAGCTTCAGCTGGGGACCAACGACGATGACCGAACGACCCGAGTAGTCAACGCGCTTACCCAGAAGGTTCTGGCGGAAACGACCCTGCTTGCCCTTGAGCATGTCGGAGAGCGACTTCAACGGACGGTTGCCCGGCCCGGTGACGGGGCGGCCACGACGACCGTTGTCGAACAGGGAGTCAACTGCTTCCTGGAGCATCCGCTTTTCGTTGTTCACGATGATCTCGGGCGCACCGAGATCGAGCAGGCGCTTCAGGCGGTTGTTGCGGTTGATCACGCGGCGGTACAGGTCGTTGAGGTCGGAGGTCGCGAAACGGCCACCGTCCAGCTGGACCATCGGGCGCAGTTCCGGCGGAATCACGGGAACGGCGTCAAGCACCATGCCGAGGGGGCTGTTGGTGGTGGTGAGGAACGCGTTGACAACCTTCAGGCGCTTCAGGGCACGCGTCTTGCGCTGGCCCTTGCCGTTCTGGATGATGTCGCGGAGCATCTCGGCCTCGGCTGGCATGTCGAAGTTCTCAAGACGCTTCTTGATCGCTTCGGCGCCCATTGAGCCCTCGAAGTACAGTCCGTAACGGTCGCGCAGTTCGCGGTAAAGGCCCTCGTCACCTTCAAGGTCAGCAACCTTGAGGCTCTTGAACCGGTCCCAGACCTGCTCGAAGCGCTCGATCTCGATGTCGGCGCGCTTACGCACGTTCGCCATCTGGCGATCGGCCGAGTCACGTGCCTTCTTCTTCTCGGCAGCCTTCGCGCCTTCGCCTTCAAGCCGTGCAACCTCATCCTCAAGGTCCTTGGCGATCGTGGCGATGTCGGAGTCGCGCTGGTCGATCATCTGCTTCTTCTCGAGGTCGTGCTCGGCCTGGAGGTTCGGCAGTTCGGCGTGACGGTTTTCCTCGTCGACGGCGGTGATCATGTAGGCAGCGAAGTAGATGACCTTCTCGAGGTCCTTCGGTGCCAGGTCCAGCAGGTAGCCCAAGCGCGAAGGAACGCCCTTGAAGTACCAGATGTGGGTGACGGGAGCAGCAAGCTCGATGTGTCCCATGCGCTCACGGCGTACCTTGGCGCGGGTAACTTCTACCCCACAGCGCTCACAGATGATGCCCTTGAAACGGACGCGCTTGTACTTGCCGCAATAGCATTCCCAGTCGCGGGAAGGTCCGAAGATCTTCTCGCAGAAGAGGCCGTCCTTCTCAGGCTTGAGGGTACGGTAATTGATGGTTTCCGGCTTCTTGACCTCGCCAAAAGACCAACCACGGATTTCGTCCGCAGTGGCAAGGCCGATTCGCATGAGGCCGAAGGAGGATTCGCTGGACATATGGTCCCTGTTCTCTCTTTGTTCTCTAAATTCTTGAAGTCTTCATAAGGGGCGGGGAGGGAGCGGGCGGTTCCGGCGCCCGCTCCGGTACCTGGAACGGCGGCAACGAAATTTCTTCGGCCGCGGACGGCCTCTGAAATATTAAAGCCGCCTTACTCCAGGCACCGGAGTGGGCTAAATCCGAAGGTCGCCTTAGACTTCCTCGACAGAACTTGGCTCGGCCCGTGACAGGTCGATGCCCAGTTCCTCCGCGGCCCGGAAGACTTCTTCATCCGAGTCACGCATCTCTATCGTGGTTCCGTCGGTGGAGAGTACTTCCACGTTCAGACACAGCGACTGCATTTCCTTGATCAGCACCTTGAAGGATTCGGGGACACCCGGCTCTGGGATGTTCTCGCCCTTCACGATCGCTTCGTAGACCTTCACGCGGCCGTGGATATCATCCGACTTGATCGTCAGAAGTTCCTGCAGCGTGTAGGCCGCGCCGTAAGCCTCGAGGGCCCAGACTTCCATTTCACCGAAGCGCTGTCCGCCGAACTGTGCCTTACCACCCAGCGGCTGCTGGGTAATCATGGAGTACGGTCCGGTGGAGCGTGCGTGGATCTTGTCGTCCACCAGGTGGTGCAGCTTCAGGATGTACATGTAGCCGACCGAAATGGGGTCCGGGAACGGCTCGCCGGAGCGGCCGTCAAAGAGCAACGCCTTGCCGGAACCGCCGATGAGGCGCTTTCCGTCGCGGGTTTCCCGGGTGGAGTTCATCAGACCAACGATTTCGTCCTCGGTTGCGCCGTCGAAGACGGGGGTCGCAACCGTGGTCGAACCGCTTTCGCGGGGCAGGTTCGGGAGGTTCTTCAACCATTCCGGCTCGCCATCGATCTTCCAGCCCTGCTTGGCCACCCAACCGAGGTGGATTTCCAGAACCTGGCCCACGTTCATGCGGCCTGGGACACCCAGCGGGTTCAGCACGATGTCGACGGGGGTGCCGTCTTCCATGAACGGCATGTCCTCGATCGGAAGGATCTTGGAGATGACGCCCTTGTTGCCGTGACGCCCTGCGAGCTTGTCGCCGTCGGTGATCTTACGCTTCTGTGCCACGTAGACGCGGACCAGCTGGTTCACGCCGGGGGGCAGTTCGTCGTCGTTGTCGCGGTCGAAGATGCGAACGCCGATGACCGTACCGGACTCACCGTGGGGAACCTTCAGTGACGTGTCGCGGACTTCGCGGCTCTTCTCACCGAAGATGGCCCGTAGGAGACGTTCCTCGGGGGTCAGCTCGGTCTCACCCTTGGGTGTGACACGGCCAACCAGGATGTCGCCTGCTTCAACCTCGGCACCGATGTGGATGATGCCGCGCTCGTCCAGGGCCCCCAGGACCTCTTCGGAGACGTTCGGGATGTCGCGGGTGATTTCCTCGGCACCAAGCTTGGTGTCGCGGGCGTCAACCTCGTGCTCCTCGATGTGGATCGAGGTCAGGACATCGTCGGAGACGATGCGCTGGGAGAGGATGATCGCGTCCTCGAAGTTGTGGCCTTCCCAGGACATGAACGCGACGAGCATGTTCTTGCCCAGCGCGAGTTCGCCCTGGTCGGTTGAGGGACCGTCGGCGATGATCGTGTTGTATTCAACGCGGTCACCGTCTGCAACCAGCACGCGCTGGTTGTAGGCGTTGCCCTGGTTGGAACGGGCGAACTTCATGATCGGGTAGTTCGTTTCGGTGCCGTCGTCGTTGAGGATGCTCACCATGTCGGCTGAAACTTCCTTGACCACGCCAGCCTTGACAGCGGTGACTGCGTCGCCGGCGTCGACAGCGGCATTCTTCTCCATACCGGTGCCCACCAGGGGGCGCTCGGAGCGGAGCAGCGGGACAGCCTGACGCTGCATGTTCGCACCCATGAGCGCACGGTTCGCGTCATCGTGTTCCAGGAACGGAATCATGGCCGTAGCGACCGACACCATCTGGCGCGGTGAGACGTCCATGTACTCGACCTCGATGGCCTCGACCAGAACAGGCTCGCCTGAACCACCGCGGGTACGCACCAGAACCGTAGGTTCGATGAAGTTGCCCTTGTCGTCGAGCGGGGCGTTCGCCTGGGCAATCAGGCGCTCCACCTCGTCGTCGGCGGTGAGGTAGTCGATCTGCTCGGTGACGATGCCGCCAACTACCTTGCGGTAGGGGGTTTCGATGAAGCCGAAGGTGTTGATGCGTCCGTAGGATGCCAACGAGCCGATCAGACCAATGTTCGGGCCTTCAGGGGTTTCGATGGGGCACATACGGCCGTAGTGGGACGGGTGGACGTCTCGAACTTCCATGCCTGCACGGTCACGGGACAAACCGCCCGGGCCCAGCGCTGACAGGCGACGTTTGTGCGTCAGACCGGCCAGTGGGTTGTTCTGGTCCATAAACTGCGACAGCTGGGACGTTCCGAAGAACTCCTTGATCGCAGCGACGACCGGGCGGATGTTGATCAGGGTCTGAGGCGTGATGGCCTCAACATCCTGGGTGGTCATCCGCTCCCGGACCACGCGCTCCATCCGGGACAGGCCGGTGCGGACCTGGTTCTCGATGAGCTCGCCAACCGCACGGATACGACGGTTGCCGAAGTGGTCAATGTCGTCGACCTCGACGCGCAGTTCGACGTCGCCGCCGTCGCGCTTGCCGGTGAGGGTCTTCTCATTGGCGTGCAGGGCAACCAGGAACTTGATCATCGCGACGATGTCGTCGATGTTCAGGACCGAGGCGTCCTTATCGTCAAGGTTTTTGTCGATGCCGAGCTTGCGGTTGATCTTGTAACGACCAACCTTGGCCAGGTCGTAGCGCTTGGGGTTGAAATACAGGTTGTCGAGCAGCGTCTTGGCGGCCTCGACCGTGGGTGGCTCTCCCGGGCGAAGCTTCCGGTAGATGTCCAGCAACGCGTCTTCCTGCGTTTCGGTGGTGTCCTTCTCCATGGTGGCGCGGATGGAGTCGTACTCACCGAAGGTCTCGAGGATCTGGCCCTCGGTCCATCCCAGTGCCTTCAACAGGACCGTGACCGACTGCTTGCGCTTGCGGTCAAGGCGAACGCCGACCTGATCACGCTTGTCGATTTCGAGTTCGAACCAGGCGCCACGTGACGGGATGATCTTCGCGCTGAAGATGTCCTTGTCACTGGTCTTGTCGGCGGTGCGCTCGAAGTAGGCGCCCGGCGAACGAACCAGCTGTGACACGACGACACGCTCGGTGCCGTTGATCACAAACGTGCCCTTCTCCGTCATCAACGGGAAGTCGCCCATGAACACTGTCTGCTGCTTGATCTCGCCAGTGTTGTTGTTCATGAACTCGGCCTTGACGTACAGCGGGGCCGCGTACGTAGCGTCGCGGTCCTTGCACTCGGCCATGGTGTACTTCGGATCGGCGAACTCCGGCTCCGAGAAGCTCAGGGACATGGTGCCCTGGAAGTCCTCGATCGGGGAGATCTCTTCGAAGATGTCAGCGAGACCGGATGTGGAGGCCACACCCTGGAGCTTCTGTTCCAGAGCTTCCTGCACGCGCGCCTTCCAGCGATCGTTTCCTACCAGCCAGTCGAAACTGTCGGTTTGGAGCGCGAGGAGGTTAGGAACGTCCAGCGGTTCGTGAATCTTTGCGAATGAAAGCCGGGGGGCGACGCCGTCGGCGTCGACCTGGCTGGTAGCGGTTGCATTATTAGAGGTGCTCGAGGCGACCAAGAGGGATCCTTCCACAGACCTTCGGCTTGTTCAGCTATATCCGCCCTCTTTGCACTGCCGCCGCGTATCAACGCGGGGATTGTGTGTGCGAACCAATTGCCTGCGGTCATACCGGACAGTGAATCTGCCGTTAAATGACTAACGCAAAACAAAGCCCACCGCTATATGAAGGCCGAGGTTAAGAGGAAAGACGCAAATATCTACTGTACTGCAGAGCGCCCGCCCTGTCCAGCCGGGGTGTGGTATACGTGATCCGGGTCAGCCCGGCCCGGTCAACCTGCCTGGGTCACCCAGATCAGGAGCATGGTCACCAGGAACCCGGTGAGGAAGTTCAGCCTGATGAAACGCCGCCACCCCTGGTTGGCGCTTTCGCAGTCCTCGTCGCGGAGATCGGCGAAAGGCAGGATGCTCAGGATGTACGGCAGGGCCAGCAGTCCACCGAGCATTGCCGGCCAGGGCGTCATCAGCATCAGCAGTCCGCTCAGCAGGTAGGCGAAGACGGCGAAGCGCACGACGGTGCGTGCCCCGAGGACCGTCGCAATCGAGGCGATGCCACCTTCACGATCGGCCTGGATGTCCTGCACCGCACCAAAGGCCTGGCTGGCGACGCCCCAGAGGAAGAACGCCCCCAGCACCGCCCAGAGGCCGACGTCGAAGGTGGCGCCTGCAAGCACCAGCCCGAATACGGCCGGACTGACGAAGTGGGTGCTGGAGGTGACCGAATCGAGGAAGGGTCGCTCCTTGAACCGGAGTCCGGGAGCGCTGTAGGCGATCACCGCGAACACGCTCACCGCGAGCACCAGCGCAGACAGCGGGTTGCCCAGCAGCAGCAGTGCCATCAGGAACGGGACATTCGTCAGCACTGCAGCCCACAGGGTGACGCGGTGGAAGCTGCGGTCCAGGACGGCACCTTCCACCCCGCCCTTGCGGGGATTCCGGAGATCCGACTCGTAGTCGAAGACGTCGTTGATGCCGTACATGGCCAGGTTGTAGGGGATCAGGAAGTACAGCGTCCCGAGAACAAACGCCAGATCGATCGACCCGGTGGTGAGGAAGTAAGCGGCCGCGAAGGGGAACGCCGTGTTCACCCAGGACACGGGGCGGGAGGATACCAGCAGCATCTTCGCGGTCCCGGACAGGCCGGTCCTGGCGTCGGCGCTCATGTGCGGTTCCGTTCAGCCCGCGCCGTAGCGGCCAACAGTATGACCAGGTAGGGGGCAGGAATCATTGCCCGTCCTTGCCCACGGCGGCCTCTGGAACGGCCGCCCGGGCAACCAGGGGCTCCGCCAGCGGACCGGTGCTGGTGTCGGAGCGCAGCCGTTTGATCAGCAGTTCGGCGCTGATCAGGCACATGGGGATGCCGATGCCCGGAATGGTTGAGCTGCCCGCATAGTAGAGCCCCTCGACCTTGCGGCTCTTGTTGCGGCCCCTGAAGAACGCGCTCTGCCTGAGCACGTGCGCCGGGCCCAACGAGGTGCCCTGCCAGGCGTTGAAGTCCCCGACGAAGTCCTGCGGCCCATAGGTGCGGCGAACAACAATGCGGTCCGCGAGATCGGGGATATCCGCCCACTTGCTGATCTGGTCGATCACTGTGTCGGCGAGGCTCTCGATGCCGGGATCGCCCGCGCCGTCGATCCCGCCAGCTCCCAGCCCGGGGTCAGCAGGCAGTGGCACCAGCACGAACACGTTCTCATGGCCTTCAGGGGCCACACCGGGGTCGGTGGCACTCGGCCGGCACACGTACAGCGACGCGGGGGTCGGCACCGAGGTGGTCTTACCGAAAATCCGCGAGAAATTGTCTTCCCAATCAGCGGTGAACAAGAGGGTGTGGTGTTCCAGTTCGGGCAGTCCGCCCTTGACGCCCAGGTACAGCAGCAGAGCACTGGGGCCAGCCGTCCGGCTGGACCAGTATTTCTCCGGGTAGGTCTGGTCCGCGGGTTGCAGGAGCTGCGTTTCGGCGTGGTGCAGGTCGTTGGCTGCGATCACCGTGTCCGCAGCGGTAGTGTGCACGGCGCCGTCGGCCGCGACCCAACGGACGCCGGTCACCCGCGCCTTCTGGGACCGCCCATCGCCGGGCAGGGTCAGGATTTGCTCCACCCGCGCTCCGGTGATGATCTCCACGTTCCGGCTCCGGGCCTGCGAGTGGATGGCTTCGGTCAGCCGGGTAAACCCACCCATCGGGTACAGGACACCGTCGTCGAGGTCCAGGTGGCTCATCAGGTGGTACATGCTGGGTGCCTCGAAGGGGGAGGTACCGAGGAAGACCGCCGGGTACCCCAGAATCTGGCGCAGCCGGTTATCAGTCACCGTTGCGGCGGCGAGCCTGGACAGCGGTTGCAGCAGCAGGCGAACCAGCTTGGGGACGCGGCTGAGGACATCCGGGCGTAGGAACGGCAGGAACGACTGGAAGGTGGTGTAGAGGAAACGCCGGGTAGCCATGGTGTAGGTTTCGCCGGCCGAGTCCAGATACTTCTCCAGGGCCTCCCCCGCCCCTGGTTCGATGTCGTTGAACAACTTCACGACGTCGGCGCGCTCAGCGGGAACGTTGATGGGCTGGGTGTGCCCCTCCGAGTACACCCGGTACCCCGGATCGAGTTTGACCAGGTCCAGCTGCGCGGTGGCGCTGGTGCCGAGCAGCTTGAAGAAGTGATCGATCACCTCGGGCATCAGGTACCAGGACGGGCCGGTGTCGAACCTGAACCCATCCTGTTCCCAGAGGCCCGCCCGCCCGCCCGTGGCTGCCTGCTTCTCCAGCACGGTGACCTCGTGGCCCTCCTCGGCGAGCAGGGCAGCCGAGGCGAGGCCAGCGATTCCGCCGCCGATGACTATCACCTTCCGACGTGGGCCGTTCACTGGGCTGTTCAGGGGTGCGTGGGAGTTCATGGCAGCCTTCCGGTGGTCATCAGGGTGTTTCATCAGGCTGCGGGACACGGCCCGCCAGTGCCCGGGCGGCAATTCGGAGTTTCACCGGGTTAGGCACCCGGACCCGCGACGTCAGGAGTTCTTCAGCAGGGGTGTCGCGTAGCCGCGCGGAAAGCTCGGCGAAGAGCCCCTGGGCCAGAGCGACGGCGCGACGGCTGGAACCCGGCAGCTCCCGAAGTGCCTCGGCAGACACGGCCAGGTCAGCTGCAATGTCATCGAGGAGCCGGTGCTTGTCGGCTTCGCCGAAGTTTCCGGGCCTGATACCGGGAAAGTAGCTGCGCCCCAGCGACTTGAAGTCGTCGGCAAGGTCGCGCAGGAAATTGATTTTCTGGAAGGCAGCTCCCAGTCGGCGGGCTCCGTCGACGAACTTTTGTTCCTGGGCGGCGCTTGGCTTGGTTACCTCTTGGTACAGGAAGCATTTCAGGCACATCAGGCCCACCACCTCGGCCGAGCCGTAGACGTACTCGTCGAAGGACTCCTGCGTGTGCTCGGTCCGTTCCAGGTCGGCACGCATCGAGGCGAAGAAGGGTCGGGTCAGCTCGGCGGTGATTCCGGTTTCCCGTGCGGTGTTGGCAAAGGCGTGAACCACCGGGTTGGCGCTGTACCCGGTAGCCATGGCCCGCTCGGTTTCGCTCTCCAGGTCATCGAGTACCTCCCGCGTCTGATCGGGGTTGAGCCCCGCTGCGGCAGCCGCGCCGTCGACCACCTCGTCGGCAACCCGGACCAGGGCATAGACCGTCTCAACGTGCTGGCGGACGTCACCACCCAATAGCCGGGAGGCCAGCCCAAACGAGGTGGAGTAGGACTTGATCACCACGGCCGAGGTGCGGTGGGTGACATCGGTGTAGAAGGCAAGGGCGTCGTGTGGCTGCATGGGCTACCGCACCCTCGCCAGGACGGCCGTGGCGACGTGGGCCAGCCCGTCGCGCAGTTCAGCCGGGATATGCGCGGCACCCAGATGCTCCTGTGCCCGCTGCGCATGGTCTCCTGCCAGCGACACCACGTGATCCAGTGCCCCGCTGGACCTCAGGACTCCGCGGATCTTCTCGGCCCCGGCGGCCGAGAGCTCCGGCGATCCGACCAGTGCTGAAATCTGCTCCCATTCGGCCCGCTGGGCGACGTACGAGATCAGGGCGGTCCGCTTGCCCTCCCGCAGGTCCCCCCAGGTGGTCTTTCCGGTAGTCTTCTCGTCCCCGAAAACGCCGAGGATATCATCGGCCAGCTGGTAGGCGATCCCCACATCCCTGCCGAAATCACCGAGGGAATCGATGATGGCTTCATCGGCACCCGCCAGGACGGCACCGGCCTTGAGCGGGCTTTCGAACGAGTACACAGCCGTTTTCAGCCGCGCCATCTGGAGGGTTTCCTCGGACGATGCCACGTCGGAGGTTGAAGCGTCGACGTCGAGCAGTTCCCCCGCCGCGGAGGCGAACACTGCGTCATCAAGGAGCTCACCGAGCCGTTCCCGCGTGGCGGGGTCGGTGCGGACGCCATCGAGCAGGCGGTGGGCACTGGAGAGGGCCAGGTCCCCGGCAATGAGTCCCATGGACAGTCCGCGGTGCGCGGCGTCGTCGGGTGCGAGGCCTGCGTCTTCGGCCAGCAGCCGGTAGGTACCCGACACGTTGGGGATGCCCCGCCTGACGAAATCCCGGTCGATCACGTCGTCGTGAACGATCAGTGCCGTGTGGAGCATTTCGAAGGACGCTGCCACCAGAGCTGCGTTGTCCCGGTCGGTCCCGGCGAGGCAGTCGTAAGCGGTCATGACCATGCGCGGACGAAAACGCTTGCCGCCAGCGGCGCAGTTCTCGAGTGTTTCCCACAGGTGGTGGTACGTAGGACCAAGGGTCGCCGCACGGGCCTTCGAGCGGGCAAAACTGTTTGAGAGGACACTTTCCACCTGCTCCAAGCCGCGGGAGTCGACCAGCAAGGTTTCCATGTCCATAGGTAAAGTAAACACTGACCTCACATTCTTTAGCTAAACGACTCAGGTCAGGGAGCAGTCAGACAGTGCTTGAAGCAGACGGCGGTTCGGGATCCGGTACTGAACTGGTGGTCCTCGTTGACGAATCCGGGGCACCCACCGGCACCCAGGACAAGGCGGAGGTGCACCACACCTCGACGCCGCTGCACCTGGCCTTCTCCACCCACGTGTTCGACGACGACGGGCGGATCCTCGTCACCCGCCGGGCGCTGTCCAAGCGCACCTGGCCGGGCGTCTGGACCAACTCGTTCTGCGGGCACCCAGGACCGGGCGAATCCACCGTCGACGCGATTGCGCGGAGGGCCGGCTACGAACTGGGGATTGCCGTGACTGACCTTTCCCTCGCGCTCCCCGATTTCAGGTACCGGGCCGTGGACTTCTCCGGGGTGGTCGAAAACGAGATCTGCCCCGTCTACACCGCCCGTTGCGTTGGCGAGCTATCCCCACGGGACTCGGAGGTCAGCCAGTGGGAGTGGGTAGAACCCCACCAGCTGGTCGAATCGGTCCGGCTCACCCCCTGGGCGTTCAGCCCCTGGCTGACGCTCCAGCTTCCGCTGCTCTACCCCGCCGGGTAGTCCCCGAGGCACAGCCGGTCGTCGCGCTATCTGGCCGCCGGGCGGTAACGGCCCGCCCACCGCTCCCACGGTGGCGAAACCCTCCAGTGCAGCGCAATCGTGCGAAACGCACGGACGAAGCGGCGTCGCAGGTCGGCTCCCCCGATGAGCGCCCGGGGCGAAATCCCGACCCGAAGCGAGAAATCGCACGCCGTTCGATGCCCCGGGGCCAGTGCAAACGCGAGGTCGACGTCATCGTGCACCTCGGGGTCGGTTGAATGCACCCGGGTACGCACCGCTTCCCACACCTCGGAGCGGAAGGCCATATTGGAGCCGAACAGTGGCCAGTGCGCCATGGCCGCACCCATGAGGACAAGGTAGGCCCGCATGTACAGCAGGTCCGCGGCAGCGCCCCGCCACCGGGAAACATCGTAGAACTGTCCGGGTCCCGTGAGCGCTGCGAGCCCGACGTCGTCGGCGAAGCGGGTGGCGATCTTCTCCAGCCAGTCCCCGGACGGCACCGAGTCGGCGTCGCATCGGACAATGATGGTGCCCTGGGCAGCGTTGTAGCCAGCTGCTGCGGCTGCCCCGATCCCGATCACCGGTTCGGTGACCACCCGAGCCCCGTGCGCCTCGGCAATCGCAACTGTCGAATCGGTCGAACAATTGTCGACGACTATCACCTCCAGCGGGGGCCGGGTCTGGGCGCCCAGAGCCTGCAGGCAAAGGGCCAGGAGGTCACCGTCGTTGCGGCACGGGATGACCACTGAAAGTGTTGGGGGCATGCCATTGATACTAGGGTGTTTTACATGATTGACGATCTACTTCGACCTGCGTCAACCCCCTGGGCGGTGACGGCCGACGTGATCCGAACGGCTGCCTTGCTCAGCGTCATCGCTGTGTTGCTCTGGTGGGGGCCTGTTGAATTCGCAGTGCTGTTCCTTGTGCTCGGTGGCGTCCTTGTGTCTCGGATGGTTCGCGTTGATCCCCGGATCGATGCCGCCTACGGAGCTACCCTGCTTGTTGCGGGGTGGAGCGCAGTCATCGACCTGTACGAGCTCATCTCGTGGTGGGATCTAGCCGTCCATACGCTTGCCACCGCGGCCATTGCCATCATCGCCTACCTGCTGCTCCTGCGGATGCGCTATCTCCCTCGACCTGCGCCCGGCCGTCGGGCCGCAACCGGGGTCACCATCATCACCCTTGCCCTGGGTCTGAGCCTGAGCGTCGTGTGGGAGTTTGCCGAGTGGGCGGGGAGCAAGTACGTCACCCATGAAATCAATGTGGGCTATGAAGACACCTTGAGCGATATAGCTGCCGGTGGAGTCGGTTCATTGGTGGCTGGGGTGCTGCTGGCAGCCACGCTCTCGCGGAGTCGGCAACCCATTTCAGTTAATGCTCACTAGCTGAGCTGGACCGGACAGAGTAGCCTTGACGCAACTGCTTCAAAGACGAAAGTGAGCGTTCCCCTCGATGAACACTGAAGAAAAGTCCCCGACCGACGTCGTCATTGTCGGGGGTGCGCGAACCCCGCAGGGCCGCCTCAACGGGCAACTGTCCTCCTTCACGGCTGTCGACCTGGGTGCCATGGCAATCGCCGGCGCGCTGGACAAGGCAGGGGTTGACGCCGGCTCGGTACAGGCAGTGATCATGGGCCATGTCATCCAGGCAGGCTGCGGCCAGAACCCCGCACGGCAAACCGCGCTCAAGGCCGGTATCGGCTGGGATGTCCCCACCGTCACCCTTAACAAGGTCTGCCTCTCAGGCCTCACCGCTGTCATCGATGCCGCCCGGTTGATCCGTAGCGGCGAGGCGACGGTGGTCATCGCCGGCGGCCAGGAGTCAATGACCCGCGGACCGCACCTCCTGCCGGGATCGCGGCAGGGTTGGACGTACGGCAACATCCAGGCAATCGACTCGGTAGCCAACGACGGCCTCACCGACGCCTTCGACAACGAATCGATGGGCGCCTCGACCGAACGGGGCAACACCGGGCTGGGGATCAGCCGCGAAGATCAGGACGCCGTGGCCGCGGCTTCGCATCAGCGGGCAGCCGCTGCCATGGAGTCGGGCGTATTCGACGTCGAAATCGTCCCGGTCACAGTCCCCCAGTGGAAGGGAGAGCCGGTGGTGCTGACCCAGGACGAGGGTGTCCGCCCCACGACGACCGTGGAGTCCCTGGCCGGGCTGCGGCCCGCGTTTGATAAGGCAGGATCGATTACCGCTGGCAACTCGTCGCCACTCTCCGATGGAGCGGCAGCGCTCGTGCTGACCACCCGTGCCCACGCCGAGGAAAAGTCGTTGACCATCCTCGCGGTGGTGGGGCAGCCGGGTCAGGTGGCCGGGCCCGACAACTCCCTGCACTCGCAGCCGTCGCGCGCGATCGAACAGGCGCTGGACCGCGCCGGCTGGCAGAGCTCCGATCTGGACTTCATCGAAATCAATGAGGCGTTCGGCTCGGTTGCTTGCCAGTCACTGCAGGACCTGGACTACCCGCTGGAGAACTGCAACATCCATGGCGGGGCAATCGCCCTGGGCCATCCCATCGGCGCATCGGGTGCACGCCTCGCGTTGCACGCTGCGCACGAGTTGGGGCGGCGCGGCGCTGGCCGGGCTGCCGTGTCGCTGTGCGGTGGCGGCGGTCAGGGCGAGGCGCTGCTGCTTTACCGGAACTAGGCGGCGTGGGGAATCACCCCGGGCCCATCAGCTCGGGGTGATCGACCGCCCCCGGACACAAAGAAGCCCCGGACTCGTGGAGTCCGGGGCTTCTATGAATAGCTGAAAGAGCCTACTTCAGGGTTACCGTCGCGCCAGCGGCCTCGAGGGATTCCTTGGCCTTCTCGGCAGCTTCCTTGGTTGCGCCTTCCAGCACAGCCTTGGGGGCGCTGTCGACAACGTCCTTTGCTTCCTTCAGACCCAGTGAAGTCAGGGCACGAACTTCCTTGATCACTGCGATCTTCTTGTCGCCTGCTGCTTCGAGGATAACGTCGAAGGAATCCTTCTCCTCTTCAGCAGCTTCGCCTGCGCCGCCGCCGGCGGGTGCAACTGCAACTGCAGCAGCGGTGACGTCGAAGGTCTCTTCGAACAGCTTGACGAACTCGGAGAGTTCGATGATGGTCAGTTCCTTGAAAGCTTCAATGAGCTCTTCGTTGGTGAGCTTCGCCATGGCGAGAGCCTTCCTTCCTATAGTGGTGCCGTGCATCGAATGTGATGCTGGGTACCGGAGTTTGGTGGATGAAGAAAATTACTTTTCTTCAGGCGCTGCAGCAGCTTCGGGAGCCGCCTCTGACTCGGCGGCTGCGGGTGCAGCTGCTTCCTCTGCAGCAGGAGCGTCAGCGGCTGGCGTCTCTGCTGCTGCAGGCGCTCCACTTTCCTCCTCTTGCTTGATGCGCAGTGCATCAAGGGTGCGGGCAAGTGCTGCCATGGGTGCTTGCAGCACTCCGGCAACGCGGGCCAGCTGAAGTTCGCGCGACTCAAGAGCAGCGAGAGCCTTGACACCGGCTGCGTCGAGGGCTTTACCCTCGAAGACGCCGGTCTTGATGATGAGCTGTGGGTTGGACTTCGCGAAATCCGTGAGGCTCTTTGCCGCCGCGATGGCGTCACCCTTGATGAAGGCGATTGCAGTTGGTCCGGCAAGCTGGCTTTCGAACGCGTCGATGCCGGCTTCCTTGGCTGCAATGCCCGTCAGGGTGTTCTTGACGACAGCGTATTTGGTGTCCTGGCCGAGTGAACGGCGCAGTTCCTTGAGCTGTGCGACGGTGAGCCCGCGGTATTCGGTTAGGACTGCAGCATTTGAGTCTTTGAAATCGGTGACGATTTCCTCAACTGCGCTTACCTTGATTGCGGTTGCCATAACCCTCCTTCCGGGGAATTGATGCCGGCTGCGACTGCCCCAATAAAAAACGCCCCGCGCAGATGCACGGGGCTTGATTCAAAACTACGGCTGGGCCGTCTATTCCGAGAAGCTTCGTTCACCTGCGCTGGCCGCCCTGTTACGGGAACCTTCAGACGCACACCCCGAACCTCACACCACAGAGAAATCCTGCGAGCTAAGGGTGGGATACGCATCGACCGACGGTCTTTGGTTCTTCAAGGGTACGTCACGGTCCGGAAGGTAGCCAAATCCCCCTTCCGCACGGCTCCCCGATGCGACTGCAGACAAGAAAAGTGGTTCTGCTGCAGAATAGTGGTCAGGCAACCACTATTCTGCAGCTGAACCACTCGTCTGTGACCCGAAGCGGGCCAGACGGGACCGGACGGGCACTACACCTGGTGCTGGCCAACGCCGTCGTCACCCTGGTGCTGGGCCACGCCGTCGTCGTCGGCCTTCTTCTGCCACGCGGCGGTGTATCCGGCTGGCACAAATCCCATTGACACATTCACGGCAAGCATGTGGGCGTTCTCCTCGGCGTTCCAGGTATAGACCCGCAGGGCCTCGGGCCACACCGCCGGCACATCCAGGAGGTTCGCCGCCTTGAGCCACATGCCCAGCCGCCGGCCACGGTGCGCCCGGAGGACCAGAGTGTCGTCCTGTGAGACCACTTCAGGCCTCGCTGGCTGGTATTCGAGGATGGTGTGGCCGGCAAGCAACCCGGTGGGTCGATGGCGGACCGCCCTGACCAGAGAGAATCCACCGGTCCGCAGCAGCCGCTCCTCCCCCTCACGGATTCGGGCGGCGTCCCAGACCTCTTCCTCCCAGTCAAGGTCCCCCATCGGCACATCCGTGCTCATCGTCTGGCGCAGGAGCGCGTACTGCTCCACGAGGTCATCCGGGCAGTGATTTTGCCATCGCACCAGTTCATAGTCCGGGCCTGCTGCATCCCGGGCGGCCTGGGCCAGGGTGCCAGCCTGTGGCAGGGATGTCGTGAGATCCAGCACACTGCACCTGTCGACCTGCGCAAGCTGAAATCCGTTCCGCAGGGCCAGAGCCGTCGTCGCGCTGTTCCGGGGGAATGCGCCGGCGCCCGTAGCGGGGACCAGGACGTTGCCCGGGCCCAGGTCAAACCCGGCGGGCTCGTCGGTCCACGCCATAATGGTCGACCGGCCGATCCCCGCCGCGTGAGCCTCAAGTGCGCGGTACAACCCGGTACCGATTTCCTGCCCGCGATAGTCAGGATGCACGGCAACGAACACGTAGCAGGTGCCCAGATTGTCGGTCAGCGGAATATCGACGACGCCCTTCCCCACGACACTGCCGCCGTCCCGCGCCACGAACATCACGCGCTCCTCGTAGTCGCTGGGCTGCGAGGACTCGTACCGCGCCTGGGGGCTGTAATAGTGGTCGTCATTCCCCCAGAGGTCCCGTTCCACGAGGTTGCTCAGTTCAGCGGCAGCGATGAAATCCGCACCGCCCGGCAGGCCCAGGGATGACGGGCGGGGCAGGACGTCGATGGTGATGGCCGAGGTTTTCATAGCTGAAGTCTAACCGAGTGATTGGTAACTGCCAATCACTAATTCTTCTGCTGCTGCCGCCTACCCGCCCCCATCGCTTAAGCGGCGAAGGGCCGCAGCTCTGCGCTGCGACCCTTCACTTATTCAGCAATGATGCTGTGCCCGACGGCGGATAGAACCCTATGCGTCGGCAAGAACCTTGGTGACGCTTGGGTCCACGGTGATGCCGGGACCGAAGGTGGTGGAGACAGTTGCCTTCTGGATGTAGCGACCCTTCGAAGCGGAAGGCTTCAGGCGCAGGACCTCTTCCAGTGCCACCGCGTAGTTCTCGGCGAGCTTCTGCACATCGAACGACACCTTGCCGATGATGAAGTGCAGGTTGGAGTGCTTGTCCACGCGGAAGTCGATCTTTCCGCCCTTGATGTCGGTGACAGCCTTGGTGACGTCGGCGGTAACCGTGCCGGTCTTCGGGTTCGGCATGAGGTTACGGGGACCCAGTACCTTACCCAGACGGCCAACCTTGCCCATGAGGTCAGGGGTGGCGACGGCGGCGTCGAAGTCGACCCAGCCGGCTGCAACCTTTTCGATCATGTCATCGGAGCCAACGAAGTCAGCGCCGGCAGCGATTGCCGCTTCAGCCTTTTCGCCGGTTGCGAAGACCAGGACGCGCTTGGTCTTGCCGGTGCCGTGAGGAAGGTTGACGGTGCCGCGGACCATCTGGTCGGCCTTACGTGGGTCAACACCCAACCGGAACGCTACCTCGACGGTCGCGTCGAAGCTGGAAGGGTTGGTTTCCTTGGCCAGAACTACTGCCTCGAGCGGGGCGTACTGCTTGTCTGCCTCGATCTTGGCTTCGGCCGCCTTATATGCTTTGCTGCGCTTTGCCATCTGCTTTTTCTCCTTATGCAGTTGTGGTCAGCGGACCGCGCGGGCCCTGCCACACTCCGACGTCCGATCCCGCCTGATTGGCGGCCCTGACGTCTACGTTTTGTTGTTTGGGGTGCACGGTGAATTGCTTAGCCGTGCGGTGGGTGGAAAGGGTTAGCTTTCTACCGTGATGCCCATTGAGCGGGCGGTGCCAGCGATGATCTTGGCAGCAGCCTCGATGTTGTTGGCGTTGAGGTCTTCCATTTTCATGGTGGCGATCTCGTTGACCTGGTCCTTGGTCAGCTTGGCAACCTTGACGGTGTGCGGCGTGGCCGAACCCTTGGCAACTCCGGCAGCCTTCTTGATGAGCTCGGCAGCTGGAGGGGTCTTGGTGATGAACGTGAATGAGCGATCCTCATACACAGTGATTTCAACGGGGATGACGTTTCCGCGCTGTGATTCTGTCGCAGCGTTGTACGCCTTGCAGAATTCCATGATGTTGACGCCGTGCTGGCCAAGTGCTGGACCAATGGGGGGCGCTGGGTTGGCAGCGCCTGCATTGATCTGCAGCTTGATCAGGCCGGAGACCTTTTTCTTGGGGGCCATGAAGGGTCCTTCTTTCACATTACGTCCATAGGACAGGAGCGTCCCATGGGTTGTTGGTCACCATGGCGTGATGACCTACCGCACCACCTGAGCTAAGCCGGCCCTGGTGGTACGAAGCTTGATTACTGCAGCTTGGTGACCTGGCTGAACGAAAGCGTCACAGGAGTTTCGCGTTCGAAGATCGATACCAGGACAACGAGCTGCTGGGACTCCGGCTTGATCTCGGAGATGGTGGCCTGCAGCGTCTCGAACGGGCCCTCGTTCACCGTGACCGGCTCGCCGACCTCGAAATTGACCGTTGCTGGAGTCAGCTGGTTCTTCGCTGGCTTGCCGGACTCTGGGTCGGTGTGGACAACCGTGTGCTCAAGCATGGAGAACACTTCACCCAGGCTCAGCGGGACGGGGTTGTGTGCGTTGCCCACAAAACCGGTGACGCCCGGGGTGTGCCGGACGGCGCCCCACGATGCGTCGGTGAGGTCCATACGCACCAGGACATAGCCCGGTATCCGGACCCGGTTGACGATCTTCCGGGTGGTGTTCTTGATCTCCACCACTTCTTCCATCGGCACCTGGATCTCGAAGATGTGCTCTTCCATGTCCAGGGTCTGGATACGGGTTTCGAGGTTCGCCTTGACCCGGTTCTCATAGCCAGCGTAGGAGTGGATGACATACCAGTCACCCTCCTGGCGGCGGAGCTTTGCCTTGAACAGGGCGACGGGATCTTCAGCCGGAGCCGCATCCTCGTCGGCGCCTTCAACGGCGTCGTCGCTGTCGGGTGATTCGGCATCCTCGGACATTTCGTCATCCGTGGAAACCTGGTCGTTGGCCTCTACCTCGACATCGCCCGTTTCGGGCTCTGCTGCAGTCTCGGGCTCGCTATCTGCCGGGGCGTCACTGTCAGCCGGGGTCGTTTCGACACCGGAATCAGCTACCTGATCCTCGTTCTCCAGATCATCCTCAACAGAAGTGATCTGCCGTTCGAGTTCTTGCTCGGACACCTAGCCGCCTGCTTTCTAAGATTCATCAGCTTCGTTTACTGCATTACCGCGCGGGTCCAGCTATGCGCCGCCGAAGACCCACACCGCAGCCGTCCCGAACAGGAAGTCCAGGGCGGTCACGATCAGCATCATGATGATCACGAAGACCATCACGGTGATGGTGTACCGCACGAGTTCCTTGCGGGTCGGTACAACTACCTTCTGGAGTTCAGAGATAACCTGCCGCACGAAGAGGAAGATCCGGCCGAAGAAGCCCCGCTTGGGAGCCTTCTTGTCGGAAGGGCTACCCTGTGAGCTGCCCGCAGCCGTTTCGGTCACCTTCAACCTCTTCCATCTGTGTCGGTTTCTGAAGTCCGCAAGGACTTTTTGTTTACGCCTAATGCGCAGGGCAGACAGGACTCGAACCTGCAACCTGCGGTTTTGGAGACCGCTGCGCTACCAATTGCGCCACTACCCTATGGAGAGAATCCGCCGATCCCGCTGCGCTGGCGCAGGCATGGACCATCATGGCGATTTCAACACCGAGGAACAAGTCTACGCAATCACTGCCCCAACGTCGAACCGGCGTGCCCTGGCTTCCGGAGCGGGCCCAGATCGCGGCAACGGCCTAAGCTGGGATGACGTCCCAGTCCACCGCACATCGACCCTAAGGGAACACTATGGCTGCCACCTCCGACGCCACCTCACCGGACTCCTTCACCCCTCCCTCGCGGCGAATCTCGCAGCGGATCGCTGCGATCGCGGAGTCGGCCACGCTGGCGGTCGATGCCAAGGCCAAGGCACTCAAGGCCGCGGGGCGACCGGTCATCGGGTTCGGTGCCGGTGAACCGGATTTCCCGACCCCCGACTACATTGTCCAGGCAGCGATCGACGCCGCCCGGCAGCCACGCTTCCATCGGTACTCCCCGGCCGGGGGCCTCCCGGAACTGAAGCAAGCCATTGCCGAGAAGACTCTCCGGGACTCGGGTTACGCAATCGATCAGTCCCAGGTGCTGGTGACCAACGGTGGCAAGCAGGCCGTGTATGAATCGTTTGCCACCCTCCTCGACCCGAATGATGAGGTACTGGTGCCCACCCCCTTCTGGACCACCTACCCCGAGGCCATCCGGCTGGCAGGCGGTGTTCCGGTAGAGGTCTTCGCCGGACCGGAGCAGTCCTACCTGGTCACCGTCGACCAGCTTGAGGCCGCACTGACCCCGCGCACCAAAATTCTCCTGTTCGTCTCCCCCTCCAATCCCACGGGTGCGGTTTACAGCCCGGAGCAGGTCAAGGAGATCGGTGACTGGGCTGCCGAACGTGGGCTGTGGGTGGTGACCGACGAGATTTACGAGCACCTCACGTACGACGGCGTCCCCTTCACCTCGATTGCCACCGCCTCCCCCGCAATCGGGGATCGGATGGTGATCCTCAACGGGGTCGCCAAGACGTATGCCATGACCGGCTGGCGGGTGGGCTGGATGATCGGACCGAAGGACGTGGTCAAGGCGGCCACCAACCTGCAGTCCCACGCCACCTCCAATGTGTCCAACGTGCCCCAGATGGCAGCGCTGGCCGCCGTCGCCGGCCCGCTGACCGCGGTGCATGAGATGAAGGTGGCGTTCGACCGGCGCCGCAAGGCGATGGTCGAGGGCCTGAACGCGATCGACGGCATCGAGTGCCCCGTCCCGAAGGGCGCCTTCTACGCCTACGCCGACGTGCGCTCCCTGCTGGGTCGGGAGCTCGCAGGTGTCCGCCCGGCGACGTCAGCGGAACTCGCGGCTTTGATCCTGGACAAGGTCGAGGTTGCGGTGGTTCCGGGTGAGGCCTTCGGGCCCAGCGGCTACCTGCGCCTCTCCTATGCGCTGGGCGACGCCGACCTTGCGACCGGCGTCGGCAGGTTACAGGAGTTCCTGGCAACGGCGCGGTAGCTCGCGACAGCTGTCGAACGTCGCTGTTACAGCAGGCGCCGTTCCGCCGCCCACCGGGTGAGCTCATGGCGGGAAGACAGCTGCAGCTTGCGAAGCACCGCCGAGACATGGGTCTCGACCGTCTTGATGGAGATGAACAGTTCCTTGGCCACCTCCTTGTAGCTGTACCCGCGGGCAATCAGGCGCATCACCTCGAGCTCGCGGGCGGAGAGGCGGTCGAGTTCGCTGTCGACCGACGCCACCGCCGCGGTGCCGAAGGCGTCGAGCACAAATCCGGCCAGGCGTGGCGAGAACACAGCATCACCTGAGGCAACCCGGAGAACGGCGTCGGAGATTTCGGCGCCGGAGATGGTCTTGGTGACATAACCGCGGGCACCAGCCCGGATCACGGTGACCACGTCCTCGGCTGCGTCCGAGACGCTCAACGCCAGGAACTGCGTTCCGGCCAGCAGCGCCGTGCACCCGGCGATCACTTCGGCTCCACCTCCGCCGGAGCCACCGGGTAGATGCACGTCGAGCAAGACAACCTGTGGCCGGTGCTCATGAATCATCGCTATCGCCTCGACCACCCCCGCGGCTTCGGCCAGCACAGCGATTCGACTGTCCAGGTCAGCACGCAGCCCGGAACGGAAGATGGCATGGTCGTCGACCACCACCACGGTGACTGGATCCTGAGTAGTATTCACTGCGCTCCATCCGCGGGACTTTCGGGCATGAACAGTTTAACCTCGGTGCCGTCGGCGTTGCTCCTGATGGAGACGTCGCCGCCGTGACGGTGCATCCTGCTGTACAGGGAGACGCGGATCCCCATCCGGTCGGCAGGAACCGCATCCGGGTCGAAGCCACGTCCACGGTCCCTGACGAAGATGGTGGAACCGGTGGGGCTCGCCTCAAGGTAGACGGAAATGCTGCCGCCGGCGTGCTTGGCGGCATTCAGTACGGCTTCCCGGGCCGCCTGGGCCAGAACCTCCTGCTGCGCCGACAACTCCGTATCACCCACCACCACCACGTTGATCGGGGTACCGTAGCTGTCCTCGATCTCGGCCGCCAGGGCACGGATCCGTGCGGCAAGGTTCCCGGACTGGTGGGTGGCGTCGGCATACAGCCAGCTCCGCAGCTCCCGCTCCTGAGCACGGGCCAACCGGATGACGTCCTGTTCGGAGCCGGCCCGGTTCTGGATCAGCGCGAGGGTCTGCAGCACCGAATCATGGAGATGGGCGGCTATCTCCGCCCGCTCGGTCTCCCGGGCCCGCCCCGACCGCTCGGTTTCGAGATCCCGCCAGAACTTCAGCCCCCAGGGTGCCAGCACCAGGAAGACACCGGCCAGGACCGCCCCCGTCGCAATCAAGGTGGACCACGTGATCTCCCAGGCAATGGAACCGGAGACCAGAATCAGCACCCCAACGGTGACCAGCAGCAGACCCGCGACGAGGCGGGCCAGTCCACCCGCCTGCGAGGCCCCGGCGCGGTTCATCAGGCCGGCGCGGCGGCTCTCATCCAACTGGGTCCAGGCCAGGACGGCGCCAGCCGCGACCACCCCGACCGGGAGCAGCGTATCCAGTGGCAGGTTGGCGCCCAGCTGCTGGGCAATCGCCACCGCCGCCACCAGCAGGAGCGCCGTGCCCAGCAGTACCTCACGTTTGCCAATCCAGGACTGGGCGCTGCTTCGGGGACCAGCCCACTGGTCCGCCGTCGGACCGCCAGCGGAACGCCCACCGGTGTCCGGGCGTCCGCTGATGCCTTCCGCCTGTCCTGAGGACTTGGGGAAGGCAAGGCGCGGACCCACCGGGGTGGGCCCTTTGCGGAGCTGTTCCTCCTGGGTAGGAACCAGCACCCACAACCACCCGTACAGGAAGATCCCGGCCCCGCCAGCGAGCGCCAGACCCACCATGCCGATCCGTGCCACGTTCACGGTGATGCCGAGGTGGGCGGCAAGGCCCGCGCAGACACCAGCGATCATCGCGTCGTTGGAACGGAGCAGGGCTGGTCGCATACCCCCATCCAAACACGATCATGGCTGGGTCGGGGTGGGATTCAGGGAAAGACCCGCACCGTTCAGGGGTAGGTCAGGGGAGGCCCCGATAGCGACTTCCCTTCCCGGTGGACAGGATTGAGGTATGAACCCGCATCAGGAACCGAACGACCCCCGGCCGGAGCCGGCGCCGGAAACCCCGCAGGACCCAGGTGAGTCCACCTCCGGGGAAGCACCGGCCTCGCCCGAGAGGAATGAGAACGACGCTGCTCCTCCGACCCGCCCCGCTGACCAGACCCCGCCCCCGACCCCGGCCCCGGCCCCGACCACCGAACAACTGCCACCGCAGGGCGCCCGTGCGTCGTCGTCTTCATCCTCGTCCCCGTCGTCTTCGTCTGCGCAGTCATCGTCGTCGTCGTCATCCGCTGGCACCAACTTCTTCGGCTGGCTCCGCGGCCTCGGCGTGGTCAGGGGCCAGGACCGCTGGATCGGCGGGGTCGCGAGCGGCGTCGCCGCCAGGACCGGACTGGACCCGGTCCTGATCCGCGGCGGGTTCGTGCTGCTGGCCATTTTCGGCGGAGTAGGGATCCTGCTGTATGGCCTTGCCTGGGCGCTGCTCCCCGAACCTGACGGACGGATCCACCTTGAATCCGCGACCCAGGGGAGCTGGACCTCGGGAATGACCGGCGCGCTGATCCTGACCATTGCGGGGATCGGGCGCCCCAACTTCCCGTTCTTCGTCGGCGACGGCGCGTTCTTCTGGACCCTTTTCTGGGTCGGAGCAATCGTCTTCGGGATTTATGTCGTGGTCGCGGTGTCGAACAGGAAATCGGATGATTCCTCCCCCACCAGTGCCACCCACGCCGGCGCTGCTCACACAGTAGCCACCGACAAACCGGGACAGGTACCTCGCGCGAGCACACTCACCCCACCTCCGCTCTACAGCGAGCTTCCGCCGCTTCCTGCACCACGGAACAGCCCACCCGTCCCGCGCAAACCTCCCATCCCCAAACCAAGCGGCGCCGAGTTGGCCCTTTATCTGGGTGGCGCGCTCATCGCCGTTGGCGCGGTCCTCGCCCTCGATTACACCGGAGTCTTCAACCTTGGCAACGCCGCAATCCCCGTGGCAATCGCCGCTGGCCTGATCCTCCTGGGGGTAGGCATCGTTGTACTGGGACTGCGTGGCCGCACCTCGGGCTCCCTCGGGTTCATGGCAGCGGTTGGCGTGGTGGCGGCGGTCGTGACCAGTTCCACCTTCGCTACCGGAGCACTCACCATCGGCAGCAGTGCCGTCTGGACCGCCGCCACGCAGGGACCGGCCAGCGAGGGGTACACAGTGGTAGCTGGCCAGGGCACGATCGATCTCAGCAACCTCACCGATCTCGACGAGGACATCGTGGTCCCGGTGAACTCGCTCGCGGGGAACGTCGGCATTCTGATTCCCGACGACGTGCCGGTCGAGGTTCGCTCCTCGATCGCCCTGGGAGCCCTCAGCACCGTGGACAACGGCCAGGAGGCGACGGCCGGCGGCATGTGGCACCCGGCTGAAATCGACCTCAACCAGAACGCCTCAGGACCCTCGATCATCCTCGAGATCCGCGGCGCGATGAGCCACACCACCGTTGCTGCCAGCCAGACCGAACTTGAAAACGTAGGAGGCATCTCGCGATGAGCACACCCGAGCACACCGTAAAGAACGACGACGGCGGCAGGCCAGTCCGCGCCGGAACCGTGGTCTGGGGGCTGATAGCGATCACCGTGGGCATCTTGGTGCTGCTGGCGCAGCTCGTCGACATCAACCTGGACACCGGTCTGGTGCTGATGGGTCTCCTGGTCGGCACCGGCATCGCCCTGGTGGTCGGCGGCCTCGTCTCGATGGCCGGCCGTAAGTAGCTCCGGCCGAATACCAGCCCCGCACCACCCCAGCAGCTTTCAACCTCTCACTCCTCAACCGCTGAAACGGGTTAACCTAAACCATGGACAAATTCTTCGAAATCCTCCGCAAGTCCCCTATCAAGCGCGCACCGGGCGGCTGGCTCGGCGGGATTGCCTCGGGCATCGCCGCCCAGTTCAACTGGCCGGTGGCCTACGTCCGGATTGGCATCCTCCTCAGCTTCCTCCTCCCGTTCATCAGCATCCCCATGTACTTCGTGCTGTGGCTGCTCCTGCCCAAGACCGATGGCACCATCGCCCTGCAGAAAATGATCGCGAGCAACTAACCCGCGCCGGTGGTTCCACCGCCCGCCCCCGCCGAGTCATTCTTCGGCGGGGGCGGCGCTCGTTAAACCCTCGGGTGCCTGTCCTGCTTCAGCAGTACAGGCACACTCAATCTGCCGGACCTTCTCCCCCGCCCCGATGGGTGCCACGCTAGGGGTATGAAACAGCCAGCCACCACCCACAGCACCGCAGCACCCGCCGCATCCGCTGCTCCAGCACCAGCGTCGCCGCTGGGCGATCCACGGCCGGACGCCGTCGTCGTCGATTCTCTGACGAAGTCCTACCGGCAGCCGAAGAAGGAAGACCTCCTCGCCGTCGACCACTTGTCCCTGACCATCCGCGCCGGCGAAACCTATGCCCTGCTGGGTCCCAACGGTGCCGGGAAAAGCACCACCATCGAGATACTGGAGGGACACCGCAAGCCAAGCTCGGGCACCGTTTCCGTCCTGGGCCAGAACCCGTACCAGGCGACAGCCCACTTCCGGTCGCGCATCGGCATCGTGCTGCAGGAAGCCACCGACATGGGCACCCTCAAGGTCTCCGAGGCACTCAAGGACGCCGCCGCTTTCTATCCCAACCCGCGCAGCGTCGAGGAGGTCATGAGCGCTGTGGGGATCGAGGAGAAGGCCGGATCGCTCATCAAGTCGCTGTCCGGTGGGCAACGCCGGCGGGTCGACGTCGCCCTGGGAATGATCGGTAACCCGGAGCTCCTCTTCCTGGACGAGCCCACCACGGGCTTCGACCCGGCCGCCCGACGCCGGTTCTGGGACCTGATCCGCGGCCTCGGGCAGGACGGCACCACCATCGTGCTGACCACCCACTACCTGGATGAGGCCCAGCACCTGTCGGACCGGCTCGGTATCATCGCGTCCGGGCGGCTGATCGCCTCCGGTACAGCCGATACCGTCGGCGGGCCCGATCTGAGGATTCCCCGCGTGCGGTGGACCGACGACGCCGGTCGGCATGAGGAAGCAACAACGTCCCCCGGCGCACTCGTCCACAGGCTGACAAACGGTGGCACGCGTGAGCCGGTCAATCTGGAGGTTATCCGGCCGAGTCTCGAGGACGTCTACCTCGAGCTCCTGCGACGTCACGACGACGGCACAACAGTGAACCCCGTGACCGACACGGTCACACCCCGTGAAGGAGCCCAGGCATGACCACCATCGAGACGGGCCGGCAGGCCGGTCCAGCCCAGAACGCTGCCTGGCGTCCGAGCATCCTCGCCCTGGGAGCCCGCAGGGCGGTCACGGAGATCAAGGCGTTCAACCGGGACGGGCTCTCCCTGATCCTCATTCTGTTCTTCCCGATCGTGATGATGGCCCTGTTCGGTACGGTGTTTGGCAGCGACCCGGCGGTCGGACCACCGGGCTCCCAGGTCACCATGGCGCAGTACTACTTCCCGGGCATGGTGGCCCTGGGCACCATCCTGAGCGGTTTCCAGAATCTCAGCGGCTACGTCGCCGCTGACCGGTTCAATGGCGGCATCAAACGGCTCGCCGGTACGCCGCTGCCCATGCTGTCCTACTTCATCGGCAAAATGGGCGTCACCCTGTACCTGATAGTCGGACAGACCACCATCCTGATGGTGGGTAGTTCCCTGTTCCTCGGCGTCGACCTTCCCACTTCCTGGAGCGATTGGCTCACCATCACGTGGCTGTTGCTGGGTGCGACGGCGGCCTGGGCTGTCGCCGGCACCGCGTTCGCCTGCCTCGCGAAATCGACTGAAAGTGCGACGACGCTGGCCGTCCTTCCGGTGCTCATCCTCTCCTTCATCTCAGGGGTCTATTTCCAGTTCACCGGCCTGCCCGAATGGCTGCAGTCGGTCGCGAACGTGACACCCCTCCGTTGGACCGCCAGCGGCATGCGGAGTGTGTTCCTGCCCGAACAGTTCGAAATGGCCGAACCGGGTCAAACATGGGCACTGGGAATGTCGGCGATGGTCATCGCGATCTGGCTGGTCGCTGGCCTGATCCTGACGCGGCTGACCTTCAAGTGGCCACCCCAGAAATAGGGGAAAAGGAAGTGACGACTCATCTGACGCGGCAGCTCCGGAGCCGTAGGGTGTTGGCATGAGCACGAACCCCCGGGCGGTCGTGGTGGCCATGGAGTGGGGACCTGTTTGGTCACGGCCGTCGCTGAGGATAGGAAGTCCCGGGAAAAGTGTGTTTAGAATCATAGCTGGGCTCAATGGGGCGCTCTGACCTATCAATACTCCCCACAATGCAAGGACTCAGTTCCACATGAAAATCGGAATCCTCACCAGCGGCGGCGACTGCCCTGGGCTCAACGCCGTGATCCGTGGAGCGGTCCTCAACGGCATCAAAACCCACGACCTGGAATTCGTGGGCTTCCGGGACGGGTGGCGCGGCGTCGTCGACGGCGACATCATCGACCTTCCCCGCAGTGCCGTCCGCGGCATTTCCAAGCAGGGTGGCACCATTCTGGGCACCTCGCGCACCAACCCGTTCGAGGGCAACGGCGGACCCGATGCAATCAAGGCCGTCCTGGAGCGGCTGGGCATCGACGCGATGATCGTGATCGGCGGCGAGGGAACCCTCGCCGCGGCGAAGCGGCTCACCGATGCTGGCCTGAAAATTGTTGGCGTCCCCAAGACCGTCGACAATGACCTCGACGCCACCGACTACACCTTCGGCTTCGACACGGCCGTCCAGATCGCCACCGAAGCGATCGACAGGCTCCGCACCACCGGTGAATCCCACAGCCGCTGCATGGTCGCCGAGGTGATGGGACGCCACGTGGGCTGGATCGCCCTGCACGCCGGGATGGCGTCCGGCGCCCACGCCATCCTCATCCCCGAACAGCAGACCAGCCTGGAACAAATCTCCGAGTGGGTTACCGAAGCCAATCACCGTGGCCGCGCCCCCCTCGTGGTGGTGGCGGAGGGCTTCGTCCCGGCCCATCTCGACCAGGCCCACTCCGAGCGGGGCCTCGACACCTTCGGACGGCCACGCCTCGGCGGGATCGCCGATCAGCTGGCACCGGAGATTGAATCCCGCACCGGCATCGAGACCCGCGCCACGGTGCTGGGCCATATCCAGCGTGGCGGAGTTCCTTCGGCCTTTGACCGGGTCCTCGCGACGCGCCTCGGCATGGCGGCCGTGGACTCGGCGATCGACGAGGCCTGGGGCACCATGGTGTCGCTCAAGGGAACAGAAATTGCGCGGGTCGGCTTTGAATCCGCCCTGGGCAATCTCAAGGTGGTCCCCCAGCACCGGTATGACGAGGCGGCCATCCTCTTCGGCTAACGTTGTCGGGATGGAACTGGATTCAGGCACCGTCTCAATCATCCAACTCGGCTGGTCCCGGCTGTTGAAGCTGGACGACACCGCGTTCGCCGAGGCTGCCGGCGAACGGATTTACCACCGGGACGACGACGCCGAGCTGGTCACCTTTGTGCGGCTGTTCGGTGCGGAAGCGATTGTGGGTCCCGGCTGGGCCCTCGACGCGGCAGCGGAGCTCGACGGCGACAACCTTGCCCGCCACTCGACCCTGCTGCAGCTCACCAGGGACCAGGGCGGCCGCGGTCTGGGCGCGGCGAACCTGTACTTCTGCGACAGCCTGCCCGCCCTCAACCCGCGTGACGATGCGGCCGTCAGCGATGACCACGCGTTCGCCGTCGCCCTGGAACGGCTCTGTCCACCGGACGATACCGCCGAGGTGGGGCTGAGCGACCTCGAACACCGCGCCATCCTCGTGGACGACGCACAGGCTCCGCCAGCACCCTTCGCCGGCGCCGGCTATGCCATCTGGAGCGGTATCCTCGCGCACATGGGAGTCCTCACAGCGCCGGACCACCGGGGTCAGGGGCATGCCACCTACATTGCCAAAGTGGCTGTGGAGGAGGCGATGGCGGCGGGGCTGATTCCCCAGTGGCGCGCACGAACCGACAACACAGCGTCCATCAGGACGGCCCTCAGCGCCGGCTTCGTTGAATGCGGGAGCCAGACCAGCGTCCTGCTGTCGAAGTAACCTCCGGCGGGTGGAGGCTAGGCCGCGCCGAACAGCTCGAGCAGATCCTGGCGCTTGAACATCTGAGCTGTTTCCGTCGCAGTGGGCCGACCCCGATCCGGATCGGCTCCGGCCCCGATCAGCACCTCGGCCACCTCGGCGTACCCCTTGAAGGCCACGCCAGCCAGCGGCGTCTGGCCCTTGTCATTGACGGCGTTGACGTCGACACCACGGCCTGCAAGGTCAGCGACGATGCCTGCGTGCCCGTGGTAGGCGGCGAGCATCAGCAGGCTGTCGCCACCACTGTTGGTCAGGGTGGCGGGGACTCCCGCATCGAGGTAGCGGGTCAGGGTTGCGCCGTCGCCGGTACGCGCTGCGTCGAACAGCTGGTGCGCCAGCGCAACAGCCTGCTCCGCGCCCGCCTGCTCGGCGTCTTTCCCGTCAGTGATGCCCGGGTTGTCGTCGGTGGAGTCGGTCATGGTTATCTGCGTCCTTTCAGGAAGCCCGTGGCCCGGCCCACCACCTGGCCCGCGTCGGGCGCCACAATGATTTCCTGGGCTGCGGCGTAAATCTCGTCGCCATCCTGCACCACCAGCTCACCCAGCGGGTCGACGGAGCGTTTGATGATGGCCAGCGCCACCGCTCCCATTTCGTAGTGCTGCGCAACTGACGTCACAGTGCCGACCGTGCGTCCACCGGCGACGACTGCGCTTCCCACGGCAGGCAGGGTGTGCTGGCTGCCATCGAGCTGCAGAAAGACGAGACGACGTGGCGGATGGCCCAGGTTGTGGACCCGCGCGACGGTTTCCTGGCCCTTGTAGCAGCCCTTGGACAGATGGACCGCGGTACGCATGAGGTCCAGTTCGTGGGGGATGGTTTTCTCGTCTGTCTCCGCGCCGGAGCGTGGGCGCCACGCGGCCACCCGCAGCGCTTCTGAGGCCATTGCACCGGCAAGGCTGAGGCCCTGCTCCGCCAGGTCAGCGACGATGGTGGCGAGGTCAGCCTGCGGCACCAGGTACTCGAACCAGGGCCTCTCCAGCCCGGGGTGATCGTCCTCGGTCACCACCGAATAGGCGTAGCCCCCCTCGGCGACCCGCGGCCACGGATCGACCCACACAGTGCGGTCGGCGAAAGACTCGATGGGCTTGACCGAGCCCAGGACCGCCCACGAATCGGATACATCGGCGACCTCCACGCGGAGCATGAACTTCATCCGGTCCAGCCAGGCGGCCAAGCCTTCGGCTTCGCGGCCCTCAACGATCAACCAGGTAGTGACTCCGTCATCAACCACCCGGGCGTTGTAGTCAATCCTGCCCTGCACGGTCAACAGGAGGGTTTCCGAGCTGCTGCCGGGTTGCAGCCCGAGGAGCAGCTGGGAGGAAAGGGTGTTCAGCCAGCTCAACCGGTCGGGCCCGGTCACGGTGACCACGCCCCGGTGGGACAGGTCAACGACGGCGGTTCCCCGCGCGAGGGCCCGCTGTTCCTTGAAGGGGTCACCGTAATGGGAAGCGGTACCCAAATCGGGTGCACCGGAGGCGACGGCGCCGGGCAGGGACAGCAGCGGGCTGAGATAGGTCATGGTGGTATCAACGCTTCCTGAGGCTAGGCGTATTCCTTGACCCTATGATCAGGCCCCGGTTTGGGTCAGGACTCTTTCTTCAGAATCCCTGACGCGTGGGCCTCCAGCGAGCGGCCGTCAGCGGCGACGTCCCAGCGCCAGTACAGGTCGCCGTCCACCAGGCCGTACAGCCTCGTGGCCGCGGTGTACTCCTTCGAGTTCTGCCCGCGCATCACCAGGTCGGTGCTGAGCTGTATCTGCGGCCCCTTGATGACACCGTAATACAGCTCTGCGATCCCCCCGGGGTGCACGATCGTGGCGGTGATATCGAAGCCGTCCTCGGCGTTGCGGAGTTGTTCCACCTCGTCGGCACTCTTCAACGCCGGCACGATATCGGCTGGGGAAAGCCCCGGGCCGCCGTCGGCGTCGTTAAGTTTGCGGTCCAGCGCCCAGAAGCCCGTCTCGACCGAGAGGGGGCGCAACCGGGTGCCCTGCTCGTCGGTCAGCCAGGTCTCCGCCGTGTACTGCAGGTAAGGCAGCCCATTCTGGGTGAAGGTGACTCGCTGTTCGAAGTGTTCCGACTCAGCTGAGCCCTCACCCAGTCTGCCGGAACCCTTCCAGGCCCCGAGGAGCCAGGACAGGGGGACCAACTCGGGCGTGAGGTCGGTAGGAATTTCGAAAGACATGGTGAGGTGAAGCCTTACCGCTGGCCCTTGTAGAGGCGGCTAATGACCAGCCACGCCACTCCGGCCATGGCCAGCGAAGCGAGCACCAGCAGTCCGATGAAGAAGATTTCAAGCGCAAGAATCGACATGCGTCCATCCTAACGCGACCTCTCAGTAGCTCTGAACCCCGCCGCGGCCAACCCGGCGTGCTAACCGGTGAACAGTTTGCCCAGAAAGTAGGTGAGTGAGCCGATGACGAGGATGGGAGCTGCCCCGATGGATAGGGCAGCGGGCACGTTCAGGGGTGCGTCCCTGGTCAGGAACAACCTCCGGGCGGCAACGATCACCGCGCCGCTTGCAGCGCCGATGAAGCCCGCCGCCAGCCCCGGGACATCGGTGAAGAGGATGGCGCCCAGTGGTCCGGCGGTGGTCGCGAGTGCAATTCCCAGCGGCGCGACGAACCGGTCTGGCCAGGGCAACAGGGATGCCGCCAGTGCGATCAGCACGCTGATTCCGGTGACCAGCATCATCGAGGTGTTTCCCGCGTTGATGGCCAGCCGGTCGGCCGCCACCCAGCCGGACGCGAGACAGGCCAGCAGCACACCCACCCCCGCTCCGAGCGTCGATTCCAGCCGGTGGCTCTGGCCGGTGCCCCGGAACAGCTGGATGAGGAACACCGCGCCCAGGCCGAGGGCGGTGGTCACCGGCATCCATGTCATGAAATCGGTATCGGTCGCGGTGAGAGCGGCGCCGGTCGCGGCCAGGCCACTGAGGGCGATCACGGCGGACTGACTCTTCTTTGCGGGGACACCGAGCATGTGGGGCCAGCCGATAGCGGCCACCAGGATCAGGACGGAGATAACGGCCGCGACGGCGGTCACAGAAAGGTAGGAAGCGGCCACTACTGAGCTGACGGCTGCTGCCGCCGCGACGGCCACAATCCTTACTCTCACCCCAGCAATACTGCCCTACCGGTTCGGCATGTGAAAACTTGGCGCTCCGGGTGCGGCGCATCACACCCGGTATACTGGATCAAACCTGCAAGGGCTTCGGACGGGATCAGCTGGCCTCTGACCTGGCCTGGTTGCCCGACCCAGCCGCCCGATGATGCGCGTCCAAATTTATGGAGGACACATGCCGCACATCCTGATGTTGACCAATAGCCCCGGTTCGTCGGTGGGTGTCCTTCCCGCGCTCGAATTGCTCAACCACAAGGTCCATATTCTGCCCGCCGAGCCCACGGCGCTCCTCGAGACAGAACCGTGCGACGTGGTGATGGTGGACGCGCGCAAGGATATGGTCGGCGCACGGTCCCTGACCCAGCTGCTCAAGGCCACCGGCCTGAGCGCCCCTTTGATGCTGGTGCTCACCGAGGGCGGCATGGCTGCAGTGGCTGCCAACTGGCTGGCGGACGAAGTCGTCCTCGACTCGGCGGGGCCCGCCGAGGTGGAAGCGCGGTTGCGGTTGGTCATCGCGCGGTCCAGTGCCGCCGAAACGGAAACCAGCAACGAGATCCGCGCGTCGGGCGTGGTGATCGACGAGACCAGCTATACGGCACGGGTCGGCGGGGAGCCCCTGAACCTGACTTACAAGGAATTTGAGCTGCTGAAGTACCTGGCGCAGCACCCGGGCAGGGTGTTCACCCGGGACCAGTTGCTGCACGAGGTTTGGGGCTACGACTATTACGGGGGAACCCGCACCGTCGATGTGCATGTCCGTCGCCTGCGGGCCAAGCTCGGCGCCGACCACGAGCAGCTGATCGGGACGGTGCGCAACGTGGGCTACCGGTTCACACTGAACCGGGCCACCGAGGACCGCCCGGCGGTCGACGCGTAACCCTGCCGTCCGTCAGTAGTCGGCTACCCTCCGGTTAACCGCGAAAAGTCCCTCCGCCACAGTCGTGGTTTCGGGACTTTTCGGGTCTTACTCGTGGAGGACATACGGGTCGAACGTATCGCGGGCACCCCACTGGTGCATCCCCCCTGAACGATCTTTTACACTACCCCACCCGCCGGAGTGTGCCAAAACGGAGCCCGGCAGAATCTTCTCCCGTTCGCCTGGTCCGGAGGGTTAGGCTGGCACCATGACCACAGCCCACGTCCCCACCTGGCCCATCCTCCGCACCACAGGCGCCCCCGAGCCCCGGCTCCTGCAGGACATCCTCGACCTGGCGGCAGCCGCCGCTGAGGCTGACGGGAACCCGCCCCTGTCCGAGCAGACCCTGGTCAACCTCAGGGCCGCCGACGCCCACCCGGACTCTCTTCTGGTCTTCGCGACCTACGCCGTCGACGGCGATTCCCCGGCTGTGTCCACCGGTGACCCGGCTAGCGCCTCAGGCGACGCCGAGGAGCTCGCGGGGGTAGCGGTGGTCAGCCTGCCCCGCGACGAAGCCGCGGGCGAATCCGATGCGGGGGTCCTCGAACTGGTGGTCCGGCCGACCTACCGCAGCCAGGGCGTCGGGACGGCGCTGGCCGGTGCCGTCACCGCCCACAGCCTCCCCGCCCTGCGTGCCTGGTCCCACGGCAACCACGCGGCAGCGGTCAGCCTGGCCGCGAAGAACGGCTTTGAACCGGTCCGGGAACTGTGGCGGATGCGTCAGACCCGTGCCGCACTGGAGGCTTCCGTGCTGGCTCCGGCGTCCGACCAGGTCACCCTGCCCGACGGCGTCGTGCTGCGTGCCTTCCAGCCGGGCGTCGACGAACAGGCCTGGCTCGCCGCCAATCGGGCAGCGTTCATCGACCACGCCGAGCAGGGAGCCACCACCCTCGAGGACCTGCAGGCCAGGATGGCCGAGGACTGGTTCGACCCCGCCGGGTTCCTGCTGGCCGTGCGGGAGTCCGACGGCCAACTACTCGGGTTCCATTGGACCAAGGTGCATCCCCGGTCAGGCAGCCACCCCGCAATGGGTGAGGTCTACGTGGTCGGCGTGACCCCCGAGGCACAGGGCATGGGGTTGGGGAAGGCTCTGACCATCGCCGGCATCGAGCACCTCCATGCCCTGGGATTGCAGGCAATCATGCTGTACGTCGACGCCGACAATACCGCCGCGGTGGCCCTCTACCGCAAGTTGGGCTTCACCCGGTGGGACGTTGACGTCATGTACGCGCCGCAGGTTGCCGGGGCAAGCTTGTAAGGTGGATCCTGATGCCGTAATACCCGCACTTTCCGGGATGAAAAACGGCAACCCACCCGCCGTCAGGAGACACCATGGAATCCGAAATCGCAGCACGCGTTCCGGCGCGGTACGGCTCATCCGAGGTGGCACCAGCGCGTGCCACCCAGGACCGTATCGATATCCCGGAATTCGCACCCAGCCTGCTTCCCTCGGGTGCCATCACCCCTGACCGGTTCCTTGACCGGGAATCGAGCTGGCTCGACTTCAACGCCCGTGTCCTTGAACTGGCCGAGGACCCGGATCTGTACCTGTTGGAACGGGTCAGCTTCCTCTCGATCTTCGCGTCCAACCTGGACGAGTTCTTCATGGTGCGCGTCGCCGGGCTGAAGCGCCGCATCGCGACCGGGCTCGCCGTCCCATCCGCTGCGGGGCTGAGCCCCATTGAGCAGCTCGAACAGATCATGGCTGACGGCTACAAGCTGCAGCAGCGCCACGCAGCGGTCTTCGCCGAGAACATCCGGCCAGCCCTGGCCGAAGAGAACATTCACCTGACCACCTGGGATGAACTCGACGACACCGCCCGCGCCGAACTGACGACCCTGTTCGCGGAGAAGGTCTTCCCCATCCTGACGCCCCTGGCGGTGGATCCCGCGCACCCCTTCCCCTACATCTCGGGGCTCTCCCTGAACCTCGCCGTCGTCGTCCGCAACCCGGTCAGCGAGAAGGAGCTCTTCGCCCGCGTCAAGGTGCCCGACCAGCTCCCCCGCCTGATCTCCGTGGATGGGCCCCGCGCGGGGAATGTCACCGGTCGGACCGCCCGGTTCATCCCGCTGGAAGAGGTCATTGCGGTGCACCTGGACCAGCTGTTCCCGGGAATGGAAGTACTTGAGCAGCACACCTTCCGGGTGACCCGGAACGAGGATCTGGAGGTCGAGGAGGACGACGCCGAGAACCTGCTGCAGGCCCTGGAGAAGGAACTGCTGCGCCGCCGGTTTGGCCCACCTGTCCGCCTGGAAGTCACCACCGACATCAATCCCAGCATCCGCGCCCTGCTTTCCCGCGAACTTGGTGTGGAAGAGGACGAGGTCTACGGACTGCCCGCGCCTCTAGACCTGCGGGGCCTCAGCGTGATTGGCAGCATCGACCGGGGCGAGCTCCGGTACCCCAAGCACGTCCCGCACACCAACCGGGACCTGAAGGAAAGCGAAACCTCGAAGGCGGCCAACGTTTTCGCTGCCATGCGCCGCCGCGACATTTTGCTGCACCACCCGTACGACTCGTTCTCCACGTCGGTCCAGGCGTTCCTCGAGCAGGCTGCCGCGGACCCGAAGGTGCAGGCAATCAAGCAGACGCTGTACCGGACGTCCGGCGATTCACCGATCGTTGATGCACTGATCGACGCTGCCGAGTCCGGCAAGCAGGTGCTGGCCCTGGTGGAGATCAAGGCACGCTTCGACGAGCAGGCCAACATTTCCTGGGCCCGCAAGCTGGAACAGGCGGGCGTCCACGTGGTGTACGGCATCGTGGGACTGAAAACCCACTGCAAGCTGTCCCTCGTGGTCCGGCAAGAAATCGACGGCCTCCGCCGGTACTGCCATATCGGCACCGGAAACTACCACCCGCGGACCGCCCGCTACTACGAGGATTTCGGGTTGCTGACCGCCAACGAGCAGGTTGGCCAGGACCTGTCCCGGTTGTTCAACCAGCTGTCAGGGTACGCACCGAAGTCCACGTTCAAGCGCCTGCTGGTTGCCCCGCGTTCGGTGCGCTCCGGCCTGATCGACCGGGTTGAACGGGAGATTGCCAACCAGAAGGCTGGCCTGGCGGCCCGCGTGGTGGTGAAGGTCAATTCGATCGTCGACGAAGCCGTGATCGATGCTCTCTACCGGGCATCACAGGCTGGTGTGAAGGTGGACGTGATCGTCAGGGGTATCTGCTCGGTCAGGCCGGGTGTGCCGGGACTCAGCGAGAACATCACCGTCCGGTCGGTGCTGGGCCGCTTCCTCGAACATTCCCGGGTCTTTGCCTTCGCCAATGGCGGGGATCCGGCGGTCTTCATCGGCTCGGCCGACATGATGCACCGGAACCTCGACCGCAGGGTGGAAACCCTCGTCCAGTTGAGCGCACCGGAAGACATTGGCTACCTCATGTCACTGATCGACCGTTATATGGATGAGGGCACCGCGAGCTGGCACCTGGATCGCGACGGCGGGTGGACCCGGCATCACAAGGACGCCGAGGGCGGCCCCCTGAGCGATGTCCAGAGCTACCTGCTGGCGTCCCGTGCGCGCAACCGGTCAGCGATTCGCCGCTGATGGCCACGACCGACGAGGTTGTCTCCACTGCAACCCGGGACACGGAACCCGCGGTTGTTGCCGCGGGTGCCATCTGCTGGCGGAAGGAGCAGGGCCAGCTCGAGGTGCTGCTCATCCACCGCCCCCGTTACACGGACTGGTCTTGGCCCAAGGGAAAGATCGACCCCGGCGAGACCACCCCCGAGTGCGCCATCAGAGAGGTCGAGGAAGAGGTTGGCATCAGGGTTTCACTGGGAATCCCTCTGGCCTCCACCCGCTATCCCGTCGGATCGGGCATGAAACTGGTGCACTACTGGGCAGCACGTACCGAGCGCATGGTGGTGCGGCCGGATGGCAAGGAAGTGGACAAGTTCCTCTGGGTCTCCCCCGCCCGCGCGTCCGAGCTCCTAACCAACCCCACGGACCGGGAACCCCTCGAATCACTGATAGCGGCGTACAAGGCCGATCAGCTGGCCACCTGGCCCCTGATTGTCGTCCGCCATGCCAAGGCGAAGCCTCGGTCCTCGTGGACCCGGGCCGAGGGTGAACGCCCCCTGGCCGCGACCGGCCGCCGCCAGGCGGTGGCGGTGAGCCGGCTTCTCGAGGCCTGGCATCCGTCCTGGGTGGTGAGCAGTCCGTGGGAGCGGTGTATCCAGACGGTCGCGCCCTATCTCACGTCTAAGGACATCAAGCTCAAGCTCGCCGATTCGATCACCGAGCGCAACGCTGGCCGCAAACCGGACAAGGCCTCCGCCACTGTCGAGAAGCTTTTCGACAAGTGTCGCCCGGTGGCGCTCTGCACCCACCGCCCCGTCTTACCAGTAGTTTTCGGCGTCCTCCGGCGCCACATGACGAAGGAGCTGGCCGCAGCCCTACCGGTCGATGACCCTTTCCTGGCCCCCGGCGAGGTGCTTATCAGCCATGTCAGCAGCACGGTCCCCGGCCGCATCGTCGCCGTTGAACAGTTCAGGGCCTACGACGACTAAACCGGACCAGCCGTTGAGCGTTACTGCGCGGAGATTCAAACTCTTCCCTCATTGAGACCTTCAGGACAATTCGTCGCGGATGAATTCCTCGTTTTCCGGGGCGGCGACGCGTGAGTAGAGGTAGCCGATCACGAGGACGACGAACGGCAGGGCAATCAGGACCCAGCCCAACGGGCTCAGCCCCCACGGCGTCACCGAGGGATCCACGCCCTCGGCGGTTGTCCCGGCCAGCAGACCGAAGCGGGACATGAGGAGATATTCGCCGATCAGGAGTCCTACGAATGCCACAATCGGGGCAATGATCGTTACGAAGATACCCTCCGTGCCTTTGTTCTTGCGGAAGAACGCGATGACAGCGAGACAGACCATCGCTTCGATCAGCACAATTGCTACCACTGCCAGGCCGCTGAACCAGTAGAACATGTTCAGGATGGGCTCGAGTTGGAACAGAGTGAAGAGCAGGATCACTATCCCCGTGACCGCGGACGTCGTCACGGAAGCGCTTTGGGGAGCACCTTTGACATTGACCCGTGCCAGTGGGCGGGGCAGCACTCCGCCACGGCCGAGGGCAAAAACGTAGCGGCTGGCCGCATTCTGAAATGCGAGGAGTCCTGCAAACAGGCTCGAGAGTACGAGCACACTCATCACCGTGGCCATCCACCCGCCCACGTATTCGGTGGCCAGGGAGAAGAGCACGGCGGCTGGGTCGGCTAGCGGAACGCCGTCCACCGTCGAATACTCCACCGTGGCTTCGACCACCCGCGACGCTCCCATCCCCGTCACCAGCGCGAATGCGGTGACAGCGAACAGGACCGTGATCAATCCCACCGCCAGGTAGGTGGCGCGCGGCACAATCCGCTTCGGGTCCTTGGATTCCTCGCCATAGATCGCTGTTGCTTCAAATCCGATGAACGACGCGAAAGCAAAGGCGAAGGCGATCCCGGCAGAGCCTGCAAGTCCACCAACCAGGATGGCCTGGGGCGAGAAGGAGGCCACGAAGTCGTAACCCTCGGGGCCACCGTCGATCAGGATGGCAACGGCGGTGATCGCCAGGGCGAGCACCTCGAGCAGCATCAACGCTCCGAGCACCTTCGCACCCACATCGACGCTTGCCATCGACAGGACAGTGACGAGCGCCCACGCGCTCAGCGTCCACAACCACCATGGCAGTTCAAGGCCGAGCGCACCCATCTGTCCAGCCATCAACCCGCCGAAGAAACCAAAGATCGCGAGCTGGATGGCCACGTAGGCGATCAGGGATACAAACGCGGACCCGAGGCCGACGTTCGGTCCCAGACCACGCCCAATGTAGGCGAAGAAGGCGCCAGCATTGGTGACACGCTGACTCATCGCTGAATACCCAACGCTGAAGAGCAACAGCGTCAGGCCAACCACCAGGTAGGCTCCGGGTGCGGCTGCGCCGTTTCCCAGCACAATCGCAATCGGGACGGCGCCGGTCATGCCAACCAGTGGCGCCGCGGCGGCGACGACGAAGAATACGACGCCGATGACTCCCAGCCTGCCGCGGCGCAGCATGGTCCGTGGTCCATCGATGGCGCTTGATCCGCCGTCGGAGGCCGTAACGGGTCTGTTCATGGTCTATCTCCTCAATGAGCTGTCCCGACGATGCGGAACCCTTTCCGGAAGCTTCCTCCTGCGCACGAGTACTTTTCTGCTGCTCTCTTGGAAGCAAATTGTGTGATGCAGTTGCCGGTTGACCAGTGAGTCAGTCTTACCCGTTGATGACCTGCGGGACTGCCACGCCCTTCAGCCCTTCGACACCGAACTCCAGCCCGTACCCGGACTGCTTGATGCCGCCGAACGGGATGCGGGGGTCCACGGCGCCGTGCTTGTTGATCCACACTGTGCCAGCTTCGATCCGCGCGGCTACTTCGCGTGCAGCTGTGACATCCGACGACCAGACGGAGGCGCCGAGACCAACTTCCAGACCGTTTGCTTTCGCAATGGCCTCATCGATCGTGCTGTATTTAATGATCGGCAGGGCAGGGCCGAACTGCTCCTCGGCAACGAGCGGGTTGTCGTTGTCGATGTCAGCGATAAGCGTTGTCGGGTAGAAATATCCCGGCTGATCCGGATCAGGGTTGCCACCGGTCAACACGCGGGCTCCGGATTCCTTCGCGGCATCCACCAGGCGAGCCACGATGTCGTACTGCGGCTTGTTCTGGAGCGGTCCAAGGAGGTTAGCTTCGTCGAGCCCAACTCCCATGGGCATTGCCTCGGCGACTGCGGTCAGGGCTTCGCAGACAGCGTCATAAATATCCTCGTGCACGTAAAGGCGCTTCAGTGCGGCACAGGTCTGGCCGGTGTTGATAAAGGCGCCCCAGAAAAGTCCCTCGGCGATTGCTTTGGGGTCCGCATCGGGCAGAACGATGCCGGCATCGTTTCCGCCCAGCTCAAGGGTGAGCCGCTTGACGCTGTCAGCGGAGGACTTGATGATCGCCTTGCCCGTGGCGGTGGATCCGGTGAACATGATTTTCCCGATCGCCGGGTGCTCCACCATGCGGCTACCCACCTCGCCATCACCACAGACAGCGGCCAGCAGGCCGTCCGGCAGTTCCTGATTGAGCACGTGAATCAGCGCAAGAACGCTCAGCGGGGTGTACTCCGACGGCTTCACGACGACGGCGTTCCCCATCCTGAGAGCGGGAGCGATCTGCCAGATTGTGATCATCATGGGCCAGTTCCAGGGTCCGATGGCCCCGATCACGCCGATGGGGCGGTAGTGAATCTGCGCGAAGGTCTCGCCGTCGTCGGCTACAGTTTCCGGCTCGAGGACCGCGGTGGCGGCGGCGCGGAGCCATGCCGAACACGCGCCGACCTCGAAGCGCGCGTTGGGGCCGTTGAGTGGCTTGCCCTGTTCCCGGGAGAGCAGGATGGCGAGCTCCTCGGCTGAGCGGTCGATCGCGTCGGCAGCCTTCAACAGCATGTCGGTGCGCGCTGCATGGCCGAGCGAAGCCCATTCCGGCTGGGCGGCTGAGGCTGCCGCGATCGCAGCCTCCAGATCGGCGACGGTGTGTTCCGGTGCCTCGCCGACGGTTTCACCCGTCGCGGGGTCCTGGATAGCCCTCGTGGGTCCGGATGCCGGGGTAATTGATTTCAGTAGCGCGTCGTAGGTTTCCATGAATACTCCCCTTTGAGTAGTTGGGCCAGGTGTCCCTGACAGCGACCCGGAGGCTGTGGTCCCCCCGTGAAATGTGTTCTGCAACACATTGGCTACAGAGTAGACCCGGCGACCCTCATTCGTCACCTTTTTTCGACAGCGGGCGAATTTCCGTTACGACAGATTCTTCAGAAACCCATCCAATTGGTCGGTATAGGCGGGAAGATTGTCCTCGGGCAGTGATAGGGCTGCCGTGATCTGCGCACCCAGGAACAGATTCATGAGTTGCTCGCTGATGACGGCGTCCGGCACCGCGCTAGTGATCGCACCCACCTGCCGCGCCTCCCCGAGATGGCGCTTCAGCGCAACCCGCCACTGCTCCATCGACTCGCGGTGAATCGCCATCTTGAATTCGTCCGTGACGGCCTTCTGCCAGAACGGAATGACAACGCGCGCCTCGCTGATTTTCTCTTCATCGATGGGGAGAACTTCCCTCCCCAAGGCACGGATAGCGTGAAGCCCGGTCTGGTTGAAGGTAGTCAGGGCAATCCGGTTATTCGTGCGATTGAAGACATGTCGGAACGCAAAGGTGAGCAGATCATCCTTCGTGGGGAAGTAGGGCTTCAGTGCACCGTTCGAGAATCCGGCCTCGAGGGCGATGTCGCGCATCGTCGCGCCCTCGATCCCGTGCCGCGCAATGATCCGCCAGGTCGCATCCACCAGCTCCAGTCGCCGCTGGTCATGATCAACAATCTTTGGCACTGCGCAATTCTCCTTCGAGGATCTCTTGTGATCCATCTTACCTTCGGCATAGTCTACAAACAGAGAAAAACACCTGACTGAGGATTCCCATGACAACGTCACCCACAGCGACTGCCAATTCCTACGCGCTGGCCACAGCGGACGAAATTCTGGAGGTCAGGCGCGTCCTGCAGGATCGGGGCCTTCTCGGTGCAACGAGAAGGATCGCGTATCTCGGACTCGTTGATCCCAGCCGTTCATCGGGTGCGGGCGAGGAGGGCCGCCGGTTCCGCGTGTTCCTGCACGACACCTCGGGTTCCGCGCCGCTGGATGTTGTCGTTTCGACGACCACATCAGCGGTGTTGTCCAGCGTGGAACTGGATACGGCGGTGACCGGTGAGCTCCCGGTACTTGAGGAGGAGTTCGCGGCCGTGGAGGAACTGCTGTCGACCGACGAGCGATGGCTTGCCGCCCTTGCCGCCAGAAACCTTGACGTCGCCAGTGTACGCGTTGCACCCTTGTCAGCCGGTGTGTACGAGTACCCCGAAGAAAGGGGGCGCCGCATCCTCCGCGGGCTCGCCTTCGTCCAGGAGCACGAAACGGACAGCGCGTGGGCGCACCCGATCGACGGGCTGGTGGCGTACGTCGACGTCGTCAGCAAGGAGGTCACGCAGGTCATCGATCTAGGCGCGGTGCCGATACCCAGGGAACACGGCAACTACACCGATCCCGAACTAACGGGGCCGCTGCGCACCTCGCAGAAGCCGATCAGCATCACCCAGCCCGAGGGGCCCAGCTTCACCCTCACCGGGGGTAATCACCTGGACTGGGAGAACTGGAGTGTGGACGTTGGCTTCGATGTCCGTGAGGGCGTGGTGCTCCACAACCTCTCCTTCAAAGACAAGGGCCGGGTTCGGCCCATCATCAAGCGGGCATCCATCGCTGAAATGGTGGTGCCCTACGGTGACCCCTCCCCTGTTCGGTCGTGGCAGAACTACTTCGACACCGGAGAGTATCTGGTCGGTCAGTACGCCAACTCACTGGAACTCGGTTGTGACTGTCTGGGTGACATCACCTACCTCAGTCCCGCGGTCAGCGATGCCGCCGGGAATCCGCGGGAAATCCGAAACGCAGTGTGCATCCACGAGGAAGACTGGGGTGTCCTCGCCAAACACAGCGACCTATGGTCGGAGATCAACTACACACGGCGCAACCGTCGCCTCGTGATTTCGTTCTTCACCACGGTGGGCAACTACGACTACGGATTCTTCTGGTACCTCTATCTCGACGGCACCATCGAGTTCGAGGCCAAAGCCACAGGCGTTGTTTTCACCAGCGCCTATCCGGAGGACGGGTCGCCGAACATGTCACAGTTGGCGCCGGGGCTTGGAGCACCATTCCACCAGCACCTCTTCAGCGCCCGCCTCGACATGGCCATCGATGGTTTCACCAACCGGGTGGAAGAAGAAGACATCGTCCGGCAGGCCATCGGACCAGAGAACCCGCGCGGCAACGCGTTCTCCCGCAAGCGGACGGTGCTGGCCAGGGAGTCCGAGAGCGTGCGGGAAGGAAATCCGCAAAGTGGTCGCACCTGGGTGATCTCCAACCCGGAGTCCCGTAATCGCCTCGGCGAGCCGGTGGGGTACAAGCTGCACTCGGAGGGCCAGCCCACCCTGTTGGCGGATCCGGAGTCCTCCATCGCGCGTCGTGCGGCTTTCGCCACCAAGGATCTGTGGGTGACGCGGTTCGCTGAGGATGAGAAATACCCCACCGGTGACTTCGTCAACCAGCATGGCGGCGGCGGTGGACTTCCGGAGTATGTGGCTCAAGACCGCGATCTCGACGGGCAGGACCTTGTGGTGTGGCATACCTTCGGACTGACGCACTTCCCCCGGATTGAGGATTGGCCGATCATGCCGGTGGACACCGTGGGTTTCAAGCTCCGCCCGGAGGGCTTCTTCGACCGCAGCCCGGTCCTGGACGTCCCACCGAGCGCGCCGGCTGCTGGCGGGCACTGTCACAGCTGACCGCGCGCCTTTTGAGGTGTAACACGCCCACCACTAGAGTGGTGGGCGTGAGTTCACAACCCATCCACACACCGTACGAAGATCTCCTGCGCGATGTGATGGCCAACGGAGTGGTCAAAACCGACCGTACCGGCACCGGAACGCGCAGCGTGTTCGGACGCCAACTGCGCTTTGACCTCGCCGATTCCTTCCCCCTTGTCACCACCAAGCGCGTGCACTTCAAATCGGTCGCCCTGGAACTGCTGTGGTTCCTCCGCGGCGACTCCAACGTGTCCTGGCTGCAGGAGCGCGGAGTGAAGATCTGGAACGAGTGGGCCGCCGACGACGGCGAACTTGGCCCGGTTTACGGCGTCCAGTGGCGCTCGTGGCCCACACCGGACGGCGGGCATATCGACCAGATCGCCCAGGTAGTGCAGGACCTTAAGGACAACCCCGACTCACGGCGACACCTCGTCTCGGCCTGGAATGTCTCCGAACTGCACAACATGGCCCTGCCACCGTGCCACGCGTTCTTCCAGTTCTATGTGGCGGACGGCAAGCTGTCCTGCCAGCTCTACCAGCGCTCGGCCGACACCTTCCTCGGTGTCCCGTTCAATATTGCCTCCTACGCGCTGCTGACCCTGATGGTCGCCCAGCAGGTGGGCCTGGAACCGGGGGAACTCATCTGGACGGGCGGGGACGTGCACATTTACGACAATCATGTCGAACAGGTGAACGAACAACTGACCCGGCAGCCCTACCCAAGCCCGCAATTGCTGATCAACCGTAAACCCGAGAGCATCTTCGATTACACGCTGGAGGACTTTGACGTGGTGAATTACCAACACCATCCCACCATCAAGGCGCCGATCGCCGTATGAGCTCCCAGAATCGCGGCATCATCGACGCCATCGGCCGGGAACCATTCATCGGCATGATCTGGGCCCAGACCGAGAACGGGGTCATCGGGAAGGACGGCGGCATGCCATGGCGCCTCCCCGAGGATATGGAACACTTCAAGCGAACCACGCTCGGCCATCCGGTCATCATGGGCCGGCATACCTGGCAGTCGTTCCCGGCCAAGTACCGCCCGTTGCCGGACCGGACCAACATCGTGGTGAGCAAGCACGGACTTGAAGCGGGCGAGCTGGCGGGCGCCGTCGTCGTCGACTCCCTGGACGATGCATTCGTGGAGGCCCGGCGCAGCCCTGGTGCGGAGCAGATCTGGGTCATCGGCGGCGGGCAGATCTATGAGGCGGCGCTGCCGGTTGCCCAGGCGGCGGTGGTCACGGTCATCGAGTCGACCACCAAGGGCGACACGTTCGCCCCTACGCTCGGCCCGGACTGGCAACTCGACGGGGTGACCCCGCAGCAGGGGTGGCTCTCCGGAGCCAACGGCACCCGCTACCGGATCAGCCTCTGGACCAAGGGCACCGACTAGCGGCTCCTGTCACCGTCACTTCGTAACCCAATCGGAGCTCGTGGAACCGCTCGCCTAGACTTGCAGCATGACTACAGCAGTAAACAGTTCATCGTCCCTGCCCAGCGTCGGTTTTGTGGGCTGGCGCGGCATGGTGGGATCGGTCCTGATGCAGCGGATGCAGGACGAGGGCGACTTCCGCCTGATCAACCCCGTGTTCTTCTCCACCTCAAACGCGGGAGGCGCCGCGCCGTCGTTCGCTGAGGGCGCCCCTGCTCTTCAGGACGCGTACGACGTCGACGCGCTGGCAAAGCTGTCCACCATCGTGACTGCCCAGGGCGGTGACTACACCGCCGAGGTGTACCCGAAGCTACGCGACAGTGGCTGGGACGGCCTGTGGATCGACGCCGCGTCGACGCTGCGGATGGAGTCCAGCTCAATCATCGTGCTCGATCCGGTCAACCGTAATGTCATCGACGCGGGGCTCTCCCGCGGTGTACGTGACTTCGTGGGCGGGAACTGCACCGTCTCCTGCATGCTGATGGGCCTCGGCGGACTGTTCCGCAACGGCCTGGTCGAGTGGGGCACCTCGATGACCTACCAGGCGGCCTCCGGCGGCGGTGCCCGCCACATGCGCGAGCTGCTGAACCAGTTTGGTGCCATCCATGGCTCGGTGGCCGCCAACCTTGAGGATCCGGCGTCGGCCATCCTGGCCATCGACCAGGCGGTCCTCGCCCAACAGCGCAACCCGGGGATGGATGCCTCGCAGTTCGGGGTACCGCTCGCCGGTTCGGTGCTGCCCTGGATTGACGCCGATCTGGGCAACGGTGTGTCCCGCGAGGAGTGGAAGGCCGGCGCCGAAACGAACAAGATTCTGGGCACCGATGGCGCCGGGGGTGCACGGATCCCGTTTGACGGCCTCTGCGTCCGGGTGGGTGCCATGCGTTCCCATTCCCAGGCGTTGACCGTGAAGCTCACCGAAGACATTCCGCTCACTGAGATTGAGCGACTGATCGACCAGGACAACGAGTGGGCCACGGTCATCCCGAACACCAAAGAGGCAACGCTGTCCCACCTCACCCCCGTCGCGGCGACCGGTTCCCTGACGGTTCCGGTGGGCAGGCTCCGGAAGATGGAGATGGGGCCGCAGTACCTGAGCGCCTTCACGGTCGGCGATCAGCTGCTGTGGGGAGCCGCCGAACCCCTGCGCCGGATGCTCCTCATCAGCACGGGAAACCTCTAGGGCTAGAGCGCGCAGCCGATCAGCAGCGGCTCGGGGCGGAGGCGGATCCCGAACTGGTGGTGGACGCCGTCAGCTACCAGGGCTGCGATCGCCAGGAGGTCTGCAGCCGAGGCGCCGCCCCGGTTGGTGACGGCGAGGGTGTGCTTGGTCGACAGGGATGCCCTGCCACCAGCGGCCGCGAACCCGTCATCACCTGCCAGCCCAAAGCCCTTCCCAAAGCCGGCCTGGTCGATCAGCCAGGCCGCCGAGAGTTTCACCTGACTGTCTTCCGCGGTGGGATACCGTGGTGCGTTCTCGGGCAGCGTCGCCGCTGTCCCCGCATCCACGATGGGGTTGGTGAAGAAGGATCCGGTGCTGAACGTGTCCCGGTCCGCCGGGTCGAGCACCATCCCCTTGGCGGCGCGCAACTTCAGAACTGCCCGCCGGACGTCATTGGCATAAGCCCGCTCGCCGATGTTCACACCGACCTCCCGCGCCAGCTCGGCGTACTTGACCGGGGCGCTCATCCGTCCAAGCGCCAGCTGGAATTCAACGGTCAACACCACGTAGCGGGGCGATCCGTCAACGGTGGTGTGCTTCAACAGCGAGTCCCGGTACCCAAACTTCAATTCGTAGTTTGTAAAGGACTTAACAGTTTTGGTTTCGCGGTCCCAGGTGCGGACCGTCGCGAGAGTCTGCGAGACGTCGGAACCATAGGCCCCGACATTTTGCACCGGGGTCGCTCCGGTGGACCCGGGAATCCCTGACAGCGCCTCCAGCCCGGAAAAGGCGTGCAGCACGGTGTACTCCACCAGGGCATCCCAGTTCTGGCCAGCCTCCGCCGTGACCATGACACCGCCACAGGTGGCGTTGTCGTCGTTCACCGTAAATCCGGTGGATGCCAGCCGCACCACGGTGCCGGCAAAGCCGTCGTCGGCGATGATCAGGTTGGACCCACCGGCGATGATCAGTAGCGGCTCGCCGGAATTGTCGGCGGACCGGACGGCGTCGATGATCTCCGCTTCGGAGCGGGCCTCCACGTAGGTGCGGGCGGGACCGCCCACCCCTGCTGTGGTCAGCGATGCAAGCGAGGTCACCAGATGTGCACCACTGCCTGCGCCTTGACCAGCACCTTCAGCCCGGCCGACAACACAGTGAGGTCCACGCGGACGGTCGAATTGTCAAGATCGATGGCACCGATTTTGCCGGCCACCTCGATTACCGCGCCGGGAGTGCCCGCAGCGGTGGTGTCTTCGACGATGACCGGCTTGGTGAACCGCGTCTGGTAGTCGACGACGGCGGTGGGGTCGCCCACCCAGTCGGTGACCAACTGGACGGCGGCGCCCATGGTGAACATGCCGTGGGCGATCACGCCCGGCAGGCCAACACCCTGCGCGAAGTCGGCATTCCAGTGGATCGGATTGAAGTCACCCGAGGCTCCCGCATATTTCACCAGGTCCTGCCGGGTGACCTCGACGGTGGCGGAGCCGATCTCCTGGCCGACGGTGAGGTCGGCGATAGCAATACCCATTACTGTTCCTCCCCGCGCACCAGCAGCGACGACGTCGTGGTGGCGGTCTTTTCGCCGTCGGTAGTCGAGATCTCGGCGCGGGTAGTGATCATTGCGCCGCCTCCCATGGCCCTGACCGTATCAACGTGGAGTTCGGCGACCAGTTCGTCGCCCGCCACGATGGCGCGGTGGTGGATGAACCGCTGGTCGGCATGCACGACTCGGGAAAAATCGATGCCCGCATCCGGATCGGAGATCAGCTGGGCATCGGCCAGCTGGGCGACAATGATCGCGAAGGTCGGCGGTGCCACCAGGTCGCGGTGGCCCAGCTCGCGGGCGGCGTCGACGTCGTAGTGCGACGGGTGGGTAGCCTTCACCGCCCGCGCGAATTCGCGGATCTTCTCGCGGCCCACCGTATAGACGGCGCCTGCTGGATAGCTGCGGCCCTGCAGCTCGGGATTAATGGTCATGGGGCTCCTGCCGGATGCGATCGACGTTCGTATCCCAGCCTAGTGCAGGGCAGGTTACTTCTTTGGAGCGCGGGCCTGATGCCGGCGTCTGGCATCCCGTGTCCTGACCACGAGGCCAGCAAGGTGGGTGATGAGACCTGCAGCCAGCACGGGGATTCCGGTGAACACCGTCGCATTGCTACCGGTGACGGCGCCGAGCACGGCAATCAGGATTCCCGCGCCGGTCAGCACCAGGGCAGCGATCACCAGCCGACGGTACAGATCCGATCCGGTGTCCCAGGGGGTGTTCAACATGAGATTCAGTTTACTGGGGATAGGCGTCCGCCCCGCATAGGCGGAGGCATCGGGAGCCAATCCGTGGTCACCACCAGCCTGCTCGCGGCACTTCCCGCTTCATTCACCGTGGCTAGGCCCGGATTCACTGGGGGGTTCAGGGGTGGAGCTTCGGGACGTGCCAAGAAATCCACGGAGCAGCGAGGCTGTTCCCTGCAAATGATCCTCGGTAGCCTCATACGCTTCCTCGGAGTTACCGCTCAGGATGGCATCGACAATTCTCTGGTGCTGCTTGTTGGAATGCTCAAGATTAGGCTCCAGCAGGGGTATACAGTCCAAAAGATCGCTGACTCTCGCACGGGCATCAGCCACGGCAGTTGCCAGGCTCCGCGAGCCGGCTACTTCCGCGATGGCCACGTGGAATCTCGCATCCTTGGGCCGATAGGCATTAGCCGACGCCCCTGCCACCTCCGCCAAGGTATCGAGTAGGTGCCGACGCTGGGGAGGGGACAACCTCGCCCTGGCGGCAAGGGAAGCCGCGGCCGGCTCCAGCACACCGCGGAGGATCAGCACATCCTCAACCTCCTCGGGGCTGATGTTCGGATATGCTTCCGGCCCCGGAAGGCGGTTCTGTGCGATGTAGGTGCCACCGTAGCGGCCGCGTTTGACCTCGACATATCCGGCTTTGTGCAATTCGGCGAGGGCCTCTCGGAGGGTGGCCCGTGACACCCCCAGCAAATCGGCAAGCTCACGCTCGGGGGGAAGCTTGTCGCCGGCCGCAAGAATTCCCAGTTTGATGTTCCGCAAGAGTCGCTCGATCGTTTCTTCAAAGGCGTTCCCCTGCCTGACCGGTCGAAGGAACCGAGCCGCTCCCTCAAATGATTCGGCTTCCATGCCACCATCCTATTCAGGTCTGCAACTAAAACGATTGCTATCGGAGCCTGATCGGACGTAGGCGGAAACCATTGACGAACTTCGTGATTTAGCTCACACTGGGATCAACTTCATGGACTAATAAAAGACCATTAAGATCGAAGAGAGGGACCGGCATGGCATCGAAACAGCCAGACTCCGAAAAAACATACCTTGAGCACCGCCAACTCAAACGTGGGGCCGCCGGGTGGGTGCTGTTAGCCGGTCTCGGGGTGGCGTACGTTATCTCAGGGGACTTCGCGGGATGGAATCTAGGCCTCGCGCAAGGAGGCTGGGGTGGGCTCCTCATCGCCTTTGTACTGATGGGAATCATGTACACATGCATGGTTTTCGGTCTGGCCGAACTATCGTCCACATTGCCTGCCGCTGGCGCAGGATACGGGTTCGCGCGGCGCGCGCTGGGGCCCATGGGAGGATTCGCCACCGGGATGGCCGTGCTGATCGAGTATGCAGTTGCCCCAGCGGCCATTGCAATCTTCATCGGTGGTTACGTCGAAGCCCTAGGACTCTTCGGTCTGACAAACTCCTGGCCCGTTTATCTGGTGACGTACGCGATTTTTGTGGGAATCCATCTCCGGGGTGTGGGCGAGGCCCTTCGGCTGATCTTTGCGATCACGGCTATCGCCGTCGTGGCGTTGGCGGCCACGGTAATTGGCCTACTCCCACACGTCAGTGCGGCGAACCTTTTCGATATCGTTCCGGATGGTTCCCCCGCTTCCAGCGCATTTTTGCCGATGGGAATCAGCGGTGTCGTGGGCGCCCTCGTCTATGGGATCTGGTTCTTTCTGGCGATCGAAGGTGTTCCACTAGCCGCCGAGGAAACGGCGGACCCGAAGAAGGACATGCCGCGCGGAATCATAGCCGCCATGCTGATCCTTGTGGTTTTCGGCGCGCTGATGCTTGTTCTGGTACCGGGAGCAGGCGGGTCGGAGGCCATGAGTACCTCCGACAACCCCCTCCCGGAAGCTCTGCGACATGTCTACGGTGAAAACTCAGTCCTCGCCGAATTCGTCAACTATGCGGGCCTTGCGGGTCTTGTGGCCAGCTTCTTCTCGATCATCTACGCCTACTCACGCCAGTTGTTCGCCCTGTCCCGTGCCGGGTACCTTCCCCGGTGGCTGTCGCTCACGGGCAGCCGACGCACGCCCTACTGGGCGCTGATCATCCCCGGCACCGTGGGATTCATCCTGGCCGCCGCCACGGGTAACGGCGGACTCCTGATCAACATCGCAGTATTCGGCGCCACCGTGTCCTACGTCCTGCTCAACCTTTCCCACATTGTGCTGCGGAAGAAAGAACCTGACCTTCCCCGTGGCTACCGAACCCCCGGAGGCGTTGTGACGACCTCCATTGCACTGGCGCTGGCCGCCGTCGCTGTCGTTGCCACCTTCGTTGTCGATGTGCTCGCGGCATCGATAACGGCAGGAATCTTTGGTGCGGCCCTGCTGTACTACTGGTTCTACAGCCGCCACCACATTGTCGCCGGCGCTCCCGAAGAGGAATTCGCCCGGCTGGCCGCGGCCGAGGCGGAGCTAAAGAACTGAGCACCGCGTCACCCAGCTTTCACCCCACCCATCCCCGAACCAAGTCGAAGCGACGGATAACAGATGACCGATCAGGCAATTGGCACACAGGCACAACTGAGCATCGATGAGTTAAGGGAGCAGGTCGCCGCCGGAAAGATCGATACCGTAGTGGTGGCCATCACCGATTCTCTGGGTCGCCTTCAGGGTAAACGCTGCGGCGCCCGTTCCTTCCTCGAGGACGTACTCGGGCACGGGGCAGAGGGCTGCAACTATCTGCTATCCGTCGACGTGGAAATGAACACCATCGACGGTTACGCGATGTCTTCCTGGGAGAACGGCTATGGGGACATGGTCATGCGACCCGATGTCTCCACGCTACGGCTTGTCCCCTGGCTGCCGGGTACGGCGATGATCCAGTGCGACATTCTCTGGCCAGACGGCCGTCCGGTGAGTCAGTCCCCCCGGCAAATCCTCAGGGCGCAGATCGAACGGCTCGAAGCGATGGGCTACCGCGCCCATATCGGCACTGAGCTTGAGTTCATCATGTTCGATGACACCTACGAGGAAGCCTGGAAGACAAACTACGAAGGCCTGACCCCTTCCACCCGGTACAACATCGACTATTCCCTTCTCGCAACGGCAAAGCTGGAACCAGTCATCCGAAGTATCCGCACAGGTATGGAGAAGGCTGGCCTGATCGTCGAATCTTCCAAGGGCGAATGCAACTACGGCCAACAGGAAATCACTTTCCGGTATGCGCAGGCTCTAACCGCTTGCGATAACCACGCGTTTTACAAGAACGGTGCCAAAGAGATTGCTGCCCAGCAGGGCAAAAGCATCACCTTCATGGCAAAGTACAACGAACGGGAAGGCAATTCCTGCCACATTCACTTCAGCCTTACTGACCTCGATGGGAAACCCGTCCTAGCTGGCGACCGCGAGCACGGCTTCAGCCCCGTCATGGAACACTTCATCGCGGGCCAGTTGGCCTCTCTGAAGGAGATGGCCTATTTCGTAGCCCCTAACATCAACTCCTACAAACGGTTCGTTGAAGGCAGCTTCGCGCCCACCGCAATTGCATGGGGCCTAGACAACCGCAGTTGTGCGCTGCGAGTGGTCGGGCACGGAGCTGGCCTGCGGGTGGAAAACCGGGTGGGCGGTGGAGATGTCAACCCCTACCTCGCCGCCGCTGCACTTATCGCTGCGGCCATCCATGGCATCGAAAATGAGCTCACGCTGGAGGCAGTTACCCAAGGCAGCGCTTACCAGTCGGAGGCCGACCGGATTCCCACAAACCTGCGCGACTCCCGTGAACTGCTGGCAGCCAGTGAGATTGCCCGGAAATCCTTCGGCGACGAGGTTGTTGACCACTATGTGCACGCCGCCGGCGTGGAGCTGAAGGCCTACGACAGCGCTGTTACGGATTGGGAGAGGAGGCGTGTCTTTGAGCGCCTCTAAGCCCTACCGCCCGCGTATCGGGCTGACTACCTACTACCAGGAGGCCGCATGGGGAGTGTGGACTGCGAACGCCGCCCTCCTCCCGGGCACCTACGTCGACGCGGTTGTGGCAGCGGGGGGAACACCTGTGCTCCTGCCGCCCATCGGCTCCGACCCCTCTATTATCGATCTGCTAGACGGGTTGATCATTGCTGGCGGCACCGATGTCGGCCCTGAACACTATGGCGCCCGACAACATGCGCTGACCTTTGCGCAACCCCACCGGGACAGCCATGACCTCTCCCTGACCCGCGCGGCTATGGCGGCGGACCTACCACTGTTTTCCATCTGCCGTGGTGCCCAGATCCTCAACGTCGCCCTGGGCGGATCGCTCATTCAACATGTCCCTGATGTGTTGCCTGACTCGCGATATCAACCCGCGCCCGGCGTCTTCGGAACTGTCGAGTTCACGACCACACCCGGCAGTATATGCGCATCCCTGCTGGGGCCGCGGGCCACAGCCCCCTGCTATCACCATCAGGCTCTCGACCGGGTTGCCGCCGAGCTCCATGTCACCGCAAAGGCGGCTGACGGAACCATCGAAGCCGTCGAAACGACCTCAGGAGGATGGGTCCTTGGCGTGCAGTTCCACCCCGAACAGGGCCCTGAAGATCTCCGGCTGTTTGAGGGATTCATTGAAGCCGCCCGCGCCTACTCCAGAACACGAACGGAGAGAACCATCAATGTCGACCACCACATTTGACGTCCTGAACCCGGCCACCGAGGAGATCATCGACACCGTTTCCTTGGCCAGCCTGCAGGACACCGACCATGCGATAGCCAAGGCGGCGACGGCCTTCGAGGCCTGGCGACACGTTGCCCCGGCCGACCGCGGAATGCTCTTGCGCCGTTTTGCCGCGGCCGTGGACGACGACCTTGAAAACCTCGCCCAGCTGGAAGTCCGGAACGCCGGACACACCATCGGCAATGCGCGGTGGGAAGCAGGCAACGTTCGAGATGTGCTGTACTACTACTCCGCCGCCCCGGAACGCCACCTTGGCCAACAGATTCCAGTACACGGCGGCATCAACGTCACCTTTCACGAACCTCTCGGTGTCGTTGGCGTGATTGTGCCCTGGAACTTCCCGATGCCCATTGCAGCCTGGGGATTCGCTCCCGCGCTTGCCGCTGGAAATACTGTTGTCCTGAAGCCCGCCGAGGTGACCCCGCTGACCGCACTACGGATCGGACGGCTCGCTCTGGAAGCTGGTCTTCCCGAGGGAGTGCTGCAAATTATCCCGGGCAAGGGTTCTGTGGTGGGAGAGCGATTCGTCACCCACCCGTCGGTCCGGAAGGTGGTGTTCACCGGGTCGACCACGGTTGGCAAGCGAATCATGGCCGGCTGCGCCGAGCAGGTCAAACCGGTCACTCTTGAACTCGGAGGTAAAAGCGCCAACATCATCTTCGGCGACGCCGATCTCGAGGAGGCAGTCGCCGCTGCGCCCGGCGCGGCCTTCGACAATGCTGGCCAGGACTGCTGCGCCCGCTCCCGAATCCTTGTACAAGACACTGTGTACGAGAAGTTCCTTGAACTTTTGGAACCACTGGTGAAGTCGCTGAAGGTCGGAGACCCCCGCGAGGCGAACTCGTTCATGGGTCCGCTGATCTCCGCCGCACAGCGCCAGACGGTTTCCGGCTTCGTTCCTTCCGGCACCGCCATCGCCTTCCAGGGGACCGCGCCGCACGGTGAGGGCTTTTGGTTTCCACCAACGGTGCTGACTCCTTCCCGGGATGACCGGGTAATGCGCGAGGAGATTTTCGGGCCGATCGTGGCGGTTGTTCCCTTCACCGATGAATCCGATGCCCTCCGCCTTGCCAACGATTCCATTTACGGGCTTTCGGGGTCCATCTGGACCAGGGACATTGGTCGTGCTCTGCGGATGGCGCGCGGTCTGGATTCCGGAAACCTTTCGGTGAATTCCCATTCCTCAGTCCGGTACTCCACGCCCTTCGGGGGCTTCAAGCAATCAGGACTCGGCCGCGAGCTCGGCCCCGATGCCCTAGATGCCTTCACCGAAACCAAGAACGTCTTCATTGCCACTCACCCGTGACTCCGACATCAACACTAGGGAGCAAGAAATGACCCAGCAGATCATCTCCAGCCGCCTCGAGGGCCGCAGCGCCGTAATCACTGGTGGCGCTAGTGGCATCGGTTTGGCGACCGCCCGCAGATTCGCCGCTGAAGGAGCTCATGTCGTCATCGCCGACGTCGACCCGACCGCCGGCCTGCGTGCCGCAGAACAAGTCGGTGGTCTCTTCGTCAAGGTCGACGTGACAAACGAAGAGGAGGTCAAGAACCTTTACGCCATCACGAATGAAACCTATGGGCGTGTGGACATCTCCTTTAACAACGCCGGCATTTCCCCTGCCGCGGACGGTTCAATTCTGGAGACCGGTATCGATGCTTGGCGTAAGGTGCAGGAGGTGAATCTCACCTCGGTGTTTTACTGCTGCAAATACGCCATCCCCTACATGCAGACCCAAGGCAAGGGCTCGATCATCAACACGGCATCGTTCGTCGCCGTCATGGGTGCAGCAACATCCCAGATATCCTACAGCGCATCCAAGGGAGGGGTCCTAGCCATGAGCCGAGAGCTCGGCGTCGAATTTGCGCGTCAGGGCATCCGAATCAATGCACTATGCCCCGGTCCGGTCAACACGCCGCTCCTGAAAGAACTTTTCGCTAAGGACCCCGAGAAAGCCGCCCGCCGGCTGATTCATGTCCCGCTGGGCCGCTTCGCTGAACCGGAAGAACTCGCCGCTGCGGTAGCGTTCCTCGCCAGCGACGATTCCTCCTTCATCACAGCATCGACCTTCCTCGTAGACGGAGGTATTAGCGGCGCGTACGTAACACCCGAGTGAGACTTGCTCGTCAGAACGACGCCTCCTGGACTTCGGGAACCACCGATTGATACCTTCCCAACTCGATCCGTTGCCCCTTCAATCGGGCCAGGTCGACGAGGAACGGCACCTCCGACCCCCGAATCAGAACCAGCGCGGCGGCGCCGACCATGGCCTCGACCTGAAATCCGTGCTCACCGGCGGCGAGACTGTGCGGGTAAAGCTGCGGTCCGGTACTGGCAAGCAACCGGGACCACGACGACGGCGCCACCCACTTTTCATCGATCACCCGAAACCCTGATAAGTCCAGCCCGTCGCGGAGCAGTGCCCTGACACTTCCAGCGAACTCCGCGTTGATCCCGTCGAGGGTTGCCCCGTCACGCGACAAAGCCAGGGCAGCGGTCTTCGCCGCCGACCGCACGGCCTGAGCCAACCCGACAGCGCGGGTCACCGCGTCTTCCAGGACGCGAACGATCTGCCCGTCGTCGGCGGAGGCCACATAGCGCGCGACGACGGCGCCCTGTTCAGCGAGCCGATGCCATTTACGGAGGTCCGCGGCCGTTCCGACCTTGGAGGCGCCGTCTGCGAACGTTGCGACGTACAGCCAGTGGTTCTGGGCAAGGTAGCTGAGCAGGCCCGCCGGCTCCACTCCGGACCGGTGCACGTCGTGCATGAACCGCAGGTCGTCGCGGGCGAAGCAGGGTCCGCACTGGTACCCCCGGGCGGCTGTGTCCTGCCGTGGGCAGGGCGTGTGCTCCCGCGCGTCGGGCCCGTAGACCCGGTGGAACCCCAGACAGTACCGTTCCCCGAATTGACTCAGGATCCGGAACCCCAGGTCCACGCCGCCCGGGCCGGCCGCGGCTGCCTGATCCAGGCTCAGTTCCTGGGCGGTCCCCTCCGGAGTGGCAAGCGACAGCACCGGCCCTTCCCGATGCCAGCTCACCCCCCGGCACAGGAAAAGTTCGGCAGCCATGCCTCTACTGTAGACACCCAGGGGACGGGCCCGGACATGCTGAAGGACCGACGGTTTCCCACCGGTCCTTCAGTCAAACGCTGTGTACTCGGTCAAACACTGTGTCCTCGGTTAAACACTGCGTCCTCGGTTAAACACTGCGTAAAAGGGGACCTAGGCGGTCTGGCCTTCGTGCTCGCCCTCGGCGATCTCTTCGAGCATCTTGTCGTTGAAGGCGGGAAGGTCGTCCGGGGTGCGGCTGGTGACAAAGCCCTGGTCGGTGACCACTTCGTCGTCGATCCAGTTGGCGCCAGCGTTGCGGAGGTCGGTCTGCAGCGTGTGGTACGACGTCAGGTCGCGGCCGCTGACCACCCCTGCATCGATGAGCAGCCACGGTGCGTGGCAGATCGCTGCCACCGGCTTGTGCTGGGCGAAGAACGCACGGGCAAATTCCTGGGCGTCCTTGTCGACGCGTAGGTGGTCCGCGTTGACGACGCCGCCGGGGAGCACCAGCGCGTGGAAGTCCCCGGCCGAGGCGTCCGCGACCGACAGATCAATGGTGAAGGTGTCACCCTTGTCTGTGCCGTTGAAGCCCTGCAAGGTGCCGCTGCCTGGAGCAACGAGGACCGGTTCGCCGCCGGCCTGCTTGACGGCATCCCAGGGGCTGGTGAGCTCAATCTGCTCCACGCCGTCGGTGAGTAGGAAGGCAACTTTTTTGCCGGAAAGATTATGGGGGGACATGGTTCCTCCTGTGTCAGAACGTCGATGTCGTACAAATCAACCCTATGAAGCCCGTGGGTGATAAGCAAGCTGCCTAGTTTTCGGGGTGAGGGAGGGAACAAAAAAGCAGGCCAGCGGCTCGGGGCCTCTGACCTGCTGTATCTGTAGCGGTGCCGGGACTCGATCCCGGGACCTCACGATTATGAGTCGTGCGCTCTAACCAGCTGAGCTACACCGCCACAAATGAGTGTGCCCGCAGCCGGGCCATTGGCCTGCTTACGGGACTCCCATTTGAGAGCCCCCCACCGGAATCGATCCGGTGACCTCGTTCTTACCAAGAACGCGCTCTACCACTGAGCTAGGGGGGCAACAGCAAAAAACTTTACCAGCTTCTGCCATCAAGGCGAAATCAGGATCCGGCCGATGCGGCCGGGTGCTGATTCCACCGTCGGATCCCTGTTTTACCAGGGATCCGACGGGGTTATTCAGTTACAAAATTACCACTTTTCGCGGCGTCCACCGGCACCTGCACCGGCACCCTTACCGTGACGTTCCTTACGGTCCCCGCCACCGCCGCCGGCGCTGTGTCCGCCGGAGCGGAAGCCGCCGTCGTGGGCGCGATCCTTGTTGAAGCCGCCACCCTCGCCTTCACGCTTCTTGAACGGCTTCTTGAAGCCGTCGCGGTCACCTGTTGGCTTGCGGCCCTTGTCCAGTTCGAGGTGGATCAGCTCGCCGCCGATGCGCGTCTTGGACAGGGCACGCCACTGGTCCTTCGACAGGTCAGCGGGCAGTTCCACGAGCGTGTGATCGGCGCGGATATCGATGCCGCCGATCTGCGCGGAGGACAGGCCACCCTCGTTGGCAATGGCGCCAACGATTGAGCCCGGCATGACCCGCTGGCGCCGTCCCACCGCGATGCGGTAGGTGGCGTTCCCCTCGGTGAGGCTGCGTGTTGGTCCGCGTGACCCGAAACCATCCTTGCGCCCCGCCGCGCGTTCCTTCTGCCCTGCCGGGGCTACCGGGATGTCCTTGACGAGGATCGGGTTGCTGCCCTGTGCCATGACGGCGAGGGCTGCAGCGATCTCGTTGGCGGGCACGTTGTGCTCGGTCTCGTAGCTGGTGATCAGGTCACGGAAGATTGAGACATCCTCGGTGGCCAGGGTCTCGGTGATCCGCTCGGCGAACTTGTTCATCCGCAACGCGTTGACGGCGTCGGAGGATGGCAGGTGCATCTGCTCGACAGGCTGGCGGGTGGCCTTCTCGATCGAGCGCAGCAGGTACTTCTCCCGCGGCGTGATGAAAAGGATCGCGTCACCTGAACGGCCAGCGCGGCCGGTACGGCCGATGCGGTGGACGTAGGACTCGGTGTCGTGAGGGATGTCGTAGTTGACCACGAGCGAGATGCGCTCGACGTCGAGCCCGCGGGCCGCGACGTCGGTGGCCACGAGGATGTCGAACTTGCCGTCGCGGAGACCTTCAATGGTCCGCTCACGCTGCTGCTGGGGAATGTCACCGTTGATTGCTGCGGCCTGGAAGCCCCGTGAACGCAACTTGTCCGCCAGGTCTTCGGTCGCCATCTTGGTGCGCACGAACGCGATGATCCCATCGAAGTCTTCGACCTCGAGGATGCGCGTCAGGGCGTCCAGCTTGTGCGGGCCCATGACCTGCAGGAAGCGCTGGCGCGTGTTGGTGCCGGTCGAGGTTTTGCCCTTGACAGTGATTTCGGCGGGGTTGTTGAGGTACTTCGACGCAATGCGGCGAATGGCGCTAGGCATCGTTGCCGAGAACAGCGCCACCTGCTTGTCGTCAGGTGTTCCGGAGAGGATCTGCTCGACGTCGTCGGCAAAGCCCATGCGCAGCATCTCGTCGGCCTCGTCCAGTACCAGGTACTGAAGGTTGGACAGGTCGAGTGAACCCTTGGAGATGTGGTCGATCACGCGACCCGGGGTACCCACAACTACCTGTGCGCCGCGGCGCAGGCCGGCCAGCTGGGGGCCGTAAGGAGCTCCACCGTAAACGGGTAGCACCGTGAAGTTGTCGATGTGCTTGGCGTAGGAGGCGAATGCCTCGGCAACCTGAAGCGCCAGTTCGCGGGTTGGTGCGAGCACCAGGATCTGCGTGAACTTGCTGGGACCGTTGAGATCGGCGAGCTCGGCCATCCGGGACAGCGCGGGGATAGCGAATGCTGCTGTCTTACCGGTACCCGTCTGCGCCAGGCCGACGACGTCGCGCCCTTCCAGCAGCACCGGAATGGTGGCGGACTGGATGGGAGAGGGCTTTTCATAGCCGACGTCACTCAGGGCCGCGAGAACGCGACCGTCGAGGCCGAAGTCGGTGAACTTGATTTCGTCTGCCTCGGGAGCTTCGACATTCTGAGGAGCGTCGACGGCGTCAGGAGGAATGACGGTTTCGGGAGTGTTATTTTCAGGCATGGAGGGATTGACCTTCAGGTAGATGCCGGACAGCTGGAACAAAAGGGGAATTCCAGCCCATGAACATAGAAATCCGGCACTGTTTCAATCCCGCGGCAGGATTTCGCGTCATAACTGGCGGCCGCTATCTCAGCGGTCTGTATGACGTTTTCTTCTAGCCGGCGCTCCCTGATGAATCTGCCCGCATGCTTACTCTGCGAGCCCCAACACAACCTATCCAGCCCAGCAAAATGGGCGGAATTTTAAGGGAATACCGGTGTGGGGGATGTTTCAAGTGTACTGCATGGCTTCACTGGGCCGCACCTATCCGGGCGACGACGGCGCGTGAGCCTGCGCACATCCCCGTGTGACGGGATGGGTCAGTGGTGCTACGCCCGGCGCAGGATGGCGGCAACCACCTTGTGGATCTCGGGGCTGAGCCTCACACCCTGTTTTTCGGCGGAGAGGAGCCGCTGGGCGGCGTCGGCGTCGAGCCCCGCGAACACATCGTGGCCCGTAATGCCGTGCTCCGGGCGGTTGACTACGGTGACGGTGTCCCCCGCCGTGATCTGTCCCTTACTGATCACACGAAGGTAGGTACCAACCCGGTTCTCCTCGGCGAAACGTTTCACCCAGCGCGGCTCCTTGAGGAACCGGGCGAAGTTAACGCAGGGGGTGCGCGGCGCTGTCACTTCGAGGACGACGTCGTCGCCCACCTGCCAGCGTTCGCCGATGACGGCGCGGCTCGCGTCGATTCCTGCCACCCTGAGGTTCTCCCCGAATTTGCCCGGGCTCATGTCCCGCCCCAGTTCTTCATCCCAGTAGTCGGCGTCCTGTTGGGAGTAGGCGTAGAGGGCCTTGGATTCGCCACCGTGGTGTTTCCGGCTGGCCTGGATGTCGCCGGTGAGACCCAGTTTATGGACGGCGACCGGGCCGTCGACGGGCCGCTTGTCGATGGCGGTGACCCCGGTCGAATCCTGCGTGGGCAGCAGGGCATGGACGCGGCACACGGCGAGTAGGGAACCTGTTGTCATAGCGTCCATCCTAGGGATCCTCAGGGTTCAAAGCGGTACCCCATGCCGCTTTCGGTGATGAAGTACCGGGGTTGGGTGGGATCCGGTTCGAGTTTCTTCCGCAGCTGGTTCAGGTAGACCCCAGATACTGCAGTTCCTTCGCGTAGGCGGGACCCCACACCTCCAGCAGCAGTTGCCCCTGCGTGATCAGCCGGCCCGGGTGGGCCACCAGTTGGTCGATGATCTTCCACTCGGTGGGTGTCAGCCGTACCTCCGTGGTGCCGCGGAACGCTTGCCGCGCACCGGTGTCGAGCCTGAAATCGGCGGTCTGCACCACTGTCGCGGCGGGTGCCGTCGCCCGACGGCTGGCTGCTCGGAGTCTCGCCAGGAGTTCATCCAGGCCGAACGGCTTGGTCACATAGTCGTCGGCGCCGGCGTCGAGGGCGTCGACGACGTCGTCGGAGCCGTGGCGGGCGGACAACACGATGATCGGGGTTTGGGTCCACTTCCGCAGTGCAGTGATCACGTCCATGCCGTCCATATCCGGCAGGCCCAGGTCGAGCACCACGATCTCCGGGCGGTGCTCGGCTGCCACGGCGAGCGCCGTCGTCCCGTCGACAGCGGTGATCGGCCGGTAGCCGTGGGCGCGGAGGTTGATCTGCAGGGCGCGGAGGAGCAGCGGCTCGTCGTCGACAATCAGGACCGATGTCATGGTGAACCGTGACCCACCATCGGGTGCGGGGTTACCGTGCTGCCTGGCTCGCCGTCGCGCAACCCTGTTGCCAACGGCAGCCGGATGCGCAGGGTCAGCCCGCCGCCCGGCGTCGCCTCTGCAATGAGCTGTCCGCCCATCACCTCGGTGAACCCCTTTGCGACGGCGAGGCCGAGGCCCACTCCTGCACCGGCGGGGGCGTCGCTGGCGCGCTGGAATGGCTGGAAGATGGTGTCGGCGTCGTCCGCTGTGACTCCCCGCCCGTGGTCGACCACCCGCAACTCACCGGCTGGCACGCCGTCGTCGACGTGACCGACAATCCCCTCAACCGACCCGCTGATGACAATGTCCTCGCCGCCCGCGTACTTGTCGGCGTTCTCGACCAGGTTGGCGATGACGCGTTCCAGCATTCCGGGGTCGGCGACGACCGGCGGCAGGTTCCCGGGGATCTCGACCCGGACCCGCTGCGGCGGGAGTCCGATCAGGGCGCCTGGAAGCACATCGGCCCAGTGCACGGCGCGGAGGTGCGGTGTCACGGCGTCGCCCGTCAACCGGGACATGTCCAGAAGGTTGTTGATCAGGGCGTCCAGCCGGTCAGCGTAGTCCTCGATGGTTTCGAGGAGTTCCTTCTGTTCATCGACGGGTAGTTGGACCGCCTCGTGGCGCAGGCTGCTGACGGCGAGCTTGATGCCCGCCAGGGGCGTCCGCAGGTCATGCGAGACGGCCCGCAGGATCGCCGTCCGCATGACGTTGCCCTCGGTCAGGCGCCGGTTGGCCTGGGAGCTGACAACCAGTTCCTGGCGCTGCCGCATCGCGGTGAGCTGGGAGCCGAAAGCGGTGAGGAGGCTCCGCTCCCTCGTGTTCAGGGCCCTCCCGTAGAGGGCGAGGACCAGCTCGTCCGGGAGGTTTTCGGTGGTGTCAGCTGCGAACAGGTCGTCGATTGGGGCGCCCAGCGAAACATCACCCGGCGTCGGGTGGTCGGGCGAGGCATTATCGGGGGCGACGTCACTGGCAAGCAGTACCGGTGGGGGTCCGCCCCGGGCGTCCCGGGTGAACAGACCTACTGCGTCGACCTGGAAGTGGGTGCGCACGTGGGCGAGGAAACCCTGGAGGGTGTCCTCGGCCGCCAGCACGCCGCGGGCCAGTTCCCCAAGCGTCGCCGCTTCAGCGCTCGCCGCCGCGGCCTCCCGGGAGCGGCGGGCAGCCAGGCCCACCACCAGTGACACCGCCACTGCCACGGCGATGAAGATGACCAGCGTCAGAAGATTCTGCGGGTCCGTGATCTCCAGCGAACCGACTGGGTCGGTCGAGTAGTAGTTAAGGACCAGGGTGCTGAATACGGCGGCCAGCAGCGCGGGCCACATCCCACCCACCAGCGCGACGGCGATCACACCCGCCAGCTGCACCAGCACGTCCACGGCGAGGAAGTCGCTGCCCACTGTGACCATTCCCCATTCGAGGAGGGGCGGGAGCAGCAACGCAAGGGCGAATCCGGTGCCCACCCGGGCGAGGCCCAGGTTGCTCATGAAGGTAGAGGCCATGCCAGCATTCTGTCAGTGTAGGCGGTGGTTGGGGGTCAGCTGTCAGGCGGAGAATCCGCCGTCGGCCTTGACCAATTGGCCATTGACCCAGCGGCCGTCCTGGGACAGCAGGAACGCGACGACCCCGCCGATATCTGCCGGAGTGCCCAGCCGTCCGGTGGGCTGCCGATCGATCGCGGCCCGGCGGATCTCGTCGGTCATCCAGCCGGTGTCGACCGGTCCCGGGTTCAGCGCATTGGAGCTGATACCGCGCTCGCCGAGTTCCCGTGCCGCGGCGATCACGATCCGGTCCAGTGCCCCTTTGGAGGCGCCGTAGGGCAGGTTGCCCGCCGTGTGGTCACTGGTGAGGGCAACGATCGCTCCCCCGCCGTCGTTGCACTGCAGTGCAAACGCGTTGATGAGTTGCCAGGAGGCGCGGACGTTGACCGCAAAATGCCTGTCGAAGCTTTTCAGCGACGTGGTCAGCAGCCCGGAGTCGACGCTTTCGGTGTGGGAGAGCACGAGCCCGCTGAGCGTGCCGAGTTCGGTCCGGGCGGCAGCGACCAGTTCCCCGGGCGTCTTGGAATCCTCGAGGTCCCCAGGCAGCGCGATCACCCGTGACCCGAGTGCCTCCAGTTCCGGTATCAGCTCCTGCACCTCGGACGCGGGGTTGGCGGTGCCGTTGACCCGCTGGTCGTAGGGGTGCCAGTAACTCAGGGCCAGATCCCAGCCGTCGACGGCGAGGCGGCGGGCAATCCCGGCGCCCAACCCCACCGTTCGTCCAACCCCGGTGATGAGTGCGGATTTCCTTGCCATTGCCTGTTGTCCTTCCCCTACCCGATCGGTTTTCAGTCTAGGCGGCTCACTCGCCCTGCCAGGGAAGCTGACCCCTCGCAGGGCGAAGAAGGTAGGTTGGAGATCACATCATTCCCTGTCGAAAGGTCACCACCCATGACTGTCACAGCAATCATCAACGCCCACGTTGTCCCCATCGAGGGCACGCCCTTCGACGGGTCGGTGCTCCTGGAGGACGGAAAGATCGCGGCGCTCGGCGCCGACGTCACCATCCCAGAGGGCGCCGAGATCCACGACGCCGGGGGCCAGTGGTTGCTGCCAGGTCTGATCGACGCCCACGTGCACCTCGGCACCCATGAAGAAGGCGAAGGCTGGGCCGGGGACGACACCAATGAAATGACTGATCCCGTCACCGCCGGCGTCCGCGCAATCGACGCCGTGAACCCCTACGATCCCGGGTTCGACGACGCTCTGGCTGGCGGTATCACTGCCGTGAACGTCAACCCCGGATCGGGCAACCCCATCGGCGGCCTCGCCGTCGCTATCCACACCCACGGTCGTTACATCGAGGAGATGGTGCTTCGCTCCCCCAGCGGCCTGAAGTCAGCGCTCGGGGAGAACCCCAAGCGGGTCTACGGCGACAAGAAGCAGACCCCTTCCACCCGGTTGGGCACCGCAATGATCATCCGCAAGGCCTTCATGGATGCGCAGAACTACATGGGCAAGACCGATGAAAACGCCCGCGACCCCAAGCTGGAGGCCCTCGCCATGGTGCTGCGCCGGGAAATCCCCTGGCGCCAGCACGCGCACCGCGCCGACGATATCGCCACCGCGATCCGGCTCGCCGACGAGTTCGGCTACGAGCTGGTCCTGGACCACGGCACCGAGGCCCACCTGCTGGCCGACGTCCTGGCCGAACGCGGGATCCCCGTGCTGATCGGGCCGCTGTTCACCACCAAATCCAAGGTGGAACTGCGGGGGCGCTCAATCGCCAACCCGGGCAAGCTGGCGGCGGCCGGCGTCGAGATCTCCATCATCACCGACCACCCGGTCATCCCGATCAACTTCCTGATCCACCAGGCGACGTTCGCCATCAAGGAGGGTCTGGACCGCGAAACGGCCCTGCGCTCGATCACGATCAACCCGGCGAAGGTGCTGGGGCTGGCCGACCGGATGGGCTCGCTCGAGGTAGGCAAGGACGCCGACGTCGTCCTCTGGAGCGGAGACCCGCTGGACGTCATGCAGCGGGCCCTGACCGTATGGATTGGCGGACGCGCCGTGTACACGTACGACGACGAGACGCGGGCCGGCGTCGTCGTCCCCCGCGGCTAGCATGGCCCGTCCCCCGCGGGTTGCCCGGCCGCCACTGCCGTGGACCCTGAAACTGGCCGTGATTGTGTGGCTGGTGGTGGCGGTCCTGTTCCTGGTGGCGGCCGGCTCGTTCCTGGGGTCTGCCCAACTGCAGGACCAGGACCGCGCCGGTCTGGTGGGGCTCGGCGTCGTGCTCGGAGTGCTGGCGCTGCTGCAGTTCTTCCTGGTGTTCCGGCTGCGACGGGGTAGGCGCAGTGCGCGGGAGTTGCTCACCACCATCGGGATCATCGTCGGGCTGCCGGTCCTGCTGCGCGGCACCCCGGGGCTCTCGGTGGTGGCCGTCGTGATGCTGCTGGCGATCGTGCCCCTGTGGCTGCCGCCCAGCGCCGAATGGTTCGCGACGGTGGACCCGAAGCCGGAGAACAAGTGGGTCCGGCTCGTCCGGCGGACCCTGAGTCCTTTCAGGCGTTAGCTTTCTTAACGACAAACGCGCCCGCAGTATGAATACTGCCGGCGCGTTTTCCGTTGAGGGCTTGTTGTCTGTCTGAGACTCCTAGAGGGTGCTGAAGGCCTGTTCCAGATCGGCGATGAGGTCCTGCACATCCTCGATGCCGACGGAGAGCCGGATCAGGTTCTCGGGAACCGCAAGGTCCGTGCCAGCCACCGAGGCGTGGGTCATGGCCGACGGGTAGTTCATCAGCGACTCGATGCCGCCGAGTGATTCGGCGAGGGTGAACACGTGGGTGGACTCGGCGACCTTCCGCGCCGCCGCCTCCCCGCCCGTGAACGACACGGAGATCATGCCGCCGAAGTCCTTCATCTGGGCTGCGGCGAGATCGTGGCCGGGGTGCCCGGGCAGGCCAGGGTAGAAGACCTGCTCCACCTCGGGACGGCCCTGCAACCACTCGGCGATCGCCCGGGCGTTGGAGCTGTGCCGGTCCATCCGCACGCCGAGGGTCTTGAGCCCGCGCGTGGTCAGCCAGGCTTCCATCGGTGCCGAGACGGCGCCGACGGCGAACTGGATGAAGCCCACCTTCTCCGCGATCTCCTCATTGCTGGTGATCACTGCACCGCCGCTGGCATCGGAGTGTCCGCCGATGTACTTGGTGGTGGAGTGGACCACGACGTCGGCCCCGAACGAGAGCGGCTGCTGCAGGTACGGCGTCGCGAAGGTGTTGTCGACCACGAGGACGGCACCGGCGTCGTGGGCGATGGTGGCGATCGCGGCGATGTCCGAGATCTTCATCATCGGGTTCGACGGCGTCTCGACCCACACCATGGCGGTGTTGTCGCCGACGGCGGCCCTGACGGCGTCGAGGTCCGACATGTCGACGGCAGCATTGCTGATGCCCCACGGTGAGAGCACCCGGTCGATCAAGCGGTAGGTGCCGCCGTAGACGTCGTTGCCCATGACGATCCGGTCGCCCGGCGCCAGCAGCGCACGGATCAGGGAATCCTCGGCAGCGAGACCGGACGAGAAGCTGAACCCGTGGGTTGCCCCTTCGAGCGCGGCGAGCTGAGTCTGCAGTGAGTCACGGGTCGGGTTGGTGCCGCGGCCGTACTCGTAGCCGTTGCGCAGCTGCCCAATCCCGTCCTGGGCAAACGTGGTGGTCTGGTACAGCGGGGGAATGACGGAGCCCGTGGTGGGATCCGGCGTCTGGCCGGCGTGGATGGCCCGGGTGTTGAAGCCCTGGTTCTCGTGGTGCGTCATGGTTCTCCTTAGAAGGGAAGTCAGATACTCATATACGTCAGCAAGTCGTGGCGCGTCAGAATTCCCACCGGTGACCCAACGAACGTCACCATCAGCGTGTCGCTGTCCACCAGACGCTCCCGCGCCGTGGCCACTGACTCCAGCGAACCGATCAGTTGGAGCTTGTCGTTCATGTGCAGGGAGATCTTGTCGGTGAGCTTCGCTTCGCCGTGGAAGAGCTTGTCGGTGAGCAGGCGTTCGTCGACGGAGCCCAGCACCTCACCCATTTTGACCGGGGGTTCCTGTGACAGGACCGGGATGTTGGAAACGCCGTACTCGTTCATGATGTGAATGACGTCGCGGACCGTCTCGGTGGGGTGCGTGTGCACCAGGTCCGGCATGTTGCCGTTCTTGGTGCGCAGGATCTCGCCGACCGTCGCCTCGTCCCCGCTCTCCATGAAGCCGTACGACTTCATCCAGTCGTCGCTGAAGATCTTGCCGAGGTAGCCACGGCCGCCGTCGGGCAGGACGACGACGACGACGTCGTCCGCCGTCAGGTCCTTCGCCACCCGAAGGGCCGCCACCACAGCCATGCCGCACGAGCCGCCGACCAGGAGGCCCTCCTCGCGGGCGAGGCGGCGGGTCATGGCGAAGCTTTCGGCGTCGGTGACGGCCAGGATGTCGTCGGCGACCGTCTTGTCATAGGCGTCGGGCCACATGTCCTCGCCCACGCCCTCCACGAAGTAGGGGCGTCCGGTGCCGCCGGAATAGATGGAGCCCTCCGGATCGGCGCCGATCACGCGGACCGGCCCGCTGGCGCGGTCAGCCGAGACGTCCTTCAGATAGCGGCCGGTGCCGCTGATGGTGCCGCCGGTGCCAACGCCCGTCACGAGGTGGGTGATCAAACCGTCAGTGTCGTTCCAGATTTCGGGACCGGTGGTCTCGTAGTGGCTGAGCGGACCGTTGGGGTTGGAGAATTGGTCGGGCTTGAACGCGCCGGGGATCTCGCGGCTGAGCCGATCGGAGACGCCGTAGTAGGACTGCGGGCTATCGGGCGCCACGGCGGTCGGAGTGACCACCACCTCGGCTCCGTAGGCGGCCAGCACGTTGCGCTTGTCCTCGCCCACCTTGTCCGGCACCACGAAGACACACCGGTAGCCGCGCTGCTGGGCAACCAACGCCAGCCCGACGCCGGTGTTCCCCGAGGTCGGCTCGACGATGGTGCCGCCGGGCAGGAGCTTACCCTCGGCTTCGGCTGCGTCGATGATCTTGACGGCAATACGGTCCTTGATCGAGCCGCCGGGGTTCAGGTATTCCACCTTCGCCAGGACGGTCGCGGCAATTCCCTCGGTCACGCTGTTCAGTTTGACCAGCGGGGTGTTGCCGATCAGGTCCACTACGGAGTTCGCATACTTCATACCTACAAAGTTACCGCGAAGTCCTCTTGTTCCCGGACTCCGCCGAGTCGCCGGGTACCTCGATGGGCCTCGACCACCGGCCGGAAAGGCTGCCTGGAAGCGCCCTTACCTGCTGCCCCAGCCTGCTGCCGGGCAAGCTGTGCTGATGGTGGTCCCTACCCACACCGGACTGGCCGAGCTGTGGGAACTCACACATTGCTGAATGTGACGGTGGGGACCGTCCAGGTGGTTCCCTGCGAACCCGCCACCGTTTTCGTGAGCAACCTAGACATCCGATAGCGACATCTTCCTCACCGTTGTCCATCTTGCTGCGCGCTGTCCAGGTTGCTCACCGGATTGATGTCGGCCTGCCGTGACACCATTGAGGTATGACCGTTTCAGCTGCCAAGAGTGACGATCCTGGGTTGGGCGCAGAGCCCAGCGCTGGTCCGGCAGCCGCACCCGAACGGGGTGCCGGGTCCGGCGCGCACTCGCTGGTGTGGGAACCCGGGGGTCCGTACAGCCTTGTCCGTACCGTGGGGTCGCTGCAGTGCGGTGCGCATGATCCGGCATTCATCCACCACCTGGGTGGCATCTGGCTGGCTTTCCGGAACGACGATGGCGCCGCAACCGTCCGGCTGGAGCAGCGCGGAGCGTTGAACGATGCCCGTGTCCACGCGACGGCTTGGGGCCCCGGGGCATCCGCCGCGATCGAGTCGGTGCCCATCCTGCTTGGCGCCGACGACGACTGGAGCCACTTCGACACCCCGGGGTTCCAGGCATCCCTGCCAGAGCTCGCCCGGAAGGGCAGGTACCTGTCTCCCGGTTTGCGGCTTCCGTCCACGGGCCGAATGCTGGACGCCGTCGCGCGCGTCATCCTGGAACAGAAGGTGACGGGGATCGAGGCGAAGCGTGCGTGGCGCTGGCTACTGGTGCGGCACGGCGACGAAGCGCCCCGGCCGCAGGGGGCACCGGCTGGCCTGCGGTTGCCGCCCACCGCTGCTCAGTGGCGTCGGGTCCCGTCCTGGGATTGGCACCGGGCGGGTGTGGATGCCCACCGGTCGGAGACCATTCTGAAGGCGGCGTCGCTGGCCTCGGGGCTGGAGCGCCTGGCGGCCATCCAGTCAGCCAGCCAGGTCACTGCCGCGCTGTGTTCGGTGTCGGGGATCGGCCCGTGGACGGCTGCTGAAGTCTTGCAGCGAACGCACGGCTGCCCCGATTCGATCTCGGTGGGTGACTATCATCTGGCGGCCTACGTGGGCGCCGCCCTGACTGGCCGCCGGACCGACGACGCCGGGATGCTTGAGCTGCTGGCGCCCTGGAGCGGGAATCGGCAGCGGGTGGTGCGAATGCTGTATTCGAGCGGGTTCCGTAAACCCACCTATGGTCCACGGCTTGCGCCCGAGGATCATCGCCAGCGGTAGGCTGAATGTCATGAGTGAACCACTTGACGTGACTGCTGTATTTCTCCCCAATCCAGGTGAGGTGTTCCGGGTGAAACTGGCCCTGGACATCGCCATCGAACAGGTGGTCAACGAGCCGGGGTGCATCCGCTACGAAATTACCGACGTAACTGAGGACCGGATCCTCCTGACGGAACGCTGGGAGTCAGAGGAATTGCTGGAAAAGCATTCGCGCGGCTCAGCGGTGCAGGATCTCAACGAGTCGCTCAGCGGCCTGCTGTCCGAGCCGGTGCAGATTACCAAGAGCAACTAACTAGATACTGACTGCACACGAAACCCCCGGTCCTTGAAGGACCGGGGGTTTCGTTGGGTCTAGCTGGTGCCTGAGCCGAAGACTAGTTGGTCTTCTGCTCGCCCTGCACCGGGGCGTCCGCTGCTGGAGCGTCGGTTGGCGCACCCGCCTGAGCGGCAGCCTGCTGCTGGGCTACCTGCTCGTGGACCTCTTTCATGTCGAGGCCCTTGACTGCATCAACCAGTTCGCCGAACTGGGTGGCGTTCATCGCACCGGGCTGGGAAAACACCAGCACCTTTTCGCGGAAGGCCATCAGGGTGGGGATCGAGGTGATCCCGGCTGCTGCGGCGAGAGACTGCTCGGCCTCGGTGTCCACCTTCGCGAAGGTGATGTCGTCGTGCTTCTGAGAAACGGCGTCGTACACGGGAGCAAACTGCTTGCACGGGCCACACCATTCAGCCCAGAAGTCGACGAACACAATATCGTTCGTTTCGATGGTCTCGGGGAAAGTTGCCTCGGTTACTTCAATAGTTGCCATACCTTTAACGCTAACGAGTTTGCCCGCAGATGTCTCCCCGTGTTCGCTCTCAATGAAGAGGGGCGGAAGTTATGTCATCGGCGGAGGGCGTTCCGGCCTGCCCCTATCGGGTGAACAATGGGTCCTGCAGGGCAGCTGCCTGGGCACGCCAGAAGGTTCTGGAGACGGGTTTGTTGGAGAACAAGGCATCGAAGCCGTGGAACGCCCCGTCAACAATTTCCAGCTCGGTAGGCGGCGTCGAGGACTACGGGCGCCTTGTGCTCCGGCGAGAGGCGATATTCGACTGATGCCACGGTGATTCCCAGGGTGCGGGCAATCCTGGCTGTTGCTACCGATGACCATTTCGCCGACATACAGCCAGAGGACCGCCGGCGCGTTACCCCGCAGCGTCTTTGGGCGGATTAGTCGCAGTCCCACGTCGGGCGCACCGGCGGGGCCGGGAATCATGAGGTCATCAACGAGCAGATCCGGGTCGCGGGATCCGCAACCTGTCGCCTAGGAAGTAAAAGGGCAAAAAAGTAGCCCGTCTGGATCTTGGCGAAGATCCTGACGGGCTACTTTCCCGGTATACCGGCGATGTGGCAGATACTGGATTCGAACCAGTGAAGGCGATGCCAGCTGATTTACAGTCAGCCCCCTTTGGCCGCTCGGGTAATCTGCCAAACGTCCTCGAATATGAGGTTCACCCACGGTAACCGCGGGCAAGACAACTTTACAGAAAATCGGGGCAAGAATCGAATCGCCTCCGGAGGGGCGGTCCCGGGCCTAAAGTCCGGCGTGCACGCGGCGTTCAATCTGCGCATAGAAGGCATCCGCCTGCGCGGTCGTCACCGAGCCGAAGGCGACGGCGTCGTCCAACTCGGATCGCACTCCCGCCAACCGCTCGGCACCGGCCGACGCCTCGTAGGAGACCTCGACCGACGACGACGCCCCGGCCGCCACCGCTGGCGTTGGCGACAGGCCGGTAATCGACACCGCCGATGATGCAACGAGGAAAGTTCCGGCCACCACATGCCGGACTCGAACCTGGTACCGGACACGCGGTTTGTCAGTCATGGCCCTCTCCTGATGGGTTGATCGCTGGACCCAAGACTTTCACCGGCATTTGTGAGTGGACACCGCACTCCCTGTAGATCGGCTGTGAGTCTTAGCCTCAAGCCGATCCATGGAGAACCGATTAGGCTGGGAGCAGTTCCTTCTCACTACCCCTTAGGAGACATTGTGGCGAGCGAATCCACTTTCGATGTTGTTAGCAAAGTAGACAAGCAGGAGGTTGCCAACGCGTTGCACCAGGCGCAAAAGGAAATCGTCCAGCGCTACGACTTCAAGGGCATTGGCGCTGAGGTGGACTTTAGCGGGGAGATGATTCTCATGAAGGCCAACTCGGAGGAGCGCGTCCTGGCGGTCCTCGACGTTCTGCAGTCCAAGATGATCAAGCGTGGCATCTCCCTGAAGTCCTTGGATACCGGCGAGCCCTATGCTTCGGGCAAGGAGTTCCGCCTGGAAACGACTATCAAAGAGGGCATTGCCCAGGACGTTGCGAAGAAGATCAACAAGCTGATCCGCGACGAGGCGCCCAAGGGCGTGAAGTCCACCATCCAGGGCGACGAACTGCGTGTCAGCTCAAAGTCCCGCGACGATTTGCAGGCCACCATGGCACTGCTGAAGAACTTCGACGAGGCCGATCTGCAGTTCGTGAACATGCGTTAGAGCCTCATCCGAGGTCAGGTGGCGTTCCCCTACGGGAGCGCCACCTTTTTTGTACCGCCTGCTTCCCCATCGACATTTGCGGCAGTAAATTTGGTGAATCCTTTGACATTGTTAGCTGTGTCACTCAAACTTTGAAAACAAAAGTTGTCTGTCAGGCTACAAGACGAGTTCGCCGTCGTCGACCTTTCGAAGAAGGACCACACCCTATGACCGATCACACTGGTCTGACCCGGCACGAGGTTGAGACGGCTGCTTCGCGCGTCGTCACGGCGTTCTCCCAGACGGATACCGAAGCATACTTCGCGGCTTTCAGCGAGGACGCGACCTTCATCTTTCATACCGAGGCCGAGCGTCTCCCAAGCCGCAAGGACTACGAAGAGTTGTGGGATTCGTGGCTTGCGGAGGGCTGGCGGGTGACCGACTGCGTGAGCAGCAACCCGTCCATCCAGCTCCTCGGGGAAAGCGCCGTGTTCAGCCACGATGTCATGACCACCATCAACACCGGTGAGACGACCCTTGAGCGCGAGACCATCATTTTCCACCGGAACGCCACCGGCGCAGTGCAAGCTATTCACGAACATCTCTCACCACTCCCACCAGTTGACCCCTCCGACTCCCCCGAAATCAGGTAGCGCCATGAAGACCTCCAAACGTACCGGCCCCTCGTCCGGGTCAGCCTTCTCCCGGCTATCCGACCACCTCGAGAAAAACTCCGAGGGCTTCGGCCCGATCCGTGGGACGCTCGGCGCCGGGCGGATGGGCATGATCTGGCTTGCCGCCAACCTGGTGGTCACCACACTGCTCACCGGAACACTCTTCGTTCCCGGCGTGAGCTGGCCCCTCGCCGTCGGACTCATCATCCTCGGCACCCTGATTGGCGGCGCGGTTCTGGTGCTCGTCGGCAACATGGGCACCCGCACCGGCCTTCCAACCATGTCCCTGACCAAGGGGTCGTTCGGGCTCCGCGGCTCGTTCCTTCCGGTCGCCGCCAACGTGGTGATCCTGATGGGCTGGAGCTGGGTGCAGGCGATGCTGGCGGGCGTCACCGTGAATTTCCTCGTGGAGCAGGCGACCGGGTTCTCCAACCCCATCCTGTTCTCAGTGCTATGCCAACTGCTGGTCGTCTGCCTGGCGATCTTCGGTCACGCAGGCATCGCCCGGGTTGAGCCCTGGCTCGCGCTGGTGATTCTCGCGTTCATGGCGTACATCTTCGTCAGCGCGTTCACTGCCTTTGCGCCGTCTGAGTTCATTGATCTGCCCGCCGATCCTGAGCTTGGCTGGTCAGGAGTGGTAGTGCTCGACGTCGTCATCGCCACCGCGATTTCCTGGACAGTCCTGTCGGCGGAGTTCAACCGCCTGGCGAAGTCCCAGGCAGCGGGCATGATCGGCTCGGGCATCGGCTACACCCTGTCCACCGTGCTCGCGATGGTGCTCGGCGCCACCACCGTGGCGTACCTGGTGCTCGACGGCGGCGAAGCTGTGGCGTTTGATCCCACCGCCATCGTTGCCGCCTTCGGAACACCGCTAGCGGTCGTCATTTTCCTGTCGGTCATGGCGACCAACACCATGGTGGTGTACGGGATGGTCTCGTCGGTGGTGAACATGGTTCCGTCCAGCAAGGTCAAGTTCCTGCCGACGGCGCTGGTCCTCGGCGCGATTTCCATCATTGGCTCCACCTGGTTGGCGCTGCTGGATCAGTTCACCTCCTTCCTGGTTCTCATCGGATCACTGTTCATTCCGGTGTTCGCGGTCATGCTGGTGGACTACTACATCGTCCGGAAACGCCATTACAACAAGGACATCCTTCGCGGATCCGGTGGTGACTACTGGTACTTCAAGGGCGTCAACCTGGCAGCTGTTGCCGTATGGGTAATCGGCGCCACAGCGTCACTGATCCTGACGTACTCGGTGCCGAGCCCTATCGGGGCAACCATCCCCACCTTCATCATTTCCGCTGGCCTATACCTGGGGTGGGCGATTGTGGCTCGGCGGATCGTTTCCGGGACCCCCACCCACGCGCACCTCAGCGATAGCACTCCCGAGGCCGACAATCTCAGCCATGCGGGTCGTTGATCTCTCGCATCCCATTGTTTCCGGGATGCAAGTCTTTCCTGGTGACCCGGAGGTGACGATCACGGTTGCAGCCGAGATCGCCGCCAACGGGTTCCAGGTGGCCGAGGTGCACGCGGGCACCCACACCGGAACCCATCTGGACGCTCCGCTGCACACGGTGGAGGGGGGCGCATCGGTGGACCAGATCGACCTCGAGCGACTGGTTGGACCCGCCCGGATCGTCCGGCTTCCCGCCGTCGGGCCGGGTCACGTCTACGGCTGGCACGACGTCGAGGCACAGCTGGCAGATGTTGGATCAGTCGCGATGGTGTTGTTTCAGACGGGCTGGTCGAAACATTTCGGTACCGAGCTCTATCTGCGCCATCCAGCGTTCGACGGCGATATTGCCCGGCGCCTGCTAGATCGAGGAGTTTCGGTGGTCGGCGTGGATACCCTCAACCCGGACCCCACCGACTTGTCAGGGGCCGAGGTCGATCTGCCGTTCCACCGTGAGCTGCTGGGCGCGGATGGCGTGATCATCGAGAACCTGACCAATCTTGACTCAGTCGATTGGGCCGATCCGTGGGTCTCGGTGCTGCCCTTGCCTTTCCTCGGGATGGACGGGTCACCCGTTCGCGCTGTCGCTATCCAACAGACCGCCCCCGCCGGAGAGTGAAATCTGGCGGGTCCAGCGCGTCCAGACCCGCCAGATTTCGCCGCGCGGCGGGGTATACGATCGCCTAGCGGCAGGGTCAAACCCTAGGTCGATGCGACACTCGCGGTTAGGCCACAGGGGCCTGAATGTCCACAATATGAGCTCTATTTATAGCCTCCAAAAATAGTTGAAAAAATTTGTTGAGCACCCCTGATTTCCCCCTTATTTCGTCAGTGCCGGATGATGGAATTGAGGTATGGAAAGCAGCGAAGCTTCTTCTACCGGACCGGGATCATCCCCCGATTCTGGCGCGGATTCCGCTTCCGATAGCGGGACTGCGGATACTTCCACGGATATTCCCACAGAGACGGCTGGGGAGACGTCCGCGGATACGTCCACGGGGGCTTCCTCAGGGTCTTCTGCGGGCGCTTCCACGGGGTCTTCCGCGGGGTCTTCCGCGGGGTATGGGCCGGCTGGTCCGTTGGGTGTCGAGTCGGCGTGGACGGCCCCGGTAGTTGAGCAGCCCGAGCCCCCGAACGACACGGACCCGGCTGACGCAGTTTCTCCGGAGTCCGACCCATCAGAACCAGAATCGACGGAGTCAGATTCGGCTGGGTCGGATTCAACTGAACCTGATTCGGGGTGGTTGTTCTCTGAATCGTGGGGTTCCTTTCACCTGGGAGACGACCCGGATGAACGGGTCCGCTCCAGTAGTGCACCTCCCGCACTGACTGGGCAGCTTCAACTGGCGGCGGTGGGTGGTTTGGACGCCTGTCAGGCGTTGGACACGTTGAAAGACATCGACGAAGCACGGTCCTGGCTCGACGCCCAGGAAGCCAAAGTTGTTACCCGGGTCCTTGACCTGCAAACCGAACAGACCCGCCACGACCCCCGGGGTTGGGGTTACGAAACAACGCTCACCGCCGCTGAGATCAGTGCGGCGTTGCATTTGCCGGAGCGGACGGCCGGGTTCCTGGTCGAACACAGCACCCTGCTCACCCGGTACTACCCGGCCACCCTGGAAGCGTTGGAGGCCGGGAAACTCAGCCGGCGGCACGCCTGGGCCGTCGTGGAGGAAGCGACCAGCATCCCCGACATCGACCCGGCGGTCACCGCAGCCTTCGAGGCTCGGCTTATCGGGATGGCGTCCCTGACCACTGTGGTGAAGTTCCGCCAGCAGGCGAACCGGCTCAGGGAAAAACTCCACCCAGAATCCTTTGCCAGCCGGCACCGTAAAGCGGTGAAGGAACGCGGGGTGTACTTGACCCCTGCCTACGACGGGATGGCCTGGCTCGAAGCCTATCTCCCGGTCGATCAGGCTGCCGGGATCTTCCACCGCGTCGACACCGCCGCCCGCGCATTACAAGGCCCCGACGAACCCCGCACCCTCACCCAGTTACGCGCCGACGTCCTCGCCGATGTCCTCACCAGCGCCGGCGCCACCGGACACATGAGCGTAAGCCCCGATGGCCCCGCCACCGGAGAACCCGCCGACGAGGCCGCGAGCGGAGCCGCAACCGGCGACGGCGCCAGCGAACCGGATGGTCAAGATAGCCCGGATACACCGGATGGAACAGGTGTGCCGGATGGCACGGGTGAGCAGGTGGGCCGTGGCGATGCAACTGCCTACTGGGGTGTTCAGGCGAAGGTCTTCGTTACTGTCCCCGTGATGACCCTCCTCGGCGGGGATACCCCGGGTGAGTTGGAAGGGTACGGGCCGATTGACCCCGACACCGCCCGCCGGTTGGCCGGGCACGCACCATCATTCACGAGGATCCTCACCCACCCGTTGACCGGTGCCAGACTCGGTGCCGACGCCACCACCTATCGGGTCCCCCAGGACCTCAAGGATGCGGTCCGGGTCAGAGACCGGACGTGCAGGCATCCGGGGTGTAACCGGTTGGCGGTGTTCTGCGAACTCGACCACACAAAACCCTGGTCACAAGGCGGGAAAACCAGCTACGGCAACCTGGCAGCACTGTGTAAACGCCACCACAAACTCAAATCCGAAGGCTACTGGCACTACCAACAACCCGAACCCGGAATGATCATCGCCATCTCACCCATGGGCGAAACCTACCTCACCCGACCAGACCCACCACCGGCACCACGGGACGACCCGCCACCCTTCTAACCACGCACGGAGCGCGCCAAAAGCGAGGCTTGCTTGAAGATCAATGGTCGAGCTGGCCTGCCACCTCCACGCTGAACAACCATCAAGCCCAAGCCCAAGCCCAAGGCGCTCAAGCCCAAGACGCTTATACCCAAGACACTTATGGTCAAGAAAGCTGCGATCGATGCCACCCGCCAAAGCGCCAAGACTGGCGGGTCGGGCCCTCGCTGACCAGCCAGAAGTCACCGCGCAGCGGAGTGTCTCAGGCACCCCGGCGCGACACTTCAACGCATCAGATGACCTCCCGGCACGCCGATCTAAAACTAGACAGCATACTTCCTAAAACCGCGAAAAAGCGCGTCCGCAGAGTGTGATGCCTATCACTTTATTAGCGAATGGCGCTCGTCTTTGGCATAGTCGACGGCTGCACCCAGCAAATTCCAAGCAAAATATGAGAGGACCTCGTCATGCCCGACCAGACATTCCAAATCATCGCAATGGTGATCTATATGAGCGCCATGCTCGGAATCGGATGGTATGCCTTCAAGAGAACCTCGGACCTCGACGACTACATGCTCGCCGGCCGTGGACTCAAGCCGGGCGTGGCAGCCCTTAGCGCCGGAGCCTCCGACATGTCGGGATGGCTTCTCCTCGGACTGCCCGGAGCCATCTACGTCTCCGGTCTGATCGAGGTCTGGATAGCGATCGGCCTCACCATCGGAGCCTGGCTCAACTGGAAATTCGTTGCTCCACGGTTGCGCAGCTACACCGAGGTGTCGAACAATTCGATTACTGTGCCGAGCTTCCTCGAGAACCGGCTGAAAGACAAGAGCCGCATCCTGCGGATCGTTTCCGGAATCATCATCCTGGTGTTCTTCACCTTCTACGTTTCCTCCGGCATGGTGGCCGGCGGCCTCTTCTTCGAAAGCTCGTTTAACTCCAACTACACCGTCGGCATGATCATCGTTGCCACCATCACCATCGCCTACACCCTCTTCGGCGGCTTCATGGGCGCTACCTTCACCGATGTGGCCCAGGGCTTGCTCATGCTGGTCGCGCTGATCATGGTGCCGATCATCGGCCTGATACAGGTGGGCGGGTTCGACGGCCTCACCACATCCATCCGCGAGGTCGATCCGTCGTTCCTGAACATCGTCGCCGGCGGCTCCACGGTAGCCATCATCTCGGCTGCCTCCTGGGGCCTCGGCTACTTCGGCCAGCCGCACATCATCGTCCGCTTCATGGCCATGCGCACCCCGCAGGATGCCGTTGCCGGACGACGGATCGGTGTGGGCTGGATGGTCATCACTGTCATCGGCGCCATCTCGACAGCACTGGTCGGTATTGCCTACTTCCAGCAAAACCCGGACCTGTCCCTGACCGACCCCGAAGCCGTGTTCCTGGACCTGTCGCAAGCCTTCTTCCACCCCTTCGTCGCCGGCATCATCCTTGCGGCGGTCCTCGCAGCGGTCATGAGCACCATCTCCTCGCAGCTGGTGGTCTGCTCCTCAGCCCTCGTTGAGGATCTCTACAACATGGTCTCCAAGCGCACCCTGACCAACAAGCAGGGTGTCATCCTTGGCCGCCTGGGCGTTCTGGTGGTCGCGATCGTCGCCATCATTCTTGCCTCGGGACGCAGCGAATCGATCCTCTCGCTGGTCGCGTTCGCCTGGGCTGGCTTCGGCGCCGCCTTCGGACCCACCGTCCTTCTGGCTCTTTACTGGAAGAAGCTCACCATGCCTGGCGCCCTCGCCGGAATGGTTTCGGGCGCTGTCGTCGTCTTCACCTGGGGCAACTCGCCCCTGGCCGACACGATGTACGAGATTGTCCCCGGTTTCTTCCTCAACCTGATCGTCGCCATCGTCGTCAGCAAACTCACCTGGAAGTCCAACTCCGAGATCGAAGCCGAGTTCGATCTTGCCGTCAAGGGCACCCGCTCCTTCAAGCGAATCGCTGCTGAAAAGGCCGCCGACGACAGAATCACCACCGCCTAGGTCAGCACCAGAACACCACCACGTACGACGACGGCGGCGCCTCCCAGCCAGGGTGGCGCCGCCGTCGTCAGTGGCCTACAAAGTCAGTGGCCTACCAAGTCGTTTGCATGCTGAGGGACCGGGTTCTTAGCGGAGAGGCTGACCAGCCATCCGCTCCAGCCGCTGGATCCGATCACCCATGGGTGGGTGGCTCGCGAACATTTTCTGCACCCCGCCACCCTTGAACGGGTTGGCGATCATCAGGTGCGACGTATTGACGAGCTGCTGGCTCTGCGGCAACGGAGCCTGCTGGGTTCCCCGTTCAAGCTTGCGCAGCGCGGAGGCCAGCGCCAGGGGGTCGCCGGTCAGCTTGGCGCCATCCTCGTCGGCGTCGTACTCGCGGGTCCGGCCGATGGCCGAGCGCACCAGTACCGCAGCGAAGGGCGCGAGAACGGCCAGCAGGATTGCCGCGATCGGGTTGCCGCCCGAATTGCGGTTGCCGCCCATCATCCCGGTGAAGGCGAACATCTGCGCCACCGACGTGATCACACCCGCTACTGCAGCCGCCATGGAGCTGAGAAGGATGTCCCGATTGTAGACATGCATCAGTTCGTGTCCCAGCACCCCGCGCAATTCCCGCTCATTGAGCAGGGACAGGATGCCCTGGGTGCAGCATACGGCTGAATTCTCCGGGTTACGGCCGGTCGCAAACGCGTTCGGCGCCATCGTGGGTGACACGTACAGGCGCGGCATCGGCTTGTTGGCTTTGGTACTGAGCTCCCGCACAATCCGGTACATGGCCGGCGCCTGCTGCTCGGTCACCGGGACCGCCTTCATCGCGCGGATCGCCAGCTTGTCGCTGTTCCAGTAGCTGTAGGCGACCGATCCGACGCCGATCAGGGCGAAGATCCAGATGAATGACGAGCTGCCAGTGGCCCCGGCAATAACCGCACCGAAAACCAAGAAGATGCCCATGAGGGCACCGAACAACATCACTGTCTTGGGTCCGTTGAAATGATTGTGCACTGAAACTGACAACTCCTTGGGTAACGGTCAATCACCGAGTACAACGCGCCACGTTGCACCGCTGTTCCACACACTCAGCCGGTTCTGCCCTTGACTACGGTTCAGGGTTACGTGAATCGTACTGCGCGAACCGGGGCTGACGCTTCATCAGAATAATCACCAACAGAATGCAAAGGAGCCCGCCGAACACCGCCGTCCAGCCCTCCCCCAGCCACTCCGCGTTGCCGCCAGCCACCATGTCACCCAGCCGCGGACCGCCCGCCACCACCACGATGAACACGCCCTGCAGACGGCCACGCATTGCGTCAGGGGTGGCGGACTGCAGGATCGTGCTGCGGAACACCCCGCTGACCGAGTCGGAGATGCCGGCGAACACCAGGCAGATAGCCGCCGGGATGATCCAGGGGGACAGTTCATCGGACGCGGCGGCCTGAGAGGAACCGGCCATTACCACCACCAGGCCAAACGCACTCACTGAAGCACCCCACCCGATCACAGCCCACATCACCGCCAGACCCTGCCGATGGATGTGCCCCAGCGGGCCCGAGAACAATCCGGCAAGCACCGCTCCGACAGCGACCGACGCCAGCAGTATCCCGACCGTCAGCTCACCGCCACCGATCAGCACCGCGCCGATGGCCGGGAGCAGCGCCCTCGGCTGCGCCATCACCATTGCCGCGAGGTCAATCAGGAAGGTCATCCGGATGTTGGGCCGGGTACCCAGATACCTGAACCCTTCCAGCACCGTCGCCAGTCCCGCCCGCCGCACCTTGCCCTCGGGAGGCAACGGCGGCAGCTTGAACAGCGCCCACAGGGCAGCCGTGAAGGTCACAACATCAACGGTGTAGGTCCAGCCATAGCCCACCTGGGCCACGAGCAGCCCGGCAAACAGCGGGCCCACGGTCATCGCCAGCCCGAAGGTGATCATGCTCAGCGCGTTGGCGGCGGGAAGAAGCTCGGGGCGGACCAGCCGGGGGATGATGGCCGTCCGGGTGGGCTGGTTGATGCCTGCTGCACCGGAGTGGACCGCGACCAGCGCATACAACAGCCAGACATTCTCGATCCCGGCCCACGCCTGTGCAGCGATCGCCATGGTGCTGCCCCACAGGAACACCCCGGAGACCAGGGCTACCTTCCGCCGGTCGTGCGCGTCAGCGATCGCGCCTCCGTAGAGTCCCGCCACCACCAGCGGCACCAGCGCGAACAACCCGAGCAGCCCGACACTGAGGCTGGACTCGGTCAGGCTGTAGACCTGCAGGCTCACCGCGACCAAGGTCAGCTGGGTGCCGACTGCCGACAGCGCCATCCCGAAGAACAGTCTCCTGAACGCGGGACTCTCTTTGAGCGGCGTGATATCAGCTAGAAGTTTGGGCACTCATGAAGTGTAGCGGCGAAGTGGTTTCCTCCAGCAACCACCGATCCCCAGGGTGAGCGGCACTCCGGGAATCACCGTTCAGGCAGTGTGGGGCCCATAGTCGGCGATCGCCCGATCCACGGCCTCGAGCAACCGCCGGTCACCGATGACCCGAAAGTGACCCATTGTTTCCAGCTCAACGTTCTCCGCGCCGGGAAGCTGGCTGCCTTCAGGGATATGGGGGTCGAACCGGCTGTAGACGGAGGTGATCCGTGCGTTGGATCCGATGTTGGCGAGTTGCGTCCGCAGGAACGTGTTCCGAGGCGAGAAGGCCCTGATGCTCGGCAGCACAAAGAAGTTGGCGTAGATCGAACCGGAGAACGGCGTATTCACGGCGATCAGTTGACGTACCCGGTCGCCGCCGTCGGGCTGGGTCATGACGTATTTGCCAATCAAACCACCCTTGCTATGGGCCACCAGGACGACGTCGGTGAGATTGTGCCTGCCGAGGTACTCGGCCACGAGCGCAGCCATGGACTGGACGGTGCCCCGGTTGTAGCCGAGTTGCTGGACCACGTGCACAGGGTGGCCAGCGGCTGACAGATGCGCCGCGACCGGCCGCATGAACTGCCAGGTCTCGTAGATTCCCGGGATGAGCAGCACCGGCGGGCCCGGCTGCTCCGATGGCCCAATCTCCGGGGTCAGGTACTGAGAGGGATCCTCACGGAAAAGGAAGCCATGCACCTGCCAGAAACCCACGTAGACATAGTCCAGGACCCAGGACCATCCGCGCCTAGCGAGCAGCATGTGAGGTTTCACCACTAAAGAATCGGGCGGTGGCCTCGGGCGACCGATACATCATGACGTGTGGCTCGCCGGGGACTTCTCCGGTGGTCACGTCGTTCCCCGCCTCAGCGAGGCGGTGCATCCAGTCGGCAGGAACAATAGGGTCACGGCTGCCGCGAACCAGCGTGACCGGGCAGGTGATCGTGGGCAGAGCGTCCTCCAACCGGTGGCGGAGCATCGACGGGAGGGTTTTGAGATACCACCTCATCCCGGCACGGAAATAGTCGGAAACAACAATGTAGTTGGCCGCCGGGGACTCACGCAGCGTGTCCTGCGCGAGCCGCATCATCTGCGTCGCCACCGTCCGTTCCCGGTCGTTGATGGTCGGGGCCAGCAGGACCAGGCTTGACACCAGATCGGGGGCCGCGCGCACCGCCTCGGCAGCAACTTGGGACCCCATTGAGTGTCCGACGACGACGGCGTCCCGCACCCCCAGGACCCGCATCACCTCAGCAGCAATGCCCCCGAATTCCTTCACGGTGAGTCGGCGACGCGGCGCCGGTAGCGCGGCGAATCCCGGGAGTTCAATGGCGTAGACGGTGCAGGTCCTGGCCAGGTGGGCGGCCAAGGGCTCGAAGTAGCGGGCTGAGACCCCTATTCCGTGAATCAGGATCACCTCGCGGCTGCCCGCCCCGACCGTTCGCACAGCACAGGACACCTCACCTACGACGACGGTTTGGGAGTGCTCCCACATGGTCCGGCCCACTGCAACCTCTTTCATCTATTTCCTCAACGGTACCCAACCCCGACCTACCCGACAGCCACGGGCGCGCCTATTATGAGTTTGTCAGAATAGATGATTGACTGAGGTCATGACCGACATCGCGACACCACCGAGCGCAGCTGTTGCGCAATGGGCAACAGCCCTGCGCGCTCACGGCCGCCGGGTGACGCGTCAACGCCTGGCGGTTCTGGCAGCGGTCGAACTCTCTCCCCATTCCACCACCGAGGATATCGCCGCGAGCGTCCGCGTCGACCTGCCGGAGATCACCGTGCAGTCCGTGTATGTGGTGGTTGCCGATCTTACGGCCCTGGGATTGCTGCGCCGGATCGAAACACCCCACTCCCCCGCCCGGTATGAGACCCGCGTCGATGACAACCACCATCACGCGGTGTGCACCGGCTGCGGTCGTATCGAGGACGTCGATTGCGCCGTCGGTCACGCGCCTTGCCTGACCCCGCAGTGGCCAGCAGGCAGCAGCCCGATGACCATCCAGATTGCGGATGTCGTCTATCAGGGCCTTTGCGCTGACTGCCGCTAAGCCCCCCTCAACCACCCCCATTCCTAACCACAGCAACCAAAGGAGCCAGATGTCTTCGAACTTCAGCACTACCCAATCCGGAGCACCAGTCATTGATGACGCCAACTCGTCCAGCCTCGGCCGCGACGGCGCTATCCCCCTGACCGATCACTACCTGATCGAGAAGCTCGCGCAGTTCAACCGCGAGCGTGTCCGCGAGCGTGTGGTCCACGCCAAGGGTGGTGGCGCATTCGGTACCTTCGAGGTCACCTCGGACGTCAGCGAATACACCAAGGCATCCATGTTCCAGCCAGGCGCGGTCACCGAGACGCTCCTGCGGTTCTCGTCGGTTGCCGGCGAGCAGGGTTCACCCGACACCTGGCGCGACCCCCGCGGCTTCGCCCTGAAGTTCTACACCGACGAGGGCAACTACGACCTGGTCGGCAACAACACCCCCGTCTTCTTCATCCGCGACGGCATCAAGTTCCCCGACTTCATCCACTCCCAGAAGCGCCTGCCGGGAACCAACCTGCGCGATGCCGACATGCAGTGGGACTTCTGGACCCTCAGCCCCGAGTCAGCACACCAGGTGACCTGGCTGATGGGTGACCGCGGACTCCCCAACTCATGGCGCACCATGAACGGCTACGGATCGCACACCTTCATGTGGATCAACGAGGCCGGCGTGAAATCCTGGGTCAAATACCACTTCAAGTCCAACCAGGGCCACGAGGTACTGACCGGAGACCAGGCCGAGGCGCTTGCCGGGTCGGACGCCGATCACCACCTGCGCGACCTCTCCGAGAACATCGCTGCCGGCAACTTCCCGAGCTGGGACCTCAAGGTCCAGATCATGCCGTACGACGACGCCAAGGACTACCGCTTCAACCCGTTCGACCTCACCAAGGTCTGGCCTCAGGGCGACTACCCTCTGATCCCCGTCGGCAAGCTCACCCTGAACCGGAACCCGGAGAACTACTTCGCGCAGATCGAGCAGGCTGCATTCGCGCCGTCGAACTTCGTCCCCGGCATCGCGGCCAGCCCTGACCGGATGCTGCAGGCACGGATCTTCTCCTACGCCGACGCACACCGCTACCGCGTGGGCACCAACCACGCACAGCTGCCCGTGAACGCGCCGAAGAACGAGGTCCGTAACTACTCCAAGGACGGAGCGGCACGGTACGACTTTAACTCGCCGTCCACTCCGGTCTACGCTCCGAACTCGGTGGGCGGTCCGGCCGCTGACCCGGCACAGTACGGCCCTCATGGCGGCTGGGAGAACGACGGCGATCTGGTGCGCGCCGCACACTCCCTCCACACTGAGGACGACGACTTCGGTCAGGCAGGCACCCTGTACCGCGAGGTCTTCTCCGACGGCGAGCGGGCCCGCTTCCTCGAGACCATCACCGGTGCCGTGGGCGGCGTGACCATCGACGCCATCCGGGAACGGGCCATCCAGTACTGGACCAACGTCGACGTCGAACTCGGCGCCAAGCTGCGGGCGGCCCTCGGCGCTGACGCCTCCGGCGGGAACAGCCAGGCCGAAGCCGCCAATAAGGTCTAACTGCTTGGTCTGAACGGATACCAGCCCCTAGCGGGCAACAAAAAAGGCGGGTCCCGGTGGGGCCCGCCTTTCTTGTTGCCTGGAATCTTCGGTGTCCGGCACAGGTACGGAGTGGATCGGGTCAGACCCGCTGCTGTTCCGGCGCGGTTACCTGGTCAAGGTAGTCGAAGAAATAGTCAAGCATCAGCAGCAGCGCGGCTTCCGTAGCCGACCGGTCGCGGTTGACCACGAAGTCATACTGCAGGCCGTAGGTCCCCGACAGGTGCATCCGCGCCGCCGTGTCTGCCAAATCGGAGGGCATGCCCTGAGACAACAGCCAGTCCCTGATGAAGCCATGCCAGTACTCGTACTTCGCCGCAGCGCTCTCGCGTGGTGAATCGCTGACCGCATCGTGAAGGGACGCTTCGAACTCGAGCCTCTGCAGTTGCCGGTTGCGTTCGATCTGCGTCCACCGCCAGGTGGCCAGGGACCACTCCCGGAAGTCCTCGCGGCTGAGATCTTCCGGGCGGGGCACCTTCACCGAATCGTGGCGACGCTCGATATGGGTGACGATCTGGTTGACCAGTTCCTCACGATTGCCGAAATGGTAAACCAGCACGTAACTGCTGATGCCAAGACCATCCGCCAGTGTCCGGAAACTCAGGCCTGCAAGAGTCTTGTCCAGCAGGTGGTCGAGGATCTGGTCAAGCAGTTCTGTCTTGCGTTCCGGGTTCGGTGGTCGCGCCATACTTTGCATAGTACGTTGGCTTATCGATCGGGCCAACACGTACAACGTTTGAGTAACGTTCTGCCTAATTCTTGATGCTCACCCGGTCGGAGCGGCACTCGTCTGCGCCGTCGGCGACGGGTTCGGTGCGCGACAAACGAGCGCCTTCGACGTCGACGTCGGGCAGGATGCGGTCCAGCCATTTCGGCAGCCACCAGGCGTGCCGGCCCAGCAAATACATCGCAGCGGGAACCAGGGTCATCCTGACCACAAACGCGTCGACCAGCACCCCGAAGGCCAGGCCGAAGCCGATGGGCCGGACCATGGTCAGGTGGGAGAACACGAACCCGGCGAAGACGGCCACCATGATGATCGCCGCAGCGGTCACCACGCGTGCGCCGTGGCTGAAGCCCACGCGGACGGCGCTCTTCGCGCTGCCACCGTGAACCCATGCTTCGCGCATCCCCGACACCAGGAACATCTGGTAGTCCATCGCCAGCCCAAACAGGACACCGATCAGGATGATCGGCAGAAAGCTCAGGATGGGCCCCGGGTTGGTCACACCAAAGATGTCACCGAACCAGCCCCACTGGTAGATGGCGACCGTTGCACCGAAGCTGGCCAGCAGTGACAGCAGGAAGCCGGCGGTGGCGATCAGCGGTACCAGGATCGAACGGAACACCAGGAGCAACAGCACCAAGGAAAGGCCGACGACGATCCCCAGGTACAGGGGCATCGCCTCCATGAGCTTCTCGGAGACGTCGATGTTGGCAGCTGTCTGGCCGGTCACCGAGATCAGCACACCGGTGTCCGACTCGATGGCCGGTGCCGAACTCCGCAGTTCGCGGACCAGCTCTTCGGTACTCTCGCTGGCGGGTCCCTCGGTGGGGATCACCTGAAAAATGCCCGTACGTCCGTCGTCGCTCACGCCGGCCGGCACGGCGGCAGCAGCGTTGTCGACGGTGGCCAGCCGGTCGGCGACCTCAAGCTGCAGTTCGCTCAGTTCCGCGTCGGTATCGGTAGCCGGAAGATTCGCTACCACCAGCAGTGGACCGTTGGTTCCCTCGCCGAAGTACTCTCCGGCCAGTTCGTAGGCCTGGAAGGCGGTCGAGTCGGCTGGTTCCGAGCCGCCGTCGGGCAGGCCCACCCTCAGATCGAGGGCCGGCAGCGCGATCACAGCCAGGGCTGCAACGCCCGCAATCAGGGTGAGGATCGGTTTCCGGGTGGCAAACCCACCCCAACCACGTCCGCTGGCTGCCTTCCGGTCCTCTTCCGCCTGGACCTGTTCGTGGGAGGCGTCGAGATCGGATTCGGCCTCGGCTTTGGCCCACCGCCGGCGGGAAATGACCTTACGGCCCATGAATCCCAGCAACGCCGGGGTCAGGGTCAGCGCCACGAGGACGGCGACGGCAACGGTGCCCGCGGCGGACAGACCCAGCAGGGTGAGGAACGGCAGCCCGGGGACGGCCAGCGCGGCGAGGGCAATGATCACGGTAATGCCCGCAAACAGGACGGCGTTACCAGCGGTTCCGGTGGCCCTGCCAATCGATTCCTGCATGCCCATTCCCCGAAGCAGCTGGGTTCGATGCCTGTTCACGATGAACAGGGAGTAGTCGATGCCAACAGCGAGGCCCAGCATCAACGCCAGGACCGGGGTGATGGAACTCATCGAGATGACGCCGGTCAGAGCGAAGGTCACGCCCACACCGACCCCAACGCCAACGATGGCCATCAGCAGCGGCAGTCCGGCAGCAACCAGCGTTCCCAGCATGACGATCAGCACGATGACGGCGACCAGCAGCCCCACTATCTCGGCGATCCCGAAGATCTCCGAGATGTCCTGGACGATCTCCTTGCTGTAGAACACGTTGACGCCGGCGTCGGTGACGGTGTCCGCCGCGGCCTGAACCGCTTCGCGGGTTTCCAGCGTGACGGCGTCTACCGCAGAATCGAACTGGACGCTGGCAACCGCTGCGGAGCCGTCGTCGGACACGAACTGGATTCCCGACGACGCATCGAGAGTGCGCTCGGCAAGGTCAATCTCGGCGCTGCCTTCCTCCAGCTGGCTCCGGCCATCCTCAATCTCGGAGAGGGAGGCATCGAGTTGCGCCTGACCTTCGTCAAGCTGGGCTTCGATGGCTGCCGCCTGTTCGGGCGGGAGCAACTCCCGGCTGGCTTCGAACTCTGCGCGCTGGGCATCGAGATCGGCCTGGCCCGCTGCCGCCTGCTCTGCGCCGGCCTCCAGCTCGACGGTGCCCTGCTCGAGCTCCGCCCGGCCTTCATCGATTCCGGCCCTGCCCTCGTCGAGCTGTCGGGAGACGTCGAAGGGATTGATGACCGCTTCGACTCCCTCAACCTGTTCCAGGTCGGCGAGCGCCTCCTCAACGGAGGACTGCTGCTCCTCGGTGATGACCCCATCGGAGTTCTCGAACACGATGGTGCCCATGCCTCCGATGGCTTCGGGCATGGTCTCCCGCAGCTCGTCGAGCACACGCTGTGACTCAGTGCCCGGGATGGTGAAGTTGTTGCTCAGCGTGCCCGAGAACGCGGCCGCTGATCCGCCGACGGCCAGCAGGATGGCAAGCCAGGCTGACACGATCCACCAGCGCTGTCGTGATGCAAACTTGCCTAAGCGGTACAGCAGGTGTGCCATGAAAAGTTCCTCGGTTCGTTCGGTGGGTGGAGGCTATAAAAGCTGGGTGGGGCTGGTCGGCGATGACCGGCGGGCTTAAATGGTGAGCATCGGGCTTAGATGGGGTTGTTGAAGCCGTCGCGCAGCATTGTCAACGCGTCGACAATCTGTTCCTCCAGATCATCGGCCGAGTCGTTGAGCGATTCGTTCGCGGAGGCGGCCCAGACCTGCATGGCTGCTTTGACGCAGGAGAGGACGGCACCGACAAAGGCGAGCAGGTACAGCGGGTCCAGGTTGCCGCCTGTGCGTTCGTCGACTACCTGGCGGATCCGGGCTTCAGCCCGCTCCCAGGAGTGCAGTTGGCTGCGCATCAACTCGGGGCTGCCCTCGGCCATCCGGAAAAGCTCGCCACAGACACCCAGGTTGTCGGTCTTCGAGATAGCTGCCAGCGCGGCGATCATGGCGTCCAGCAGGGGCTCAGCAGTGGGCCGGGCCATGAATTCTGCCGCGGCCAGCTCCAGAAACGCGTCGGTGGAGGTGGTGAGGGCTTCCTCAGCACTGTGGAAATAGTTGAAGAAGGTGCGGCGGGAGACTCCGGCCTCCGCTGCGACCTGGTCCACAGTAAATTTGCCCAGCCCGTGGGTGCGGGCGAGATCGAGGGCTGAGCCCGCGATGGCACGACGAGTGTCGAGCTTGTTCTGCTCCCGGCGGCCTGGCGCAGTGGCCGCGCCGGAGGTGGTTGCACCGGAGGTGGCCCGGCCGGAAGAGGTGGCCCCGCCGGAAGTGACGGTGTCGGAGGTGCCAGTGCCGGAGGTGGCCGCAGCGGAGGAGTCGGCGTCGGAGGTGGTTGAGTCGGACGGGTCGCTCGTAGCAGGCATGAGGGCAGGGCCCGTCGCCGTCACTGGACTATTCATATAGTTACACTAAGTGCAAGTTTGCATGCTGTGCAACCATATGACGTGTGCCTCTGCTCACGTTTCGTCACATCCGCCCAACACAGTCGCCGTCGCCGTCGCCGACGCGGTCGCAGTTGCCGTCGAAACCAGCGAACGTTGCAGAACCGGCAGACGCTCCAGAAACCGGCGGACGCTGACCAAACCGGCGGACGCTCCCTGAGTATCGGGCGCGTCCGCCGGTTTCGGCAGCGAGATCGGACCAGCAGCTAGAACATCAGGCGGGAGCGGATGAGGAACCGCTTCCCCTCCGGAGCCTCGACCGAGAAGCCGCTCCCCCGTCCCACCACCACGTCCACCGTCAGATGGGTGTGTTTCCAGTACTCGAACTGCTCACGGGACATCCAGAACTCGATGAGTTGCGTCTCCCCAGGGGTTCCGCCACTGATGTCCAGCACACCCAGCAGGACGTCGGCCTCCGCGGTGATGAACTCCCCCGCCGGGTAGCACATCGGCGAGGAGCCATCGCAGCAGCCGCCCGACTGGTGGAACATCAACGGGCCATGGATTTCCCATAGTTTCCGCAGCAACTCCACGGCTGGCTCGGTCAGTGCTACCCGTGAGAAATCCTCACCGGGTAGGACAATGCTGGCCTCGATGCTCACACCCGCTCCTTAAAAGAAACCCAGCCTGTCTTCGCTGTAGCTGACCAACAGGTTCTTGGTCTGCTGGTAGTGGTCCAGCATCATCGTGTGGTTCTCGCGACCGATGCCCGATGATTTGTAGCCGCCGAACGCCGCACCCGCCGGGTAGGCGTGATAGTTGTTCACCCAGACCCGGCCGGCCTGGATTTCCCGGCCTGCCCGGTAGGCCACATTGCCGTTGCGGGACCAGACGCCGGCGCCCAGCCCATAGAGGGTGTCGTTAGCGATCTGTAGCGCTTCGTCGTAGTCACTGAACCGGGTCACGGACACCACGGGGCCGAAGATCTCCTCCTGGAACACCCGCATGGAGTTGGTTCCCTCAAAGATCGTGGGCTTGACGTAGAAGCCCTCGGAGAGGTCGCCGTCGAGCGTGATCCGCTCGCCGCCAATGAGGATCTTCGCCCCTTCCTGCCTGCCGATGTCGAAGTAGGAGAGAATCTTCTCCAACTGGTCGTTGGACGCCTGCGCACCCACCTGGGTGTCGGTGTCCAATGGGTTGCCCTGGATCATCTTCTCGGTCCGGGCGACCGCGTCCGCCATGAAGGAGTCGTACATGGAGTCCTGCACCAGCGCTCGCGACGGGCAGGTGCACACCTCGCCCTGGTTGAACGCGAACAGCGCGAAGCCCTCCAGCGCCTTGTCGTAGAACGCATCATTCTTGTCCGCGACATCGCCGAAGAAGATGTTGGGGCTCTTCCCGCCAAGCTCAAGGGTGACGGGGATGAGGTTCTGGCTCGCGTACTGGCTGATCAACCGTCCGGTGGTGGTTTCACCAGTGAAGGCGATCTTCCGGATCCGCTTCGAGGATGCCAGCGGCTTACCTGCCTCCACACCAAACCCGTTCACCACATTCAGCACGCCCGGCGGGAGGATGTCGCTGAGGAGCTCCATCAGGACCAGGATCGAGGTGGGAGTCTGCTCCGCCGGCTTGAGGACGACGGCGTTGCCTGCTGCGAGCGCAGGCGCCAGCTTCCAGGTGGCCATCAGGATCGGGAAGTTCCAGGGGATGATCTGGCCCACCACGCCGAGGGGCTCGTGGTAGTGATAGGCGGTCATGTCCTCATCCAGCTGGGACAGGCGTCCCTCCTGGGCGCGGACGGCGCTGGCAAAGTAGCGGAAATGGTCGGCGGCGAGGGGCAGATCCGCCGCAAGGACCTCCCTGATGGGTTTTCCGTTGTCCCAGGTCTCGGCGACCGCCAGCATTTCCAGATTTTCTTCGATCCGGTCCGCGACCCGGTTGAGAATCGCCGCTCGTTCTGCCACCGACGTCTTGCCCCACGCGGGGGCGGCTTTGTGGGCGGCGTCGAGGGCCAGTTCGATGTCCTCGGCGGTACCCCGGGCTACCTCGCAGAAAGCCTTGCCATTGACGGGTGAAATGTTCTCGAAGTACTGGCCCTTGATCGGGGCAACCCATTCGCCGCCGATCCAGTTCTCGTACCGCGGCTTGAAAGTGATCTTGGATCCGTCATGGCCGGGCTGGGCGTACACAGTCATTGTTTGACTCCTTGGGTTCCGAAAGGGACGTCGTCGTCCTTCCTCCGAACTGTAGGCGGGCACCGGTTGCACGGGGGTTGCACCGGCAGTCGCGGACCCGGCACCGGGACGCATGGCGGTGCCGCACCGCGGGAGCGACCGGTGAAGTGTCAGCGAGGCGTCAGCGCAGGCTCAGCTCGGCTTCCAGCCGTTCGACATGCGCGACGACGGCGGCCCGGCGCGGCGAACGTGGAGGCAGCACCTTCAGTGCGGCCGTCCACGCCTGGACGTCGTCCTGCGCTTCAGCGAGCTGCAGGTACTGCAGGACGGCGTCGGCAGCCCCGTCGTTGAGTACCGCCTCGCGGAGCAGGAAGCTGACCTCGGTGCGCAGCCGCACGATCGACGGCGCCTCGGACCGGGGCAGCACGGGGCCGCGGTACAGGTTGAGCGCCATCCGGTGTGCTCCCCGCTGCAGGTAATCAAGCACCTGTGACGCGTCGACCGTCAGCTCGCGCGGCAGGCGGTACGGCCGCGACCATGGCACCAGGGACGGTAGCTGGTGAGCAAGCACCCGTCGCAGGCGCAGCATCTCGGCCCGCACGGTGGTAACCGAGACATGCTCGGGATAGGCCATCGCCGCGAGCTGATCGGCGCTCAGACCGCCGGGGTGGAGGGCAAGCAGAGCGACAAGCTCGGCATGCCGGGCGCTGAGCTCCACCGACCGTCGGCCCAGCTGGATGACCCCGTGATCACGTCCCAGAATCTGCAGCCCGTCCCGGTAGACGGAGTGCGTTTTCGCCGCGGCCCGCTTCCGTGCCGGCTGGCTGGCCCGCAGTCGATGCAGGCTGAGATGTGCTTCCGCTGCCGCGACGGTTGCTTCGATGAGGGAGAGGGTGTGGACTGCCACCGCGTCATCGGTACCGGTAATGTCCACCACGCCCAGCACGATCCCCGTGTCAGGATCATGGACGGGGACGGCGGTGCAGCTCCACGGATGCACCTGGGGGCTGAAATGCTCGGCCCCGGCAATCTGTACGCTGCGTCCGAGCGCCAGTGCGGTACCCGGAGCGCAGGTTCCGACAACCGACTCCGACCAGTCCGAGCCGGCGACGAACATCATCTCCTCCGCGCGACGGCGGAGCTGGCGGTCTCCCTCCACCCAGAGCAGCCGCCCGTCCGCGTCACCCACCGCGACCAGCAGGCCACTGTCGAGACTGGGTTGGACCAGAAGCTTGCGGATGATGGGCAGGACCACCGCGAGGGGGTGCCCCCGGCGGTAAGCTTCGAGCTCCTCGTCCGTGTAGAACAGGGGCGCCCGGGCGGCGTCGGGGCTGGGTAGATGCTGCAGCGACCGGAGCCAGGAGTCCCTGACGAGCGAGCGCACACCGGAAGGAGGAGCGCTACCGAGCCGTTCGTGTGCACGGTGGGCGTACTGCTGCAGGGTTCTCGACGTGAGTCCCCCCGGAATCGGCAGTTGCTGCTGCGTCATCGACACTCCGCTTCATGGTCTCCCCGCCGGTGGGGTTGCATCAGTCTAGTGCCGGCGGAGTCCCGCTGTCGCGGGTGTCTCACGCTTTTTCTTGCACCGGCCGCTGGGGCTGGCTGACCCTGGGGCTGGGTGATCCCGGAAAGGCTAGAGCGCGTCCCCTGGAAGGACCTGCCAGGCCGCCCAGCGTGGGGAATCGTCGCAGGCATCGGGGATCGACAGGTCGGCGTCGTCGCCGCCCCATTCGCTACCACCCAGGCCTACTGTCTCATCACCTGAATACTCCTCACCGTCGAAGATGAGGGTCCCGTCACGCCACTCGGGTTCTGCTTCGGCGCGGAAAACCGGCACCCACCGCTCGGAGAACTCGGGGCTGGTCAGGTAGACGCACCCCTCCTCCAGCACCAGCCGGCCGGAGATCCCCGCTGCATCACCGGCGTCGTCGGGGTCGCTGTAGGTGGCGAGCGGTTGGGTGCCGAGGTCGGGTTCGGCCTCGGCACCGCTGCACCCGACGGTAAGCGCCGCCCCGGCGAGGACGAAAGCTAGCTGCATGTGCCTGCGTGTCATGGACCCAGTCTAGGTCTGCCGACAGCGCACCGACGACGCTCCTGCGCCGATGCACCGGGCGGTACCGGCTTGGGTTGGCAGGCTACTCGTCGCGGGAAATGGCGATCATCTCGTCGCGGGGAACCACCTTCACACGTTCCCTGACCAGCTCGGCATTGGTGCCGCCGTCGGGCACGAAGTTGGCACCGAGCTTCAGCTCATGGGCGTCGAGCTTGAGCCAGCCTTCCCAGGTGGTGTACCGGATGCCGCGTTCGGTGAGGAGGTCGATGATGGCGTCTTCGGACGGGTCCTGGGCCGGGGGAAGGTTCAACCGGTCCTCAAGAAGGAACCCGATGGTCTCCAGCGCGTCGCCCTTGGTATGGCCGATGAGCCCCACCGGGCCGCGCTTGATCCAGCCCGTGGCGTAAATGCCGGGGACCGGGGTGCCCTCCTGGTCGATGACCCTGCCTCCCTCGTTGGGGATGACGCCGCGCTGGCTGTCGAATCCGACCTCGGGCAGCTCCGACCCGAAGTAGCCGATGGCACGGTAGACCGCCTGCACCGGGTAGTCGATGAACTCGCCTGTCCCCCGGACGGTCCCCTCGCCGGTCAGCGCGGTGCGCTCGAACCGGATGTTGGCGACCTTGCCTGGTGTTTCCGGGGAGTCAGTGATCTCGACGGGTGAGTGGAGGAAGTGAAGGTGCAACCGGCGGGAAGCGCCGGTTGGTTCGTCGTCGACCAGCCAGTTGGTGAGGGTCTTGACCATCGTCTTGGTCTGGTTGTTGCTGGCGATTTGCTGTTCGGAGGCTTCATCGAAGTCGAAGTCCTCCGGGTACAGCACAATATCCACGTCGCGGGAGTGCGAGAGTTCACGCAGTTCCAGCGGAGTGAACTTCACTTGCGCCGGGCCGCGGCGGCCGAAGACGTGCACGTCAGTGACCGGGGACGCCTTCAATCCGGCGTAGACGTTGTCAGGGATCTCGGTCGCGAGCAGATCATCGGCGTGCTTGGACAGCACCCGGGCGACGTCAAGGGCAACGTTTCCGTTCCCGATGACGGCAATCTCCTGGGCGTCCAGGGGCCAGTCACGCGGCACATCGGGGTGGCCGTCATACCAGGAAACGAACTCGGCTCCGCCGAAGGAACCCTCCAGGTCGACTCCAGGGATGGCCAGTTCAGCGTCCTTGATCGCACCGGTCGAGAAGATGACGGCGTCGTAGAACTTGCGGAAGTCAGACAGCGTGAGGTCCCGGCCATAGTTAATATTCCCCAGAAAGCGGATGTCGCCACGGTCCAGCACCTTATGCAGGGCGTTGACTATTCCCTTGATACGCGGGTGATCGGGGGCCACGCCGTAGCGGATCAATCCGTAGGGGGCAGGGTGCTGATCGAAGAGATCGATGCTGACCTGGAAGTCACCACCCTGGACTTCCTGGGACTTCGTCAGGATGTCGGCGGCGTACACGCCTGCCGGACCGGCACCGATGATCGCTACCCGCAGCGGTCGCCCCGCAGCTGAGGTGGACACTGATTGGCCTTCTTCCTAGTGGACAAACCGAGACGCACATTTAGCGCACAGTTTCCTATTCTAAATGCCCTGCCGGGGTGTCGTCTAAACCGGTGATACCCGTCTCATAGCAGGATCATTGGTTCGCCGGGAATAAATCACGACCCGTGAGCGCTGGAGCCGACGTGACTCCTACCGAAACCGCTCGCCAGCGTCAGCCCCGAAGCGAAAATTCGACGGGCATCCTCTACGGAATCGGCGCCTACGGCCTCTGGGGGCTGCTGCCGCTGTACTTCATGATCCTGCTGCCGGCGACGGCCATCGAAATTGTCGCCAACCGGGTCCTCTGGTCACTGGTGTTCTGCGCCCTGCTCCTGACCGTGATGCGTTCCTGGCGGACTGTCTGGGCCGCGGCGTCCAATCCACGGATCCTCGGCACCCTGGCCATCGCCGCACTGCTGATCGCCGTGAACTGGTTCGTCTACACGTACGGCGTGACCACTGGCCACGCGATCGAAGCCGCCCTCGGCTACTTCATCAACCCGATTGTTTCGGTACTTCTGGGGGTACTGGTCCTGCGGGAGAAACTGCGGAGGCTGCAGTGGGCAGCGGTCGGCATGGGCATCATCGCGGTGGTGGTCCTGGCCATCGGCTACGGCAACGTGCCCTGGATCGCCCTGACGCTAGCCTTCTCGTTCGGCTTCTACGGTTTCGTGAAGAAGCGGGTCGGGTCCAGGGTGGATGCACTGTCGAGCCTCAGCATCGAAACCGCCGTCCTGACCCCGATTGCCGCCGTGGTCATGATCTGGCTGACCTTTTCCGGGGCTGCGACAGTCCTGACCGAGGGGCCGGGACATTTCTGGATCATGGCGGCCGCTGGAGTCATCACCGCCGTTCCACTGCTCTTCTTCGGCGCCGCCGCACGTCGGCTGCCCCTGACCACGATCGGCCTCCTGCAATACCTGGCACCGGTCCTGCAGTTCCTGTTGGCCCTGTTCGTGTTCAAGGAAGAGATGCCGCTGGAACGCTGGATCGGATTTGGTCTGGTCTGGGTTGCCCTCGCGATGCTCACCATCGACATGTTGCGCACTGTCCGAAAGAACTCCCGCCCCCGCCGCACCCGCGCCGCCGCAGTGGTTGAGGAGACCGCGAAGGTCTGACCGGGAAGCTCTGCTGGTATTGCTGGGCGCGGTGCCGCTAGGCGGCCGGCAGGTTCCAGTCCCGTGGAACGACGATCATCGGGATAGGCAGCGCACGCAGCATTTTGTTGGCAGTGGAGCCCAGGAAAAGTTGGCTCCGCTTGGCCAGCCGGCTCGAGCCGACAAAGACAATCTCTCCCGGATCCCACTCGATGTCATCGATGGCCTGCTCGATAGTCCGGCCGTGAGCCACGGTGATAGTCGTTTCGTGGCCTTCCGGCAGCTGTGCCCCCGCACGGGCCAGCACCGTATTGGCGTGCTGGTGCGCCAGATTGATTGCTTCCCCGGTATCAGCCTGCTCGTTGATGTCCAGTGCCACCAGGGAGATCAGGCGCAACGGCATGCCCCGGCGAGCTGCCGAGTCGACCGCCACGTCCAGAACAGCTTCCGCACCCGCGCGGGTACCGACGGCGCAGGACAGCCGGGTCATCCGGTCGCGGTGACGGTAGCCGCGGGGAGCCAGCCCCACCGGGACAGGGGACGAATGCAGAACTGCATTGGCCACGCTGCCCACGGTGAACCGGCGCAGCAAACCATTGCTGGCCGCGCCAATCACAATCAGCCCAGCTTCCAGTTCCGCGGCAACCTCCAGCAGGCCTTCGGCAAACGAGTCGGCGAGCTTCACGTGGGGAACCACTTCGACGCCGCCGGGGATCCCCTGGATGGCTTCCTCGAGGGCGGCCATCGCACGGCCCGTACCTGCCCCGACGCTGCCGTCCTGCGGACGGTCCAGCACCGTCACCAGGTCGATACTCGCACCCTGCGTGCGCGCAAGCGACGTCGCCAGAGCCAGGGCATCACGGCCACGATCATTGTTGGTGAAACCCACTACATAACGCATACGGCGCCTTCCGGTTCGGATTCTGACCGGCGCCTTTGATCACCGCCGCAGATCTGCTCTACCCTATCGCGGCTGTAGAGAGTGATTTGATCAGGTGGCGGACCGTGGGGTGTTCTACCGCTAGACGTCGGCCGGGGCGCTTCCCTTCCGCAGGGTGTCGCCCTTGAAGAACGCTGGGTTGACCCGGTACATCACCACCATGAGCACCGCCCCGAGGAGGATCACTCCGGTACCCAGGATGAACACCAGTCCAATTCCAGCAATCGACGAACCGGACCCGTAGTCGGGGTCCATCGAGTCGGTGGCCGTCTTCACGAACATCACCAGCAGGATCACGCCGCCGAGCAGCGGTGCGAGGAACTTCAGCAGGAAGCTGCGGGCGTTATTGAATGCGATAGTCCTGAAGTACCAGACGCAGGCCATGGCGGTGATCCCGTAGTAGAAGCAGATCATCATGCCGAGCGCGGTGATGGTGTCATACAGAGCGTTCTCCGAGACAATGCGGGTGACCACGTAGAACCCGGATGCGGCGACCGCCGCAGCGATGGTCGCGTAGCTCGGGGACTTGTAGGTGGGGCTGATCTTCCCGTAGCTTGCCGGCAGGGCCCGGTAGTGGCCCATCGCGAGCAGGGTGCGGGCCGGTGAAACGAAGGTCGACTGCAGGGACGCTGCTGAACTGCTCAACACAGTCAGGGACATCAGAATGGCGAACGGGCCCATCACCGGTCCAGCCAGCACGGCGAAGATACTCCCCTGGTTGTCGACGTTGCCGGCACCGAATTCGCCGTCGCCAATCCCTGCATAGGACAGGGTCGCGAGGGCTACCGTCAGGTAGATCACCACGATGACCAGCACGGTCAGAGTGGCGGCCCGGCCGGGTGTCCGCTCCGGGTCCTTCGTTTCCTCGTTCATGGTGAGGGTGACGTCCCAGCCCCAGTAGACAAAGATCGACAGGGACACCCCGGCGGCGAAGGCCGAGAAGGATTCGACGGCAAACGGATTGAACCATTCAGGGCTGATGGCGGTCGCATCGAAAGCAGTGCCGCCTGCGACGTGCGCAAAGGCGGCGATCGCGAACCAGCCCAGGACCAGCAGCTGGAAACCGACCAGTACGTACTGCACCGCCTTGGTTGTTTCCATCCCGCGGTAGGACACCCAGCAGGCGAGCGCGACAAAGGCCAGTGTGGTGGCGATGTTCAGCGGCAGGTTCAGGGTGAGGTCGGCCAGCGACTCGTTCCCGGTCAGCTGGGCGAGCATGAGATAGAAGAAGTCGACGGCGACGGCCGCCAGATTGGACAGCACGATCACCGTGGCGGCGATCAACCCCCACCCACCCATCCAGCCGATCCACGGGCCGAACGCCCGCGTCGCCCAGGTGAAGGAGGTACCGGCGTCGGGCATCGCATTGTTCAGCTCCCGGTAGCCGAGGGCCACCAGCAGCATCGGGATGAATCCGACGAGGAAGATCGCTGGAAGCTGCACCCCCACCTCGGCGACGGTGGGGCCGAGCGCCGCGGTCAGCGTGTAGGCGGGGGCGATGCAGGAGATTCCGATGACGACGGCGCCCAGCAGCCCGACCGACCCGGAACTCAGGCCCTTTTTGCTCAGCCCGGTGGACGAATCCTGTGTAGTGCTCACTGTGACACCTCGGTAGGTTGGACGTCCCTGCCCTCACCGGCATCGGAGCGCTTCGTGACAGATCGCTCCGGTTGGAGCGACTGGTTATCGTCGGATCTGTAGTCGCGTGGCACCACAACCATTGGCACGGTCAGGGCCCGCAGGATCTTGTTGGCGGTCACGCCGAGGAATAGTCTGCTGTGCTGGGCCAGCCGGCTCGACCCGACCAGGAGGATCTCGCCCTCATCCCACGCGAGCGCGCCGATGGCTTCCTCGACGGTTGACCCGCTCACCACCTCGACGCTGACCTGGCCTCCCGCTGCGAGCGAGGCGGCCGCCTGGGCCAACCGGGTGTTGGCGTGCTCGTGGGCGGCCTCCACCGCCGCAGTATCGGCTCCGTCAGCGCCTGACGACGGGTCCAGGGCTACCAGCGAAACCAGCCGCAAGGGCAGTTTCCGCCGGGCTGCGGAGTCGACGGCGACGGCGATGACCTCGTCGGCGCCGACCCTCGTCCCCACGGCACAGGTGAGCCGGGTGATTGGGTCAAGCCGCCGGTAGCCCTGTGGCGCCAGGGCCACCGGAACCGGGGATGCGTGCAGCAGCGTCCCCGCGACGCTGCCCACGTTGAACCGCTTGCGCAGCCCACGGGAACTTGCACCGATGATGATCAGCGAGGCACCCGAGTCCACTGCTGCGTCGATCAGGCCGCCTGCCTGCGAATCAGCGCTGATGACGTGCGCACGGGCGGTGACGTCGTCGGGAATCATGGCCAGACCCTCCGCCAGCCATTCCTGCAGCTGTGCGGACAGGATGCTCTCGAAGCCGCGCTCGGGAGGGTAGACGGCGTTGAAGGGTGAGTGTTCGGGCATCACCATGACGAGCTGCAGCGTCGCGTCCTGGCGGCGGGCGAGGGCGACGGCGAGGCTCACGGCGTCGCGGCCGCGCTCGTCAGCCGTGTACCCGACGATGTAGTCCATGCGCCTTATGCTCCTTCGGCTGGTGTGAGGCTCAGGATGTTGCGGGCAGTCGCTTGACCCATTCTGATTGCTCCCTCTACGTGTTGGTAGCCCTCGGCCGCGAGATCCGAACACGACCAGTGGATGGGGCCCACCGGGGTGAGCTGGTCGGGTCCGTAGCGGTGGAGGCCGCCGAGGTCGTAGCTGGTGGCATACGCTCCCCTGGTCCATTCCTCAGAGCCCCAGTCCGACTCGTAGTAGACCTCAGGGGTCCGCGCCTGCGGTCCGAGAAAGCCTGCGATTGATTCGAGGATGGTCCGCTGGCGCTCCGCCGGGTCCAGCCGGAACATGGCGTCGGCCTTTTCATCCGAGATGAACCCCACCAGGGTGCCGCGGGAATCCTCGTGGTTGGTGTTGTCGTACACCTCCTGCACGATCGAGGAGGCGCTGAACCCGGTGCCGGAGAGGCCGTCCGCGCGCCAGAACGGCGTCGCGTACACGGCGTGCACCTTGATGACCAGGCCCAGGGACTGGTGCTGGTGCATCTGGTGCTGGCGGCGCGGCAGGGGCGGCTCGTACGACACCCGTGAATAAAGGTTCGGTGGGACGGCCATGATCGCGTGGCGGGCCTTGACGGTGACGGTGTCCGAGACGGCCGTGACGTGGCCTCCGTCGGTGGTGCCGTCGTCGTTCGAGCCGCCGTACCACCGCAGGGTACGGACCGGGCTGGACAGGACGACGTCGTCACCCAGGCGCCCAGCGAGGCGCTCCGAGACCTGCTGCATGCCGCCGACAACCCGTTTGTCGAGGATGAAGTTTTCGTCCACCAGATTGGAGAAGGACCCGGCCGACGCGGCCATGAGCACGGCCTGCAGGGCAGAGAACGCGTGAGCGGGTTTGGTGAGCATACCGCCGGCGATGAAGAGGCCAATGTTGTTGCAGGCTTCCTCATCGCTGGACTGTTCGCGGAGCCAATGGTGGAAGGAAATCGTGTCCAGCACCCTGGCCTCCGGGTGGGTCCATGGTGTCTCGGGGCCAGCCTCGGCGGCCAGCCGGTCCAGCAACTCAATCAGGCGGTTCATCTCCGCCTCGGTGTCCGCGGAGACCGGGAACATGTCGCCGGTGTAGCGGGTGCGGGTGCCATCAGCGGCGATGTAGACGGAGTCGCCGTCGCGATACCGCTCGTAGGTCTCCAGTCCGAGCTCAGTCAGCAGGTCCTTGAGGGCGGTCTGGTCCGGGGAGACCCACTGGCCGCCGATCTCCAGCACCGCGCCGTCGACCGTGTCGGTCCAGGTGCGTCCACCCACCCGGTCCCGCGCTTCCAGGACGGCGACGCTCAGTCCCGCCCTGCTCAGCTCCCAGGCGGCGGTGAGACCCGATGGCCCCGCACCCACGATGACTACGTCGCGTTCCAACTGCTTCACAACTACCCCTCACGAACGGTATGGTCCAGACCACAAAATGAACGTCATTCATTTATTGGGGATACTTTAGCGATAATCGTCCGGTTTGGAAAGGGGCCAGCCTGCACTCCTACCGAGTCGACAACGGGTTGGGCGCCGGACCCGCGTGTTTGCCGATGGCGATCCCGGGCAGCAATGATGCCCAGCGGCGGGGATGATCGTCAGAGCGCACAGTATAATGAACGCGCAACAGGGACGGTAAAGGGGCGGTCATGGGAAGTGTAGGAACGCCGGTCGGCCGTCGGCGGGCGGGTCGCCCGCCCCGCGGGCTACTCTCCCGCGACCTCATCACCGATGCGGCGCTGAGCTTGATAGCCTCCCACGGCTACGACGGCCTCACCATGTCTGCCCTGGCACAACAGCTACGAGTGGCGCCATCGGCCCTGTATAACCACGCCGAGTCCAAGCAGGAAGTGCTGCGCTGGGTGGAGGATCAGGTGATGGCGCAGGTGGACTTCAGCGCCTTTGCCGTGGCGCCGTGGGATGAGGCAGTCCGCGCGTGGGCCTGGTCCTACCGCGAGGTTTTCGCTGCGCACACCCCGCTAATCTCGGTGATCGCTGTCCTGCCAGTAACTGGTGCACCTGAAACTCTGGCAATGTACGAGGCTGTCTCCGCCGGCTTCCTCGACGCCGGATGGCCAGAGGACCGCATCATTCCCGCCATTGTGGCCCTGGAGTCCTTCATCTTCGGGTCCGCTTTCGACGTCGCCGCACCGGAGGACATCTTCGAGTCCGGCAGCCTGGGACCCGACTACCCCCGGTTCACTGCGGCCGTGCGGGTGCGAGGCGGCTTGCAGGCCGACTCGGCCGATGCGGCCTTCGCCCTGGGCCTCGAGGCGCTCATCGTGGGCCTGCAGGCGCAGCTCGCAAGCTAACGCCGTTTCACCCGGCCGAACAGACAAAAAGCGGCCACCGCACCAGATACTTCTGGTGCGGTGGCCGGTTCCCTTAGCGCTGAACGGAATAGACGGCGAATGCGAAGCCGACAACGTGTCGGCAACGAGTGCCCGCGTCGAGCGTAGGACTACTTCGCGGCGCGGATTGCCGCCTCAAGAACGTCCAGGCCGTCGTTTAGCAGCTCGTCGCCGATCACAAGTGGGGGCAGCAGCCGAACCACGTTGCCGTAGGTGCCACAGGTCAGGATGATGACACCCTCCTGCAGGCAGGCCGCGGCGATGGCTTTGGTGGCCTCCGGGTTGGGTGTCTTGGTGCCGGGCTTCACGAACTCGAGTGCCAGCATCGCGCCACGACCACGGATCTCGCCGATAATCGACTCGGCACCCAGGTCGTCCTGCAACGCACTCAGACGCGATGTAGCCAGCTCTTCGATCGCCTGAGCGCGCGAGATCAGGTCCTGCTCCTGCATCGTCTCGATGGCGGCCAGTGCGGCTGCACACGCCACCGGGTTACCACCGAAGGTGCCGCCGAGCCCACCGGGATGGACGGCGTCGAGCAGGTCCGCCCGGCCGGTGATGGCCGACAGGGGCATCCCGCCGGCGATGCCCTTGGCCATCGTGATGATGTCGGGCACCACACCCTCATGGTCGACGGCAAACCAGGCGCCGGTGCGGCAGAAGCCCGACTGCACCTCGTCAGCGATGAAGACCACACCGTTCTCCTTGGCCCACGCGGCCAGGGTCGGCAGGAAGCCTTCGGCTGGAACGATGAAGCCGCCCTCGCCCTGGATCGGTTCGATGATAATGGCGGCCAGTGAGCTGGCCCCAATCTGCTTCTCCATCATCGTGATGGCGCGCTGGGCAGCCTCAACACCGGAGATCGAGGGGTTTTCCTCGCGGAACGGGTAGCTCATCGGCAGCCGGTACACCTCTGACGCGAAGGGCCCGAAGTCGCCAGCAGGTCCGCCCTTGTAGGGCATGGACTTGGCGGTCAGTGCCATCGTTAGGTTGGTGCGGCCGTGATACGCATGATCGAAAGCCGCGACGGCGGTGCGGCCGGTTGCCAGACGCGCCACCTTGATCGCATTCTCGACAGCCTCGGCACCCGAGTTGAAAAGCACGGTGCGCTTCTCGAAATCGCCCGGCGTCAGTTCGGCCAGCTTCTCGGCGACCGCAATGTAGCCCTCGTAGGGGGTGACCATGAAGCAGGTGTGGGTGAAGTGCTCCACCTGTTCCTTGACGGCCCCGACGACGGCGGGATCCGATGCCCCGACGCTGGTCACCGCGATGCCCGAGCCGAGGTCGATGAAGGAGTTGCCGTCGACGTCGTGCACGATGCCACCGTCGGCGTCGGCAACGTACACCGGGACGCCGGAGGCGACACCCTTGGCGACGACCGCAGCGCGCCGGGCGGCCAGCTCAGTGGACTTGGGTCCGGGGAAGTCGGCGATGATCTTGCGTTTTTGCTCGAGCCGGAACTGCGGCTGGGTTACTTGGGTGGTCATAGGGAAACTGCCTTTCTAGACATCCAGCGCGCTCATCACGTGCTTGATCCGGGTGTAGTCCTCAACGCCATACATCGAGAGGTCCTTGCCGTAACCGGAGCTTTTGAAGCCCCCGTGCGGCATCTCAGCGGTGAGAAGAATGTGGGTGTTGATCCAGACGGCCCCGAAATCGAGGTCGCGGGAGACGCGCATGGCCGTGCCGTGATCGGTGGTCCAGATACTGGAGGCGAGGGCGTACTCGACGTCGTTCGCCAGTTCCACTGCCTCGTCCTCGGTGGTGAACTTCTGCACGGTGATGACCGGGCCGAAGGTTTCCTTCTGCACAATGTCGTCGTCCTGGCGGGCACCGGTGATGATGGTGGCCTCGTAAAAGTACCCCTTGTCGCCGGAGCGCTTCCCGCCGATCTCGACCCTGCAGTGTTCCGGCAGGGCATCCATCACGGCGTTGACCGCGTTGAAGTGGTTGATGTTGTTCAGCGGACCGAAGTAGTTCTCCGAGTCGTCAGCGTTGCCGGTCTTGAGCGTCTCGGTGTGCGCCACCATGGCGGCTACCAGGTCATCGTGTACCGAATCCTGGACCAGGACCCGGGTAATCGCCGTGCAGTCCTGGCCGGCGTTGAAGAAGGAGAACTCGGCGATGGCCGCTGCGGTCTTCTTGATATCGGCATCAGCGAAGACGACGGCGGGTGCTTTTCCTCCCAGTTCAAGGTGGGCACGCTTGAGGGTCTTGGCGGCACCGGTGGCGACGGCGATACCGGCGCGGACCGATCCTGTGATCGAGACCAGTCCGGGAACCGGGTGGTCCACCATCGCGGCACCCGTCTGGCCGGTCCCCAGGATCACGTTCAGCACACCGGCGGGCAGGATGCCCTGGGTCAGCTTCGCCAGCACCAGCGTTGACTCGGGCGTTGTGTCGCTGGGCTTGAGGACCACAGTGTTGCCTGCGGCGAGCGCGGGGCCGATCTTCCAGATCGCCATCAGGAGCGGGTAGTTCCAGGGTGCCACCTGGGCGACTACGCCGATCGGTTCGCGGCGGATGTAGGAGGTGTGCCCTTCGACGTATTCACCGGCGGACTTGCCCTCCATCAGGCGTGCTGCGCCGGCGAAGAAGCGCAGCTGGTCGGCACCGACCGCCACTTCCTCAGCGGCGATCAGGTCGCGTACCTGTCCGGTATTGCGGTGCTGCGCTTCGACGAGTTCGTCGCTCGCGGCCTCCAACGCGTCAGCCAGCTTCAACAGCATGAGCTGCCGCTGACCAGGGGTAACGTGCTTGAAGGTGGTGAAAGCTTGCGCCGCCGCTGTCATGGCGGAGTCGACGTCCGGCTGCAGCGAAACAGGCGCCTTCGCCACGACCTCGCCGTTGGTCGGATTAACTATGTCCAGCAACTCGGTGCCGGCCGGCGTCACGAACTCGCCGTTGATAAAGTTCTGGAGGGTGGTTACCACGGTATTCATCCCTTTTCTATGATGGGCTGACGGGTCAAATCGGACCCGTCGCAGCGTAAATCCACTGCCGACCCTACGCCTTCACGCGATCCGTGGCCTAGGGTGATGCGCACAACAACTTAGGCTGACTGTGATGCAACCGCACAGTGTCCCCGCTCTATAGTTGAGCCATGGCCATCACGCTCCCCGCCCTCCTCGCCGCCGCTGGCCTCGATCTCCATCCGGTCGGGATGACCCCCGCAGTCGACCTCCCGATCCAGTGGGTTGCGGTGACCGAACTCGAGGACCCGCTCCCCTTCCTTAGCGGCGGCGAGATCGTACTGACCACCGGGGCGCGGCAAAAGACGACGACGACGCAGCGGGCGTTTGTGCGCCGGGTCCACGAGTCGGGAGCACTCGGCATCGGTTTCGGCACCGGGCTGGGGCACAAGCAGGTCCCGGCCGCCCTGATCGCCGAAGCCAACACCCTGGGGCTCCCCGTCTTCCGGGTCCCCTACGAGACCCCATTCATCGCCATCGGGAAGATCGTTGCCGATTCGCTCTCCGCCGACCACTACTCGCGGCTCGAGAATCTGCTCAAGGGCCACCAGATCCTGGCATCAGCGCTTCTCGGCGAGGGCGGCCTTCATCAGTTGCTGCGAGAACTGAGGGCGATGCTGGGGGCCGACGTCGCGCTGTCCCAGTACGGGACCCGCCTGTTCGGCACCGGACCCACCGGTCCGCCGTCGGGCCACTGGCACCGCCTGCCGGTGGCGACAGGACTGAAGGACCGGTGCACCCTCGCCATCGCCGAGCCCTACACACCCAACGCCATCGTGGCCTACGCGCAGAGCCTGATCAGCGTTGAGCTGAGCAACCAGGCCAGACGACGCGCGAGCGAGCGAGCGGTCATGGGGCAACTCTTCCAGGATGTGGTGAGGGGAACCCTGGCGGGTCCCGACGCCGTCGCACGCCTCGGCGGCGCCGGGATCGACCCCGGGCTGCGCCAGGTGGTGGTGATCGTGGAGGTTGCCTCCGGCCAGCGCCGCGCCCTGCGCACGCTGCCGACCCCTGCGGGATTCGAAGCGGGGGTGGCGGCGCTGGTCGATGAACGCCTGGTGATCGCCGTGCCCGACGCCGACGGCCCCGCCCTGAGCCAGTCGATGGGCGCTTACCTGCATGGGGCGGGGCTGACCGCGAAGGTCGGCTTCGGTGGAGCCTACGCTCAGGCCAGCGGTTTCCGCTGGAGCTACTTTGAGGCCCGCGAGTCACTGACCAGGGGCCAACCGGTCAATGCCCCCGACCGGCTATCCCTGACCTCGCTCCTGATGGCCAGCGAGGACGTGCCGCTCGCCGACCTGGCCGCGGAGACGCTGGATCCGGTGGCGGCGTTCGACCAGCGCCACCATTCCGAGCTGATGGTGACCCTGGACCGGTACCTCGCCCTCAACGGATCGGTCGCCGCCGTGGCTGAAGCCCTCCAATTACACCGGAACACGGTGCGGTACCGGCTGCAGCAAATCCAGGACCTCAGCGGGTACGACCCGGGCGTCACCGCTGACCGGGTTCACCTGTACCTCGCCCTGAATGTGAGGGGATTAAGGTAACCGTTCGACGAGGTTGATGACAGTTCGAAGATATTTCGAGATTACTCAAAGAATTGCTGGCATTTCGTCAGTCCGCGTGGTCAAATTACTTCAGCCGCACAGCAAACCGCACCCAGCGACGCGCATCCGGCGGATGCCGCTCAAGGGGGACTTGAGGGCCCATTTCGGGGAAAAGACATGCTCTCATGACACACCGTAATCGCTTGCTGACTTTTAGCTCCTGTGCCGCGCTTATCGCCGGCTCAGCGTTCATCACCGCAACTCCCGCTGCGGCGGCGCCGAACTCTGAGTCGTGCGTCACCGCGCAGGTAGCCCTCGCGGGCGTCCTGGACTCCGCGTCGGTGGATATCGCCCTGGCATACGAGCTGAAGGCCGCGCTCACCGCGGTGGAAGCGGCTTCGCTTGCTCTCGACGAGGCATGGATGGCCGCCGACGCTGCCGCCGCCGAGGAATACGCGGCCTACGAGGTGGCAATCGAGGCCTACGAATCCGCCATCGTCGCGATCGAAGCCACCCAGGTGGCACTGGATGCCGCTCAGACCATCAAGATCCTCGCAGACGATCGGGTGATCGCTGCCGAGCTGGCGCTCGCCGCGGTGGCGGACGGGGACGACGATGCTCGTCTGGCAGCCGAAGCGGAACTCGCGGCGGCCCTGATCGCCCAGGCCGACGCTACCGCAGCTCTCTCCGCACGGCAGGCAGAGCGCGACGCCGCTCCCGCCGCTTTTGATGCAGCCGACGCCGCCCTGATGGACGCTCAGACGGCCCTCGACAACGCTCTGTACACCGAGGCTGTGCTTACCGCGGAGAACAATTACTTTGCTGCCATCGAAGTGATCGAGGGCGTGCTCTCAGCCCTGGGCGGCCCGGGCACCAGCGTCGAGGAGGTCCAGGTACTGGTCAACGCCGCGATTGCCGCCTGCGCCGCGACCGGTGCCGGGACGGGACAGGAAATTGAAGTGCCCGTCGTCAATATCGTGCCCAGCACCCCCGCCGCACCCGGTACCGCCGCCCCAGCGGCCGGGCGGGGTCTGAACGTCCAGACCGCAGCAGCTGAAACATCGGCGACCGACGGTGGGGCACTGGCGATCGGCGGACTGGCGACAGGAGCGTTGCTGCTCCTGTCGGGTGCCGCAGTATGGCTGCGCCGATCCACACGGGCATAACGGTGACCGGCCGACGGCGTCGCGCTGCCCGCTGGACGGGACTGGCGCTGTCGGCCGCACTGATCGTTACCGTTTCCTCGGTGGCTGGTGCAGCATCTTCGGCGCCAGCCACGTTCGAGCGGCAGGCGGTGGCAGTCGCCTACGCTCCGGCTCAGCCTGCTGCCCCCGAACCGATTGTCACTCCACCCGCCTCAGATGCCACCCCCGCGGCATCCCCGCCGGGGTGGTTGACGGTTGAAGCGGCCGGAATCGACCAGTCGATCCTTCCGCTCACGCCGTCGTCTGAGGATTTCGCCTCCCAGTCAATAGTTCCGCCCCTGACCGAGGACGCCTACTGGTTGACTTCGTTCGGGTCTCCGGGCAGCGGCTCCGAGGACACCACCTACCTCACCGGACACAGTTGGGAAGGCAAGGACGCTCCCTTCAACCGGCTCAGCACCGACGCGGAGGTGGGTGACTCCATTCAGCTGACCACCGAGACCGGTGTCCTTGACTACGTCATCGATTCGATCACCACCCTCGACAAGGACACGCTCAAGGACAGCGAGATCTGGGACATCGTGCCCAACCGCCTGGTGGTGATCAGCTGCTACACCGAGGACATCTGGGGTAAGAACGTGGTGATCACTGCTACCCCCGAGGAGTAGCAGGAGCACGGGGTGAAACGCACCTTGCCCCGCCGGCGACCGCGAGAGTCAGGGCCGCTTCATCAACGAGCGCTCGACGACGCGTGCCCGATACAGAACGCGGTCCATGGCCGGGCGTCGAGCCTCCCCACGGCAATGGGATCCCCGCAGACCGCGCACCGACCGTAGGTGCCGATGTCGAGCCTTTCCAATGCCGCCTGGATTTCGGCGGCGCGGGCGGTGGCGGCCCGCGAGAGCACCGACATCTGGGACAGTTCGGATGCGATAGTGGTTCCCTCAGGATCGTGTTCGTCGTCGACGTTCGAATTGTCCCGGGCGGCGCTCACCGAGCGGCTCTCCGCGGCAAGCGCCGCCGAGCTGGCACGTGCACGCTGCAATTCCTCGAGGAGCAGCGGACGATACCGCTGCAGCCCATCCTCTGTTGCCATCCAGCCATGCTACGGCTCTTCCCCTACCCCACCCTGGACGACACCACCGTCAGATTCGTGGACCGACCCTCGACCTTCTGACCGGCGCGGGATGGGTTGTGAGAAGCCCGCCCGGGATATGGCTGAAGCCGTTTACAGATAGGTGCGCTGCCAGCCGGTTCGGTGGCTGGGGGAAATGACCGAACCGGCTGACAGCGCAAGTTGTCAGGTTGCCATCAGCGCCGATGTACCTCATCGACTACCGACCGCGGTTTAGCTGCCATATGTTCTCCCTCTAAGAGTCGTTCGACCGTCTCAGACTTCATATTTCATCTACTTACCCAGATCCGACGATGCTGAGGATCCGCCCTGCTGCCAGCAAATGGAGCGCCGTAATCGGCTCAGCAGGAACCCTCCGCCTGGCAAAGAAACATCAGGTCCGGGGACAGAGAAATACCCCAACCAATTTGCTTCCGCGGAATGCACATAATCAACACGGTGCCGGGGTCTGGGGCAGTACACCAATCGTAATCCTCCAGGGCTGTTGCGTCTACGGTTGGGGCTTTTCTTCTCCCAGCGATCTTTTCGCCTGCATTGTCTCGGCAATATCAGCGAACACCGCGCGCGATTCGCGGAGCCACGGCAAGCCGACAAACACGTGGAATGCCCCGGCAAAACGGTGCAGCACCACGTCGCCTCCGGCATCGATCATTTTTCTTTGAAAAGCGAGTGCATCCGCCATGCAGATATCCCGGGTGCCCTGATAGATGGAAGTCGGCGGTAGCTCGGCCAGCGCGGTGGGAGGGGCGAAGACCGGGCTGACTGATGGGTGCCGCGGATCCGCTTCTCCTGCCCACCACCTGCCAGCCTCGACAGCACCCGGCACCCCCAGCATCGGGTCCACCCGATCGTACTGCGGAATATCCGGGTTGGTACCTGTGACGTCCAGCCACGGGGAGAACAGTACCAGCTGGCCGGGTCGCGGCAGATCCACAGCGGCGAAGTGCAGGGCCTGGCCCACCGCCAATCCAGCGCCCGCCGAATCGCCCGCCAGGCAGACGTCGTCGGAGGCGGTGGTTTCGAGCACCCGTTCGTAGACGGCGGTGAGATAGCGGTAGGCCTCAGCGAACGTGTGCTCAGGTGCCAGCCGGTACAGCGGCACCGTCACCGTGGCACCAGTGGACCTGATCAGCGCTGCGATGATCCACCAGTGGGGAGTGGTCAGTTCGTTAATGTATGTGCCGCCGTGGGTGTAGATGATGTGCCGTCCCGAGCCGCCGGACCGCGGCCGCAGCGTCACTGTGCGCACGCCGTCGAGAAGGTAGTCCTCGACGCTGCACAGCCGGCGCAGTGCCCGGGTCAGCGACGCGGGGCTGGGATAGGTGCGCTGCAAATACTGTCCCCGCATCCAGTCGACCGAGTTGTAGTGCCCCTTGGTGGGCGTCAGGCGCAAAGCGGCGCTGGCGAATCGCAGGGGCATGCTCGGACGATCGGGGGTGGTCCGGTTGGTCGGGGTCATGGGCTTAACTCTAGGGGCCTAGCGGAGGCGGGCGCCGCTGCCTAAGGTGAGAGGATGGCAAACCCAGCACACACCAGCCTCCAGCACAGCTGGCAGGGCGAGGACGATCCCTCCCGGATCGACACGGCAACGATCAACCTTGAAACCGACCGCCTCACCGCGCACGGCACCTCCAGGACTGCCGACTACGCGATCAGCTGGGCACTCGGGACGACGTCGGGCTGGGTCACCCAGCGGCTCACCGTGACGGTCCATGGGCAGGGGTGGAGCCGCCACCTTGAGCTGGACCGGACCGAAGCGGGTGAATGGTCCTGCGTTGCCCAGAGTTCCGGGGATTCCTCCCTTCCCGAGCCCGGGATCGCTGATCCTGACGCCTTGGCTGGCGCATTGGATTGCGATCTGGGCCTGTGCCCGGTCACCAATACGATGCCGATCCTGCGTCTGGACCTCCTGACGGGGGACGCTGCCCCGGTCGATGAAACCGAGCTGACCATGGCCTGGGTTGAGGTCCCCAGCCTGCGCGTGATCCCCAGCCGTCAGGTGTACAGCCAGGTGCGATCGGCACGTGAGGATAGTCCTGCCATGGTGTTGTTCAGTTCGGGCAACGGCGGCTTTACGGCTGAACTCACTGTTGACGACGACGGCGTCGTGCTCGACTATCCCGGACTCGCCCGACGGATCGGCTAGCGCCCGGCCGCCTGCGGTAGCCCGCACTGGGTAAACTCGTGCAGGCCGGTAATGCATCTGGCGCAGACCAACCACGTGCAACCCGGACGGCGAGGAATCCATGACCAACGCGGTAGACGTTGCCCTGATGATCGACCTGTTGGGGGTCTTTTTCTTCGCCGTTTCCGGCTCCCTGCTGGCAGCTCGGAAGGGGTTCGACCTGGTGGGGTCCCTGCTGTTGGCCTCGCTCGCCGGACTGGGCGGTGGTGTGGCACGGGACCTCATCATCGACACGGTCCCCGCGGCATTCTCGAATCCCGCCTACCTGATTCCCCCCGTGCTCGCCACCCTCCTGGTGTATTTCCTGTTCTCCGGGGTGGAACGGGTCAGCAACCTACTGGTGGTCTTTGACGCCGCCGGCCTGGGGCTGTTCTGCATCACCGGCACGGTCAAGGCGCTGGAGTTCGGGTTGCACCCGGTGGCGGGGATCCTGCTCGGGGTGACCACCGCCGTCGGCGGCGGATTACTCCGCGACGTCGTCGCGAATGAGATACCCCAACTGTTTGACCCACGGGACATCTACGCCCTACCCGCGATGCTGGGCGCCGGGCTGACCACCCTGCTGGTAGGCACTGGAGGGTTCAACGTGGTGACCGGAGCCGTCGTCGCGACGCTGGTGTTCGCGCTACGGGTCCTCGCCTGGCGCTTCAGCTGGCGTGCACCCCTCGCGGTGCTCGGCTGGAAGCGTTCAGGCACTGCGTAGCCGACCCGGCGGCGGAGGCTAGGATGGAAGTATCCCCCACCCCCACCCCTGGAGTTCCAAGTGACTGAGCTATTCCTGGACAAATTCCGTGCGCTTGTCCCGGCGTACTTCGACGACCAGTGGTCGGCGGAGGATGGACTGTCGAAGGAAGAGCTCCAGGACCTCATGGAGGACCAGGACTTCGACCTCCCACTTGCCCTGCGCGACTTCTACCTCGCTGTTGGCGCCGTCGAGGACATCATGGAGGCCTACCACTTCTTCTGGGATCCCGACGAGCTGACCATCGAAGACGGCCACCTCCTTTTCCTCGAGGATGAAGAGGAAAAGTACACCTGGGGAATCCGCGTGGACCAGCTGGATGTCCCGGACCCCATTATCTGGCGTCGCAACAATGCCCGCGGAACATGGAAGAGCGAAGAGGGCACGTTCAGCGAGTACGTCCTCGACATGTTCGAGTGGGTGTTCGAGGAAGACACGGACGAGCAGTGACCGAGTGGGTGCGGCACGCGCCTGACGGTTACCAGTGCCCGTTCTGCGACTTTGCTGCCGGGGATTTCGGTGCCCCCAAGAACCTGTGCCGGCCAGGCGATCTGATCTACTCGGACGATCTGGTGCTGGCCTTCATTGCCTCCCACGGATTCGAACCGCACCCCGGCCATGTGCTGGTGACCCCGCGCGCGCACTTCGAGTTGTTGTACGAACTGCCCGACGACGTCGCCGCCCGCATCATGACCGTCACCCGTGACATGGCCGTCGCCATCAAACGGGCCTGGTCCCCGGACGGTATCTCCACCCGCCAACACAACGAACCTGCAGGCAGCCAGCACGTCTGGCACTACCACCAGCATGTCCTCCCCCGCTGGCACAACGACGGCTTCTACTTCACCCCGAAGCGCCCCGTCGTGGACCCCGCGGTCCGGGCGCGGAAGGCCGACGAACTCCGCGCCGTCCTGTAACCCGGCCTGCGGGGTCTGGCCTCGCGGGCTGACCCGTGGCTGTGGAGGTAAAGCCGGGCGGAAGCCGTGCAGGTTTCCCCAGGTTGTGGGCGTCACACCGCGTGTCGGCGCGCGCCACCCCGATGACGTGGGAGTTGGGGCGTGGAACCTGGGGAGAGTTGCACCCGGTCAGCGGATGACGCGGCCGGAAAGGACCTGTCGGATCTCCCGGAGCACTTCCTCTGGATGGAACATGATGTCCTCATAGCTGTAGCGCAGCACCAGGTACCCGCCGACAATGGCCCCATTGTTTCGCCGGAGATCCCGACGGAGGGCACGCCGGTCGGAGTGAAAGGCGGCACCATCCACCTCGACCACCAGAAAGCCCTCAAGCAGGAAGTCAACCCTCCCGACGCCGGCCAGTGGCACCTGAGTCTCAACGTGGAATCCTGCGTTGATGAAGAGGACCCGTGCCACCACCTCCAAGGGAGACTCGGCGGCGCACGTCACCAGACCCACCGCCGCGCGGGCGGGGGCATTCCGTTCCCCGGGTAACCGATCCAGCAGAAAGCTACGAATCGTGTCACCCCGACGGAGCGCACACTCGACCATGACGGCGGCTTCAAGTGGCGGAAGACATCTCAGCGCGTGGACCAGCACATCCACCAGTCCCACCAGCGGCAACCGCGGATGGGGAGGGACGGTGCGTTCCCGATGGTTGGTGTAGCCGGCGCCATGCCCATGCCGGCAACTCAGATGCAGGGAGTTTGCTGGCGTTACCGTCCACAGGTCGTACGTCGCGGCTGCTGAAACACAAGTCAGGCGACCGTTGTTGAGGACGGCGGCCACATAGTCGGGACGCGCGTCGGGCAGTGAAATCACCCCCGTACGGAGTCGGAGTATCTCACCGCGTGCCACGTGGCGATCAATCTGGCGGCGGGTCGGACCTCGTTTCAACACCTCGCAGCAGCGGGCGACCGACCCCAGACCCCTGAGGGTGGTGATGGCATCCATCTGGCCAGTGCAGCCGATCCTGGCCCGTTCCGGTCTTCGGTGCGGCCCTATGTGGGCAGGCGCAGCGACAAACGGCCGCGGGATAGGCCTGTGGAGGTAAAGCCGGGCGGAAGCCGTGCAGGTTTCCCCGGGTGCTGGGCATTCAACCCCGTGGCGACGGGCAACACGCCGTCTAAGGGAACCTTGCGGCGGAGAACCTGGGGAGACGTGCACACCAGCGAAAGGCTGAGACGGGAACCTGTTGGGACTAGACGTCCCGGGTGACTACTGCCTGGGCAAACGCGGTCAGCGCCTGCTTGACGGTGCTCTCGGGCAGGGGCTCAAGGGCGGCGACGGCGTCGTCAGCCCACTGGTGCGCTACCGCCCAGGCCTCCTGGGTGGCCGGGTGGCCGCTGACCGCGGCGACGGCCGTGGCGAGCGCCTCGTCCGAGGTGAGGTCCCCATCCACCAGATCCAGCACCGCTACGGCCGAGGCGTCCCCCCGCGCGGCAGCCTGACGGATCAGGAGGACAGGCAAGGTTGCCACGCCTTCGCGCAAATCGGTGCCGGGCGATTTGCCCGAGGTGACCTTGACGCCGGTGACGTCGATGACGTCGTCGGCCAATTGGAAGGCCACTCCGACCCGCTCACCGTAGGCAAGCATCACGTCGATCGCCGCCTGGGGTGCGTCACCGAACAACGCACCCAACTGCCCGGATGCAGCCACTAGCGATCCGGTCTTGTCCGCGATGACCGAGAGGTAGTGCTCCACGGGGTCCTCGTCGTCGCGGGGGCCCACCGTCTCGTGCAGCTGTCCCAGGCAGAGCCGCTCGAAGGTCCGCGCCTGGATACCGAGCGCCTGACCACCCAGCTCCGACACCAGGATTGAGGCACGGGCGAAAATCAGGTCACCGGTCAGGATGGCCACCGAGTTCCCCCACACCTCGTGCGCTGTCGGGGCGCCGCGGCGGTAGGGCGCAGAGTCCATGACGTCGTCATGATAGAGCGTGGCCAGGTGGGTGAGCTCGACGACGACGGCGGCCTGCACCACCTCGGGGCGGCTCGAGTCGCCCAGGTGCGCGGCGAGGATCGTGAGCAGCGGCCGGATCCGTTTGCCGCCTGCTTCGACAAGGTGGCGGCTGGTGGCGTCTGCCAGTGGGTCGGAACTGGAGATGGCTTCTCGCAGTTGCTTCTCCACCTCGGCGAGGCAGGAGGAGACGGCAGGACCCAGATCGGGATCATCGGCAATCAGGGCGAACCCAGGGGGAAGCTTCAGACCGGTGGCAATGGCTCCGATGACAGTATCGAGCTCGGCGCCGTCGGAGCGCGGGTGCCCAGCGCTGGTCCAGCCGGGGTTCGCAGATTCTGTCACTGTCTAAGACTAACCAGTAGAGCGCGCGGAGCTGGCATGGGTCCGGGTGCGTGGATGGGATTGGTTGCTGACGGCGGGTACCAGCTGCTCCAGCAAGTGAATGACGCGGTCCTCGAAACCCTTGCCACCGGTGTCGGTCAGGTTGGCGAGCATGCGCACCACGAAGCGCATCAGCACCGGAATGGGCATGCCGGTCCGCAGCGCCAGGCGCAGGATCGCTGGCTTACCGATAAGCTGCGCGAAAATGGTACCTAGCGTGAAGTGGCTGCCCCACAGTCCCCGAAGGTGCGGTGCATAACCGGCCAGCACCTGGTCGCGGCCCAGCGGCGACCGGACCTGTTCGGCGTTGATGATGAACTCGGCAGCGTAGCGTGCCGACTCCATTGCGTAGGAGATACCTTCCCCGTTGAACGGGGAGACCATTCCGCCGGCGTCGCCGAGCAGCAGCATTCCGGGACTGTAGTGGGGTGTCCTGTTAAACCCCATCGGCAGGGCGGCGCCACGGATCTCGCCCACCTGCTGCTCGGGCACAAAACCCCACTCCGGGGGCATCCCGGCAGTCCAATCCTTCAGGACCTGCTTGTAGTCGATCTTCCCGAACTCGGCCGACGAGTTGAGAATCCCCAGGCCCACGTTGGAGGTCCCATCCCCCACGCCGAACACCCAGCCATAACCGGGGAGCGGACGGCCGGAGGCATCGGGCAACTCAAGCCACCCTTCCATCCACGGGTCCTCGTGACGCGGGGACGTGAAGTAGGTGCGCACCGCGACGCCGAGCGGGCGGTCATCGCGCTTCGCCAGGCCCAGGCTGACGGCGGTCCGGGTCGAATTGCCGTCGGCTGCCAGGACGGTGTCGGCGTGGAACTGCCGGGTCTCACCCGTTTTCCGACCGGCTGCGTCAAGGATATTGACGACGACGCCCTTCACCCGTCCGGCGTCGTCCCGGATTGCGGAGGTGACTGAGTGGCCTTCAAGGATGACCGCTCCGGCGGCGCGGGCGTGCTCGGCAAGTTCCTCATCGAATCCGAGCCGGGTGCGGACCAGGCCGTAGTCGGGAAAGTCGGTGAGCTCTGGCCAGGGCACCTCGACCGTTCGCCCGCCAGCCCGGAGCCGCAGGCCGACGTTGCGGCGCCATCCTGCCGTTTCCTCGTGGGGTAGCCCGAGCAACTGAATCTCCCGCACCGCGCGGGGGGTGAACCCGTCGCCGCAGACTTTTTCCCGGGGGAAGACCGATTTTTCGACGACGGTCACGTCCACCCCGGCACGGGCCAGGTAATAGGCAGCTGTCGATCCCGCGGGGCCAGCCCCGACTATCAGTACCGACATCTAGTTGGCGGGCCGTGCGCTGCGGCGGCCAGCACGCGCCTTGACCGGTGTTGTCGCTGGAGAGCCCAGTGGCTTGGTGGCCCGGTGGATGGCCACGATACCGCCGTTCAGGTTGCGGTAGGCCACGCTTTCCCAGCCGGCGTCGGCGAGCCACCCGGCTAGAGCATCCTGGTCGGGCCAGGCCCTGATGGACTCGGCAAGGTACACGTAGGCGGTGGGGTTCGAGCTGACCTTGGTGGCGATGGCGGGGAGGGCCCGCATCAGGTACTCCGTGTACATGGTGCGCCACAGCGGGACGGTCGGCTGGGAGAACTCGGCAATGACCAGTTTGCCGCCTGGTTTGGTGACCCGGAGCATCTCGGCGAGCGCCAACTGCGGGCGGTGCACATTGCGCAAGCCGAAGGAGATGGTTGTCGCGTCGAAGGAGTCATCGGCGAATGGAAGGTCGGTGGCGTCGCCGGCAATGAAGTCGATGTCCGGGCGGCGGCGCTTTCCCACCCGCAGCATGCCGAGCGAGAAATCACACGCCACCACGTACACGCCGTTGTCGGCGAACGGCTCGCTGGATGTGCCGGTGCCTGCCGCGAGGTCGAGGACCCGCTGGCCCTTCACGGCACCCACTGCCTCCACCACAATGCGCCGCCAGCGGTGGGTCTGCCCAAGGGACAGGACGTCGTTGACCACGTCGTATTTGGGCGCCACGTCGTCAAACATGGCTGCTACTTCTTCGGGACGCTTTTCCAGTGATGCACGGTTCACCCCTCCATTGTCTCAAACAATTGACAGGTCCCTAATCGATCGTTCACCGACCGGCTGCCATCGGCGCCTGCAGTGCCCCTGACACACCCGCTCCGAAGGCAAGAGTAGGCTTGGAAATCATGAGCACCCCGTCCCCCATCGCGGTCGCGCCGCCGCTGACATCAGCGCACGGCCTCCGCAGTATTACGATCGAGCGGGGACAGCTCGACGACAGCACCGGACTCCTCGACTACGTGGCGCGCAACGACGTTCATACCTGGGTCCGCCGCGGCGACGGACTGGTTGCCTTTGGCGAGACCACCCGATTTACCGCGACGGGACCAGACCGGTTCGCCGACGCCCAGGAATGGTGGCGGACCGAGTTGGCGGCCGCCGACGTCGTCAATCCGCTCAGTGTTCCCGGCTCCGGGCTGGTGGCCTTCGGCTCATTCGCGTTCTCGAAGACCTCCGGGCACCCGTCCCGGCTGATCGTTCCGCGGATCGTGGTCGGTTGCCGAGACGGCCATAGCTGGCTCACCTACATCACCGACGACGCCGACGCGGAGCTGAGCGGGGCCGCAGCCGAGGCTGCACTGGCCGGGTATCTCGACGAGACAGCTGTCGAACGGGTACCCAACGCTGGAGACAGGCTCACCTCGGGGATCCTCTCCGAAGAGCAGTGGATGACCGCGGTGGAGCGGGGGATCGAGCACATCAGGTCCGGAGAGCTGAGCAAGCTGGTGCTCGCCCGCGACGTGGTGGCCGAACTGGGATCCCCGGTGGCCACGGCCCAGGTGCTGCGCGAGTTGGCTGTCAGGTATTCCGATTGCTGGACCTATTCGGTGGACGGGCTGATTGGCTCGACGCCGGAAATGCTGATCAAGGTGGAGAAGTCGACGGCGCGCGCCCGGGTCCTGGCAGGCACGCTGGACCGCAACAACGCTCCCGCGGACGACCCGGACTACGCACAGCGGGTCCTGGCCGGCTCGGAGAAACAACTCCATGAGCACCAGATCGCTATCGACTCGCTGACCCAGCAGCTTGAACCGTTCACCAGCTCGATGACCTCGCATAGTGAGCCCTTCGTGTTGGAACTGCCGAATGTCTGGCACCTGGCCTCCGATGTCACAGCTCAGTTGGAACCCGGGGCTGATGGAAGCGTGCCGACGTCGTTGGCCCTGGTCGGCGCGCTGCACCCCACTGCCGCCGTCTGCGGCACTCCCACCACGGTGGCAGGCGCCCTGATCCGCGAACTGGAACACCTGGAGCGCGGACCCTATGCCGGACCCGTCGGCTGGATGGACGCCCGCGGCAACGGGGAATGGGGAATCGCGTTACGGGGAGCTGTGATCGAAAGCCCCACCCGGGTGCGGATGTACGCGGGGTGCGGGATCGTTGCGGCCTCGAATGCCGCCGCCGAGCTGGCGGAATCCTGGAGCAAGTTCCGGCCCATGATCGAGGCTTTGGGGATTCGCCGCTAACGAGAGCTTCCTCCTACATCACACTCCGCGCGGGCGCGAAACCTGATGGTTACCTATACGCAATAGCTGTAGCCTGTGATGCACATCTCGATACGACTACACTGTGAAACGAAGTTTTCCCCGTCCACAAAAGAGGTAGCTGTATGTTTGCCAAGCGCTCAACCGTTCCCAAGACCCTCGCCATCGCGGCCATCGGCGCGCTCGCGCTCAGCGCCTGCGGTGGCTCCGACGAGCCAGCCGCCGAGGAATCGGGTCTCGGCCTGGTCGCCGAGGGTGCCCTCACCGTGTGCTCGGACATCCCTTTCGCACCCTTCGAATATGAGGAAGACGGCGAGTACGTCGGCTTCGACATGGACCTGATGCGGGCCATCGCCACCGGCATGGACCTTGAGCTCGAGGTGGTCGACGTTGGCTTCGACGGCCTCGCCAGCGGTGCGGTACTTGCAGCCGGCCAGTGCGACATCGGCGCGAGCGCCATCACCATCACCGAGGAGCGCTCGGAGAATCTAGCATTCACGGAGCCGTACTACGACTCCCTGCAGTCGCTGCTGGTCCCTGTCGATTCCGACGTTGCCTCAATCGACGATCTGGCCGGCGAGTCCGTCGGGGTGCAGGCTGGCACCACCGGCGAGACCTACACCCGCGAGAACGTCCCCGAGGACACCGAGGTGGTGGCCTTCCCCAGCGACGCTGAACTGTACTCGGCGCTTCAGGCCGGCAACGTTGCCGCGATCCTGCAGGACCTCCCGGTGAACCTCGTCCACACCGAGGACGGCACCTACACGATCGCCGCAGAGTTCGAGACCGATGAGCAGTACGGTTTCGCCACCACGAAGGATGGCAGCGAGGATCTCCTCGCAGCCGTCAACGAGCAGCTCGCCGAGTTGCGGGACAATGGCGAGTACGACGAGATCTACAACACCTACTTCTCGGAGTAGAACCACCTCGTTCGGAACCCGCCACGGCAGCACATACTCTGCATAGCCGTGGCGGGTTCCGGGCCGTAAGCCTTCTGAGAGAGATTGGCCCCCGTGAAACGATCAACCCGCAGACGCCTGACCCGCGGCGCCTTGTACGCAATCTTTATCCTCGTCGTCGTCGTCATCGTCTCGCTGGCTGACTGGGGAGCAATCCGAAGCAATTTCTTCGATGTGGACGTAGCCATCGAGGCCTTCCCGGAGATCCTGACAGTGGCGGCGAAGAACACCGTCCTGTATACGGCCATCGCCTTTGTCGGTGGACTTCTCCTAGGGTTGATCCTCGCCCTGATGAAGCTCTCCCCCGTGTTGCCATACCGCTGGGCAGCGACCGCCTACATTGAGCTCTTCCGCGGGCTACCAGCACTGCTGGTGATCTTTGGCTTCGCCTTCGCTGTACCGATTGCGTTCGGTTGGCGGCCGCCCGGTGGCAGCGCCGGAGCGGGCCTGATTGCTCTGATCATTGTCTCTTCGGCCTACATTGCTGAAACCATCAGGGCTGGAATTGAAGCAGTCCCGCCGGGTCAGGTAGAGGCTGCCCGGTCGCTGGGAATGCACCCTTCCTGGACCATGATCTCCGTCGTGCTCCCTCAGGCATTCAGGATCATCACCCCGCCGCTGACCAACGAGCTGGTGATCCTGATCAAGGACACCTCGCTGTTGTTCATCGCGGGAATGGCCCTGGGCGACCGCGAACTGACCACGTTCGCCCGCGACATGGTCTCCTCTTCCGCCAACGCGACCCCGCTGGTCCTCGCCGCCCTGCTGTACCTGATCATCACCCTGCCGCTCACCCAGCTGGTGGCCAAGCTCGAACGACACAACAAGAGAGGGCGGTGAGCGAAGTGACCGAACCAACGCTCCGCAAAGGCGTGCCGGCCATTGAGGTCCGGAACCTGCACAAGAATTTCGGCGACAACGAGGTCCTGAAGGGCATCGATTTCCATGTGGACCGTGGTGAGGTGGTTTGCGTGATCGGGCCGTCGGGCTCCGGGAAATCCACCCTCCTGCGCTGCGTGAACCGGCTGGAGGAACCCACCAGCGGCACCATCATGGTGGAAGGCGTCGACATCACGGACGACGAGACGGACCTGGACAAGGTACGCACCCGCATCGGTATGGTGTTCCAGCAGTTCAACCTTTTCCCGCACCTCAACGTGACCCGCAACCTCACCCTGGCGCAGATCCGGGCAAAGAAGCGCAGCAAGTCCGAGGCAGGCGAGGTCGCGGCCCGCAACCTCGCCAAGGTGGGGCTGGAGGACAAGGCGACGGCGTTCCCGGCCCAGCTCTCCGGCGGTCAGCAGCAGCGGGTGGCCATTGCCCGCGCGCTGTCGATGGATCCGGACATGATGCTGTTCGACGAACCCACGAGCGCCCTGGATCCCGAGTTGGTCGGTGACGTGCTGGACGTGATGAAGCAGCTTGCCAAGGACGGCATGACCATGATGGTGGTGACCCACGAAATGGGGTTCGCCCGTGAGGTGGGGGATCGGGTGGTGTTCATGGACGGCGGAGTGGTGGTCGAGCAGGGCAAACCCGAGGACGTCCTCGGCAACCCGCAGCACGAACGTACCCGCGAGTTCCTCTCCAAGGTCTTATAGCCCGACGGTCCTGTGGCTCCAAGATCCTGTGGCTCAACAGTGCTGTGCCTCAACAGTGCTGTAGCTCAACCCCGCGCCGGGCCCTAGCGGCGGGCCCGAACGCGTGGGACGATAAGTCCATCTGACCAACCAACCGCGGGAATCCTCATGCCCTCACCCACCCGGCCCGCAAGGCTTCGCGCCCGGCTGATCAGCGTCGTCGCCCTCTGCTGTGCCCTCCTGGGCGGGATGCTCACAGCACAGCCCGCGACCGCGGCCCTTCCGGTGGGCGACCCCAACAGTTATCACGTGCTGGTGACCAAGTCCCGGCCCTTGAACCCGCTGAACTACATTGCCCCGGATCTGGTCTACTTCCCGGGCACCAACTATGTGATGCGCAGCGCCGTCTCCGCAAACCTCACGAACCTCTTCGCCGGTGCCCGCAACGCCGGGGCACCGCTGAGCGTGGTGAGTGCCTATCGTTCCTACGACGAGCAGGCGGCCCTCTACAACTACTACGTATCGATCTACGGCCAGGCGGTCGCGGACACCCTCTCGGCGCGGCCCGGGCACAGCGAGCACCAGACGGGACTCGCCGTCGACGTCGGGAACGCCAACGGTTCGTGTGGACTGGGATCCTGCTTCGGTGACACTCCGGGCGGTCGGTGGGTGGCGGCCAATGCGTACAAGTACGGCTTCATCATTCGCTACCCGGACGGCTACCAGTCCACCACCGGCTACACCTACGAGCCCTGGCACCTGCGGTATGTCGGACGCCCCCTGGCCGCCGAAATGAAGACCCGTGGCTTCCCAACCCTTGAACACTATTTCAGCGGTTCCAACCCAACGATCAAGAGCTCCACGGACCTCACCGCGGTGGACTCGGCGGGAGTGCTGTGGAATTACCCGCCGACCTGGTCCGGGGGGCTGTCCAAACGCTCCCGGGTGGGGAGTGGCTGGGGTGGTCTGAAGGCAGGATTCGCCACCGACTGGAACGCTGACGGCGTCCAGGACATCCTTGCCCAGTGGCAGGACGGCAGGCTGACCCTCTACCGCGGACTCCGCGGGGGCGGCTTCCAGACACCAATCCGGATCGGGAGCGGATGGGCCAACCACGAAATCACCGTGGGTACCTGGTGGCGTGGAAGCAAATATCCCTCGGTTGTCACCAAGGACGGTGCGGGACGGCTCTGGCACTATGCCAACAACACCGGCGGCGCCCTGTCCTCTCAGGCGCGGGGGCAGATCGGATCGGGTTGGCAGAACCTGCGGATCACCCTCGCCGATTACGACCGGGACGGCAACCAGGACGTCCTGGGAACCCGTGCCAGCGGCGAGCTCGTGCTCTACCGGTCAAACGGTCTGGCCCGCTTCATTCCGGAAAGCCGCAGAACCATCGGTTCCGGCTGGCAGCACATCGACAGCGCACGGGCTGTCTCGGGATTCCAGGGTCCGGGCTCCTACGGGCTGACCGCCCGCACCAGCTCGGGCATCCTGAAGCACTATCCGATCACCTCCCGCGGGTGGGGCGGCTCGTTCACCATCGGCACCGGTTGGCAGGACTACCGGTTGTTCCGGTAGTCCCGGTCCGACAGAAAAGGATCCAGGCTCCGGCCGGGCTATTCGGCAGGCCGCCAGGGCTGGCCGGGCGCCTTGGGCTGGCCGGGTGGGGCCAACCTCGGTGATCGATACCGCTAGACGACCCGGGAAACGCTCGCCTTGATCGATGCGTGAAGTGCACGGAGACCGGCGCGATCCGCCCGGACTTCGATGATGGAGCGGCCCTCGATGGCAGGTTCCAGAGCCGCCTCCAGCGCGAGGGCCGAGTCGACGAGGGTATGCCGAACGCCGTAGCCGCGGGCCAGCGCGCCGAGATCGGCTGCGTGAGGGGTTCCGAAGAGCCGTTCGACCACCCCACGATGGCGTTCCAGATTTTCCTCCGCGCCGTGTTCGAGTAGCCCAAATATTCCTCCCCCTGAGTCGTTGAGGACCACAATCTGCAAGTCCGCTTCCTCCTCGCCCGGCCCGAGAAGCAGCCCCCCGGCGTCGTGCAGGAACGTCAGGTCTCCCACGAGCAGCCGCGTCGGGATCCCGGTGGCGAGCGCCACTCCTGCGGCAGTCGACAGCGTGCCGTCGATGCCCGCGAGGCCACGGTTGGCGTACACCTCAAGCGGGTGCCAGCCCGGGGAGGCGATCAGGTCGGCGTCCCGGATGGGATTGGAGGATCCCAGGACCAGGTTGCCGTCGGTGTGTTCCCAGACAGCATCCGCAACATGAAGACCGTTGAGGGCGCTGCGCTCCGCGAGCAGTGAGCGGACAGCGGCGTCTGCGTGTGTTCCGGCGACCTGCCAGCGTTCCAACCAGCCGGGTTCGCCCGTCCCGGCGAACTGCAGCAGGTCATCAAGGGTGGTGATGATCCCCTCCCGGCGTCGTCCTTCCTCAAACCAGGCCACCGGTCCGGGAAGGTAGAGGGCCTGGTCCACGTCGGTCCGTGACAGCAGGGCCGCTACCGGCCGGGAGAGCGTGGGGCGCCCGAAGACGACCACCCGTTCGATGTCAGCCCCCAGATGTTCGAGGAGCAGCCGGTACTGGGCGACGGCGTTCGGTCCGAAGCGGGCGTTCGAGGAGGGCTCGGCGAGGAGCGGGAGGCGCAGGTGCTGCGCGACGACGGCGGCCAGCTCGCCTGCACCGTGTCCGGCAACCACCACGGTGCGGGCCTGCGATGTCGGGATTGGCTGGGTCTGGCGCGGGAGGACTCGTTCGGCTGGCACCACCGGGCCGCCGTCGTGCACTGCGCCATCGGAAGGGGAAGCCGCAGCAGGGGCCGGGGCCGCAGGAACGGGTACCCCAGCCGAGTCCGGGGCCGCAGCAGGATCCAGTGCCGCAGCGGGGCCGGGAATCAGGGGGTCCCGGAAGGCGAGATTCAGCTGGACCGGCCCCCGCGGCCCGGACGCACCCCGAGCCTCGGCGAGGGCCCGGGCCACGAACGGCGAGGGATCAGTACCGGCCGGAACATCGAGTGCGCACCGGACGTGAACACCGTAGAGGTCGATCTGGTTGGTGGTCTGATTGGCCCCGCTCCCCCTGAGCTCCGCGGGGCGGTCCGCGGACAACACCACCAGGGGCACGGCGGCGTGATTGGCCTCCATCACGGCGGGTAGCAGCTCCCCCACGGCGGTGCCCGACGTCGTCAGGACCGCGACCGGCGCCTGCGATCCCAGGGCAAGGCCAAGCGCGGTGAACCCGCCCACCCGTTCATCAATCCTGACGTGCAGGCGGACGGCACCGGCCGCTTCCGCCTCGGCGAGTGCGTACGCCATCGGTGCGCTGCGCGACCCGGGCGCGACAACGACGTGGCGCACACCCGCGGCGGTCAGCGAGGCTACCGCCAGCCGGGCGGCGTCGATGGAGTTCAGCTGCTGGTTCACGCCTCCATCCTCACACAACCCAGCTGGCGCCCTGGCCTTCTGGACCGGGATGGCATGAAGCTACGGTGCTGCGTTGCTAGGAGAAGCCCTTCGCGTCCCGACCGCCCCGGTGGTCGTCCCGGCGCGGCCTCCCGTCTCCCCGCCCCCGGCCCCGCGGTTTGTCATTGCCGGGGAACACCTGCACCACTGAGGGCCGGGGCACTGCCGCGTCCCCTCGACGGGGTGCGCTGCCCGCTGCGACATAGTCCGGGAAAAGGGAGGTCTGGTTTCCCCAGACCCCGTTTTCGCCGGGATGCTGGACGGCAACGAACACGTGCTTGTCCTTGTCCCTGATAATCGGCCCACAGGTTTCGCTGTCCCTGGGGACAGCCAGGAACTGCTCAACCTTGCCGCGGTCCTCACCGTCGAGCGTGACCTGAAACAGCCCGTCGCAGTACCCGATGGTGCCGGGTTGCCCGTCGGTGGAGATCCACAGGTTGCCAACCGAGTCGAACGCCAGGTTGTCGGGGCACGAGATGGGCGACACCTTGTTCGCCGGAAAACCGCTGAAGTATACGGTGGGGTCGTTCGCTGGGTCGCCGCAGACCAGGAGCAGGTTCCAGGTGAAACGGGTTGCAGTCTGGTCTCCCCCGCGCTCGGTGATCTCGATGACGTGCCCGGTCCGGTTGCCGGTCCGGGGATTAGCTTCGTCGGCAACGGCATTGGCTCCGACCCCGCGGTTGGTGTTGTTGGTGCACGCAACGTACACCTTGCCGGTCAGCGGGTTCGGCTCCACATCCTCGGCGCGGTCCATCTTGGTGGGACCCACCTTGTCTGCCGCCAGCCGGGTATAGACGGCTACCTCCGCGGCACTCATCCCGGGCACCGCCGACTTGTTGTTCACGATCAGCGGCAACCATTCGCCGACGCCGTCGAACGCCCCGTCGGTGGGCACGGTGCCCGAACCATCAATCTCGGGTGTCGAGTTGCCCTGAAACCGGGCCACATAGAGCGACCCCTCGGACAGCAGCGTCATGTTCCTTCGTCGGGCGGCCGGCGTGCCTGCCGTGTCCATCCGGTTCTTGGACACGAACTTGTACAGGTAGTCGAAACGCTCGTCGTCGCCGGAGTACGCGACCACCCGGCCGTCGTCGGCCACTGAAACGTTCGCACCCTCGTGCTTAAACCGGCCCAGCATTGAATGTTTCTTCGGCGTCGAGGTTTTGTCGAACGGGTCCACCTCAACGATGTAGCCGAAGCGGTTGGTTTCGTTCCCGTAGCCGGCGTTGCGGGTGTCCAGCCGCGGTTCGTCAATTTCCCAGCCGCGGGCGGTCGGCGCCGCGGTGAGACCGTAGCGCCGGTCTGATGCGCTGGTTCCAGGGCTCATGAAATAGCCATTGAAGTTCTCCTCCCCCGACAGGATGGTCCCCCAGGGGGTGGTGCCGCCCGCGCAGTTGCCCAGGGTTCCGCGGATGGTGCGGCCAGCGGGATCGTCGACGGTTTTGACCAGGTCGGATCCGGCGGCGGGGCCGGTGAGCTCGTAGGGGGTAGCCAGCAGGAAGCGACGGTTCAACGGTGCTCCCTGGACGTATTTCCAGGGCTTGGACGCGTTCTGCCGTTCCAGTTCGACAACCGTCAGCCCGTGCGCTGCGCGGCCGATGCCACGCACCTCAGCGGCGGGCATGCTGGGCGGAACCATGATGGGTTCGTTGGTGTACTCGTGGTTCACGAACATGACGGCCCGCTTCCCCTTGCTACCGGGCAGGTCAAGGATCTCCGTGTAGTCGCAGTTGTAACCGAACTGGAGCTCCTGCGCGGCTTCGGACTGGTTGAAGACATCAAACGCCGGCGAACTGCGGAACAGCGGGTCACCCCAGCGGATGATCGGCCGCCAGGTGAATCCCTGGGGCACAGTGAAGTCATCTACCAAAGCGTCTACCGGGCGGATCGGCGAAAATTTGAGGTTACTGCGGGGGCCGCGCCGCTGGACCGCGACGGCGGGTGCCAACGGTTGACCGGGCGCCTGCAGTGGGGTGCCCGCCTGGCCGCCGACGATCAGCGCCAACGCCCCGACTGCACCCACCCCGAGCATGTTCCGGCGTGAAAATTCGGACGAGGCAATGTCCCGGAAGTAGCTGTTGTCGGTGGTGTTGCAGACAGCCGAGGCGCAGGCGTTGTCACACTTCAGCGCGCAGGTCACCGGGCTGCGCTTCCCGTTGGTGTGGCCCAGCATGGGCAGGAAACGCTTTTTTGTGTCAGTCATGGGGTGCCTTCCAGCAGCGGAGGGGGAGAGCCGCTCCTACCCTGTCCCGCCCAGGCAAACTTTGCGGGCCATCAAGATGACCGGCGGGTGAACTTCTTCCAGGATCGGTTCAACAGGGTTTTTGGCTGAGGAGCGAGGTCACCAGGTCCAGCCGGTCCAGCCACCAGGCCGTCCGCTGCGGATCGGCGGCGTACCGGTCCAGCAACTCCTCGGACACGTCCACCAGCCCCACGGGCAGCCATCCGCGGTCGGGCACCAGCGACTCCGCCGTGATGTCCCCGTTCATGAGGGTCACGGTGCCCAGTCCGCAGGCATAGGGAAGTTCCGGGAGCGCCGCCGCGAGGGCTACGCCGGCGCTGATCCCCACCGACGTATCCAGCGCCGAACTGACGACGGCGGGAAGCCCCGCCTGCGCGACGATATCGAGCGCCCGCCGCACCCCGCCCAGGGGTGCCACCTTGATCACCAGCAGATCGGCTGCGTCCTCCCGTGCGACGCGAAGCGGGTCGGATTCCTTGCGGACTGATTCATCGGCGGCAATCAACACCGGGGCACCGCGACGGCGCAGTTCAAGCCTGACCTCCCGCAAACCAGCGATATCCATCACCGGCTGCTCAGCATATTCGAGGGTGTGCTCGGCGAGGGCTGTGAGCGCGGTGATCGCAGCCGGAACAGTCCAGCCGCCGTTCGCGTCGACCCGCAGCCCCGCGGCGGGGAGCAGTCTGCGCACCTCAGCCACCCGGGACAGGTCGTCGGCGAGACTCTGGCCCTTCTCCGCGACCTTGACCTTGACGGCGGTGACCGGCCCAAAACGGGCCAGCACCGATTCCACCTCCCCAGCGGATACAGCGGGGACGGTGGCGTTGACCGCCACCCGGTCCCGCACCGGTTCGGGGAAGCCCTCCCAACCAGCTTCAATGGCGGCCAGGAGCCAGGGGACCGCTTCGGCGTCGTCGTACTCGGGGAAGGGGCAGAACTCTCCCCAGCCGGCAGGACCACGCACCAGCAGGGCCTCGCGGTGGCTGACCCCGCGGAACTTCACCCGCATGGGAATCGACACCACCCGGGCGGAAGAACGGAGATCAGTGGCTGGGACGAGTGTGCTCACGCGTTCAGGTTACGCGACGGATCAGTGGCCGCCGGATGGGAGCGACAGGCTTAGGAGACGGGCCGCAGGGCCGACTGCACCGCTATCAGGTCCCGGCCGTACTGGACGTCGTAACGTTCCTGGAGAGTTCCGTCGTCGTACACCACGGTGACGAACAGGTAGCCGTTGACCACCGAGGACGTCAGTATCAACGGTTCGGCCTCCAACAGCTCCACCTGGAGTTGCTCCAGCTCCGCCTCCTCACCGCCTCCAGGGTTGGCCGGATCCAGCCGGGGGTCAATGTCGGCAATGGTGTCGTAGAGGGACAGCGGGATCGGGTCACCCGTGCGGGTAAAGGCGGCGCCGTCCCACGTCCCCTGCACCGCGTAGGTTCCCCAGGTCACCCCGGCAGCGGTTTCGGACTGCTCCACCGCCAGCCAATCCCAGCCGAGGAGCTCCGGTCCGGAACACTGCGGCGGGTAGGACTCGGCCACGCCGCCGAGGCACAGTTGTGGCGGAGCCTCACCCTGCTGAAGGACGGCGCCCTGCGCTAACACCTCACCCGGGGCTGGGATAGCCCGCGCGTCGCCCGCCGAAGGCACGGCCGACGACGGAGAGGTCGGCGCTGGGGAGATACCCGGGGAGTTCGCAACGGGAGAATCCGGACTGGTCGACCCTGGACTGGTCGACCCCGGAACTCCCACTGCCCCGCATCCGACCAGAACCACGGCGGCCAGAGCCGCCGCAGCAAACAACTTTGTCGTCGTCGCTGACGACGTCGGCCGGAGCGCGCGGTGCCGTGTCATTGACTCATTGTCCCGGCTCCCCCTCGCGACAGGATCCTCGCAAGATCACAATTGGATTACAGATGTGCGGCGCGCATGTGGAAGTCTTGCAGGGTGAGCTCCAGGCAATCCACGAACCCGTGCACGCGGCGACCTCCCGCCGCGCGCAACCCAGCCTTATTCCTGCTGGGTTCGCTCCTGTGCGCCGTGGCACTGGGCTGGACCTACTGGGCGTTTGTCCGCACCAGTACCGGGCAGTTCGCCGATGAATCCGCCTGGCGGGAGGCGGGTTTCGCCGCACCCGACTCGCAGCAACCCTTCCTGCGGTTCCTGGATAGCTTGCCCGCGCTGTCGGTCCTGATTGCGGCCGGGGTGATCCTCTTCGTCACCCTGCGCCGGGGCCGGTGGCCGGCCGCAGTGATCGCGCTGGGGACAATCGCCGGAGCCAATCTGACCACCCAGCTCCTGAAGAATTTCCTGCTGGACCGCCCGGACCGTGGCGTGCCAACCCTCGATTTCAACTCGCTTCCCTCCGGGCACACCACCCTCGCCGCGTCAGCTGCCGCCGCCATCTTCCTCGTGGTCACCCCGCGGTGGCGGCCGTTGGCTGCTGCGGCCGGGGGCACCTACGCGGTGGCTGCGGGCGCTGCGACCTTCCTCAACCTCTGGCATCGGCCGGCGGACGTGGTCGCCGCCTTCCTGGTAGTCGGCGTGTGGACCCTTCTGGGAGGACTGCTGACCATGCGGTTCGGCAACGACTGGAACGTCTGGGACGGGTTCGGAGGGCACTGGGCGGCGTCGAAACTGTGGCTGACCTTCTGCTGGGCGGCAGGGGTGGCGGGCCTCGCCCTCGGCGTGATTCTCTACCTGTACGTGCAGATGATTGGCCCCGCCCCGGTCCCGGGGACAGCGAGCATTCCCCTCTTCTTCTGGTCGGGGCTGTCGATGATTGTGGGGGTCGGATTCACGCTCAGCGCCGCTGCCGGCTGCCTGTTCGGCCACCAGGCACGACGACGCCAAGCCTGAGCCGGACCACGGCCCGCCTCCTCAGAGGTTCTGCCACCGAGTCCCCCGTTCAGCTGTGCCGGGGTCATCACCGTTCGTTCCTCGCGAGTGCTGTCGGCCGGTGCGGCGGTATCCAGAACCAGAGGACCACAGCAGCGAGCACACCGAGACCGCCGGTGGCCCAGATACCCGCCGACAGGGTCGCGACGGCGGTCACCCCCGCGAGGATACCGGGACCGGTCGTGGTGCCGATGTCGCTGAGCAGCCGCCAGATCCCCAGGAACTGCGGGCGGCCGGGGTTCGGGGAGAAATCGGCACCGAGGGTCATGACAATGCCGGACCCTATTCCGTTGCCGAACCCGATGAGCAGCGCCACCAACAGCAGCCCGACGGCGTCAGCCGTGAACGGGAGCAGGATCAGGGCGACCCCCATGATCAACATGCAGGGCACGGCGACCCAGCGGCGTCCCTTGACGTCCATCAGTTTCCCAGCGGGGTAGAAGATCAGCATGTCGATGCCCCCCGACAATCCGTAGATCAGGGCCGTCGTGGTGACGTCTAACCCAATGTCCTGGGCCAAGAGTGGGAGCACTGCCTGCCGGGTGGCCCGGATCGCAGCGATCAGCAGGACACCAAGGCCCACGGTGGCGAAGACCCGGCGATGAGAACGCAGGATTGACCGGACGGTCGGCGCGGGCTGTGGTTGGCCCGCCATCCCTTCGATCCCTGCGGACCCAGCCGTTGCCAGCCGACCGGGTGCAGCCAGTTCCGGGACTCTGCTGCTCAGCACCGCGGCCAGGAGTGCCGCCCCAGCCCCCACCCAGTAGGCGCCCGCGAGACCGCCAGAGCTCATCGCCAGGGCTGCCGCAAACGGACCAAGGAACACCCCGATCCGTGTCACGCCGCCCAGGGTGGAGAGGGCACGCGCCCGGAAATGGAGGGGAACCACTTCCGTGAGGTAGCTCTGGCGCGCCAGGCCAAACACTGCGCCGGCCATTCCGACCATGAAAATGGCTGCCGCGAACACGGCGAGGTTCGGGGCCAGCAGCCCCAGCACCATCGCGGCCGAACACCAGAGTGATGCACCCACCAGCGACCACCTTTCGCCGAACCGGGTAGCTATCAACGTGGCGGGGACGTTGGTGACCAGCGAACCGATACCGGTCAGCGTGATTACTAGGGCAGCGGTGGCAATGTCGGCTCCCAGACTGCGCGCCGACAGCGCGATGACCGGCAGGATGGCACCCGTCGCCACTCCGTAGAGGAGGGATGGACCATACGCGCCGACGGCGATCGATTTCAGGTTGAACGATTCGGCCGGCACGGTTCTACTGTAGTCACCGGCTCGCTGGTCCCCGGCACCGGTGACTGCCAGGACAGCAACCATCGGAAGGGTGCCAGCATGGCAGGGCCAGCGCTGGAGTGCCAGCGCAGGCCTAGCCCTCCCGGGTACTCCGCCCCAGGAGGAAGAACGCCACGAGGGCGAGGATTCCAGCTAAGCCCTCAGCGACCGCGCTCAGGGTTTTTTCGAAGAACCAGATCGGCTCATACATCGCGGGAATGGGACCGATGGCGGGAAGCTGTACGTACGCCGACACCACCACGGCCACGAATGCTGATAAAGCCACTACCGCGGCAATGAGGTAGGACAACCTGCTGCCTCGGAGGAGGACGTAGAAAGCCGCCAGCACCGCTGCGGCCGCCTGTAGCCAGAACAGCGTGCCACCGCCCATCCCACCTGGATACGCGATCTGATAGTTGGCGGCGAGCTGCACATGGACGAAGGCATCGATCGCCAGTCCGATGGCGATGGCTACGCGAAGACCGACCAGCACCGGGCGGTTGCGTGGGAGTACCCGGTTGCTCACCCTTCGACGACCAGTGTGCTAATCATGGCCGGGTGCGGCATGCAGAAGAAGGAGTACTCGCCGGCGTCCTCGGGAGCCGTGAAGGTGACAGTTTCGGTCGGCCCGACGGGCGTGTCGAACACGCCTTCCTCATCCGAGGTGACAGTGTGGCCGACTGCATCATTGTTGATGACAGTCACTTCGGCGCCCGGAGCGACCGGTCCGGAAACTTCGAACTCAAAGTCTGTGATGGTGATGACCACTTCTTCGGCCGCCTCGGCCGGGGCCTCAGCTGACTCGGTGGTCTCGGCCGGCGCGGCAGCTGGACTGGAGGCGGCCGGGGTGCTGGTGGCTACCGGAGGTGCGCTCGGCCCCTCCGTCTCGGTGCTCCCCGAGTCCTCAGCGGTCCCACAGCCGACAAGCCCGACCAATGCTGCGGTCAACATTATTCCTGTGATGCTCTGACGGATTTTCATGGCTGTCCTCCGAAGAATTGCAGTCGGAACGCGGATGAACCCGGGTCCCGGCTGGTTTGTGGATCATAGTGTCATATGGTCTTCGTCACAGCCGGGCCTGCGGATTGTCCTCCGGCTGCCTGAGGGTGAACCCAGTGGGCGGACAGGGACCAGCCAGGATCAGGGGGTGGCGGTCTTGTGCCACTTCCAGTGCGCGAGGGTCCGCAGCCGGATCAGCAGGGCCCGGGACTGTTCGGGACCGTAGGGCAGGATGGGGATTGCCTTCGTCATGTCCACCGATGCCTCGTCCATGGCCACCTTGGTGACCCGGACAGCGGTTCTCATCTTGTACAGCTGGGCGGTGACAAACTCCACCCCCACCGGATTGCCGTGGCCCGGGACAAACACCTCATAGAGGTCTTCCAGCGCCGCGATCTTTCCTAGCGTGCGAATCCAGTCCGCCGGATAGGAGTCCTCGAATCCAGGGTCCGCTCCCTCTTCGACCAGATCGCCCGTGAACAGCACATTGCCAGCACCCACGAGTAGATCGTTGTCAGTGTGGCCACGCCCCAGATGGAACAGGGTCACGGAGATTCCGCCCAGATCCAGGTCCACGGGGCTGCCCTCCACCAACCGGTTGGCCGGATGAATGGCCGTGTGCGGGCCGGCGTCGTTGGCCATGTCCGGCTCAAGGTCGGCCACAAGCCCCCGCTGTTGATCACCCGTCTGGGCGAGGTCCTCGGCACACCGCACCGTTGCCCAGATGTCTTCGACACCGTGGGCCGCAAAATAGGCGTTGCCGAACACATGGTCGAAGTGCGAGTGGGTGTTGACGGCGGTCACCGGGAGGTCCGTCAGCTCGCGGACAGCGTCGAGGATGCGAACCGCCTGGCCGGGACCAGCGCCAGTATCGATGACCAGGGCACGCTCCGTACCAATCACCAGCCCGGGGTTGATTCCGTAGCCAGCATCCCGCAGGATCCACGTCTGGGGACCCACGCTCCGCCATCGGGAGTCTGGATCAACTTCATGCGTGTCGGACATGGATTCCTCTCAACTGCTGTCGCTGCGCAGTACCTCGTGCGGGCATTTACGAGCCGGTGCGGCCACCGGGTATCAGGACTGCCTGCACCGGCGCGTGATCGGACGGCCACGCACCACCGTACCGGGTGACATTGATTCCTGCTCGCTGCACGCTGAAGTCGGGGGTGGCAAGGATCCAGTCGATGCGTTTAGTGCCCCGCTGCGGTTTCCCATAGTGGGGAAACGTGCCCCACTGCTCGGTGAGCTGACGGTTCGCCGCTCTCCAGGTGTCCACCAACCGGCCACCCTGGGTGAGAACGTCGTAGGCACCGGAGGGTGCATCGACGTTGAAATCGCCCGTCACGATCCCCGGCCGTTTTGTGTCCTGCACCAGGTGACGCAGGGTATCGGCTGAATAGAGGCGGGAACGCTTCGAAAGATGGTCAAGGTGTGTGTTGATGACCGTGAACTCCTGCCCGGAACCGACGTCGCTGAACACGGCGCGGACCGCGATCCGGGGGATCCGGTTGCCCCACGAGGTGGACCCGGGAACGTTCGGCGTGTTTGAGAGCGCCAACTGCTCCCACTCCAGCAGGGAAAGCCTGGTCCGGTCGTAGAACAGCGGGCACTGTTCACCCATTCCGTCGGCGTTCCGCCCGTGACCGATCCCCGTGTAGGCGGACCCCAGCCCTGACTGGACTGCATCCAGCTGGGTGGGGAGAGCCTCCTGCACACCGAGCAGGGTTGGCTGCTCATCCCGGAGCAGGCGTGTCACCAGTGGCGAGCGGACAGCCCAGGAGTCACGATGCCCGGGCAGCAAATGCGGCATTGACCGTCGGATATTGAAGGTCATCACATGGTATTCAGGGGCCGCCACCGGACCGATCAGCGGTGTGGTCGCCGCCCGACGGTGAGCTTCAGAGGTCCGCAAGCACTGTGCCTGGATTCTCAATCGCATCCGCAACATACCGAAGGAAGCCACCGGCCACCCCGCCGTCGCACACCCGGTGGTCGAAGGTCAGGGTGAGTTCGGTGATCTTCCGGACGGCCAGCTCGCCGCCGACCACCCACGGGCGGTCGATGATCCGCCCGATGCCCAGGATCGCGGCCTCCGGGTGATTGATGATCGCGGCGCTGCCGTCCACACCAAACACGCCGTAGTTGTTCAGGGTGAAGGTGCCCGAGGTCAGTTCGGCGGGGGTCGCCTTTCCTTCCCTGACGACGGCGGTAAGCCGCCGGATCTCGGTGTCCAGCCCGCGCGCGCTCAGGGCATCGGCCCGCTGCACACAGGGCACCATCAGCCCGCGAGGGGTCTGGGCTGCAATCCCGAGGTTCACCCCATCAAACCCGAGGATTTCCTGGCTCCCTCCCTCGTCGGTGATGATCCTGGTGTTCAACTCCGGGTACTTCGCCAGCCCGGCCGTCACGAACCGCGCTACGAAGGCCAACAGACCGGGAGTGCCGTCCGGATCGGTGCTTTTGAGCGAAGCGCGCAGGTCCATCAGTGCCGTGGCGTCGACGTCCACCCAGACCGTTGCCTCGGGTATTTCGCGCCGGCTGCGCGACATGTTGTCGGCGACCGTCTTCCGCACTCCCTTCACGGGCGTGCGGGTGGAGATGCCCAGGCCGGATTTGCGATCGGTCGAGGATTCCGCGGAGGGAACGCCCGGAGCTGCGGTTGCCGGAACGTCGGTTGCCGGAACGGCGGGCGCGGAAACAGCCGCGGTGGCTTCGCCGTCGGACGGCGGCTGGGCGGCGGACCGGCCGAGGTGCAACTCCACGTCCCGGCGCAGGACCATGCCGTCGGGGCCCGAACCGGTGAGGTCGACTGCCCGCAGGCCCGCATCCCGCGCGAGTTTGCGGACCAGCGGGGAGATAAACAGGGGTGCCTGGCGAGTGGACGCCTCATTGGCGGCGGCGTTGGGGGTGACGGCGACCTGCTGCGGGTTTGCGGCCGCACCCTGATGCTTGGGACGTCGCCGCCTCCCGGAGGCGAGCCCGCCGGGGGTGCCGTAGCCGATCAGGACATTTCCGGACCCCTCGTGGGGCGCAGGTGCGGCCATGGGTTCGCGGTCCTGGGGCGGGGTGATCCCCGCACGCTCTTCTTCCCGGTAGATCTCCTCGGCCGCCGTCGGCGACGTGACTCCGGCCTGGTCCGCGGGGCGGACTGAGATGAGCGGCTTCCCGACGTCGATTGTCTCGCCCGCGCTGCCGTGGAGTTTCTCGACCACCCCCGCGAACGGCGACGGCACCTCCACGACGGACTTCGCGGTTTCCACCTCTGCGATGGCCTGGTCCACCACGACGACGTCGCCCTCGGCGACCAGCCAGTTCACCAGTTCCGCCTCGGTCAGGCCCTCGCCCAGGTCGGGGAGATTAAAGACCTGCAGCCCGGTGGCCGGCGCCGGTGCGCTGGCAGTTGTAGCGCTCACGCCTGATCCTCCCACTGCAGTTCGTCGACGGTGTCAAGGATACGGTCAACGCTGGGCAGGAAGAAGTGTTCCAGCTTCGGTGACGGATACGGCACGTCGAATCCGGTCACCCGGCGCACAGGCGCCGCCAGCGAATGGAAGCAGCGCTCCTGGATGCGGGCCACGATCTCGGACGCGACGGACGCGAACCCGGGCGCTTCAGCGATCACCACAGCCCGTCCCGTCTTGCGCACACTCGCACAGACTGTTTCGTCATCGAACGGGACGATCGACCGCACATCGATCACCTCGAGCGACCGGCCCTCCTCAGCCGCTGCGGCAGCGGCGGCCATCGCGGTGGGTACCGACGGCCCATACGCGACCAGGGTCGCATCAGTGCCGGCGCGGGCCACTACGGCCCGGCCGATGCTCGGCGCCGCGGTGCTGGCTTCGAAGGTTTCTCTCAGTTCCGCCAGGTCCAGCACTTCCTTGGACCAGTACAGCTTTTTCGGTTCCAGGAAGACCACCGGATCCGGGTAGCTGATCGCCTCGCGCAACATGGTGTAGGCGTCCCTGACCGTTGCCGGCGCAAGGACTGTCAGACCAGGGGTGTGGGCGTAGTAGGACTCAGAGGAGTCACAGTGGTGCTCGACCCCGCCGATGCCGCCAGCGTAGGGGATGCGGATGACGATCGGCAGTTTGACCTTGCCCTTGGTGCGGTTCGGCATCTTGGCGACGTGGCTGACCACCTGCTCGAAGGCCGGGTAGGCGAACGCGTCGAACTGCATCTCGACCACGGGCCGGATCCCGTTCATCGCCATCCCGACTGCCATCCCCATGATCCCCGCCTCCGCGAGCGGAGTGTCGAAGCAGCGGCTGGTGCCGAACCGTGCGGTGAGCCCGTCGGTAATCCTGAACACGCCCCCCAGTGCGCCGACGTCTTCACCGAACATGACAACCGAACTGTCGGCTTCCATGGCATCGGCCAGTGCTGCGTTCAGGGCCTTGGCGAAAGTGACTGGCCCGGCGATGCGCGCCTCGGCCTGCCCCGGCTCGTTCAGCTCTCCAGCCTGCGGCGCGTCGGGCAGCTCCGCCGCAGCGTCGATCACCCGTTCGGTTGTATCGGTCATGGTGTCACTTCCTCGGAGGACTCTTCGCGGCTGAGTTCCCCGCGCAGGAGATCCGCCTGTTCGCGCAGCTGGCTGGTCTTTTCGGTGAAGACGAAGTTGAACAGGTCCTCGGGGTTCACCACTGGGTCAGTATTCAGGCCGTTCCTTAGGCTCGCAGCCATCTCCTCGGCGGCCGCGGCAATGCGGGCCTCGCCGTCGTCGTCAAGTACTGCCAGTTCCCGCAGATAGGTACGCATGCGGCTGAGCGGGTCCTTGGGAATCCACTTTTCCACATCGTCCTGGGAGCGGTAGCGCGACGGATCGTCGGCATTGGTGTGGGCCTGCATCCGGTACGTATGGGCCTCGACCAGCGTCGGTCCGCCACCGTCGCGTGCCCGTGTCACTGCCTTCCCGAGGACGGAGAGGAGGGCGGCGAGATCGTTGCCGTCCACCCGCTCGCCCGGCATTCCGTACCCGATCGCCTTGTGGGCGAGCGACGGTGCGACGGTCTGCGACTTCAGCGGGACCGATATGGCGTACTCATTGTTCTGGATGAGGAAGACCACCGGGACGTGGAATACTGCGGCGAAATTCAGTGCCTCATGGAAGTCCCCTTCGCTGGTGGCACCATCGCCGCAGAGGGCCAGTACCACGGTGTCTTCGCCTTTGAGCTTCGCCGCGTGGGCCACCCCAACAGCGTGGAGCAGCTGAGTGGCCAGCGGGGTGGCCTGGGTGGCTACCTTGTGTTCCAGTGGGTCATACCCCGAATGCCAGTCGCCGCGCAGGAGCGTCAGCACCTCCATCGGGTCTACCCCCCGGGTGATGACTGCGACGGTGTCCCGGTACGTGGGGAACAGCCAGTCCTGGCGATCAAGGACGACGGCGGCAGCCACCTGGCAAGCTTCCTGGCCATGGGAGGAGGGGTAGACGGCCATCCGGCCCTGCCGCACCAGGGCGTTCGCCTGATCATTGATCCGCCGTCCGACCACGAGCTTGCGATACGCGGCCAGGAGGCTCCCGCCGTCCGGCAGCGGATAGTCCGCGTGCGGGGTGTGGGTTCCGTTGGGGTCCACCAGTTGCACCGGTGTCGCCGAGGGAAGCATGGCTGCTTCAGCCGATTCCGGCTGCTCCGATGTCTTTGCGGTGCCGGGTGCCCTGTTGGTACCGGTCGAAATGGTCATGTCCGCCTCCGTCGCACCGCCCCGGTAGAGCGGTTGTTCTCCTGATCCGAGGGGCCCAGAAGATTCCGGGCACTGGATGCTGTGTAGTCCAATTATGGTCTGGGGTAGCTATTCGTATCTACCAACCGGCACATCTCTGGACTTCTACTCGCTAGAGGCATAATATTGTGGACGAATTGCTATTGTGAGCTGCGTTACGTAGGAAGGTGTGGACAAATAATGGACCAGCCCTTGGACGAAGTGGACCGGCGTATTCTTGCCGAGCTCACCAGGGATGGGAGGCTGTCCGTTACCGCGGTTGCGGAGAATGTCCACATTTCCCGTGCACACGCCTACTCCCGTATTGCCCGCCTCACCGAATCAGGTGTTCTGACCAAATTCACGGCCCTCATTGACCCCATCAAAGCCGGTCTTCGGTCCTCTGCCTACGTCACCCTGAAGGTGCAGCAGCACGCGTGGCGGGAACTCCGCGAACAACTCAGACTGGTTCCCGAGATCCATCACATTGCCCTGGTCGGCGGAGACTTCGACGTCATCCTGTTAGTGCGGGCCGAAGATAACGTGGGCCTCCGACGCGTCATTTTCGATCAACTCCAGTCCATGCCCGGAGTGATGGATACGCAGACCTTCCTGGTTTTCGAGGACATTGACACTCGGTGATCTACGGGGCGGCTGCGGGACCTCAGGTGAACTGGTGTGACCAAGGGGCGATCCTGACTGGTGGTGACATCCCGTTCTGAATGTCACCCTCCCCCATGAGACGCTGCGGAACCGCCCCTTGGCCACACCACCAGTAAAAGTCATTGCCTAGGTAAAATACTTTGAAACTAGGCTTTCATCGGCAATGTTCTCCCAAAAGTTATAAACAATTGAATCCGTTAGACGCCGGACGGGCTCGGCTGAGACTACTGGCACGGATACCTGAGCACGGTCCTCAGCCTTTGAAAACCGGCTTGCGCTTCTCCTGGAAGGCCGTGAAACCCTCGGCATAGTCCTCGCTGCTGCACAGGACCCCCTGGGCGGTGTTTTCCTCGTTGATCGAATCCCAGAGGCCGAGCCTACGGTCGCGGATGCTTGCCACCAGAGCTTTCGACGCGCGGAACGCCCCGGTGGCGCCCGAGGCCACCCGCTGCGCCGTCTCTCGGGTGCGCGGTAGGAGTTCCTCCGCCGGCATCACCCTGCTGAACAGGCCAGCAGCGACGGCGTCGGCGCCAGTCATCAGCTCGGCTGTGTAGATCAGGTCGAGGGTGCGGTGGGCGCCCAGCCGCTCGGTGAACAGCCAGTGCCCTCCGGAATCGAGGGTCGCCCCGAGATTGGCGAAAGGAGATCCCAGTTTCGCCGTGTCGGCGACATAGACCACATCCGTCGCGACCAGCAGTCCCAGTCCGACGCCTAGGCACGCCCCGTGTGCCGCTGCGAACGTGGGCGCCGGGAAGTCCGCCATTTTCCGGAGCAGGGGTGTGACGAGGCCGTCCAGGTAGGCGACGGCGTCGTCCGTTGCCGGTTCCACCCCCGAGATGTCGCGACCGGCGCAGAACGCCCTCCCCTCCCCGCGCAGGACCAGTGCCCGGACAGCTCCGGTGGCTGCCTTGGACGCCGCCTCGTCGTAGGCACGTGACAGCTCGGCAATGCCTGCTTCGTCCAGGGAGTTCAGTTTTGCAGGGGCATTGAGCACTATCTCGGCGACATTGTTCTGATAGGTCAGGTCGATCATGGTCGGGGCCTTCCGGTCGGGTGGATTCCAGCCTAGCGGGGACCGCACGCGCAGCGTCCTGCCGGGACGCTGCGCCCACACCGGGAAACCCGCCCAGAAGGGCATCCACCCGCCGGTTCGGGCCTGGTGGGTCCCTAGCTTGCCGAGGCGGACAGGGTGCCGCGGAGCACGCTGACGCCTGAATGCACCGGATCGCCGTCGAGCGGTTCATCCGAGACGTCCACGATGGGGAAAGCCGCCAGGTCAACGCTGTCCGGGATGGTGAAGGAGCTGGTACCGGCCCCGACCACCCCGAGGCTGTACATCTGCTGCAGGTCCGGCGCGATCAGCCACACCTCCTGGTAGCCAGCAACCAGGTCGTCGGTCACGGTGATTTCCAGCGTGCCGGCGCCGTCGTCATCGGCGTAGACGGTGGCGCTGCCCTGCGCGGTGAAGCCTTCCAAAGGATCCAGTTCACTCTGCGCCACCACGGCGGGGGCGGATTCCGCGCCCAACTGCTGCGCTGCCCAGACCGCTGCCGCACCGGTGAGGACTCCGACGGTCACTGCGGCGACCAGAAATCGTGAGGTGAACGTCCGCCGTCCGGCCCGCGGCTTGAGGGCCACCACGGTCGTATCGGGCTCCGCAGGATCGGCCGCGGTGGTTTCGGTGATTGGGTGTCCGGGCACTGTCGTGCTGGGCTGCGGGGTATTGCTGAGCGGGTCAGGGAGGAGGGAAGACTGCAGGCCCAGTTCCTGGTGGATCGCGGCCCACACCTGTGCGTCCGGCGATTCCAGCGGGGCTCCGATCACATCCCCCCGGGCGGCGAGGACCACACTGTTCAACTCCAGCACCTCGCCGGCGCAGGTATCACAGCGGTTCAGGTGACCCTGCGCCGCTGCGTCCAGGGGTTCGTCGAGGGCAGCCATACTGATGGTTCCCGGGTCAAGGTGCTGCATTCCAGGTCTCCAATCGGCTGCGTAGTTAGGTGAGGCTTCGGCGAATATGGCTCTTGACGGTTCCGAGGGGCAGATCCAGCCGTGAAGATATTTGTTGATGTGTTAAGTCTTCGTAGAAGGCGCGCCGAAGGATTGATTGCTGGGGTTCACCCAACAGCGAGAGTTCGGAATCGAGCACCTCCCGATTGGCCGACTCTCGATCTCGTCCGCACCCTGTTCGCTCACCCGGTGCTCTCCCACGGTGTGGGCCCGCTGCACAATTTTCTCGCTCTTCTAGCGAGCACCCTGCGCATCGGACACCACATTGCGGCTGATACCGAGCAACCACGCGGGCAGGCTCCCCGCCTCCGGGCTGTACCCGGAGCGGAACCGCCACGCCCTGACAAACACTTCCTGGGTAACATCGGACGCCGCCGCTCGGTCACCGAGCGAACGGAGAGCTACGGTGAAGATCAGCGGGGAGAAACTCTTGTAGGCGAGAGCCAACGCGTGTTCATCACCCGCCGAAAATTCGACATCGCGCTGCCGTGTCCAGTCATGGCCTGGAGGTGTCAAACTACTCTCCTTACGGCGCGGCCGCGTCTCTGGTGCCCTCTGAAATGGCATCCACGCTACTGGCCGGTCGCTCGTGCACGGACCGTTCAGAGCGGGGAGGCCGTCAGCACAACATTATCCTCATAATCATCTTTGTCTGCTAGCCAGTCCCCTCCGCAGGTGAGGATCATCAGCTGGTGCTCGCCGTCCCGCTGGAAGATCTGCGAAGTATCGAGGGTTGCCTTCGGTACATGCCTGACGTCGGTGACCTGGTACTGGACTGGCTCAGCGTTCTCGCGTCCGACGGTGATGATCGTGCCCATCGGCACGTCTTTCAGCTGGGTGAACGGCATCATTTCCGTCCCGATGTCTATGTGCGCGGCGAGAACAGCGTTCCCCGCGTCGGCACCCGGCACGGGGCCGTACCGGTACCACCCCGCCTCGTAGAAGCTGTCGGGAATTTCCATTTCGTTGTCACTCGCGATGCCTACGTCGATGACATCGACGGTGATGTCGGTGCCCGCAATATCAAGCGAAACAGGACGGGGCAAGGCTTCCGCCAGGGCTCCGGTGGCAGGGCGGATGTCGACACCAGCGGTGTCGACGTCTGCTTCAGGAGTGGCCGGAGCCTTCGTTTCCGGCAGTGCCGGCCCACTGGTTTCGCTCTCCGGGCGATCGCTCGCCTCGATGGTCGCCAGAGGTGTCGACCGTTCGACGGTGGTCGCGGGTTCGGCTTGGCCTGCGGGGTTGGCGCATCCACCAGCGAATAGTCCACATGACGTGGCGAGAACCATTGTAGTGAGGCGGAGGGACTTGTGCGGCAAGAGCTGGGGCTTTCGTGAGGGAGAGGTGGACAGGCGGGCAGGGTAAGGAGCGAGAGGGAGCCCCCACCCTGCCCACACTGGTTTACTTGCCGGCGCGGGCGGTACGCACCCGGGCGGCGACAGCTGCTCCCGACAGGAGCACGAGGCCGAGGGATCCCGCTCCGAGGATGGCTGCGGTATTGTCCTGCGCTGGACCGGCCTGTGCGCCGGGGACCGCCGCAGGGTCGGAGTGCAGTCCCTCGATCACCTGGGTGGCGAGGGCGAGATTGCCGTCCTCGAGGCTTCCCCAGGCGTAAACAATGGTCGCGGTGCCTTCACCGAGGGTCAGGTCTGCCGGGCCGATCACGGGGTCGGTGGTCCCGGTGGCCGCCACGGAGGCGGAAATGGTGCCGGGACGGTGGTCAGGGTTGCCTCGTCGGGATTGCTGAGGTTCTCCACCACCGCGGCATCGCCGGCGAGGACGTCGACCGCTGGCGCAGCGGCGGTGTGGCGGACGGTGAGCCGGGGCTGGCCGGCTTCCACAGCCGAAACGTCGTTCGTGTAGAAGTTAGCTGTGGGGGCACCCTCAGCATCGAGGTTGGCGGTGGCGGTGTAGTTGCCCCCCGCTGCCAACGTCACTGCGACAGGGCCGATCACAGGTTCGCTGGCGTCAGCGGCGTCGGACGCCGTCACTGCCAGTTCGTAATCCCCAGCTGGAAGTTCGAGGGGTCCAGCCAGCTCTCCGGGGGTGAAGTCGTCGAGGGTCAGGTCACCGTTGACGTAGACGTCGACCGTCAGGTCGGGGACAGCGTGAAGGACTGACAATGAGGCCGTGTCACCGGTTTCGGTGGCTACAGCCGGTGCTGCGACGGACGCAGCGCCGAGAACTGCTACTGCTCCTACTGCGTAAAGACTCTTTCGCATTTCTTGCTCCTCACTCGGGCCCAGAGGGCCTCCAGCTGATGCTTACACCGGTACTACCGTCGGTGGCGGCTCTTTGGATGCAGAAACATGAAAGTTTATGAAATAGCTCAGGCGTCGTAGTCCACCGAGACTGCGTCGCTGGTGGGTCGGGACTGGCAGGTGAGCACGTAGCCCTTCTCGATTTCGTCCGCCTCCAGCGCGTAGTTCTCTTCCATCTCCACGGTGCCGGAGACGAGTTTCGCGCGGCAGGTGCCGCAGACACCGCCGGCGCAGGCGAACGGCACATCAGGGCGCACCCGGAGCGCCGCGTTGAGAATTGACTCCCGGGCATGGGTGGGGCTGTCCACCTTGCCCTGCAACCCGTCGAGGTTGAAGGAGATGGTGTAATTGTCACCGCTATCGTCGGCGCGGACCGGACGGCCGATCTGCCCTTCCGGCCGGGTAGGCTCGCCGGTCGAAAAGAGCTCGAACCGGATCTTTTCGGGCGCCACACCCCGCTCCCCGAGAGTGTCTCGACACAGCTGGACGAGTTCAAAGGGCCCGCAGAGGAACCACTCGTCAACATCGTCGGTCCGGATCACCGTGCCCAGCAGCTTCTCTAGTTTGTCCGCGTCGATCCGTCCACTGAGCAACGGCGAAATCCGTTGTTCGCGGGACAGCACATGGTGCAGGGCAAACCGTGCCGGGTAGCGGTCTTTGAGGTCAGCGAGTTCTTCCAGGAACATCACGTCCATCGCTGCCTTGTTGGCATAGATCAAATCGAAGCGCACAAAATCGTTGGCGGCCAGGACCGTCCGGGCGATAGCGATCACCGGTGTGATGCCGGACCCGGCAGCCACGGCAACAAAGGTCGACTCCCCAGCGACGGTGAGGTTCTGCTGGAGGTGCTCGGGCCGGTTGAGCTCGTTCATTTCATGCTTGGAGATGAACTGCCCCATCGGGCTCATGACGTCGAGCCGGTCGCCAGCCTTCAGCGATTCGTTCGCCCAGCTGGAAAACACGCCGCCAAGGTCTTTCTTGATCGCCACCCGGATTTCCCCAGGCACCGGTTCGGCGCAGATGGAATAGCTACGGCGCACTTCGACGGGTGAGCCGTCGACATCGAGGGTGGTGCGCAAGGCAACGTACTGGCCCGGCAGGTAGTTGTACTTGTCGGTCAGATGGTCGGGGACGGCGAAGGTGACCTCGATGGCGTCGCCGGTGAGCCGTCTAACCTCGGCGACGGTGAGTTCGTTGAAGGCCGTGCGGCGCTGGGTGGACGGGGCGAGCTTGACTGCCATCTAGAGCACCTTGAAATAGTCGAAAGGTTCCTTGCAGTCCTGGCAGACATAGAGCGCCTTGCAGGAAGTGGAACCGAAGCGGGTGAGTTCGCGGGTATTGAGGGAGGAACACTGGGGGCACTTCACGCTGAGTCCCACCCGGATGGGTCCCGCCGCAGCGAGGCCGGTGGGCGGGGCAATGCCGTACTCGTCCAGTTTGGCTTTGCCGGCACTGGTCATCCAGTCGGTGGTCCAGGCCGGAGCGAGCGTGAGCCGCACCCGGACATCGCTGTACCCGTGTCCGGCGAGCGCACACGTGACGTCATCCCGGATCGCGTCCATGGCGGGGCAGCCCGAATAGGTGGGCGTAATGGTCACGGTGACGGCGCCGTCGTCGTCGACCGTTGCCTGGCGCAGGATGCCCAAATCCTCGATAGTGAGGACCGGGATCTCGGGGTCAACCACGGTGGCGGCGATGTCCCAGACACGGGCGGTCGCGGCGTCGACGGGGCGATGCGCGGTGTTGGTACTGCCAGTGTTGGTACTGCCAGTGTTGGTGCTGCTGATCTCAATGCTCATGGCTGTAGCCTCCGTTACCAGGTGGCGCCGGGGTGCTCGCGGGCGAGCACCTGCATTTCGGCGAGCAGGTAGCCGAGGTGTTCGCTGTGCTTGCCGGCGCGGCCGCCACCAACCGCAGCGGGTACCTGGGGGATGTCCAGTTCGGCCTCGGCGAATAGTGAACCGATGAGGGAGTCGAACGGCGCGCGGAGGGTGCTCGGGCGGACCGCCGCGTCACCGAGGGTGTCGATGAGCTGGTCGTCGACGAACAGTTCCTCGACGTAGGGCCAGGTCAGTTTCAGCCCGGCGATCATGCGGCGGCGGGACTCGTCGGTGCCCAGGGCAAGGCGCAGCACCCACTGGCTGCTGTGGTCGCGGTGGTAATCCACTTCCTTGACGGCCTTCGCGGCGATAGCCGCCAGGGTGGCGTCGGACGAATGCATCAGCCGGGAGTACAGCTCGAACTGGTAGTGCGAAACCACCAACTGGCGGGCGATGGTGCGGGCGAAATCGCCGTTCGGCTGGACAAACAGGTGCGCGCAGCGGAACTGAGGTTCGCGGCGGAAGTAGGCCAGATCGTCCTCGGTCTTGTCGAGGCCATGGCCTGCATAGCTGAGGAAGGACCGGGCGTGGCCAATCAGGTCCAGGGCAATGTTGCCCAGTGCCACGTCCTCTTCCAGTTCCGGTGCCCGTGAGATCCACCAGCCGAGCCGTTGGGAGAGGATCAGCGAGTCGTCACCGAGGCGCAGCGCGTACTCGGCCACGTCGGTGCTCGGCCGCAGGTCCGCGGCGGCGATGTCCTCGGGGCGCAAGGCGTTCCCCGGAGTGATCCGGGTGGCGCTGGTGTTGGATTCATTCACAGGTGCTTCACCCCATCGCTCTTCGTGTAATAGGTCGCATGCCGGTAGTCCTTGCCCTGCGGGGATTCGAAGAACTGGCCCTTGGCGTCGGGATCGCTGGTGATGATCGACGACGCCGGCACCACCCACAGACTGACGCCCTCGTTGCGCCGGGTGTACAGGTCCCGTGCGTTCCTGACGGCCATCTCGGCGTCGGGGGCGTGCAGGGAGCCAGCGTGAACGTGCGACAGACCGCGGGAGGATCTGACGAAGACCTCCCATAGCGGCCAGGGCTGGCGCTTCTCGGGAGCTACCGGGGCTGGTGCCACCGAACCGTCGTCGCCTGTGGTTGAACCGCCGGTCATCTAGGCCGCCTTCTGCTGTGTTGCCGCTGCGGCTCGTTTGTCGGCGTAGGCCGCCGCTGCTTCGCGCACCCAGGCGCCATCTTCGTGGGCTTCACGACGGCGTTCCATCCGCTGGGCGTTGCAGGGACCCCTGCCGGCGAGAACTTCCTTGAACTCGTCCCAGTCGAGTGGGGCGTGCTCCCACTGCTGGGTGTCCTCGTTGAACCGGATCTGGTCATCAGGGAGGGTCAGGCCGAGGACCTTCACCTGCTCCACCATCATGCCCACAAAGCGTGAGCGGAGTTCGTCGTTGGAGAACCGCTTGATGTTCCAGGCCATCGACTGCTTGGAGTTGGGCGAATCATCGTCGGGCGGGCCGAACATCATCAGCGAGGGGGCATACCAGCGGTTGACGGCGTCCTGGGCCATTTCCTTCTGGGCCGGGGTGCCGTTCGCGAGTTCCAGCAGGATCTCGAAGCCCTGGCGCTGATGGAAAGATTCTTCCTTGCAGATCCTCACCATGGCGCGGCCGTAGGGGCCGTAGGAGGCCCGGCAGAGCGGCACCTGGTTGGCGATCGCGGCGCCGTCGACCAGCCAGCCGATGGCACCCATGTCCGCCCAGGTGACGGCGGGGTAGTTGAAGATGCTTGAGTAGCGGGCCTTACCCGCGATCAGATCCTCGGTCATCTTGTCCCGGGGCGTGCCCAGGGTTTCGGCGGCCGAGTAGAGGTACAGGCCGTGGCCAGCCTCGTCCTGTACCTTGGCCATGAGGATGGCCTTGCGCTTGAGCGAGGGAGCGCGGGAGATCCAGTTGGCCTCGGGCTGCATGCCGATGATCTCGGAGTGTGCGTGCTGGGAGATCTGCCGCGCAAGGGTCTTCCGGTAGGCCTCGGGCATCCAGTCGCGGGGCTCGATCCGTGAGTCCTCGCTGATGAGTCGCTCGAACTGTTCCCGTCCGGCGCGCTCGTCTTCGGTCTCGTTGGCTGATTCGGCCGGCGTCTGGCCAACTGCTGGTGCTGTTGCCATGGTGGTCACCTCACTGTGAGCGTCAAAAGTACGCGATGTCGGCCGCAGGGTAATTACCGACCGTTCGTTCAGGATATCGGGACGGCCACCGGACAGTCAACAGTCAGTGAAGTTATCCTCGAACTAGGTAGACAGCCTGACTAGTTAGTGCAACTATATAGCCGTGACTGACAAACACGTGACTGACAAACAATGGCCCAGCGAGTGGATGCGGGGCGTACTCGGCATGAGTGTGCTCAAGGTCCTCGACGGCGGACCCACCTACGGCTACGCGATTGCCGCCGCCCTGGCGGAAGCGGGGTTGGGCTCGATCAAGGGCGGCACCCTGTATCCCCTGCTGACCCGATTCGAAGCGGCACAGCTGGTCACCACCGAGTGGCGAGCCGGGGACGGCGGCCCGGGCCGCAAGTACTTCTCGCTCACCGACGCCGGCCGCGCCGAGCTGGCTCAGCAAGCCACCGACTGGCGGGCCTTCACCGCCCAGACACTGACCCACCTGAACGGAGACACCCAGTGAACGACACCAAAAAGGACCAGCAGTGGTTGACGGATTTTGTTCTTGAGCTTTCCCACCGGGGAGTCAACGGCCGGGATATTGGTGATGCCAAGGCATCAGTCGAATCCCATCTGGCCGATAGTGGGGAATCTGCTGCGGAGTCCTTCGGGGACCCGGTGGCCTATGCGCAGGCCCTCGAGCTGCCCACCACACCGGAGCCAGGTTTCCCCCGGATACTCATCCCCGCGTTGCTGGGCATCTTCGGACTGCTGATCTACCTCCCCTCGATCTCGGCTGCAACCCAGGGCGAACCGGTGAGCTTCAGCGGGGTCGAGTTCGCCGTGTTCCTGGTTCTCGGGATCGCCATGCTCCTGATTGCGAGGAACATTTTCACGATGGTGAGGAAGTGGTGGGTGCTGCTTGCGATCTGGCTGGCGGTCGTGGGCTTTGGCGTCCTGGCATCGGTCCTGCCGGGACTTCTCGGTCTTCCACTGTGGGAAGCCCCGGCCGTTCCCGCGTCCATCCTGTCGGGCGCAATAATCATCGGCGCTGGATTCTGGACCCGTGCGTCGGTCAATAGCAGCGAGGGAATCGTCCGCCCGGCCAATGCTGGCGTTCCGGAACAGGAAACGGCCGTGGAACGAGCGGTGGTTGCAGCCGTGCCTTGGCTGATGGCCATCGGCGCGGGCATTTTCACCGCTGGCGCCTTCCTGTCCGCCTGAGCCGCAACCCCCGGCTCTCTGACACCCCACCAGGGCGTACCGGATCCCCCAGGTGCTGCCGCCGTCGTCGGCCATTGACCGGCGCGTCGCAGCCCGCCACGCGGTGTGGGCCGCAGAACCTGGGGAAACCTGCACGCCGGAGTCTCTGGCAGGATGGATTCCATGACTGCAGAGACGCATTTTCCCGCCCCGCCCGTCGCCAAGAAGGTTCCGACGGAGCGCGTGCACCATTCGGACACCTTCGTGGATGAGTATGAGTGGCTGCGGGAAAAGGAAAGCCCCGAGGTGGTTGCCCACCTCACCGCCGAGAACGAGTACACCCAGGCCGTGACCGCTGGCCAGGAGAAGCTCCGGCAGGACATCTTCACCGAGATCAAGAACCGCACGCAGGAGACCGACCTGTCGGTTCCCTCCCGCAAACGGGGCTGGTGGTATTACGCCCGCACCGAGGAGGGCAAACAGTATGCCATCAACTGCCGGGTCGCTGCCGCTGACACCGGGGACCTCAACAGGGACTGGACCCCACCGGAAATAGTCCCGGGCCAGCCGATCGACGGCGAACAGATCATGCTGGACGGCAACGCCGAGGCCGAGGGAAAGCCGTTCTTCTCTCTCGGCGGGCTGGCTGTCACCGAGGACGGGCACCTGCTGGCCTACTGCGAGGACAACGCCGGCGACGAGCGATTCACCCTGCGGATCAAGGACCTGCGCACCGGCGAACTGCTTCCCGACGTAGTGCCCCACATCTTCTACGGCCTGGCATTCTCCCCTGATGGCACCCAGGTGTTCTACACGGTGGTCGACGACTCGTGGCGCCCGTACCAAATCAAGTCCCACACCCTCGGCACCCCGGTGGAACAGGACGCTGTGGTGTACCAGGAGGACGACGTCGCGATGTGGACCGGTTTCGACCTGTCCGCCGACCGCTCGCAGCTCATCATCGGCATCGGCTGCTCCGAGTACAGCGAGTACCGCGTGCTCGACCTGGCCAACCCGTCCGCCGGTCTCCTCACGCTGATCCCGCGCAGCGAGAAGGTGCTCTACGAGGCGGATCCAGTGACGATCGACGGCGAGCGCCACTACGTGCTGACCCACAACCGGAACGCCAAGAACTCGATGGTCAGCCTCGCCGCCGAATCCGAGTTCAGGAAGCCGCTCGCCGACCAGCAGTGGCGGACCGTGGTGGAGCACGACGACGCCGTCCGCGTCGGTGGCGTCGCCGTCACCTCCACACACCTCGTCGTCTCTGTCCGCAAGGACACCATCGAGCGGGTCCAGGTGCTCCCGCTCGAGGGGCTCGGGACCACCACCCAGCCCGTCCCCGAGGAACCAGCATTCGATGAGGAGCTGTTCACCTGTCACCTGGCCGACGCGGAGTTCGACTCACCGATCATCAGGCTCTCCTACACCTCGTTCTTCACTCCCCCACGCGTTTACGACTATGTGCTCGACACCGGCAGCCTGCTGCTCCGCAAGCAGACCGAGGTGCGCGGCGGATACCGGCCGGAGGACTACGTGGCCGAGCGGCAATGGGCCACCGCCACCGACGGTACCCTGGTGCCGCTCTCGGTGCTGCGGCGAGCTGACCTTCCTGCGAATGGCAGCAACCCGGCGCTGGTGTACGCCTACGGCAGCTACGAGATCAGCATGGATCCCGGCTTCTCCATCTCGCGGCTTTCGCTCCTGGACCGCGGCGTGGTCTTCGTCGTCGCGCACATCAGGGGTGGTGGCGAGATGGGCCGTACCTGGTATGAGGGCGGCAAGAAGCTCACCAAGAAGAACACGTTCACCGACTTCGTGGACGCCACCCGCCACGTGGCGGCGTCACCCTTCGTTGATCCGGCCCGGATCGCCGCCATGGGCGGGTCGGCGGGTGGCCTGCTGATGGGCGCCATCACCAACCTTGCACCCGAAATGTACCGGGCGGTCGTGGCCCAGGTGCCGTTCGTCGACGCGCTGACCACCATCCTCGATCCCGAGCTGCCGTTGTCGGCCCTGGAATGGGAAGAATGGGGCAACCCCATCACCGACCCCGAGGTGTACCGGTACATGAAGGAATACACCCCCTACGAGAACATCCAGTCGACCGCCTACCCCCGGATTGCCGCGGTAACCAGCTTCAACGACACGCGGGTGCTGTACGTGGAGCCCGCCAAGTGGGTGGCTAAACTCCGTGAAACGACCACCGGCAGCGAACCGATCCTCCTGAAGACCGAGATGGACGGCGGACACGGCGGCGCCAGTGGCCGGTACGAGAAATGGAAGGACGTTGCCTGGGACTACGCCTTTGTGGCCGCCGCACTGGGCGCCGAGGAGCGCCTCACCACCAGTTCAGCGGGATAGATGACCGGATCAGGGTGGGTGCCAGGCGCTTCGATTTCCTCGAGGAGCATGGCACCCGCCTTTGCTGCCATCTCCGCCATCGGTTGGGTGATGGTGGACAGGGTCGGGTTGGCCAAGGCTGAAATGCTGTGGTTGTCGTAACCCAGGAGCGCTACATCGCCGGGCACCTGCAGGCCACGATCGCGAAGCACCTCGAGCGCTCCCACGGCCATCAGGTCAGAAGCAGCAAAAATGGCGTCGGTTCCGGGCACAGCATCCATCAGCCGCCGGGTTGCTGCTGCTGCCCCCACCGTGGTGAAGTCAGCGAACTCGACGGGGCTCGGCGCCAGGCCTGCCTCGCGTAGCCCGGCCTGCCAACCGCGAAGTCGGTCCACTGCTGCGGTCATATCGGCGGGGCCCGCGATAGTGGCGGGGCGCTTACTTCCCGCCGCGATCAGATGACGCGCCGCCTGGATGCCTCCCCCGTAATTGTCGGTGTCGACATAGGTCAGGCCCGGACCGCTCTGCCATGGCCTGCCGATGAAAATCATCGGCAGGCCACTTTCTGCAAGTGGACCAACCCAACTGTCACCCTGATGGTGAGAGACCACGATTGCCCCGTCCACGTGACCACCGCGCAAATAGCGGACGGTCCTCGCGGAATCGTCGCTGCGCGACATCAGCAGGACCATCTGCACATCGGTATCTCTGAGTGATTCGGTAACACCGGTAATCACCATCGCAAAGAACGGGTCCATCATGACCCGCATGTCAGGTTCGGGAATCACCAGCGCTATGGAGGAGGTACGCCGGGTGACCAGCGACCGGGCGGCGCGGTTGGGCGTGTAGGCGAGGGCGACAACAGCAGCGTCAACCGCCGCCTGGGCCTCGGGGCTCACCCTGCTCCCACCATTGATGGCGCGCGACGCCGTCGACCGGGACACGCCGGCGGCCGCCGCCAAATCCTCAAGAGTGGGAGTGGACTTGGCAGCCAACGGCTGGGCAAGTCCGAGACGCTCTGTTCGTCGCTGCTGATCTTCCATCATTTAGAGGATACGACACGATGGCCGCCGGTGAAGCTCACCGGGGGACGGTTGCCATGACCTCCCCCGGCCCTGCCGCCCCCTCCATGGAGGCACTATCGATGGAGCGCGCTGAGGGCGGTAGCGCGTTTGTCTTAGCTACCTGCGAAAACCACAGGGCACTTGCTTTGGGGATCCGCTGTTGGGTGTCATAGTCAACCCGGACCAGACCGAAACGCTGGTGATAGCCCCAGGCCCACTCGAAGTTGTCGAGGAAGGACCAGGCAAGATATCCGCGGACATCGGCACCATCGTTGATCGCCTCCTTCACGGCGCGCAGGTGCGCCTCGAAATAGGCCAAGCGGTCCTGGTCGTCCACATAACCGAGGTCATCGGGCAGGTCGTCGTAAGCAGCCCCGTTCTCGGTGATATAGACCGGGATCCCGGCAGGACCGGTGTATTCCCGGTGGACGCGTCCCAGGAGCCGTCGCAGCCCCTCGGGTTGCACCTCCCAGCCCATCCCGGTGACGGGGAGACCCCGCGGAATCGAACGGATCCCGTCGGCCGCCACGTACGGTGACGAGACAGGCCGCCCCTCCGGTGCTTGACTGCCGCCATCGGCTGGGTCTGCTGACGCTGTGACTGCCTCGCCGTGGTAGTAGTTCACTCCCAAAAGGTCGAGAGGCTCGGCAATGATGGCCAGATCACCGCTCTGAATGAAGTCGTCCAGACCGAGGTGGCGGACGTCGTCGAGCACATCCTCGGGGTATTCTCCCCGGAACACCGGATCAAGGAAGATCCGGTTGAACTGGCCATCGATGCGGCGAGCGGCATCGACGTCGGCATCACTGGCTGGATCCACAGGATCCGGCACCGTGAGATTCAGGGTAAGACCCAGCTCTACGGATGGGTCGCGGCGACGTAGCTCCTGCGCGGCCAGGCCGTGTCCCAGGAGCAGGTGGTGCGCGGCCGCCAGTGCCGCACGCGGTTCCTGACGTCCCGGCGCGTGGATTCCCCCTGCATAGCCCAGGAATGCGGAGCACCACGGCTCGTTCAGTGTGGTCCAGATACGGACCCGGTCGCCAAGGGCCTCATGCATTACCGCGGCATACTCGGCGAACCGGTAGGCGGTTTCACGATTAGCCCACCCACCCTGGGCTTCCAGAGCTTGCGGCAGGTCCCAGTGGTACAACGTCAGCCAGGGCTTGATCCCTGCGGCGACGAGCTGGTCCACCAGCCGTGAATAGAACTCGATTCCCTCGACGTTGGGAGTCACACCGTCCGGCATGCACCTGGCCCAGGAGGTCGAGAAGCGATAGGCCTGAAGGTTGAGCTGTTTCATCAGAGCAACGTCCTCAGCCGACCGGTGGTAGTGGTCGCAGGCGATGTCACCGTTGTGCGCATCGGCCACCGCGCCGGGCTCCCGAGAAAACACGTCCCAGATGGAATCCTGCCGGCCGCCCTCGTGGGCCGCCCCTTCGATCTGGTAGGCAGCCGTGGCTGCACCCCAGAGGAAACCCTCTGGAAAGGTGATGGGTGTAGTGGTCATCCTTTAACTGCTCCTTGCATGATTCCTGAAACGAGTTGGCGTCCTGCAATAACGAATACCAGCAGGAGCGGAATGGTCGAAAGCACTGCACCTGCGAGAACCACTGAGTAGTCGACGAAGTGTGCTGCCTGCAGTAGCTGCAGTGCCACCGGAAGGGTGGGGTTACTGGGATCGAGCACAATGAACGGCCAGAAGAAGTTGGTCCACGTGGCCATGAAGGTGAAGAGGGCCAGCATGGCGGCGGCGGGCCGCGCGGCCGGAAGGCCCACATGCCAGAACGCCCTGATCATTGACGCGCCGTCCACCCGCACCGCCTCGATCAGCTCATCGGGCAGGGCTTCCCTGATGTACTGGGTCATCCAGAACACACCGAACGCCGTCACGAGGGCCGGGATGATGACCGCCCACAGAGACCCGGTCCAACCGAACCTGGACATGACGATGAACAATGGCACCACACCGAGCTGGGTCGGCACAGCCATGGTGGCAATGACGAACACCAGCAGCCATTTGCTGCCCCTGAACTTCAGTTTCGCGAAGGCAAACCCCGCCAGCGTGGAGAAAAACACCACCGAAAACGCCGTGACGGTGGACACCACCAGGGAGTTGCCTAGCGCTTGCCAGAACGGGATGCTATCCATCACTTCTGCCGCGTTGGCCAGGAAGTTGCCTCCCGGGCTTAAGGGGATCCCTCTCGAGAGAACAGTGCTGTCGTGACTGCCGACGAGGAACGACCAGTACAGCGGAAACAACGAACCCAGCAGGACTGCGCCGAGGAAGCCGTAGGTGATGAAACCCGGACGCCGGCCGGTCCCCCCTGGACCCGGGCGCCGTCGGCGGCCGCCCTTACGGGCGGCAGCCTTCGCCGCTCCCTTGCCGGCTGTCTGTGCGATCAACGGTATGGAACTCACTTGGCACCTCCCTGGTTAGCGATGCGACGGGTGATGAAGAAGTTCAGCACAGCGATCAGCACGATGATGAGGAACAGCAGCCAGGCAACGGCTGACGCGCGTCCAAAGTTGCGTTGCCCCCACCCGAGTTCCCAGATGTACATGGTGAGGGTCTGCCACTGTCGGTCTGACCCGCCCAGCCCATACTGGTCGAAGACGCGTGGCTCATCAAAGATTTGAAGTCCGCCAATGGTGGAGGTGATCACCACAAAGATTACTGTGGGTCGCAGCATTGGGACCGTGAGGGAAAAGAACTGGCGCAGCCGGCCCGCACCATCGATCGCTGCTGACTCATAGACGTCCCTGGGAATCGCCTGCATAGCGGCGAGGAAGATCAGGGTGTTGTATCCGGTCCAGCGGAAGTTCACCATGGTGGCAATGGCCACATGGCTGGCAGTGGCATCAGAATGCCACCGGATTCCCTCAAACCCGAGAAACCGCAGGATTTCGTTGACCAGTCCAAATTGGTCAGCAAAGAGATTGTTGAAGATCAGACCAACAGCAACGGGCGCGACGACGAAGGGAATCAGGACCCCCATCCGCCAGAACGTTTTTGCCCTGAGGTTGGCGTCAAGGAAAGCCGCAATGACCAGCGCCGCCACCACCTGAGGCACCGAGGACAGCAGGAAGATACTGAAGGTATTGCCCACTGCATTCCAGAAGAACGGCTGGGACAGGACGAACGAGTAGTTTTCCAATCCGGTGAACTCCCCCTGCCCGCCGATCAGGTTCCAGTTATGAATGGAAACCCAGGCCGTGTATCCCAGGGGGAAGAGACCGGTGATGGCGAACAGGAGGAAGAACGGCGAGATGTAGAGGTAGGGGGAGAACTTCACATCCCAGTGGGAGAGCCGATGGGAGAAAGCTATTCGCCGGACCCTCCTTGACTCTGGTGGGCGCCGGGGCGGGGCTGGTTTCAGCCCGCGGTCAGTGATGGCCATGATGTTAGAGAGCGTTGACCGCGGTGACGAACTTGTCCCAGGAGGATGCCTCGTCGTCTGTCTGATCGACATCGACTCGCGTCAGGGCCTGCTGCATCGCATCATTGATCGGGAAATACTTCGGCCCCTTGAAGGGGGTGACATCCACGGCCAAAGCCCTTTCGGCAAGGATTTCGCCGGTGGGTGCTTCGTTGAAGAATTCGTTGGTTGCGCTCAGCAGATCCGGGCTTTCGAGAGCATCAACCTGGCTTGGGAAGGTTCCCTTCGAGGTGAACGCCTTGATCTGTTGCTCGGGTGCGGTGAGCCAGTCCGCCAGTTTCTTGGCCTCGGCCTGGTTTTCACCCTGTACCGGAACCGTCAGATAGGATCCTCCCCAGTTGCCGCCGCCGCCGGGAAAGACGTTGGCGATGTCCCATCCCTCTACGCCGTCGGCATTGCCTTCAATCACACCGAGCATCCAGCCGGGACACAGCATGGTGGCAAACGCATCCGACTGGAATCCTGCGGTCCAGTCTTCGCTCCACTGGCCCAGGTGTGCCGAAAGATTGTCGTCAACGGAGGCAGCGAGAACCGTTTCGTAGATCTCCTTAACCTCAGCGTTGTCGGCGGCGATGATGGTGCCGTCCTCAGTTTCGTAGGCGTTTTCGACCTGATTGATCATGCCCTGGTAGGTGGCTCCCGCCGAATCGAACCACGCGACTCCGTCGCTTGCGGCGACGAAGTCCCGGCCAGCCTCGAAGTAGCTATCCCAGGTACCGCCGAGCATCGTTGCGACTTCCTCCCTGTCGGTGGGCAGACCGGCTTCCTCAAAGAGGTCGGACCGGTAGCAAACAGCTTGGGGGCCAACGTCGGTGCCATACCCAATGAGCTTGCCGTCGGGGGTAGTGGCGGCCTCGGTTTTCCAGTCCAGCCAGCGGCCGTCGACTGCCGGGTCGGCGAGGTCAGCGAACTGGTCGGGGAATTCCATCAGTTCGGCCAGCCAGTCAACCTCGATGGCTTCGACGTCGGACAAACCTGATCCTGCGGCGAGGCGGGTCGTGAGATTATCACGGGCCTCGTTGGAGGTCGCCGCTTTCTTGTGTTCGATGGTGACGTTGTCGTTGAGTTCTTCATATTCGGTGAAGAGGTCCTCGTACCCGAACTCGTTGAAGGTGGCAACGGTGAGGGTGACGTCTGACTCGCCGGTAGCGTCGTCGATATTGCCCGCCGGGGCTGAATTGGAACCGCAGGCTGAGACGGCGAGGGCCAGGCAAACTGCGCTGGCTGATAGTGCGGTGAATCTTGCTCGATTGTGCACGGGGTGACTCCTTTGTCGGGTGTTGACCTAAATCGTCATGGGAGCGCTCTCACGTTCTTGATTCATCTTTGAGTGACCTGCGTCTCATGTCAAGTGGGAGCGCTTCCACGGATCCATTTCGGGATCACTTCGAACCAAAGCTCCTAGTCAGACGAGCGTGCTCGAATCGGCCGTAATCAAATCGTTATGCGCCATGGAACGCGTCCGGCCACGCGGGTGCGCCATCGACCCGTCCGCTAGTGCGTCATCTCTTGACACCGTCCCGCCCGCGGGATTATCTGAATGAACATTCGGTCACTAAAATGAATCACCTATCAGCGATACCTAAGTGAGGCTCCAATGGCGGACACCGGCGTCCAACCCACGCATCCGATTCTCGAACGGGACCACGCCTCGCGCTGGCTCGGGATCGACGTCGTTGCCCTCGACGACGGTTACGCGGTGATCACCATGACGCTCCGCCACGAAATGCTGAACGGGTTCGGGATAGCTCACGGCGGGATGGTGTTTGCGTTCGCCGACTCGGCGTTCGCCCTGGCCTGCAACCCGGTCGGTAAGACCGAAACTGCCACGGTGGCCTCGGGCGCGGACATCACCTTCCTCGCATCCGCGCAGCCCGGCGACCGACTGACTGCCACCGCCACCCGCCGCGCGTCGGCGGGGCGCAGCGGTCTCTACGACATTTCGGTGACCGCCGAGAACAGCGAGGGCACGCGTGCGATTGCCGAGTTCCGTGGGCGGTCCCGCACCATCCCGAATCCGCAACGCATCATGCCCAACAACGCAACCTCCGACAGCTCCACCGGCACCAGGACAGAAAAGAGCCTCCCATGACCAGCACGGCACTCAAGGCCACCGCCGCGGATCCCGCAACCCTCGACGCCGAGGAGCTGATGTCCCGCGATCAGATCGAGGCTCTTCAGCTAACCCGCCTGAAGCACACCGTGCAGTACGCCTACGAAAACGTGCCGCTGTACCGGGACAAGTTCGATGCGGCGGGGGTGCATCCCACCGACCTCAAGGAACTCAGCGACCTCTCGGCCTTCCCGTACACCACCAAGGAGGACCTGCGGCGAACCTACCCTTTTGGGATGTTCGCCGTCCCCCAGAACCGGGTGGCGCGGATCCACGCGTCGTCGGGCACCACTGGCCGCCCGACGGTCGTCGGCTACACCACCGGTGATCTTGACCGCTGGGCCACGCTGGTGGCCCGGTCGCTCCGCGCGTCGGGCGTCAAGAAGGGCGACAAGGTCCACAACGCGTACGGCTACGGGCTTTTCACGGGAGGCCTCGGGGCCCACTTCGGGGCCGAGAAGCTCGGTTGCACGGTGATCCCCATTTCGGGCGGGCAGACCGAGCGGCAGGTCCAGCTGATCTCCGACTTCGAACCCGACGCGATCCTGGCGACCCCCACCTATTTGCTCACCATCCTTGACGCGATGGCTGCCGCGGGCATCGACCCCGCCAGCACGTCTCTGAAGACTGCTGTGCTCGGCGCCGAGCCCTGGACCGAGGAGATGCGCCACGAACTGGAGAGCCGGATGGGGTTCGATGCCTGTGACATCTACGGCCTGTCCGAGGTGATGGGCCCCGGTGTGGCAGGTGAATGCGTCGAAAGCAAGGACGGCTCCCACATCTGGGAGGACCACTTCCGGCCCGAGATCATTGACCCGTTCACCGACAAGGTGCTCGACGACGGCGAGCACGGAGAACTGGTGTTCACCTCCCTCACCAAGGAGGCGCTACCCATCATCAGGTACCGCACCCACGACCTGACCCGACTGCTTCCCGGCACCGCGCGGCCCGGCATGCGCCGGATGGGTCGCATCACCGGACGCAGCGACGACATGATCATCCTCCGCGGGGTCAACCTCTTCCCTACCCAGATCGAGGAGATCGCGCTTCGCATCCCGGCACTCAGCCCGCATTTCCAGCTGGAGATCACCCGTCCGGAAGGCCAACGGATGGATGCCATGACCGTCAAGATCGAACCACGGGAAGGGGTTTCAGCGCACGACGCCGAAACAGCGGCCAGCCACCTCAGCGAGCAGATCAAGATCCACATCGGGTCCAGCTGCGCGGTCACCGTCGCTGAGCCGGGTTCACTGGCCCGGTCGAGCGGCAAACTCCGCCGCATCTATGACCTGCGACCCAAGGGCGGCAGCTGATGCCGACCGCTTCCCAGCAGACGGGCAACCGACGCGGACGGCCCGGCTACGACCAGCAGACCGTCCTGACGATCGCCGTCGACGTGTTCAACCGACACGGCTATGAGGCAACGTCGATGGGTATCCTCGCCGAGAACCTGGGGATCAGCAAGTCCGCCATCTACCACCATGTCCCCTCCAAGGGGGACCTGCTCCGCCTCGCGCTCGATCACGCACTCGGCGGGCTGGAAGCCGTGCTGACCGATCCAGCCGCCACCTCGGGCAAGGCAGACGCCCGGCTGGAGTTCGTGTTGAGGGGCACCATCGCCGTGCTGATCGAGCGGCTCCCGTTCGTGACCCTGCTGCTGAGGCTCCGGGGGAATACCGAGGTGGAGCGTGGCGCCCTGGAACGTCGCCGGGCCTTCGACCATCAGGTGGCGGCGCTGGTGGATGCCGCGCGCACCGAGGGGTCCCTGCGCTCCGATATCGACCCACGCACCACCACCCGCCTGCTGTTCGGCACCATCAACTCGATTGTCGAGTGGTACAAACCCGGCGGCGCGGTGTCACCGGATCAGCTGGCCGACGACGTCATCACGATGGTCTTCGACGGGCTCCACAGCACCTGATCAGCTGCATCGAGGACCCGGCCAACGAGACCCCAGAAAAGTGCTTCCCCCGCAAACTCGCTGTTGGGTAACTGCTAATCTGCGGCGTCGCCACTTTTCCTGACTCGGCACGGCGAATTTTCGGCGGAGAAAGGTCGGTTCGCAGATAGCGACCTACTTCTCGACGAGGGTCAGGACGTCGTAGGTGGCGACGATCTCGTCGTTCTGGTTGTGCAGCACCGCATCCCAGGCGACCTCGCCGTATTCTTCGTCTTCACGCGGGGTGATCCGCTTGGACGTCAGGGTGACGCGGATCGAATCACCGGCGGCCACCGGGGTGATGAACCGCAGGTTCTCCAGCCCATAGTTGGCGAGCACCGGACCCGGAGCGGGGTCGACGAACAATCCCGCACCCCAGGACAGCAACAGGTACCCGTGCGCCACGATGCCGGGGAAAAACGGGTTGGCCGCCGCGGCTTCCTCGTTGGTATGCGCGTAGAAAGTGTCCCCCGTGCTGTTCGCGAACGCGGTGATGTCCTCGAGGGTCACCTGTCGCAGCTCCGAGCGGACGGCGTCCCCAATCCGGAGGGTGGCCAGATATTTCCGGAACGGGTGGGCGTCATCGAACCGCTGGTCGGCCCCGGTATGCCACACACCGGTCACCGCGGTGAGCATGTTCGGCGATCCCTGGATCGCAGTGCGCTGCATGTGGTGCAGGACCGAGCGGATACCACCGAGTTCCTCGCCGCCGCCGGCACGCCCCGGCCCGCCATGGACCAGGTGAGGAACGGGTGAGCCGTGGCCGGTGGAGCTGCGGGCATCTTCCCGGTTGAGCATCAGTACCCGGCCGTGGTGGGCGGAGATACCCAGGACCAGTTCGCGGGCGACGGCGGGGTCGTTGGTGCAGACCGTCGCCACCAGTGACCCGGCACCGAGGGCGGCGAGCCGGACGGCGTGGGCGGCGTCGTCGTACCCGATCACCGACGCCACCGGACCGAATGCCTCAACAGTGTGGAGTTCGATCGCCTCGGCGTTTTCCCAGGTCAGGAGAACCGGGGACATGAAAGCACCGTCGGTGACGGTGTCCACCGTGCCGTCGGCACGGGTGACGCGGGGAGCATCAAGGGTGCCGTAGGCCAGCTCACCGCCGGCCGCGATCATCGTCTCGACGGCGCTTCTGACGTCCCTCAGCTGGTCCAGCGATGCGAGGGCGCCCATGGTGACACCCTCAGCCCGCGGGTCGCCGAGGACGACGCGCTGCTCAATGCGCTCCTTCGCCGCCGCGACGACGTCGTTCACCAGCGCCTTGGGCACGATGGTGCGGCGGATGCTCGTGCACTTCTGTCCAGCCTTGACGGTGATCTCGGTGACCAGCGACTTGATGAACGCGTCGAATTCGGGTGTGCCCGGGACGGCGTCCTCTCCGAGGATCGCGGCGTTGAGGGAGTCGGTTTCGGAGGTGAAGCGGACTCCCCCGTGCACCACGTTGTCGTGGGACTTCAGCTTGTTGGCGGTCGACGCCGATCCGGTGAAGGACACCAGGTCCCGGTAGTCCAGGTAGTCCAGCAGGTCACGAGCGGACCCGGAGATCAGCTGGAGCGCCCCCTTCGGCAGGATGTTGGACTCGATGATGAACTTCACGACGGCGGCAGTCAGGTATCCGGTGGGCGTAGCCGGTTTGACGATGGTCGGCACTCCGGCCAGAAAGGCAGGAGCCAGCTTCTCCAGCATGCCCCAGACAGGGAAGTTGAAGGCGTTGATCTGGACGGCTGCACCGGGGATCCGGGTGTAGATGTGCTCGCCAAGGAAGGTGCCATCCTTCGAAAGAATCTCCGGCGGCCCGTCCACCACCACGTTCGAGTTCGGCAGCTCGCGGCGGCCCTTGGACCCGAAGGTGAAGAGCACCCCGATCCCGCCGTCGATATCCACCATCGAGTCAATTTTCGTGGCACCGGTCCGGGCCGACAGTTCGTACAGCGAGGTGCGCTGGTCGTTGAGGAACTGCGCCAGCGCCTTGAGCATCAGCGCGCGCTGGTGGATCGTGAATTCGCCCAGCGTCCGCTGACCTGTGGTGCGCGCGTAGTCGACCACCCGGGCGACGTCGAGGCCCTCGGTGCTGACTACCGCAAGTGTTTCGCCGGTGCTGGCATCCCTGACATCCGCACTGTTGCGGTCGGTCAGGGAGCTGGTGTCGGGCGTCCACCAGGCATCCTCGATAAAACTGGGAACCGTCTGAACGCGTACCGCTGTTGAAGTCATCGTCGACTTGCCTTTCGCCTCTGGGTGTCTCAAGCGCCCGCCGCCCCCTGAAGGAGGATAACTGAACGGGCGTTCGGTAATATGTCCAGCGTACATTAGTCGACATTTTCCGTACCCGTTACTTTCCTCCCTAAGGAGCCCTCCGTGACCCATCAGGTCTGGCAGATTCAGCTTGGCGAACTCGACGAGAAGATGGGCGTGAAAATTCTTGAGCAGTCGGTTCAGCGGGTGGTAGCCACCATGCCGGTGGAGGGCAACCGGCAGTCGTTCGGTCTGCTGCACGGCGGTGCTTCCCTCGCCGTGGGCGAGGCTGTGGGGTCCTGGGCAGCCGTGATCCATGCGAGCACCATGGGGAAGACAGCCGTGGGCGTGGATGTCTCAGCCACCCACCACAAGTCTGCCCGCGAGGGTCTGGTCACGATCACCGCCACCCCGATCCACCTGGGCGGCACCCTCACCACCCACGAGGTGGTCCTCACCAACGACGACGGCGCCCGCCTGTGCAGCCTGAGGATCACCAACCTGATCATCGACCGCCGCTAGGTCATCCGCTAGCGGTTCCTTGCCAGCCGGTGGGTGAGCCCCGCCAATACCTGCGGCCACTCGGCCGCGACGATCGAGAACACGACGGTGTCCCGAAGACTGCCGTCGGGCCCCCGCCGGTGGGCCCGTAACACGCCGTCCTGTTTGGCCCCGAGCCGGATGATCGCATCCCGCGACTGATGGTTCATCCAGTGGGTGCGGAATTCGACGGCGGTGCACCCGATCTGGTCGAAGGCGTGGGCCAGGAGCAGCCACTTGCTTTCGGGGTTCGTTCCTGTGCCCTGGATGGAGGCACGGTTCCAGGTGTAGCCGATCTCGACCCGCGGGGTGTCGGCATCGATGTTGCAGTACGTGGTCATGCCGAGAACCTGGCCGTTGTCATTCCGGCGGAGGGTGAAGGGCAGCATGGCGCCCTGGGCCTGGAGCGCCAGCCGCCGGTCGATCTCCGCGGCCATCGTCTCGGGGGTGGGGACCGAGGTGTACCAGAGATTCCACAGCTCGCCGTCCCGGACGGCATCGACCAGCCCGTCATGGTGCTCAGTCGAGAGCGGCGCCAGGGTGATTGTTGGGCCGGTCAGCGTTACGGGCAGCAGTGCGGTCATGGGCTCATTCAACCACGCGATCCATCCTCCCGGGGGCTGCGCGGAGGAACCACTGGCTGGGTAGGTCAGCTGGCCAGGCTAGCCGGTCAGCCGGGCCCTCAACGCTGCCAGTTCCACCGCGGTGAGGCCCGCATCCAGGAGATACCGCTCGGCGTCGAAGACATCCAGCAGCTCCCGCAGATGGGCGATCGCACCGTCAAGACGCTCCATCAGCTCAGTTTCGGACAGCGGAACCTCTCGGGGAGTCTCCTGCGTGGAGTGGAACTCGTTGATCCCCCGGACGCCCCTGGCATAATCCTGGACAATCTCGTCGGTAGGGACCCCTGCGGCTGACAGCATCACCGTCACCACGAGGCCAGTGCGGTCGCGGCCCGCCGAACAGTGGACCACGACTCCGCCGTCAGGTGCGTTGATCACAGCCCTCACCACTGCGACGATCTTTTCCGGCCAGCGCCGCAAATTCTCCAGATAGTACTTCGGTGAGCTCAGGTACGGGCCGACCAGCTCCATGAACTCAGCGTCGGACTGGTCCTCTGTGGGGCGGTTGACGATGAAGAAACGGCCCAGGGCTTCATCGGCAACCGCCGGGTCGCTGTCCCTCCGGCCAAACTCGCCGGGATTCCGCAGGTCGACGACGGTGCGGACGCCGTCGTCGTGCGCGTGCTGCCAGCCGTCAGCGGTGATCCACTCGTGGCGGCCCATCCGGTAGATCCGGCCCGGTTGAATGAGGCCGCCTAAGCCGCCAAGATCGCGGGCGTTGACCGCGCCGTCCCACCCGACAATTCCCGCGCTGGAGGGGTCGGTGGCCTGGTCTGGGTGCGGGGTCATGCCCCACCCTAACAAGTGTCGACCGGGTAGCGGGTTCTTCCCGCTACCCGTATCCAGGAAGCCCCTTTCAGGAGTACCTTGAACCCATGAAAACTCCCGTCTGGTCCCTCTTGGGACGCGGCACTGCCGCCACACTTCTCGCTTTTGGCCTGGTCGCCGGCACCGTCGCCGGCCCCACCTCGGCCACCACCCCCGACCGGCACCGGGTGTCGGCCGACTATGTAGCGCTGGGGGACTCCTACGCCGCGGGATTCGGTGCCGGCTCCTATGTCAACGCCTGTGGACAATCACCGCTGGGGCTGCCTGGTCTCCTCGATGAGCGGCGGGGGATCGAACTGACCTTTAACGCCTCCTGCAGCGGAGCGAAGGCTTCCGCCGACCGTACTGACGCCGTCCCTGACCTTCCCGAGCAGTTGGAGCAACTCGTCGGCGCCGGGTTGATCGGACAGGGCACCGATCTGGTCACCCTTTCCGCGGGAGGCAACGATCTCAACTTCGGCTCGGTGGTGGGCGCGTGTGCCACTCAACCACTCGCCGTCTGCGAGCAGGTCATTGATTCCCGCACGCTCCAGGCCCAGACCACCCTCGCCGCCGCCCTGGATGACCTCTATGGGGACCTCCGCGCCGCCGCGCCGACGGCGGAGATTGTGGTCACCGGCTACCCTCACCTGTTCTCGCCACGATCGGGCTCCGAAGTACTCCTCAGCACGGAGGCGCAACGATTGTTCAATGACGGCACCGATGCGCTCAATGAGGTCATCCGCCACAACGCCCAGGCCAACAGTCTGCAGTACGTGGACGTGGTCCAGAAGTTCAAGGGACACGGCATCGGGACCAGGGACCCCTGGATCACCTATACCGGTTTCACCGCAATCGACGATCTGCACCCGAACGCCAGGGGGTATGAGCGGGGCTACTTCAAGGCGGTCCGCAGCATGGTCAACCTGTCCACCCTGGCGCGCTGAACGGGACCCGGCACCGAACGGATCCGGCGCTGGGTGAGACACGGCTATCGGAGCAGCTCGTAGAACCGCCAGAAACCGAAGTCCTCGATCGGTAGCGTCCTGATGCCGGCAAACCCGGCCGCCACCGCGTACGCGTGCAGGACGTCGCGGCGCATCACCGTCCCGGTGGCGGTGCTGAGTTTGTGCGACATGCCATCAGGCAGGCAGACGAGCAGGCTGAATCCGTACATGAGCCGCTCCAGTTCATCCCCCGGTGCGGTGAAAGTGTCGGCGACAGCCTCGTCCATGACAATCACGGTGCCATGCGGGGCGAGCGCCTGGCGGGCCGCGGCGAGGACCTCCACGGGGTGGGGCAGGTCGTGGATGCACTCGAAGGCGAACACGGCGTCGTAGGACGCTGCGGGGAGCACCTTGGCGTCCGCCTCCCAGAAGCTGACCCGGTCCTGCATGCCCGCATGGGTGGCATTGACTGTCGCCAGTTTCACTGATGCGGGGTCGACGTCGAAGCCCTCCACCGTGGCGTTCGGATAGGCGCGGGCCAGGGCGATGCTCGACCATCCTCCCCCGGCGCCCACATCGGCTATCCGGGCCCCGGGGAGGCGCAACCGCGCATCAAGGTGTTCGATCCCCCGCAACGCGCCAGGCAGGACCGACTCGAACCAGGGCCGGTTCATATCAGCTTGCGACTCCCGGGCGTCAGCGCCTAAGTCTGACCACCCCACGCCGCCTCCGGTCCGATAGGCGTCCAGCAGGGATGGCAGTTGTACTGCGGCGCCCGCAAACATCCTGGCCAGCGGGGCGAGGTAGTTCAAGCTGCCCTCATCAGTGAGCGCCTCCACCGCGCCCGGGGGGATGCTGAATCGCCGCTCGCGCACTGCGGCGTCCACACCGTCCGCCGGTCCGGAAGCGACGGCAACGATTCCGGTGACCGCCTGCTGTTCCAGCCATTCCCGGGTATACCGCTCGTTCGTCCCGGATCGCTGGGCCAGCTCGGCTGCTGTCGCGGGTCCGCCATCCCGCAACTGCCGGTACCACCCCAGCCGGTCTCCCAGATGGATGGCCAGCGCGTCGACCATGCCAAGGGACGCATCGAGCACACGCTGCGCCACCGCCTCCGCGGTTGGGGTAGTGTGCTCGTGATCCTGTGATGGTTGGCTGGGCTGGCTCAAAGGGTGCCTCCTGGAACACCTCACCGGGTGTGGCGGCTCCTCAACCAAAGCCGTCGGTGGATTGCCACTATGGCCCACCTTGCGGTCGCTGGCAAGGCCTTCGCCCTGGCTGGTGGAAACCAGTCGACCAACTTCAGCAATCCTCGACCCTCCCCTGGTTTACTCGGTCCAGTCAAAGAAGCCTTTGCCCGACTTCCGGCCCAGCTCTCCGCGGGCCACCTTGTCCCGCAGCAGCTGAGGCGGCGCAAACCGCTCCCCCAGCGTCGACTCCAGGTACTCGGCGATGCCGAGCCGCACGTCCAGCCCCACCAGGTCGGTGGTCCGCAGTGGGCCGACCGGATGTTTATAACCGAGCACCATCGCGGTGTCGATGTCCTCGGCCGAGGCAACACCGTCCTCAACCATCCTCATCGCCTCGAGCGCGATCGCCACGCCCAACCGCGAGCTCGCGAACCCGGGCGCATCCTTCACGACGACGGGGGTCTTCCCCAGCTGCTGCACCCAGCCGCGCGCTGCAACGGCCAGCTCGTCCGATGTCTGCCGTGCCAGGACCACCTCGATGAGCGTTGAGGCGGGCACCGGGTTGAAGAAGTGGAGCCCGCAGAAGCGGTCGGGGCGCTGCAGTCTCTCGGCCAGGTCGCTGACGGACAGGGACGAGGTGTTGGTCGCCAGCCATGCGGTGGGAGCCAGCCGTTCCTCGACGGCGGTGAGGGCGGCTGACTTGAGGTCTGCATCCTCAGGAACCGCCTCGACCACCAACCCGCAGGACTCGAACGCTGCGTAGTCAACGGAGACGGACACCCGTGCCGAAAGGGTGTCGAGGGTCTCTGTCGTTGTCCCGCGCTGCACGCTTTTTCCGAGTGCGTCGAGGACGCGTTGGAGGGCTGCCTCGGCGGCGTCGCCGTCGCGCTCGACGACCACAACGGTGGCACCCGCCGTGCAGAACGCGTGGGCGATACCCGCGCCCATCCGGCCGCCGCCCAGGACGCCGACGAGGTCGGGGATAGGAACCGTGTCAGAGGTTTCCGGTGCTGGTGTCATTTGTTCTTCCTGTCGAGGAATGCCTGCATCCGGTCGAACTTCGCCTCGGATTCGAACAGTATTCCCTGGGCCAACTGGTCGATGACCGGGTGTGCTTCGGGCGGGGCATGGAACACGGACTTGGTGATCCGGACGGCCAGCGGGTCCTGCCGTCCGATCCGGTCGGCGAGCGCGTTGGCGGCGGGGAGCAAGGCGTCTGGCTCATGGATTTCGGTGATGAGCCTGGCGGCGAGCGCCTCGTCAGCCCCCAGGATCCGGCCCGCGAGCAGGATCTCCTTGGCGAGCGGCTCGCCGACCAGCTCACGCAGCCGCCACGTTGCACCGGCCGCGGCGAGGATGCCAAGGCCAGTCTCGGGATTGCCGATCTTCAGGCTGGGCGTACCGATCCTGAAATCTGCTGCGTAGGCAAGCTCAGCACCTCCCCCGAGCGCGTACCCATCGAGCGCGGCGATCACCGGCATGGGCAGCCGGGCGATCCGGGCGAACAGGGTGGAGTTGATACCAGCCAGGGCATCGTCCCGCCGTCGCTCGCGCAGTTGCGCGATATCCGCCCCTGAGGCAAAGACGCCGTTGCTCCCGGCGAGGATCAGGACCCGGGGCTCTTTCTCCAGAAGGACGCACACTGCATGCAGTTCATCGACCATTGTCTGGTCAATGGCGTTGCGAACCTCCGGCCGGTGCAGCTGGACCGTGAGGCGGTCGCCGTCGTCGCTCACCTTCAGCGTGGTGAACCCAGCCACTAGACGCGCTCCAGCAGCATTGCGGTGCCCTGGCCGACGCCGACGCACATGGTCGCCAGTCCGATCGCCCGTCCCTCGCCACGTGCCTCACGTTCGAGGCGGCCCAGCAGGGTGATGGCGAGGCGCGATCCGGAGGAGCCGAGGGGATGTCCGAGGGCAATCGCGCCGCCATCCCGGTTCACCACTTCCTCATCGAGTCCCAGCCTGCGGATGCAGGCGATCGACTGGGTGGCGAAGGCTTCGTTAAGTTCGACGGCGGTGAGGTCGCCGATGCCCAGGCCGGTGCGCTGAAGCACCTTCTGGGTGGCGGGGACCGGGCCGATGCCCATGATCGCCGGCGGCACGCCCGCCGATGCGCCATCGAGAATGCGGGCGCGGGCTGCGAGTCCCAGTCGGTTTACCGCCGCTTCTGAAGCGACGACGATAGCCGAGGCGCCGTCGTTCAGGGAACTGGAGTTGCCGGCTGTGACCACCCCGTCGCGTTTGACGACCGGGCGGAGGCCCGCGAGTACGTCGAGCGTGGTGTCAGCGCGAGGACCCTCATCGGTGTCGACGAGGACCTCCCGCTTCCCTGCACGGGTGGGCACCGGCACGATCTCGTCGCGGAAGTGGCCCGCCTCGATGGCGGCGAGGGCCCGTTGATGGGATCGCAGGGCGAAGGCGTCGGCTTCGTCACGGGTGATCCCGTCGACCGATGCGAGCTCCTCGGCCGTCTCAGGCATGGAGTAGGTGGTCTTGTCCTGCGCCGCGAAGATCGGGTTGGTGAAGCGCCACCCAATGGAGGTGTCGAAGACGTCGCCCGGCTTAGCGAAGGCCTTGGCGGGTTTCTCCATTACCCAGGGGGCACGGCTCATGGATTCCACGCCGCCGGCGACGACGATATCTGCTGCCCCGGACTTGATCATGTGGGAGGCCATGATGATTGCTGACAGGCCTGACGCGCAGAGCCGGTTGACGGTGATGCCGGGAACCGTCTCCGGCAGGCCGGCGAGCAGGGACGCCATCCGGGCGACGTTGCGGTTTTCCTCACCGGCTCCGTTGGCGTTGCCGAAGATTACCTCGTCGATTTCCCCGGGGTCGATTCCCGCGCGGGTTACGGCTTCGCGGATCGCCAGTGCCGCCAGGTCGTCGGGCCTGACTCCTGAAAGGGCCCCGCCGTAGCGTCCTACCGGGGTGCGAACCCCGCCGACCAGAAATGCCTCGGCCATGCCTGCCTCCAGAATCATCAGCGATTTTGTTAGTCCTTCGGCCAGCTCAATTACTGACCGTTCGTTCTATATTACAGACGTGCCCAAAAAAGTGGCGTTGCCGCACACACGTTGTTGCCACACCACTCGCCTGCTGGTGAGGCACTTTCCCTGGGCGGCCCGGGTCTAGCTGGGCGATCCTGCGACCCGTCCGGATTCCAGCCGCAGCTCACGCCCCGTGGGAAGGGTCGAGAACCACCGCCGCAACTCGCGGTCGTGACTGGCGATCACCAGCGTCCCTCCGTAGCCAGCCAAGGCCTCCTCGAGTTCCCCCACCAAGACGGGCGCCAGATGGTTGGTCGGCTCATCGAACAGGATGACGTCGTAGCGCCCCACCAACAGGCGGGCCAGTGCGAGCCTCCGATACTGCCCGGCGGACAGCGATCCCACAGGCACCAGGAGGTCAGCGGTGCGGAACAGGCCCAGGTTCAGCAGGCGATCCGCATGCTCCTCCAGATCCCCGATGAGCCCGGAGGCAAAGGCTGGCAGCAGGCGCATTGACGGTTTCCGGTGTGGACGCAGTTCCTGCGGAAGGTACCCCAGGTGTCCGCGCTGGGCGAGGGTGCCCCGGTCCACGGGACACACCCCGGCCATGACCTCGAGAAGGGTGGTTTTGCCCGCCCCGTTGGGTCCGGTGACCAGGAGGTTGTCCCCCGCCCCGACAGCCAGGGCCTCCACGGCGAGTCGGTCGGCTACCGCCACGCCGTCCAGTTCCAGAACCGTACCAGTGAGCGACTGGCACCCGAACTGTGCTGAGAGTGTCAGTGGCTGCGGTGGCCGGTCCACCGGGTGTTCCTGGAGTCGGCGCAGGCGTTCCAGGGCGTTGCGTTTCTGGCTGGTGATTGCTTCCTGGACCGTTCCCTGCTTGAAGTCGTAGCCCATCTTGTCCCCGTCGCGTCGCCGACCGTAACCCATCCGGCCCTCGACCGCCGCGGCCTTGGCCCGTTCAGCTTCCTTGGCATCCATCCACTGCTGGTAGTCCTGTTCCCAGCGGCGCCGCTCGGCGGCCTTGGCCTGCAGATACCCGTGGTACCCGTCACCATAGCGGCGCAACTCCCGTCGGTCGCCATCGACCTCGATGATTGTCGTGGCGAAGGTGCGCAGGAACGAACGATCGTGGGAGATGGCAACGACGGCGCCCCGGTGGGTGGCCAGCTCACGCTCCAGCCATGCGACGGCGTTGTCGTCGAGGTGGTTGGTCGGTTCATCCAGCAGCAGGATGGCGGCGGGATCCGCGAGCAGGCAGGCCAGCGCCAGACGTTCCTGCTCCCCACCGGACAGTGTGTTGAGGGTGCGGTCCCGCTGCAGACCACCCAGGCGGAGCTGGCTGAGCGCAGCATCAACCCGTGAATCGACGGCGTAGCCATCATGGAGGTCGTATGCGGATTGGGCCGCGCCATAGCGTTCAAGCTCGTCGGAGTCAGCGACAGCCAGCGCGGCCTCCCGGGTCCGGAGCTCCGCCTCGATCGAGCGGATCCTGGCCAGCGCCGTATCGATGACCGTCTGCACCGTGTCGGTCGGAGCATGGTCGAGGGTCTGCGGCAGGTGGCCGACTGCCCCGTGCACGGAGACCTGACCGCCGTCGGGAGACTCCAGCCCCGCGATGAGCCGCAGGAGGGTGGACTTCCCGGCACCGTTTTCACCGACCACTGCTACCCGTTCGCCGCTGCCGATTCTCAGATTGACGTGATCCAGCAGCAGGCGATCGCCGTAACCATGGGACACCTCGGATAGCTCTATGTGTTCGCTCACGGGGGTTCCTCATACTGTGGAAGGGGGCACCGGTGGGACGGCGCGTCATTGTCACGGCGCACGGTGGGCACCGACTGCACGGGCGGGGCGGCTAATTCCACATGCCCCCAGCGTGCCCCGGGACGGTGGGCCCGTCAACCCGCTGGTCTGACGGGGAGCCCAGCTATCGGATCCAGTGTGACCGCCCCAGGGCTTGTTGCCAGCCCTGTGAAGCCCTACCCTAGTCCCATCCCTCGGGGGCAGCGATGGAATCGGCACTTCAGGAACTCCTCTCCCGCAGGAGTGATGCCTGAGACAGCACTTTGCTTTCCCACTACTGATGAAACTGGCGTTCCGGCCAGGAATTGCTCGCACCCTCCTAGGAGTTCACATGACCGACCCCGTTCCCAGCCTCCCCAGCCGCGTGTGGGCAGTTGCCACGGGCGACCCATCCCGGCGCGTGCTCACGTGTGCGGCCGCTGCCGCCCAGGTCCTCTTGCCAACGGTCTACGGTCCACGCTTCAACGGGGAGAACGCTCCACCGAACGTGATTCAACCGGCCCCTTACACCTTTACCGTTTGGTTCCCCATCTTCGCCTCGTCCATCGCCTACGCGGTCCACCAGGCCCTCGGCCCGGCCCGGAACATGGACATCTCGCGTGCAGTGGGCTGGCCTCTCGCCGGGGCGTTCGCCGCCACCGGTATCTGGGCGCCGCTCGTGCGATCCGGCAAGTTCTGGAGCGCCCAGGGAGCGCTGGTCACAATCGCTGTGCTCGCAGAGTTGGGACGCCGCCGAATCGCTCATGCAGAGCTCAAGGGCGATCTGACCACCGCAGAGGTGGCTGCGGCCGCCCCCGCAGCGGGAATGCTCGCGGCCTGGGGTCAGGCAGCATGCGGAGTCAACATGGCAGCCATGCTCGTCAGCAACAACCTTGTCCCCGCCGGGCCGAAAGCCGCCACCGCAGGAGCGGCGCTCCTCGCGGGGCTCGGCGTGCTCGGCACCAGAGCTGCGGCCACGCCGGAACGCACCAGCGTCTCCTCCCGTTTCTACATCGGCACTCTCCTCTGGGCATTCGCCGGTGTGATCATCGGGCAACGCGGTCGTTCCCGGTCCGCAGTTGCAGTGGCGGCCGGAGCGGCCGCCACTATATTGACCGTCACCGCACGTGATCGCTTGGAATCACGTTCAAGCTGACAACTGATTCGAATGACGAGGGTTGAGCGGGCAGCTGCGGGGACGGTGCCAGTGATGGTGTGTGATGTCCCGCGTGGCACGTCGTCGAGTGCTGGATAGCCTGGTCGGGGTCAAGCCCGGATAGGGGTGACTGATCCCGAGATCAGGGCGGTGGTGGCGAGGAGTTCCACGTTGATGTGGCTACGGCGTCCCATTTCGATTCCTTGGGTGATCGTCAATCTGTCGCCGGTTGTGGCACGGCCAAGGTTTGCAAGGTAACCGGCGAAGGCTGCTGCCGCTGCACCTGTGGCTGGGTCTTCGATGACTCCACCCCACGGAAACGGGTTCCGTGAGTGCCATTGCCCGGCACCGGTGGGGGCGATGAGTTGGACGGTCACCCAGTTTTGCGCCAAACAGAGGGCCCGGAGTTTCTCAAAGTCATAGTTGAGCCTGGCAAGCCGCGAGGTGTTGCAGGCGACGAGCACCGGGTGATGGTTGCCGCCGAATCCGATCGCCGGCGGGAAGTCCGGATGCAGATCCGTGCCGTCCCACCCGAGATGGTGGAGGACATCTTTTAGCTGACCAGCAGTTATGGGTGAGCTTGAGATGGTGGGGCTCTGGAATGCGCCGCTGGTCCCTGCGTCAGTCGTGGTGGCTGACGCAAGAACGTTTCCCACCCTGGTATCCAGTGTGAAATCCCCGAAACCTAGTTCATGACCCAGCGCCACAGCAGTGGAGATGGTCGCATGACCACAGAAATCGACCTCGCCCCCGGGTGCGAAATAGCGGACTGTCAGCACGGTCTTGCGCTGGAGGGAAGAGATCACGAACGCGGTTTCGCTATACCCCACATCGGCCGCGATGCGCTGCATGTCCTCGGCGCTTAGATGCTGTGCGTCGAGGACAACTCCGGCGGGGTTTCCACAGTCGGCACGGTCCGTGAAAGCGGCATACCGGTCGATCTGAGGAGCAGGCATGATGGTCAGGGGGTCTCCAATCATTCGGCGAGGCCCCGTTGTGGACACCATCACTATTCCACCCTTTCAGGTACCCCCACCGGAAACGAAGCATCCACCGCCGGTAAACACAGGGTTACAGTCGCAGGGTTGAAGTTCAGACTTTCGCTAGCCCTCTTATCAGGACTCCTCGATTTCGAGACTGAAGGTTAGCTTGAGCGCTTTGCCGTGGCCACGGCGTGGTCGTCCTTGTCATCTGCTCCGCGGGTTTTGAGCAGACTCGCGACGGTCGCCACAGCGATGGTTGCGGTGATGAAGAGCAGCGAGAACCAGATGGGGATTTCTGGTACCCAGAGGAGCGGTTCCCCGCCGTTGATGAAGGAAAGCTCGTTGACATGCAGTGCGTGGAAGACGAGCTTCACGCCGATGAAGCCAAGGATAACGGCCAGACCCTGGGCAAGGTAGACCAGACGCTCAAGCAGCCCTCCGATCAGGAAAAACAGTTGACGCAGACCCATCAACGCGAACGCGTTGGCGGTGAAAACGATGTAGGCCTCGTTGGTCAGACCATAGATTGCAGGAATCGAATCGACAGCGAAAATGAGGTCCACAAAGCCAATCGCGATGATTGTCAACAGCATGGGCGTGACGAACCGCTTCCCGCCCTGCTTCACAGTGAGTTTGTCCTCGTGGTACTCATCAGTGACCGGCAGGACCCGGCGTACCAGTGTCATGAACTTACCGTTAGCCGGATTGGATTCGTGGCTGCCAAATGCTTGCCGGTACGCCAAGACAAGCAGCAGAGCGCCGAAGATATAAAAGACCCAGGAGAAGTTCTCGATCAGGGCCGCCCCGATGGCGATGAACCCGCCACGCAGGATCAGGGCAATGATGATCCCGATCATCAGCACCTTCTGCTGGTACTTCTTTGGCACAGCAAATCCGGCCATCACGATGAGGAAGACGAATAGGTTGTCGATCGAGAGTGCCTTCTCGGTGAGATACCCGGCGAAGTACTCGCCGCCGAACCTCCAGCCGGAGACCACTCCGATTCCGACGCCGAACAGTAGCGCTAGTCCGATATAGAACGCGGACCAGCGCGCCGATTCTCCGATGGATGGTTCGTGGGGTTTACGCACGTGGGCGAAAAACTCGTACACGAAAAACAGGATCGTCACAGCGATAGTGATGAGCCAAATTTGAGGGGTGATTTGCATGAGGGGACTCCCAGGGGTGTAGGCGCTGAACAAATACGCCAAGGTCTCCTCCGCCCGGACGGCACCGGTACTGACGACCCGGGATGCTTCAGTGCATCCGTATTGACGGGCCGATCACAGACGGGAGTACTCCCCTTGATAGAGAAGATTCTAGCTCACCGAAAACCATGCTCTCTACCGCGAGTGCCCGGGGGCGGCCCCCTCCCACGGACAAATGCTGGCCGCTATGGGGTGGTTGCCGCAGCCGTACTTCCCTACTGTCGGTGCATGACCTACAACATTCAGATCACTTTCGACTGCACCGATACTCACCGGCAGGCGGATTGGTGGGCTGAAATACTCACCGGCAGGCGGATTGGTGGGCTGAAACGCTTGGCTGGGTGGTGGAGCCCACGGACCAGGCCTTCATCGATGACATGCTGGCCAAAGGCTGGGCTCAACCTGACGAAGTGGTGGTGCACAACGGGGTGCGGGTCTGGCGGGACGGCGCAGCTATCTGCCGTCCCGGCCAGGAGGGCACCCCTGGCCGGTTGCGCATGCTCTTTCAACCGGTCCCCGAACCGAAAACCGCAAAAAACCGCTGCCACCTGGACATCAACCTCGACGGCGACGACAAGGACCAACTCCGGTCCCGGCTTGAGGGACGGGGCGCCCGGTTCCTCTACCAGGCGAACCAGGGGCCGCACATCTGGTACACGATGGCCGACCCCGAGGGCAACGAGTTCTGCATTGGCTGACGCTGGCTAAACGTCCCGCCTCCGCAACACCACGCCCGCTGCTGCAAGGCTGAGAGCCCCAGCGGCGGCTCCCGCGATCGTGGCCGTCACCCCGGGCAGAACGGGGGGCGTGGACACCCCCGTGTCGGCCCCTCCCACGGGCAGCTGACCCACCTGCGGTGCGGGGTCCGGCGTGGGCGACGCAAAATCGATGAAGCAGGGGTAGGTTCCATCCGGGAACACAATGGAACCGGGGTTGACGGCACACAGATTGTTTCCGTTGGCGTCAAGCAGGCCCCCGGTCACGAAGGTGACGGTGTTCGGGTCGATCACCGTCGCCTCGTCAAAGGGAACGAACACAATCTCATCGGAAGCTCCGAGGGCCGCCGGGGCGCCCGCGAGAGCGATCACAGCCGAGGCCGCCGCGATGGCGAGGATTTTAGTGAGTTTCATGACTCCCCCTTGATGTCGGCTGCCCCTCTTGGCCAGCTCTCACGCGCCAGCTAACCAAACACCAAGAAAAACCGCCAGCCCTCGTGGTTTCCCTCTTCCGGCCGATCGCAGCAGACCGACCTGATCACATGAAGGGCCCGCCGCGAAGTTACACTCGATGGGTGACTATCGACCTTCCCCCACAGGTTTCAGACCTCTTCGACCCTGCCCGCTGGCGACTCGTCTCCGGGTTTGGTGACCTCCAGGACATCACCTACCACCGGCAGGTTGAGCGGGCCGTGGATGGGAAGACGCGGGATCTCCCCACCGTGAGAATTGCCTTCAACCGGCCCGAGGTCCGCAACGCCTTCCGCCCCGGGACCGTCGATGAGCTGTACCGGACCATGGATCATGCCCGGATGACCTCCGACGTGGCCACCGTGCTGCTTACCGGAAACGGTCCGTCGCCCAAGGACGGCGGTCACTCCTTCTGCTCCGGCGGTGACCAGCGGATCCGCGGGCGCGACGGCTACCGCTACGCCGACGGCGAGACCAGCGAAAGCGTCGATCCTGCCCGTGCGGGACGGCTCCACATCCTGGAGGTGCAGCGACTGATGCGCACCATGCCCAAGGTGGTCATCGCCGTCGTCAACGGGTGGGCAGCCGGCGGTGGGCACAGCCTGCACGTGGTGGCGGACCTCACGATCGCGTCCCGCGAACACGGCAAGTTCAAACAGACCGATGCCACGGTGGGCAGTTTCGACGCCGGTTACGGGTCTGCCCTGCTGGCCCGGCAGATCGGCCAGAAGAAGGCCCGCGAGATCTTCTTCCTCGCCCGCGAATACTCAGCGGATGAGATGGTCGCCATGGGCGCCGTGAACGAGGCGGTGGACCACGCGGAACTGGAGACCACGGCGCTGCAGTACGCCGCCGACATCGCGCGGCAGAGTCCACAGGCTATCCGGATGCTGAAGTTTGCGTTCAACCTGGCCGACGACGGCCTCGCCGGCCAGCAGGTCTTCGCTGGCGAAGCCACCCGGATGGCCTACATGACCAATGAGGCGGTCGAAGGCAAGGAAGCCTTCCTGGAAAAACGGGCACCAGACTGGTCCGCCTACCCCTACTACTTCTAGGCCACCATGGAACTGCTCCCACTTCACACCCCGCCCGGATCCGACCCCCATGCCCTCCTCGCTCCGTTGGCTGCTGCCCTCGCCGGTGAAGGCCCAGCCATTGCTCCCCATCTGGATCAGGGGCAGACCTTCGATGGTGAACTGCCCAACGACGAGATAGCCGCCGTCCTCAGCACCTCCGGCTCGACCGGGACGCCCAAGCAAACCATGCTCAGCGTCGACGCGCTCGCCGCCTCGGCGATGGGCACAGCCCTGGCGCTGAAGGCCGAGGGCCAGTGGCTTCTCACCCTTCCCGTGCACTACGTGGCAGGGTTCCAGGTCCTGGTCCGATCGCTGTACGCCGGCACCCGCCCCTGGGCCATGGACCTGGCGGCACCGTTCAGCGCCGAAGCGTTCACCGCAGCCGCTGGCGAGCTCACCGACAAGGTTCGATTCACCTCGCTGGTACCCACCCAACTGCACCGGTTGCTCCAGGATCCCCGTCCGGAAACACTCCAGGCGTTGCGCCGGTTCAACGCGATCCTCCTCGGGGGCGCGCCCGCATCGGCGAGCCTCCGTGAGGAAGCGCGACGGCAGGGGCTGAACCTGGTGCTCACCTACGGGATGAGCGAGACCTGCGGCGGCTGCGTCTACGACGGCGTCCCGCTGGAGGGAGTTGACCTGATCAACGAGGACGGCCGGCTGTGGATCAGCGGTCCGGTCCTGGCCGACGGCTATCTGGGACAGCCCGAGCTCAGCGCCGACCGGTTCAGGTTCAACTCGGGCCGCCGCTGGTTCAGAACCGATGACACCGCTGACCTTACCGGCGGGAAACTGTCGGTCTCCGGCCGGATCGACGACGTCATCGTTACCGGGGGCGTCAAGGTGTCTGCCACCGCCGTCGCCTCCGCCATCGAGTCGATGCCCGGGGTGCAGTCGGCTCTGGTGCTGGGCATCGAAAGCGCCGAGTGGGGCTCGGAGGTGGCGGCCGCCGTCGTCGGCCAGGTAAGCCCCGACGACGTGCGCCGGCATACGAAGGCTGCCCTCGGCGCGCACGCCGCGCCGCACACCATCCTCACCCTCGCATCGCTGCCGGTGCTGCCCAACGGCAAACCCGACCGGCTCGCCGTGCTGGCCCTGCTCGAACGCGCCGGCGCCTAAACCTCCCGCCCCGAAACAAAGGACAACACCGTGGCTACTGCCGCACAATGGCTTGAGGGCGCCCGCCCGCGAACTCTCCCGATGGCTATCGCACCGGTAATCGTGGGCTGTGCCGCCGCCTTCGACCTCGGGGCCTTCAAACCCGTCAACGCTGCCCTGGCGGCCTTCGTCGCCATCCTGCTGCAGATCGGCGTCAACTACGCCAACGATTACTCCGACGGCGTCAGGGGCACCGACGCGGACCGGGTCGGCCCGCTACGCCTCACAGGATCCGGGGCCGCGCGGCCGGAACAGGTGAAGCGGGCAGCCTTCGCGTGCTTCGCGCTCGCGATGATCGCCGGCGGTGGGCTGGTGGTACTGTCCCAGGCCTGGTTCCTGCTGCTCGTGGGAGTGGGCTGCATCGCGGCGGCCTGGGGCTACACCGGCGGCAGGAAGCCGTATGGGTACCTGGGTCTGGGCGATGTCTTTGTGTTCGTCTTCTTCGGGCTGGTCGCGACACTCGGCACCACCTACACGCAGGCCGGTCAGCTGAGCGCTGCGGCGTGGATCGGCGCGATCAGCACCGGCCTCATCGCGATGGCGCTCCTGATGGCCAACAACGTCCGGGACATCCCAACCGACCGTGAGGCGGGGAAGATCACCCTGGCTGTCCGACTTGGTGACACCACGGCGCGGATCACCTACGTGATGATGCTTGCCGTCGCGCTGCTGCTTCCGGTGCTCCTGGTCTTCAACCACCCGTGGGTGCTACTGGTGCTGCTCCTCGTCCCGGCCTGCCTGATGCCGAGCCGGTTGATGCTCAAGGGTGAGCAACGGAGCAGCCTGATCCCGGTGCTCAAGCAGACCGGCCTGATCAACCTCGGGTTCAGCGTCCTCTACGGGGCCGGCCTTATCCTGACGACTATCATCGCGTCCTGACGCTTCCTACCCTGCGGACCCCGGGGCCTAAGGGCGGGGTTTGCGGTCGGGGTTCACCGCTGCGTTGGGGTCGTACGCGTCCTCAGCGGCGGCGTCGTCGAGCTCGGCAGGGTTGCGCTGCGGCGGCGCTCCGTCCCGGAACCGGCGTTGCAGGGAGGCTGCGGCGGCGTCCCGCTGGGAGCGGAAAAACAGGTAGGTCACGCACCAGGCAAGGATTGCTGCTGCGACGGCCGAGAAGATGGCGCCAAGGCCGAGCCAATAGGCAATAACGAAGAACACCACGACGAGGCCGAGGCGGAGGGCAGTGAATTTGAAGAAGGGCACTCATCAAGTTTACTCGCCTACAATTGATAGATGCCTCGCCTGTTGTTGTTTCTCATCCTCGTTGCAGTTGCCGTTATCGTCTACGCTCTGATCGACTGCATCATGACCAAGGCGCACTCGGTGCGCAGCATCTCCAAACCCGCGTGGATCCTCACCATTGCCCTGGTACCGCTTCTCGGTGCGGGACTGTGGTTCCTCTTCGGCCGTCCCCGGCCCAGTGGCACCCGCGGACGCACCCGCCCCGCTCCCCGCCATCCCACCGCACCCGACGACGATCCCCAGTTCCTCCGGAACCTTGAGGCAAAGCGTCGGCAGCAGGCCCGCGAGAAGGAAATCCGGCGCAAGGAGCAGGAGCTGCGCGCAGCCCAGGAGAAGAAGGCCCGCGAGGAACAACAGAAGAAAGACGGGGAAACCGACCCCGAGCCGGGTAGCCAGACCGCCTGATTCCCTCGCCGTCACGGACTTCCCGGCTACGTCGTGGCGGCCTCCCTGCGGCGCCGTCGTTGTCGGATCGGTGACACCTGAGGCCCACCGACCGCCCGAGACAAAAAGTGCAGCCACTCCGTAAGGGGTGGCTGCACTTTTCTGACTGGTCGGTTGCCTCGCTAGGCGTAGCTGTGAAGGCCCGAGAAGTAGATGTTCACGATCGTGAAGTTGAACACGATGCACAGGTACCCGATGATGCACAGCCAGGCGGCGCGGGTGCCGGTCCAGCCACGGGTGGCCCGGGCGTGCAGGTACCCGGCGAAGACGACCCAGATGACGAAGGTCCAGACTTCCTTCACGTCCCAGCCCCAGTAACGGCCCCAGGCCTCTTCAGCCCAGATGGCGCCGGCCATCAGGGTGAAGGTCCACATCACGAAGGCGAAAGCGTTGATCCGGTAGGAGAGGTTCTCAAGGCTCAGAGCCGACGGAACCAACCGCATGAACGGGGCGCGGTCCACACCGCCGGCGGCAAGCTTGCGGATCCGGCTCGTCTGGATGAGCTGCAGGACTGACATGGCAAAGGTCAGGGTGAACAGCGCCGAGGCGGCTACCGCCACCGAGACGTGAATAATGAGCCAGTAGCTCTGCAGGGCGGGAACCACGTTGCCGGCCGGGGTGAAGAAGCCGATGGTCGCAGCGCAGAGCATCACCAGGGTAAGACCGACCACGAACGTACCGAGGAACCGGAGGTCCTTCCGAATCAGCGCGATGAGGAAGACGAGCACCACCACCAGGGCGCCGGTGGTACAAAACTCGTACATGTTGCCCCAGGGAACCCGGTTGGTTGCCAGCCCGCGGGAGATCACCCCGGCCGCGTGGATCAGAGCGGCGATGACGGTGAGGACGACGGCGATGCGCGCCAGTTTCCGCCGGCCCGAGTAATCCATCGAATCGTCGGCGGTGGTGTCAGCTTCGAGACGGGCAGCGCCGCCACGTGCCGAGGGGCCACCGGTACGGTCCGCCCCCACCAGCACCTTCTGCTCGGCCTGCTGGGATGCGGCGAGATTCTCCTCCACCGCGCGGATTCGCTTGCTGCTCTTTACAAGGTCAAGCGTGAAGACAATGAAGGCGACCGTGTAGGTGAGCGCAGCGAGCAGCATGAAGCGCTCACTGAACTCCCCCAGGGTCTGGCTGATTGGTGGCATTAGCTTTCCTTACCGGTTTCTTGCCTGGTGTGACGCGTGTTCGATGTTCGTGCTGCCTGGTGCGCCAAGCTTCCCATTTTGCTCCTCAACGGGCTCGTCCACCAGCCACTGCGCTCGGAGCGCCTTCTCGATCGCAGCTCCCTCACCGGTCAGCCTGTGGTCCTCGCCCCGCGCGAGTAGTCCGTACTCGAGCATGGTGCGGCCATCGGCGTGGGTGCCGGTTCGCACCCAGACCCGCCGCCGTCCGATAAACAGCGATGCCGTCAGCCCGGCCAACGCGAGGGAGGAGAACACGAGGGCGCCCAGCTGCCCGGGATCGTGGCGGATGTCGACGGCGATGTAGCGGTCCAGCCCGTCAAAGGAGATCGAGCCCTTGCCCTCGGGAAGATCGTAGGTCTGTCCGGCGCCAAGGACAATCCCGCCCTCATCGCTGGTGCGGCTGTTCAGCTCGGTCAGGTCCTCGGTGTCGAGGACGTAGACGCTGCGCGGTTCGCCGTCGTCGAGACCGAGGTCACCGTAGTAGGAGTTGAGGTTCAGCTGGGGGTTGAACGGGTCAGGATCACGGGAGAAGGCTACGCCGTCCTCGCCCACAAAGGCTGTGGGAAGGAAGAATCCGACGAAGCCCAGCTGGTCTGGTGCGGCGTCCGGGGCCTTGACCACGACAAGGGAGGTGAAGAGTCCGTCCTGCGGGATGGTCACCACCGGACCCTGCATGGCGATGTCGCCGTTGCCGTCGCGGACGGTGACCACCGGCGCGTAACCGTTGCCCACCAGGTAGATGCCGGTACCGCCAATACTCAGCGGAGAGTTTACCTTGAGGACCTGTTCTTCCTCGTCGGCATCCGGCCCGTCCTTGGTGGTGACGTTGGCGGTGAAGTCGAGGGGCTGCCCGTAGTGGGTTTCCTGGCGGTCGAACTGCACGTCGAAATTGTCGAGGCGCAACGAGTAGGGCTCCAGCTGGCCGGCGGTGAAGTTGGCTCCGGGGGTGAACGTGTCGTAGCCGACGAGCGTATTGACGAAACTGTCACCCTCGACGATGATTTTCTGCCCGCTGTAGCCAAAAAGACCGCCAACTGCCACGGAGACCAGCACGCCGATCAGCGAGAAGTGGAATACCAGGTTGCCGACTTCCTTGAGGAAGCCGCGTTCGGCGCCGACGGAGGGCTGCGCGGAGTCGGTATCCCGGAGGTCCACCCGGTAGCCGCGCTTTTTCAGCATCGCTGCGGCGTTAGCGGCAGCGGACGCCGCAGTGATCGGGGAGCCGCCGGACTGTGTGGAGGCAGGAAGGACCAGGGTGCCGTAGATCGGCATCCTCGAGAGCTTTCGGGGTGTCCGGGGTGGCTTTGATTTCATGGCCCGGCCGTGGGCGAGAGCCCGCGGGATGACGCAACCGATCAGGGACACGAAGAGCAGCAGGTAGATCGCCGAGAACCAGACCGAGGAGTAGACATCGAACAGCTGGAACCAGTCGAGGATCGGCCCGGTGTCCGGGTTGTCCTGAATGTACTGGGTGACTACTGCCGGGTTGGCTGGACGCTGCGGGAACAACGATCCGGGCACCGCTGCGACCGCAAGGAGCAGCAGCAGAAACAGTGCGGTGCGCATGCTGGTGAGCTGGGTCCAGCCCCAGCGCAGGCTGCCGAGGAAGCCGAGGGCCGGTAGAGCGACGTCGGGTTTACCGCCGTCGGGAGTGTCGGGGGTCATTGTCTGCCCCCTTTCAAAGTGGTCAGAAGTCATTAGATGGGAAGGGTCACCCCGCCGAGCCAGTTCTGCAGTTCATTGATCCAGAGCGTCCAGACGCCGGTTGCCATGAGCAGGCCAACCACCACCAGCATCCCGCCTCCGAACCGTTGCAGGGCCAGGCGGTGCTTCCGGAAGAACGCCATGGCGCCCATGCCGCGCCGCACCCCTAGCGCAATGAGCAGAAACGGCAGGCCCAGTCCGAGGCAATATACGAAGGTGAGGGCGGCGCCCTTCGCGGCGCTGGCGTCGTCGTTCGAGAAGGCGAGCAGCTGCACCGCCGACAGGGTGGGCCCGATGCAGGGTGCCCAGCCCAGCCCAAAGGTCAGACCCAACAGGGGCGCACCCCAGAGTCCGGTCGGTACTTTGGTGTGGAGCTTCTTCTCGGTCTGGAACCAGGAGAAACCTCCCATGAAGATCAGGCCCATGAGCACTACCACCACACCCAGCACCGGGATGAGCCAGCTCTCCGACCCGACCATCCAGGCGCCCAGCTGGCCGAACAGGGCGCCGTACGCCATGAAGACCACCGAAAACCCGAGCACAAAGAGGGCGATCCCGGTCAACATCCGGCCGCGCTTCTGCTGTTCGAGGTCGACGCCGGTCAACCCTGTGACATAGCCCAGGTAGCCCGGGACGAGCGGCAGGACGCAGGGTGAGGCGAACGACACCAGGCCAGCCAGCAGGGCCACAGGGAGCGCCAGAAGCATCGACCCGTTCAGCACGGTGTCGGCGAACGCGTTGGAGGTAGCCGTCGGAAGTGAACCCCCGACGGCGGCATTGAGGTGCAGCTGAAAAGTCACTTGTGTCTTACTCGGCCAACGCGGCGTCGATGAGAGCGGCCAGCGTGCTCTTGTCGGCCAACCCGAGGATCCGCGCTGAGACACGGCCTTCCTTGTCGATCACCAGCGTGGTGGGGACCGCCTGCGGGGGCACATAGCTGGTCATTGCCAGCAGTACCCCACCATCCTGGTCGTCCAGGCTTGGGTAGGGAATCTCAAAGCTGCGCTCGAAAGCCTCGGCTGTGCGCTGCGTATCGCGGATATTGACCCCGTAGAACTCGGTGCCAGCCGACGCGTATTCGTCATGCAATGCCACCAGGTCGGGCGCCTCCTCGCGGCAAGGCGCACAAGCCGCGTACCAGAAATTCACCACCGTGACCTGGCCGGCCCACTCCTCAGAATCCACTACCGTGCCGTCGTACTGCGTGCCGGTGATGGCGAGCGGCTCACCGCGGTCACTGGCAGCGTATTCGGTCACCGATCCGTCGCCGGCGATGTAGTTCTTGTTGTCCCCGACGGCGGCTTGCTGCGCGAGGGGGTCGTCAGCGGCGCACGCCGAAAGGGCGAGTGAGGCAGCCAGCCCAAGAGCCAGCGCGGCACCCAGCTTTTTCAGGCGCCCGGCAGATCGGTCAGATTTCTTCACAGCTTCTTCCACAGTTCTACAACGTGTAGTAATTCTATTATGCTCCCGGCAGGTTCGCCGCACCGGGCAGCAGATCCGCGCACGGCTCGTGGTAGCGCACCCCGATCAACCGCTCGCCATCAAAATCCAAAGACGTGACGGAGGTGAGGGTGCACTCGCGGTCACGGGGGTCGTGCCAGAGCCGACGGTCCTCAGCGGCCAGGCGGGAAACCCAAATCGGCAGCTGGTGGCTGACCACGATCGCCTCGGCCGGGCCGGAGGTTCCGGCAGCTTCTGCCAGCGTGACAGCGCTCCACCGCGCGTCATCCACGGCCGACTTCATCCGCGCGACCTGCTGGCGATAGGGCTCCCCCCAGGATGGCCGGAAGGGATTTGCAAGGAGCGGCCAGTAGCGGGGGTGCTTGAGCTGACGGACTACCTGCGACATGCCCTCGAAACGGCTGAACGCCTCAATCACACGCCCATCCGTCCGCACTTCCAGGCCAAGCCGTTCAGCGATCGGAGCAGCGGTTTCCTGCGCACGTGTCAATGGTGATGCCACGATTCGCACGATGTTTGCACCCTCGGCGGCGCTTTGCGCGAAATGCCCGGCAACCCGGGCTGCCATCTCATGCCCCAATTCGGAGAGGTGAAATTCGGGCAGCCGTCCATAGAGGACGCGGTCGGGATTATGGACCTCACCGTGGCGCACGAGGTGAACGGTAGCTAGGGACATGCCTCTAGTTTCTCAGAGTTCGCTCATGCCTCGAAATCCGTGCCGGGTGCAGCTCAGGAACCATTTATTTGAACATTCAAGTAACTTGAGGAATAATCAATGCAAATGCATGCTTATTCTGAGTAGCGGCCTCCCGGCAGCGACAGCAGCATCACCGAGACGGCACCACGATCAGGAGAACTACCATGGCAATTCCCACCGGACTGAACAACGGCACCTGGACCCTCGATGGCTCGCACAGCGAGGTCGGCTTTACCGTGCGGCACGCTGGCATCAGCAAGGTGCGCGGCAACTTCGACACCGTCGATGCAGCCATGCAGGTGGGCTCCTCGCTGAGCGATTCCAAGATCACCGCGACCATCAAGACCGCATCCTTCAACTCCAACGACGAGAACCGCGACGCCCACGTGCGTGGCGAGGACTTCTTCGACGTCGAGCGTTTCCCCGAGATGACCTTTGAGTCGACCTCCATCGACGGCTCCGGCGAGACCTACAAGCTCTCCGGCAACCTGACCATCCGCGACACCACCCTTCCCGTAGTCTTCGAGACCGAGTTCAACGGAGTTGCAGTGGATCCCTTCGGTGCAACCCGCGCCGGCTTCTCCGGCAAGACCGTGATCTCCCGTAAGGACTTCGGCCTCACCTGGAACGCAGCGCTCGAAGCAGGCGGCGTCCTGGTCGGCGACAAGGTCACCATCAACCTCGATGCAGCGTTTGTAGCACCAGCAGCCTAAGCATCCCTCTCAGTGGCTGCCCTTCCCCATGGGAAGGGCAGCCACTGTTGTTTCATGCTGCCTCTTGTCTAATGCTGCCGACGCTCGGCCCTCCGGGCTAGGGTTGATTTTGGGACCCCGCAGGGTCTGCACCAGTCAGTCTCAAGTGAAGAGGAAACGGCAATGAGCACACCTCCCAACGACCCCAACTACGGCCAGGATCAAATGCCGCGCGATCCCTCGGCGGGACAGTCCGCCCCAGGCCAGAACGCGGCGGGCCACACTTCGTCGCCGTACGGATCGCCCAGCAATCCGCCCGCCAGCTACAACTACCCGGGGAACATGAGTCAGGTCGCCATGACGGAAAAGGGCCCGGCCCCCCAGGAAGTGAAGCGGGCTTTCTGGTTGATCATTGCTGCGGGCGCGCTCAGCCTGATCTCCAGCATCCTCAGCGCAACGTCAACGCAGCTGGAGGGCCTCGGTGCCGGCGCGGCAACCGCGATTACCGTGGTCTTCGCCGCCATCGCGACCGGCATCTACATCCTGCTGGCGATCTTCATCCGCAAGGGTCACAACTGGGCGCGGATCACCGCGGCGGTGCTGGCCGTTCTCTCGGTGCTGAGCTACCTCTTTGGCCTGCTGTCGGCATCAATCCTTGAGGGCAGTGAGCTGTTGCAAGGCCAGGAGATGGTCACACCAGGGCCGCTGCAGACCATCCTGAACATCGCTGTGCTGCTGCTCGGGATCGCCGGCGTCGCGATGACCTTCCTGAAGCCGGCCCGGCCGTACTTCCAGAAGCAGACCGCTCCCGGCCAGTATTAGATAGGCCCGAGCGGGAAACCGACTGCGCGAAACCTTCAGGCCTGAAACCTGCTGGGCCGAAACCTACTGGGCCTGAGACCTACTGGGCCGAACGGGCGCGGGAGCCATCTGTGATCTCCGGCTCCTGCGCCCGCTGTGCGTGATAGGCAAGGATTTGCAGCTCAGTGGCCATGTCGACCTTGCGCAGCTGAACCCCATCTGGCACCTGCAGCACCACCGGGGCGAAACTCAGAATGCTCGTGATTCCTGCCGCGACCAACCGGTCACATAGCGATTGCGCCACCGCCGCCGGCACGGCGAGGACCGCCATGTTGGCCCGGGTCCGTTCCAGCACCTGCTCCAGGTCGGTAACCGGGCTGACCCGCAGCCAGCCCACCTCCGCTCCGACAATGAGCTGGTCGGCGTCAAAGAGGGAAACAATCTCGAATCCCCGGGACTCAAACCCGGAGTAACCGGCGAGCGCCCGGCCCAGGTTGCCCGCCCCCAGGATGGCTACCCGCCAGTCATGGGTCAGGCCGAGCGCCGCCGAGATCTGCCGGTTCAGATATTGCACGTCATAGCCGACACCCCGTGTGCCGTAGGAGCCTAGGTAGGACAGGTCCTTGCGCAGGATCGGAGAGTTGACACCAGCGGCCTCCGCCAGGCGATCGGAAGACACCCGTTCCGTGCCTTCCGCCAGAAAGGAATTCAGGGCGCGTAAGTAAATGGTCAGGCGCGTCAGGGAGGCGCTCGGGATCTGGCGTGCGGCGTTGCCGCTCATCGACAGTCTCAGCTCGGGTACTTCCGGCGTCGTCACTTTCCATCGCTCCGTTGCTATCCACCAGCCGCTCAGGCGGCAGGGTTGCACGACGCCGGACTAGCCGATGCCGTGGGTAACTCCACTGTAGGGTGCCGAGTGGACCGCACAAAGCTGGCAGTGGCCGACCGAACAGTCACGGGGTCAGCAGCGACCGAAGTCGCCGTTCGTCAATCTTCCAGAAGTCCCGCTGCACACCATCAATGAACAGCACCGGGATCTCCTCGGCAAACTGGTCGAGCAGATCCGCCCTCTCCGCCGTCGACAGTTCCCGCCAGGGCATACCTAGATCGCCGCATACCAACTCGACCACGGCCCGGGCATCGGTGCACAGATGGCAGTCGGGCCGGGTGAGCAGCTCCACACGGCGTGCGGGTGCCCCGTTCCCTGGCGGGCCGGACTGGTGTGTTGGGATCATGCCACCAAGTTACCGCCTCTCCGATCACCGCGCGGCATCGGACCGGGCCCAGACTCAAGTGATTTAGACTCAGAGCATGTCCGTTGCCAGCACCGGACCCCTGCGCGTGATCCCAGGGGTAGCCGACACCCTCCCCGGCCCAGGAGGAGATGCCGCTTTCTTCGACGTCGACAACACCATGATGCGCGGCGCCAGCCTTTTCCACGTGGGACGGAAGATGTATCAGCGCAGGGCATTCACCCTCCGGTTCGCTACCGGGCTGGCGTGGAAACAACTCCGCTTTGTCATGCGTGGCGAGAACATGACCGACATCAATTCAGTGCGTGATGCGGCATTGGCCTTCGCCATCGGCATTGCCCATGAAGATGTGAAGGCTCTGGGCGAAGAGGTCTACGACGAGATGATCGCCTCCAAGATCTGGCCCGGCGCCCGCGCCCTGGCCGAACAGCACCTCAAGTCAGGGCGACGCGTCTGGCTTGTCACCGGGACACCCGTGGAGGTGGCCAGCGTGATCGCCAACCGGCTGGGTCTGACCGGCGCGCTGGGCACGGTAGGAGAAGTGGCTGATGGCCTGTACACCGGGAAGCTCGTGGGCGAGTTTCTCCACGGGCCGGCCAAGGCGGTTGCAGTTCGCGCCCTGGCGGAGAAGGAGGGCCTCAATCTGCGGCGGTGCTGGGGATACTCAGATTCTTTCAATGACATTCCACTGCTGAGCATCGTGGGGCATCCGGTAGCGATCAACCCGGACCGCAAACTGCGGCGGCATGCCCGCGAGAACAACTGGCCAATCTACGACTTCCGCAGTGGCCGCCGGGCCGCAACCCTGGGGCTGAAGGCGGCCACGGGCGCGGGGGCGGTCTACGGACTCTGGCGCGGGTTCACCAGGATGCGCGGGAACTAGGCAGCGCCCGGTTAACGCTCAAGGGCCCGTCACCGAAGTGACGGGCCCTTGAGCAAAACTGAAACTACTTCTTGTTGCGACGCTGGTGACGGGTCTTACGAAGCAGCTTGCGGTGCTTCTTCTTGGCCATACGCTTGCGGCGCTTCTTAATTACTGAACCCATAAAGTCCTCACAAACTGATCTTCGATTTCCGACCCGGCCCGGGTGGGGCCAAGGACCGGATTCTGACAATAACGCAACTACCTACGCGGATCGGCCTTCCCGCAAGGCGGGCACACAGCCAACAGCGCGTAAAACGCTCCTTAACAGGGTACCGCTAATTGTGACCTCTCCCGACCGGGCCTACATCGTGCGCATCGGGCACCTGGGCACCCGAGGACAACTAGCCAGTTTCGGAGTGATCGTCCACTACCGCGCCCCGGACGAACTGTTCGACCGCCGATTCCGGGACCCGGTAGGACCGGCCGAAGCGTACTGCTGGCATTTCACCGGCGTGAATCAGGCGATAAACGGTCATTTTGGAGACCCGCATCATGTCGGCCACCTCGGCTACGGTCACAAACCGCACATCCGAGAAGTTGCTCACTTCTACCATCACACCTTGCTCCTAAAAACTGAGGCTTGCACCCCCAACGTGTGCAGTCTGAGGCGTGCCTTGTGGCAGACCAAACGGCGTTTCACCACGTGAAGGGAAGATTCCGCCACCTAATATTCTAGTGGCTGATGTGACTAAAGTGAAAGTGCCATTGGACCCTGTAGGGCGAGGCGGGAGCCGCCGTGTCAGTCGCGTCGACGCCGCAGTTTCGGCAGTTGCGCGAAGAGATCAGCAGCGCGTTCGGCCGCCCTCCCCACGGTGCGCCCGAACGCCTGCTGACCGGCTAGATCGGTGGCAGGGTCAACGGCGGTCGCCAGCACCGTTGACGGGCGGGGAGCAACTCCGGCCAGTTCAGGCTCCGCTGGCGTCCGGGCCGGGAGGTCGAACGAACCCAGCCAAAGTTCTATCTCTCGCAGAGGCGCGGGGTTCAGTGAATAATAACGGCGCTGTCCCTGGGCCCGCATGGACACCAGGCCTGCAACGCGCAACACCTTCAGGTGCTTAGATACTGTCGGCTGGCTGACCTCGAGCTCGTCGACCAGCTCGCCAACCGCCTTGTCCCCCGCGCGGAGCGACCCGAGGATCTCCCGGCGGGTACCTTCGGCGACGACGGCGAAAACATCCTCAATGACCATTCCATTACCCTAGCGGCATATATGCGGTCGATGCTAGTCAAACCACGGATCAAGCCCGTGCAGCGGAAAAATTGCCTTGCGGGTGGCCATCACCGTGCGGTCCAGCTCATCATTCGGATCGTAGCCGACCTCCCAGGAACGCCACCAGGTATCAGCGCCGTCACCCATCAGCAGGGGCACGGTCGCCCCGTACTGCTCGAGCACGTATGAACGCCAGGCCTCGGGCACCGGGGTATGGGGACCGATTGACGCACCGGCGGCCACCGCGACCAGTGTTGACCAGACGCGGGGCACCACGCTGGTGAGGTTGTAGCCACCTCCGCCGGTGGCGATCCACCGCCCCTCGCAGATCCGTGCTGCCAGGTCACTGATACTGACCATCAGGTCGCGTTGGGCATCAACACTGATTCTGAGGTTGGTCAGCGGGTCGTCAACATGGCTGTCGCAGCCGTGCTGGCTCAGGATCACCTCGGGCTGGAATGCCTCTGTGAGCGGCGGAACCACCGCGTGGAACGCCCGGAGGAGGGCGCCATCGCCGGCCAGCGTCGGAAGCGCGACATTGACCGCGTATCCTTCGGCCCGCGGCCCTCCGATTTCGTTGGCAAACCCGGTCCCCGGGAACAGGGACATGCCTGTCTCATGCAGTGAAATGGTCATCACCCGCGGGTCATTCCAGAAGATACTCTGGGTTCCGTCACCGTGATGGGCGTCGACGTCGACATAGAGGACCCGTTGTGTCCCTGAGTCGAGCAGCCGCTGGATGGCGGCGGCGGCGTCGTTATAGATACAGAAGCCACTGGCCAGTGAACGGCCGGCGTGATGCATCCCGCCACCGAAGTTCACCGCGTGCACTGCGCGCCCAGCGACGATTGCGTCGGCGGCGGCGAGTGATCCCCCGACCAGCCGCGCGCTGGCCTCGTGCATGCCGACAAACGCAGGATTGTCCGCGGTGCCCAGGCCCATGGCCTGATCCGCCTGCCCGGGATCCACTCCGGCTGTCCGCACGGCGTCGATGTAGTCGTCGTCGTGCACGGTCGCCAACTCGGTGTCGCTGGCCACGAACGGTGGGGTGAGGGTGACGGCCTGATGGTCGAAGAGCCCCAGGTCAGAGGAAAGCCGTGCCGTGAGCGCCAGCCGCTGCGGGTTCATCGGGTGCGTCGGGCCAAAGTTGTAGGCCAGCATTGAGTCGTCCCAGACAACGCTGGTGGGGAACGACGCGGATTCGCTACTCATCACTGACAGGGTACGTGATGTGCGGGATGTCTGGACACGCTGGCCCCCCGAAAGTGGTTTACTACTCGGAGGACATCTGGTGTAATCCAGCCGAAGTCGAGACCGCGGAACCGGGGCAAAGCGAACGCTATGGCAAGACAACAGCCGTCCTGGCTGCGGGAAGAGCAGAGCGTGTACCTGAGGCTGCTGGCCCGCATCCGGGATTTCATCGACGGAGTGGCGAACAGTTCCCCCGCCCGCGTCGCGCTGATCATCTTCTTTAGCGTAATCCTCATCTTCACCGCCCTTCTCAGCCTGCCGATAGCGACCGCCGGCGGCGAGGCCGCCCCGCTGCACGATGCGATGTTCACAGCGGTATCTGCGGTCTGCGTGGTGGGGCTGACCGTGGTCTCCACTGCGGCGTACTGGTCCTTCTTCGGCCAACTGGTAATCCTGATTGCCATTTTCGTGGGTGGCCTGGGCACCCTGACCCTTGCCTCGCTGCTCGCGCTGATGGTGAGCAAGCGGCTCGGCGTGCGCGGCAAGCTTCTGGCGCAGTCGGCGCTCAACAACGCGAGCCGGCTCGGCGAGGTGGGAACACTGCTGCGCATCGTGATCACCACATCGGTGGTGGTGGAGATCGTGCTCGCCCTGATGCTGATCCCGCGGTTCATGGTGCTGGGGGAACCGTTCTGGCTCGCCGTCTGGCACGGCGTGTTCTACTCCATTTCAGCTTTCAACAATGCGGGTTTCACGCCGCACTCGGACGGGCTGGTGCCCTACGAGACAGACCTGTTCATCCTGGTCCCGATCATGCTCGGAGTGTTCCTGGGCAGCCTCGGGTTCCCGGTGATCCTGGTCCTGATCCAATACCGTCACCGGGTCCGTAAGTGGAGCCTCCATACCAAGCTGACGATCAACGTCTCGGTAATCCTCCTGGTCCTGGGTGCGCTCGCGTGGGGAGCAATGGAATGGTCCAACGACCGGACCATCGGGGCGTTTAGCGGCGGTGACAAGGTAATCCATGCCCTTTTCGCCTCGGTGATGACCCGCTCCGGCGGGTTCAACCTGGTGGACCAGTCGGACATGGGCTCGGCAACGATGCTGCTCACCGACGCGCTGATGTTCGCCGGCGGCGGGTCGGCCTCCACCGCGGGTGGAATCAAGGTGACCACGATCGCCGTCATGTTCCTTGCCATCGTGGCTGAAGCCCGCGGCAACTCGGATGTGAAGGCCTACGGCCGCAAGATCCCCGAGGGTGTGATGAGGGTTGCCATCTCGGTCATCTTCATGGGCGCAACCCTGGTGCTGGTTGGCTGTGGAATCCTGCTCTGGATGACCGAGGAGGACCTCAACAGGGTGCTCTTTGAGGTGATCTCGGCGTTTGCCACCTGCGGGCTGAGCACCAACCTCAGCGCCGAGCTGCCACCGGAGGGCAAGTATGTCCTGTCCGCGCTGATGTTTGCCGGCCGGATGGGAACCATCACGCTCGCCTCCGCGCTTGCCCTGCGGCAACGCAGTACCCTGTATCACTACCCCGAAGAGAGGCCAATCATTGGCTGAAAGACCAGCACATAACGCACCGGTCCTGGTGATCGGACTCGGCCGCTTCGGCTCAGCCACCGCCGACCAACTGGTGAAGCAGGGCCGCGAGGTCCTGGCAATCGAACGCGACACCCAGCTCGTCCAGAAATGGTCAGGGGTCCTCACCCATGTGGTCGAAGCCGACGCGACCAACATCGACGCGCTCCGCCAGCTGGGGGCGCAGGAGTTCACCGCCGCCGTCGTGGGCGTGGGAACGTCAATCGAGTCCAGCGTCCTGATCACGGCGAACCTGGTGGACCTGGGCATCGACCATCTGTGGGTCAAGGCGATCACCCCTGCGCATGGCAAGATCCTGAAACGGATCGGTGCCAACCACGTCATCTACCCCGAGGCGGACGCCGGGGTGCGGGCGGCCCACCTGGTGGGCGGACGCATGCTGGACTTCATCGAGTTCGACGACGGCTTCGCGATCGTGAAGATGTACCCACCCAAGGAGACCCAGGGGTTCACCCTCGGCGAGTCAGCGGTGCGGTCCAAGTACGGAGTCACGGTGGTCGGCGTGAAATCGCCGGGCGAGGACTTCACCTACGCGCGTCCGGACACGAAGGTGACCAGCCGGGACATGCTGATTGTCTCGGGCCACGTGGACCTTTTGGAGCGCTTCGCCGCCCGCCCCTAGCCCGGGAGCACCCGGAGGGGCGGGGCAGTGTCAGCTGTCCAGCTCCTCGCTGATCGCCTTCGCACGGTTGCTGGCAGACCGGGCTCCCGCGGCAACGATCACGGGCAGGTCCAGCCGGTCGAAGGTGGCGATCGCCTGCTCGGTGGTGCCGTTGGGGCTGGTCACTGCCCGCCGAAGTGCGATGGGATCGGCTCCCGGCTCCGCCAGCATCAGACCGGCCCCGGCCACCGTCTCGGTGGCCAGGACCTTGGCCAAGTCGGGATCCAAGCCTAGCTCCACGCCGGCCGCCGCCATGGCCTCAGCGAGGTAGAACACGTATGCGGGGCCGGAGCCGCTGACCGCTGACAGGGCGTCGACCTGGCTCTCCGGAATATCCACCACCGTTCCGGCCGAGCCAAGGATCTCCCGCGCCTGCGACATCAGGGCCGTATCAGCGTGCGTTCCCGCCGAAATGGAAAGAACCCCCCGGCCGAGCCGGGACGGCGTGTTGGGCATCGATCGGATGACCGGCTGGCCGTCCGGGAGCGCAGCCTCCAGCATCGCAAGGGAGATGGCGGCGGCGACGCTCAGGACGGTGGTGGTCGGTTTCAGTACCGGCCCGATCTCGCGGGCGAGGTCGATCGTTCCCACTGGCTTGACACCCATGATGACGACGTCGGCTCCCGCGGCCGCCACACGGTTGGCCTCCGGGTCTTCCGACGTGGCGAGCACCGTAATGCCATGGGTGCTGCGCAGCTCTGCCGCCCGTTCCGCGCCCCGAACCGTCGCTATCACCCGCTCGGGTGGGAGTCCGCCGGCAAGTAATCCCCGCAAAATTGCCTCGTTCATGGAGCCGCAGCCGAGGAAGGAAATCGTGGGTTCAGGGGTGTTTTTCATGAATCCATCCTGCCACGGACAAATTCACAGCGATATCCCAGCCTTTTCGGGGTAATCCGCGAGGAAATAGCAGTACACTCGTTATTGCCTCATAAAGGTGCGAGTGATACCGGATCGGGCCCTCGTGGTCTGATCCGTCTCAGGTGCCGGTGACCGACTCAGGCTTGCCCCCCACTTGCCTGGACAGCTTGCCGGCACCGTTTCTTTTAAGCCCAACGCTCAGGTACCTCACGGCTAACACACAAATAGCGGTCCTAGTGTGGGTAACACCTCCTTGAGGTGCGAGTGATATCAGTCAGGCTTCCTTGGCCTGACCCAGGTGCCGTCGAGCAAAAGCAAGTGTTTCACCCAACCACTTGTCCCGCTCGTCGGCACCTTTCGCTTTTCTGGTACTGACCTCCACCGCCACCACACCGGTGAATCCCGAATCAGCGAGGAACTGCAGTGACTCGGCGCAGCGTTGTGTGCCCTGCCCGGGCAACAAATGCTCGTCCCTTCCATTGGGCGTGCCGTCGGTCAGGTGTACATGCGACAGCCGGTCGCCCAGCGTCCGCATCTCGTCGAGCGAATCCATCCCGGAGATCGCCGCGTGGGAAAAGTCCCAGGTGACGGCGTCATAGGCCTGCGGCACCGGGTTCCAGTGCGGCAGGTAGGCCTTCGCCTCACGCCCGCGGACCCGCCATGGATACATGTTCTCGACGGCGACCGTAACTCCGTACTCCGCGGTGATGCGGAGCACTCCCTCCGCGAAATTCTCCGCGTAGCCGCTTTGCCATCGAAATGGGGGGTGCACCACCACCGTGTCGGCGCCCACCTCCACAGCCATCGCAGCGGACATTTCCACCTTGGTCCACGCTTTGCCCCACACCTGCTGGGTGAGCAGGAGAGTCGGCGCATGGATCGCCACGATCGGCTGGTCGTACTGCCGGCTGAGAGCACTGAGCATGTCCGGGTTCTGGCTCACATGATTGTTGGTGACCATTACCTCCACGCCGTCGTATCCCAGGCTCCGGGAGACCGCAAAAGCCTCATGCACCGCGAGGGGGTAGACGGACGCGCTGGAGAGAGCGATCCGCACCCCGTTCCGCTCCGGTGCAGACTCCCCGCTCACAGCGCCGCGCGCCCTGCCCACGGGGTGTCTTGGAGGGCAGAGTTGAGTTGCACGTGACCCACGCCGACAGCAGGCATCGGTTCCTGGGCTTCGAACATCAGGGTGTCGAACCTTCGGAGCAGTAACCCTTCCCGCAGCGCCCACGGGCAGATCTTGATGCTGTCCACCCTGAACGCCTTGAGGGCTGCCTCGGCCACCAACGCACCCGCCAGCACCTGCGCCGCCCGGGCCTCAGAAACACCGTCAAGGTTGACCCGGTCCTTCACGGACATGGCTGCCAACCGCTTGGTCCACAGGGACAGGTCCTCAAGGCGGAGTTCCCTGCCCACAAACGGCCCCGCCGCCGACGGCGCAGCCCCGGCCAGCCTGGCCAGCGAACGAAACGTTTTCGATGTCCCCGCCACCAGATGTGGTTCACCGAGGGCGGCGAACTCGGTAGCCGCTTCCTTCATGGTGCCGCGGATGTACCTCCGGACGTCCTTGACGCTCTTCGCACTCGGCGGGTCCTCGGCCAGCCAGTCCCGGGTGAGCCGCCCGGCTCCCAGGGGCACTGAGATAGCGACCTCGGGCAGCTCGTCGGCTCCCATAGCCATTTCGAAGGAGCCACCACCGATGTCAAGGTTGAGAATTGAACCGGCGCTCCAGCCGTACCAGCGACGGACGGCCTGGAACGTCATGGCCGCCTCCTGGTCTCCACTGAGCTCCTGAAGCGCTACGGCCGTCTCCTCTTTGACCCGCTGCAGCACTGCGGCGCCGTTCGCCGACTCCCGGATCGCTGAGGTGCAGAACGCGAGGAAGTCCTCAGCTCCGTGCCGATCGGCAAATTTCCTGGCCTCCCGGACAAAACTGATCAGCTCGTCCTGACCCTGATCGGTGATGGCGCCGTCGGCGTCCAGGTGCGCCACCAACTGGAGTGAACGCTTGTGGGATGCGAAGGGCACCGGTCGCGCCCCGGCATGTGCATCAACCAGGAGCAGGTGCACGGTATTTGACCCGATATCGAGGACGCCTAGACGCATGGTTCCATTATGTCTCGTTAGCTACTTTCGTTGACGACGCGCCCCCACGACATCCTGTGACTGATCCAGACCTACCCAGTGGCGCACGCCACCAAACCCCTACTTCCGCGCAGCAACCTTACGCTTGGCGGGGGCACGGCTGGCCGTCTTCTTCTTCGGCGCCGGCCCCTTAGCGCGCTTCTCTGCAAGCAGGTCCAGCGCCATCTCACGGGTCAGCTCCTCGATGGCCATCGACCGCGGAACGGTGATGTTGGTGACGCCATCGGTGATGTACGGGCCGAAGCGACCGTCCTTGACCACTACCGGCTTCTCGGAGACCGGGTCATCGCCAAACTCGGCGAGCGGCGGGGCAGCCACCCGTCCCCCACGCTGCTTCGGCTGCGAGTAGATCTCCAGTGCCTGCTCGAGGGTGATGGTGAAGATTTCCTCTTCCGACCCGATGGATCGCGAATCGGTCCCCTTCTTCAGGTAGGGACCGAATCGCCCGTTCTGGACAGTGATCTCCTTGTCCTCGTCGGTTCCGAGGACCCGGGGAAGGTTCATCAGCTTCAGGGCATCCTCGAGCGTAACCGTCTCCAGGGACATCGAAGCAAACAGGGACCCTGTCCGCGGCTTTTCCTTCACCGGCTTCTTGGGCGGCTTCGGCTTGCCGTTCTTGTAGTACTCGACCGGCTGTTTGGCCAGTTCCTCTTCGGTGACCTCCGGGATCAGTTCGATCACATAGGGTCCGTACCGGCCGTCGCGAGCCACGATCGAGCGCCCCGTCTCGGGGTCCTCCCCGAGAACGCGTTCTTCGGTGCCGGACGAGTTCATCAACTCGATGGCCTTCTCGACGGTCAGCTCATCGGGGGCGAGGTCCTCCGGAACATTCGCGCGTTGCGGCTCGGTGCCTTCCTCGGCGTCAGGGTCGAGCGGCTTCTCCAGGTAGGGGCCGAACTTGCCGACCCGCAGGGTAATGCCCTCGGCGATCTCGATGGAGTTGATCTTGCGTGCATCGATTTCGCCCAGGTCGTTCACGATGGTGTGCAGCCCGGTGACCTTGCGGTCCCCGTAGTAGAAGTGGTTCAGCCAGTCGACCCGGCCGGCCTCGCCGCGGGCAATACGGTCCAGATCCTCTTCCAGTTCGGCGGTGAAGTCGTAGTCGACGTAATCGTGGAAATGCTCCTCCAGCAACCGGACCACCGAGAAGGCAATCCAGCTGGGGACCAGGGCCTGGCCCCGGGTGCGCACATACCCGCGGTCCATGATGGTCGAAATGGTCGCGGCGTAGGTGGAGGGACGGCCGATGCCGAGCTCCTCCAGCACCTTGACGAGGGACGCTTCGGTGTAGCGCGGCGGCGGCGAGGTTTCGTGTCCGACCGCGGCGACTTCCTCGGCGCCCAGCTTGTCCCCCGCCGTGAGGTTGGGGAGCCGTGCTCCCTGCCCACCGTCGTCGGCCGTGTCCTGTTCGTTGCGGCTGGCGTCCTTGCCCTCCTCGTAGGCGGCCATGAAGCCGCGGAAGGTGATCACGGTTCCGGAAGCCGAGAACTCAGCGTCGCGCGTCTTGCCGTCCGGTCCGGTCGCCAGCGCTCCCAGCCGGAGGGTCGCCGTCGACCCCTTGGCGTCCGCCATCTGGGATGCGACGGTGCGCTTCCAGATGAGCTCGTACAGCCGGAACTCGTCGCCACGGAGCTGCCCCGCCACCTGGGCGGGGGTGCGGAAGGAGTCCCCCGCCGGACGGATGGCCTCGTGGGCCTCCTGCGCGTTCTTCGACTTGCCCTTGTATACCCGGCGGGCGTCCGGTACATATTCGGCGCCGTACAGTTCGGACGCCTGGCGGCGGGCAGCGTTGACTGCCTGGTCCGACAGGGCTGGCGAGTCGGTTCGCATGTAGGTGATGTAGCCGTTTTCGTACAGCCGCTGCGCCACCTGCATGGTCACCCGGGAGGAGAAGCGGAGCTTCCGCGCCGCTTCCTGCTGCAGGGTCGACGTCGTGAACGGCGCCGCCGGGCGGCGGGTGTAGGGCTTGGTGTCCACTGAGCGGACCGCAAACTCTGAAGTCTGGAGTTCGGTCGCCAAGGATTCGGCGGTCTCCGCGTCGAGCCGTGCCACTGTCGACGACTTCAGCTCACCCAGGTCGGTGAAGTCCTTGCCGGTGGCCACGCGTGCACCGTCGAGGCTGACCAGTTTGGCGCCGAACGATTGCCGCTCCCCACCACTCAACGGTGAGAATGTTCCGGTCAAATCCCAGTAGGAGGCGGCGCGGAACGCCATCCGCTCACGTTCGCGTTCCACCACGAGCCGGGTGGCGACGGACTGTACCCTGCCGGCGGAGAGACCGCGGGCAACCTTGCGCCAGAGCACGGGGGAGATTTCGTACCCGTACAGGCGGTCCAGGATGCGACGGGTCTCCTGGGCATCGACCATGGGGGTGTCGAGTTCACGCATTTCCAGCAGCGCTCGCTGGATGGCTTCCTTGGTGATTTCGGGGAAGGTCAGCCGGTACACGGGAACCTTGGGCTTGAGGACCTCCAGCAGGTGCCAGGCAATCGCTTCACCTTCACGGTCACCGTCAGTTGCGAGATAGAGGGCTTCGGCGCCTTTGAGTGCTGCCTTGAGTTCCGCAACGGTTTTTTTCTTGTTGGCGGACACCACGTAGTAGGGCTCGAAGTCATTGTCCACATCCACCGCGAACTTGCCTACACTGGTCTTCTTCAACTCAGCGGGAAGGTCGGAGGGCTGGGGAAGATCCCGGATGTGCCCCATGGACGCCGTGACCTCAAAGCCCTCGCCAAGATAACCCGCAATGGTCTTGCTCTTCGCGGGTGACTCAACGATGACGAGCTTGCGGCCGGGCTTCTTGTCCGTTGCCTTAGTGGGCACTTCTCTCCTATATATAGGTCGCTGATTTTGGTGGTGATTCAGCGTGGTTCGTGACGGGACGCCACTGGTTCTCTGGCCCCATACCCTTCACAGTATGCGGTATGCCTTCTTGCAATAGGGTAACGGCTCCTGTGTAGGGGTGGTCACAAAAGCGCAATAACTGTGTACAACCTCTCGTCGCCGGAAGCTCCGCGGGGGTGGCCACCGCAGGCCTTGGACGGACGCATCCTGACCCTATTGATCGTCGGCCGGGATGAGGAAGCCGTCGAGGAGGATTTCCCGCACCTCGGCGAGAAGCGCGTCCCGGAAGGCCGCGTCGTCCTGGCCGAGGAGGGCACCGAGTGCCATCGTGATCTGACCGGCGGAGAGCTCGCCGTCGCAAGCGGAGACAAAACCAGCCAGTTCCGTGCTGAGGAGGTTGGTGCGCCGGAATCCGGCACCCTGCCGCAGCAGGATCACGCCGGGATGTTCCGCGCCGGGGCGCTGGTGCCGTTCCTCGGTAACATCATCAGCCACCATCAGGTGCTGTTCGGCGAGGTCCTCGGCGTGCGCCGTCGACCAGTCCTGCCGCCGCAGGGCAGCACCGATGTGGGGGCCGATGGGTTGCTCCAGGGGGTGGGTGATCTCCTCGAACCGGCGCAGCGGTGCGGTCACCGCCTGGCCGGCGCTGCGCGGTGAGTGCGCCCGGAGCACTACCGAGCCGAAACCGATGGATTGAACGTCCCGGGTGGCGAAGTCAGCGAGATACGCGGAATAGCGGTCAGCAAACCGGTGTGGGTCGCGGGTTTCGGCGGCGTCCCGCAGCCAGGTCAGGGCATATCCCGACGGCGTGAGCTGTTCCCGCTGGATTACCCAGCCGTCCACTCCAGCCGGAATCCAGGACTCAATCCGCTCGTACCATGCGCCGCCGCCGGACGTGATCTCCCAGTTGCCCAGAAGCTGGGCGGTTCCACCATCGGTGAGTAGCCCCGGGAGGTCCCTGACCAGGGTGGAGACAATGTCGTCTCCCGGCAGACCGCCGTCGCGGTAGGTGAACTGGTTGTCGGCGGTTTCACCGGGCAGGCGCGGGGTAATGACAAATGGTGGGTTGGAGACGATCAGGTCGAAGGTCTCCCCCGCCACGGGATCGAGCAGGCTGCCCTGCCTGAGGGTGACCCGGGCGCCGAGATCCGTGGGGTCGAGGTGGAGACCCTCAGCGTTCAGGAGCAGGTTGAACCGGGTGAAAGCGAGAGCTCGTGCCGAGATGTCGGTGGCGGTGACGTGCCGTGCGTGATCAAGAAGGTGAAAGGTCTGGATTCCGCAGCCGGTGCCCAGGTCCAGGGCACGGTCGACGGTCGGCCGGATGGTCAGTTGGGCGAGGTTCAACGAGGCTTGACCGATTCCGAGGACATGATCGCGTCGGAGGACGCCAGGCCGCTGGTGCTGCCCGAGGTCGCTGGCAACCCACAGGTCCCCGCTCGTGTCCGAGGTATAGGGCCGAAGGTCGAGAGCTGCATGCCATTCGTCTTCGTCAGACGGCTCAGCCAGTCCCAGGCGGTGCAGTCCGGCCGGTTCCGTGCGGGGGAAGGCTTTACCCAGTTGTTCGTCCGATACCCGCTCGCCGAGCATCCAGAGCAGGACAGGGACTGCCAGCTGGCCACCGGTGGTCTCCGCGTGCTGGCAGGCGAGCAGCGCCGGGATGAGCTGGTCCTTCTCCAACGCCTGCCAGGCCTCGATGCCGACCAGGTCAGCGACGCCGTCGACCGTGTAGTTCAATGCCAGAAGGTCAGCGGCCAGCTGCCTGAGCAGCGCCTGGTCGTTGCTGGCCGGTGCGTCGGGGACGTCGGCCGTGAAGTCCGGAGGGGTCACGCGGCACCCGCTGCGGTGGCCTCGGACTCGTCGGATTCGCAGCCCTGCGGGCAGCGCAGGGTCGAAGGAGAGGCCGCGCAGTCGGCGCAGTAGAGCGTGAGGTTCCGGCAGGCAAGGTTGGAACAGTTCTCGAACTTGTTGGTGGGTGTTTCGCAGCGGACACACTTGCCGATGGTCTTCGCGTCCTTGGAAAACTCGACGTGCATGCGTTTGTCGAACACGTACAGCGACCCTTCCCACAGGCCTGAGTCACCGTATTCCTCGCCGTACCGCACAATCCCGCCGTCCAGCTGGTACACCTCGGTGAAACCACGGTTGATCATCAGGCTGGACAGCACCTCGCAGCGGATCCCCCCGGTGCAGTAGGTGACCACGGGTTTGTCCTTGAGGTCGTCATACCGGCCGGAGTCCAGTTCGTTGACGAAGTCCTGGGTCGTGGCCACGTTGGGCACAATGGCGTTCCTGAACCGCCCGATCTGCGCCTCGAGGGCGTTGCGGCCGTCGAAGAAGACGACTTCCTCCCCGTTGGCCTTCTTCGAGTCCACCAGCCGGTGCAGGTCAGCCGGCTTGAGGTGGGTACCGCCTCCTACCACCCCCGAGTCGTTGACTTTGAGTTCGTTCGGGGCACCGAAGGACACGATCTCTTCCCTGACCTTTACGCTGAGGCGTGGGAAGTCGTTCGCGCCACCATCCGACCATTTGATGTCCATCTTCTTGAAAGCCGGGTATTCGCGGGTGGCTTTCACATACTGTTTCATCGCGTTGAGCTCACCGCCCACTGTGCCGTTGATACCGTCTTTTGACAGCAGGATGCGTCCCCGCAGCCCGAGCTTCTCGCAGAGGGCGCGCTGCCACAGGCGGACGGCTTCCGGATCGGGCAACGGGGTGAAGGCGTAATAGAGCACAATGCGGTTCATGGACACGCATTTAAGCATAACGGCCCCTGTCATGGCAGGTCTCAAATGCGCTACGGCCGGGTAATTCTATGTTCAATATCTCTCGTACAAACTATGGTCATTGCATGAGCGCAACCCTCTCTGAAGATTTGATGAAAACGTGGATTTCCGGTTGGTCCGCCTGCCGGGGTTATCAACCGCATGACGATGGCCGGACGGTGTCCGTTTTGCTGACCGACACCGGTAACCAGCTCGAACACTTCGTCTATGAACCATCCGATGAGGAGGCGCTGGCGCTCGCCACCGAAACGAAGGCCGATCCGAACCGTCTCCTGACAGTGGTCACCACCAGAATGAATGATCTGTTGACGACGCTGCGTCCCCTCGGGCTGCGCGTGATCGACAACCGTCAGGCACTGATGACCGTCAATATGGACGGCCAGGATGTGGAGGAGCCACGGGTGCCGGACGAGGTGTTCTCCCTGACCCACCTGCGTGAACCATCGTGTCGGCGGGTGATGGTGACAGCCAATGGTGAGGAAGCCGCCCGCGGCTCGGTCGCCGTCGAACAGGAGTTCGCGGTCTACGACCGCATCATCACCAACGAGGCTTACCGGCGACGGGGGCTCGGCAGCTTCGTCATGCGGGCGCTCACCTCGGCGGTCCTCGAGGATGACGTGCAGGACGGGCTACTGATGGCCTCAGCAGATGGCCAGCAGCTGTACCAGTTCCTGGGCTGGACCCATCTGGCCGACGTGTTTGTGATTCGCGCCTGATCGCTCCGCCCGGGCGGAGCGATCCCGCGCTCCCCGCGGGTGGGGGGCAGCCGGAGTGACACAATGGCACCGTGGCGCAACATGACTCCCTCATCCCCCTGCTTGGTGGGGGCGCCGAACCGGAGCAGCTGGTCCACGTCCGGCAGATCCCGGCCCGGCAGGCCGTCACCGAGCCATGGCCGGCCTGGGCGCACCCCGACGTTGTCGCCGCCTACGGCGCACTGGGGGTTCCCACGCCGTGGCGGCACCAGGTCACCGCGGCCAACGCCGCCCATAGCGGGCAGCACACCATTGTGGCCACCGGAACGGCATCCGGAAAGTCACTCTGTTATCAGTTACCGGTCCTCGACGAGATCCACCGGACGGCACTCGGAGACCAGGTTTCCTTACAGCCCACCGGCTCGGTGGCCCTGTACCTCGCCCCGACCAAAGCCCTCGCCGCCGACCAGCTGGCCGCCGTCAAGGCTCTGAACATTCCAACGGTGCGGGCGGAAACCTACGACGGCGACACGGATCCCACCGCCCGCCGCTGGATCCGGGATCACGCGAACCTGGTGCTGGCCAACCCTGACATGCTGCACTACGGGATCCTCCCCAACCATGCCTGGTGGGCCAGGTACTTCCGACGGCTGAAGTACGTGATCATCGACGAGGCGCACAGCTACCGGGGAGTCTTCGGGTCCCATGTGGCGAACCTCCTGCGGCGGCTGCGCCGGGTCTGCGAATACTACGGCGCCTCCCCCGTCTTCATTGGGGCCTCCGCCACCTCGGCCGACCCCGGGGCCTCCTTCGGGAAGCTGATCGGCGGCGAGGCGACCCCCGTTGTTGAGGACAGCTCGCCCCACGGGTCCACCACAGTGGCCTTCTGGGAACCTGAGCTCACCGAGCTCCGCGGGGAGAACGGCGCCCCCAAGCGCCGGACCGTCATCGCCGAGACGTCTGACCTGTTGACGAACCTGGTCTCCGCGCAGGTGCGGACGATCGCGTTCATCAAGTCGCGACGGGGCGCCGAGAGCATCGCGGCGATGTCGAAACGGTTGCTCCACGAGGTCCATCCGAGCCTGCCTTCCCGGGTTGCGGCCTACCGGTCGGGTTATTTACCCGAAGAGCGCAGGGAACTGGAGGCGGCGCTCCGCAGCGGGCAACTCCTTGGCGTTGCGAGCACCCCCGCCCTGGAACTGGGCATCGACATCTCAGGGCTGGACGCGGTGCTGGTGGCTGGCTGGCCGGGCACGCGGGCGTCGCTCCTGCAGCAAATCGGGCGGGCCGGGCGTTCCGGTCAGGATGCCCTCGCCGCTTTCGTCGCGAGCGACGACCCACTGGACACGTACCTGGTGCATCACCCGGAGGCGGTGTTCGACGTTGGGGTGGAAGCCACCGTGTTCGACCCGACCAACCCGTATGTGCTGGGCCCTCACCTGTGTGCGGCGGCGGCGGAGCTTCCGCTGACCCCCTCCGAGTTGCCCCTTTTCGGGGTGGGTGTCGAAGCCCTGCTGGGCAAACTGGTGGCGCAGGGGTATCTCCGGCAGCGACCCGCGGGCTGGTTCTGGACCCATCCGCAGAGTGCAGCCGCGATGGTGAACCTTCGCGCGGACGGCGGTGGACCCATCAGCATCGTCGAAACCGGGACCGGCACGATGCTCGGCACCATGGATTCGCCGCAGAGCCACTACCAGGCGCACGCCGGCGCGATCTATGTGCACCAGGGGCAGACCTATGTGGTGGACGAACTCAACGAGCAGGATCATTGCGCGATGGTGACCCGCTCGAACCCTGACTACTACACCCAGGCCAGGGACATCACCGAGATCGAGGTGATCGGGACTGACCGCACCCAGGACTGGGGTGGAGTCCAGATCCGGTTCGGTGAGGTGCTGGTCACCACCCAGGTAGTCTCCTTCCAGCGGAAGGCCTTCGTCTCCAACGAGATCCTCGGTGAGGAACCATTGGAGCTGGGCGCGCGTGACCTCCACACGAAGGGGGTCTGGTTTGAATTCGACCAGCGGTTGCTGGAGGCCAACGGCCTGACGGCAGCCGATCTGCCGGGAGCCCTACACGCCGCCGAACACGCCGCGATCGGCCTGCTACCTCTCGTGGCGTCAAGCGACCGCTGGGACATCGGCGGAGTGTCGACCGCCCTGCACGCCGACACCATGGTGCCGACCATCTTCGTCTACGACGGCCACCCGGGTGGGGCAGGCTTCGCCGAACGGGGGTACGACGCCGTCAGGATCTGGATCAAGGCGACCCTCGATGCGATTCGCGCCTGCGAGTGCGACACCGGGTGCCCCTCCTGTGTGCAGTCACCCAAGTGCGGGAACCGGAATAACCCGCTGAGCAAGTCAGGTGCCACCACCCTGCTTGCCCTCCTGCTGGCCCAGGACCCGGGCGGCAACCCCAGCAATCCTGGTATCCCGGGCTAGGCGGGTCAGGGCGGCCATCCCCAGGTTGGCGGATCAGGGCGGTCATCCCCAGGTTGGCGGATCAGGGCGGCCACCCCCAGGTTGGCGGGTCAGGGCGGCCATCCCCAGGTTGGCGGGTCAGGGCGGCGGCCCAGCACGCGCCCGGCCGGTCGCGTCCGGGACCAGCGCGAACCAGTGGGCCGCTGGGCCCACCCTGACAGAGGTGCGCACCTCCACGACGGTGCCACCCGGTCCGTCCCTGCTGCAGGACTGCAGGGTTGCCCCATGTGCCGCTGCGGTTTCGGCGGCCACCGTACAGGGGTCGCCAGGAAGCAGTCCGCGGGACGCGTCCGCGGCGGCCAGCGCTGCCAGATCGGCAGCAGTGGCTGCCCGGGACGCCGTAGCGCCTGCCTGGGCCAACAGAACCACCGCGGCAATCAGGGACATGAGCAGCACTGCGAGCCCGCAGGTCAACACTGTCCCGGCTCCCACCTCCGCGCCAGCGCCACGGCGCCGCCGCTGCGTCCACCCCCTCATCAGGCGTGCACCGCGGGTACCTGACAGGGCGTTGCCGGGCAACCACCCCGACGGCTACCGGGGTCGGGAGGGCAAGCGGTGCCGAAAGGGCGAGCGGTTGAGTCATTACCTGCGACTGACGCAACCGGATCCGGCGTCCGGGGGGCTTGCTCCTGGAGTTCGGCCCGGGCCGTGGCGGACGCCGACAGGTCCCATCCCAGAAAATCCATCCCGGGCAGGGAGACACTCGACCCGACGGTCACCGTGGTCCAGACACCCTGCTCCGCCACTTCCAGCCGCGACTGCGGGCCCGCGAGCCTGCGCACCGTTGCCTCCACCTGATCCGCTGGCTCTCCCCGGACCACTTCCCGGGCGCCCGCCCGGGCCGCCTCTTCCAATCTGAGCTGGGTCAGTCCAGCCGTGGCGGCGCCTAGAAGCAGTGCCAGAAGCAGGATCAAGGACGGCAGTGCCACCGCCACTTCCGCCGTCACCGCCCCGCACTGGGATTCGGGCCGTCGCGGGCACTGTGCTGGCTCACGGCGGGGCACCAGACCGGTCCCGCGCCGAGGCCGACGTCTCATTGGGTGGGGGTGGGGGGACACCGTGGGCTACCCGAAGCTGAGGGCCGAGCTGATCAGGTTCATCAGCATGCCCCTGACCTCACCGCTGGACAGAATCGCCACCAGCAGGGCAGCGAACCCCACCGCAGCCAGGGTGGCAATGGCGTACTCCGCGGTTGCCATCCCCGCCTCTGACCTGCCCAGACGACGTACCTCCCTGGCCAGGCGCCGGCCGCTGCTTGAAACGAATACCTTGATTGACGACATATCTTCCTCCGTGTGATCCATCTGGTGAGAGCCCCGCCCCTCGGGGTCTCGATCGGCTAGGACGCTGCTGTGTCCTGCTGAGACTCTGCCCGTTCACGCGGGGCTGCGGTTCGCCCGCACTCGTTATGTGGATAAGTCGCCGACAGTCGGCCACCCGAGCGACTGCCACCGTCATGACGATCGCCACGCTCACGGTCATGGCAACGGCAAACGCCCACGGCAACGGCAACGGCAACGGCAACGGCAACGGCAACGGCAACGTTGACACTGCGTTTACTGGACTGCCGATGCTGGCCCTGCCCCGGGTCACGCCCAGCGCGGAAGCAGCGCCAGGACCACTGGAAGCACTCCCAGGCAGATGAAGGCCGGCAGATAGCACAGCCCCAGGGGAACTACCAGGCGAACACCGAGGGTCGCGGCACGCCGTTCTGCCTCACCATTTCTCCGGCGCCGCAACAGTGCGGCGTAGGAGTGAACCATCTCGGCCGAGGATGCACCGGTCAGCGCGGAGAATCGCAGCGCATCCCTCAGTTCCGCCAGCACCCGACGGGTGGGGGGATCTGCTTGCGACAGCGCTGAGTTCCAGGCCGCGTCCCAGTCCGCTCCGAGGGTGAGAGCCCCCGTTACGCGCCTGAGCCCCCACGCCAGGCGCGGCGGGCAGGAGCTGGCAAGCGCTCCCAGCGCATCCCCAACCGGCGCGCCCGCAACCAACATTGCCCCCAGCAGGTCGATCATCACGGCCGGGTCGAGCGGATGGACCGCTTCCTCGGGATGATCACGGTCGCGGAATGGGTGCCACCCCTGTCGCCGACCGGTGCGCGACGGATTGAACTCCACGCCTGAGACACCGCCGGAGTACCCACCTTCGGAGTCCAACGCCGCGATCCGGAAGCGAAATGAGCTGGCCAGCAGCCAGAAACCGGTGAAGGCCAGGAGGAAGACCACCACACCGGTCATCCCGACTCCTTTCCCGCTGCGGCGACCAGCCGTCCGGACCAGAACCGGCCCAGCAGCATCAGCAAGACTCCCGCACCCAACACCGTTACTCCGGCAGTCGATCCAAAGAGAACGGCGAGCGGCTGAAGTCCGGTCAGATAGCCCAGCCCGAGTCCGACCACGGGTAGCCAGCCGAGCAACTTGGCCGTCGCCGTCGGACCCGCCAGTGCGGTCGCCCGTGCTGATGCCGAGTCGAGTGCAAGGTCGAGCTGGGACGCGTATCGACTGAGGACCTCGGTCAGCGGTGCGCCGCTCCGTTCTGAAACCTCCAGACACACTGCCAGATCCCGCCATAGGCCGGCGCACACCGAGGGTGGCGTTCGCGCCCGACCGGGCCTGAAGCCGCTGGACCTGGGTGGCTCGGCGGCCGCGGCCCGAAGCACCTCCGGGACACCCGCGCCGATGGCTGCCGCCTGCTGGGCGGCACTCAGCACGGGTGCCGCGAAGTGGGCGAAGCCGGCTGCGGCCCTTCGCCCGTTGCCGTCGTCGGTCGCCGGGTAGAGCAGGGCAATGTCCTGCCACAGTTGGTGCGGTGACCTCCCGACCTGCAGCAGGGTGGTGAGTTGATGCACGAACAACGGCAACTCTGCCGGATCGACGGCGGCTGGCCGCGCGGAGCGCCTCCAGCCGATGACCCCGCTGGTCCGCCGAGGAACCAGACCGTCGCCACCGTCGGAGGGGAGGGCAAGGATCAGGAAGCTCGCCAACAGGAGAGCGCCGACCATGGTCCCGGTCATCGGGACGGCCCGTGCCCGAGCAGGTTTTCCAGCCGGGGCCAGCCGGGTGCCCGGTCGCACCCGCCGGCACTCCGGAGCAGAGCCGGCCGCACCACCAGGTGGCTCGCCTCGTCCAGTTCCACGAGGCCGATTGCTGCGACCCGGCGGCCACTGATGGTGCGTACCAGATGCACGACGACGTCGAGGGCACTGGCCGCCTGCAGGGTGACGGCTTCGCGGCTCAATCCCGCCAGCGATCCCAGGGCCGTCAGACGCGCCGGGACTGTTTCAGCCGAGTTGGAGTGAATCGTTCCGCCGGCACCCGAATGGCCGGTATTCATCGCGGCCAGCAGTTCCCGGACCTCGGCTCCACGGCACTCGCCGACAATCAACCGGTCCGGTCGCATCCGCAGCGCCTGCCGGACGAGCTCTGCCAGGTCCACGGTTCCGGCGCCCTCCACATTGCCGTGACGACACTGCAGCGGCACCGTGTGGGGATGCCGCGGGGTCAACTCCGCCGAATCCTCGACGGTGATCAGCCGTTCGGTGGGGGCACTCAGCGCCAGCAGAGTCGACAGCAGGGTGGTCTTGCCGGTGCCGGTGGCGCCGCTGATCAGAAAGTTGAGGCGCTGTTCCACCACCGCGCGCAGTACCTCCGACATTTCCGTCTCGAGGGTGCCGGACCGGGTCAGCTCCCCCAGAGTGAACTCGCGGGGGCGCTGGATGCGGATGGACAGCAGCGTTCCGCGATTGGAGACGGGGGTGAGGACAGCGTGCACCCGGAACGTCCTGAACCGGACGTCGGCGCAGGGGTTGCCGTCGTCGAGCCGCCGCCCACCCGCCGAAATGAGCCGAACGGCCAGCGACCGTACCTCGGCGTCCGCGTCGAAGCTCACCGCGGCGCGTCTCAAACCGTCGGTGCCGTCCACCCACACCTCGTCGGGCCCGTTGACCAGGATGTCAGTGACCATGGGGTCAGCGAGAAGGTGCTGCAACGGCCCTAATCCCTGCAGCTCGGCCTGCACCCGGTCCACGGTGCGGAGGGTCCCCGCGGACCCCAGCAGCTTGCCGGTCGACTGGACCGCCGCTGCCAGGCGGGCACCGGTCAGTGGGAGCTGATCCGCCAGGACGGCCTGGCGCACTTCGCTGACCATTGACCTTCCGACGTCGCCGGGTAGGCGGTCGCCAGGGCGGATCGCCGGCCGGTCGGTCATCTCCGTGCCCGCCCAGCCAGGTCCGGCAGCGAGGCAAGGAGGGCGGACGTGAGCCGCCGGAGAGACCGCTGGGACCCAAATTCCAGCAGCCGCCCCTGATGTTCGGCGGTGTGCACGCCGCGCAGTTGGGGAAGGTAGCCACCCAGCGGTAGCCCGGTGAGCTCAGCCACCCGGTGTGGGTCCAGCCCCGAAACCAGCGGGCCGCGGGCGACTACCGAGCCGGGCAAGTGCTGGGTCTGGTGCGCCAGGGAGCGGGCTGCCGCAATTGATCTGGCACGGCCCGGAACCAGCAGCACTACCGCGTCGCAGACCTGCAGCAGCGGCCCGCCTGCCGGCCAGCCCGACGGCAGATCGACAACGGTCAGCGTGAAGGCGGTGCGGACGGCATCCACCACCGACGGCGCGGCCGGGGAAGCAAGGATGTCGGACTCGGCTGCACCGGCTCCGCTCATGGACAGGACTGAGACACCCGACACCGTGGGCAAGGCGCCGACCAGCTGATCGGGATTGAGCGTGCCGCTGACTTCACCCAGGTCCTCCCACCGCACACGCGGCCCCCGCCCGGCCCCCAGCGCCAGATCCAGCCCTCCCCCACCAGGGTCCCCATCGAGGAGCAGGGTGGATCGGCCGGAGCGGGCGGCGGCGAGCGAGAGCCAGCAGCTGAGGGAACTTGCCCCAGCCCCGCCCGTGCTGCCCAGCACTCCCAGCAGATGACCTGCCGGACCCCGGGTCCGTAGTGCAGCGAACCTCCCGGCCAGCCAAGGTGCCGCGGCCGGCAGCAGCGCGACCTGTGACGCGTGGATCCGTGACGCCACTTCCCACGCGCTGGTCTCCTCTCCCTGCAGCCCCACCAGGATCAGGTCACTGTCCGACGTCGGCCCAGTCGCACCGATGTCGGTTCCCACCAGCAGGACTGCTGGCTGCTGCATCCGTGCCTCGGACAGCGTCCCGGTGACCGTCAGCTCAAGACCCGCGGCAGCTGCCACCCGTGCCGTCTCGTCGCGGATGCGTTGCGAGCCAGTCACAAGCGCCGCACCCCCGTCGTCGGGTGCCGGGAGCCACGGTTGGCCAGTTGTCATGCCCTTAGCGTGCCGCGGGAAGCAGCGCTTACCCTGACTGCTCACTGCCAATGTGGACAAAGCGTCCGACGTCGCATCCGGTGGAGGAGGAGTGCCAACGGCTGCCCCTGCCTGTGCAGGAGGTAGGGCTTCGCAGGGGAGAATGTAGTCATGTATGTAGTTGTCTCAGCGCCATCCCCTCGAGGGGCCGAGGCAGCCCCATCGCCGGGACCTCCGGATGCCGCGTCAGCTGTGCAGATGGCGGTGTTGCAACCCGCCAATGGAACAGGGGCCCCCAGGGGTGACGCAATCGCCGTCGGACAGGGTGACTTCCCTGCAGCGGTCCGCCACTTCGAGGGACAGAGCGTGCGGTGGGTGTGGGAGGCCACCCGCGTCTGGTACCCGGCCCTGCTGGCGGCGGGGATCAGTGTTGAACGCTGCCATGATCTGAGCCTGTCCCGGGAGATCCTCCGCAACTCCAGCTTCAGCGCCGACCTGCCCTACGTGACGGACCTGCGGGACCGAGCGGACGCACCGGACCAGCAGCCCGCCCGGCAGCTTCCGCCGCTCCCTGAACAGGCCGGCCAGTTCAGCCTCTTCGACACACCCAGCGCCCCCAGCGGTCCGGGCCCCGAGGCTGTCCTCGCAGAGTTCCGCCAGCAACAACAGGCAGTGTCCACCGGCAGCCAGCCCCAGCGGCTGGCGTTGCTGCTCGCCGCCGAGTCCGCCGGTGCACTGCTGGCCGCGGAGATGGAGGCGGCGGGGATCCCCTGGCGCCGCGACCTGCACGAAAAACTGCTGGAATCCGAGCTGGGTCCCCGACCCCGCGAGGGCGCACGACCACGCGAGTTGGAGCGGATAGCGGGCGAGTTGCGCGGTCATCTGAACAATCCCGGGTTCAACCCTGATTCGCCGCAGGAGCTCCTGCGGGCCCTACACCGGGCCGGCATCGAGGTGGCCAGCACCAAATCCTGGGAGTTGGAGCAGCACCGCCATCCCGCGATCGAACCGCTGCTGCGCTACAAGAAGCTCTCCCGACTACTGACCGCCAATGGCTGGACCTGGCTTGACGCCTGGGTGCAGGACGGCCGCTTTCGGCCCGAGTACGTCGTCGGAGGCGTGGTGTCCGGCCGGTGGGCCTCACGGGGCGGCGGGGCGCTGCAAATCCCCAAACAGATCCGCGACGCCGTCCGCCCGGACCCCGGTCACCGTTTTGTGGTTGCCGACGCCGCTCAGCTCGAACCGCGGGTGCTGGCCGCGCTGGGCCGCGACTCGGCGTTGGCGACGGCCGCCCGGGGGAAGGACCTGTATCAGGGGATTGCCGAGCAGGGCTTCGGCGACCGGGCGAAGGCGAAACTCGCCATGCTCGGGGCCATGTACGGAGCGACCACCGGCGAATCAGGACGTCTGATGCCGCAGCTGGCCCGCACCTACCCCCAGGCGATACAGGTGGTGGAGGGTGCAGCGCGCATTGGCGAAGCGGGCGGCGTGGTGACCAGTTATCTGGGCCGGGGCTGTCCCCCCGCGACGGATGCGTGGGTGGCCGCCCAGCAGACCGCCAGCGCCGATGAGCAACGCCGGGCGGACAACCTGGCCAGGTCGCGCGGCCGGTTCACCCGTAATTTCGTGGTGCAGGCCACCGCTGCGGAATGGGCGCTGTGCTGGCTGGCCGAGCTCCGCCGCGAGCTGCGCGCGGCGGCAGTGCCCGCTCCGGTGGACCAACTGGTGTTCTTCCTTCACGACGAGGTGATGCTCCATATCCCCGAAGCACAGGTCGACGAGGTCTGCCGCCTCGTGACGGCGGCGGCCCAGTCGGCGACCCGGCTCATGTTCGGCGACATCCCGATCGAGTTCGCCGTCAACGTGATGGTGGTGGACTCCTACGCCGATGCCAAGTGACAGCCCCTGGTTAGAGCGGCGCCGGAATCACGGCGGAGGCGTCCCAGGGAATGGTCCACCCGAGGTCATCGAACAGGCCGTCCAGCAGCATCGCGGTGAAACCCCACACCGTGACGTCACCGACCAGAAAAGCCGGGGTCGTCCACCTCACGCCGTTCCTGCTTCCGACGACCGACCGTCGACCCGCAGGATCAAGAAGGTCTGCGACCGGGAGGCGGAACACGTGTTCGGACTCCGCCTCGTCGACGGCGGTGACCGGTGATTGCCGGGTCCACCACGCCAGCACCGGGGTGACCAGAAAATTGCTGACCGGGAGCCCGGATTCCGGGAGCGGCCCGAGCACTTCGATGCCGCCCGGGTCGACGCCGGTTTCCTCCCGGGCCTCGCGGAGGGCTGCCGCAACCGGGCCGTCGTCGTCGTCATCGATCCGTCCACCGGGGAAAGCCACCTGGCCGGGATGATCGGTGAGCGACCCGGACCGCAACACCAGCAGGATGTCGAGGTCCTCCGGCACGGCTGACGCCTGGAACTGCGCGGGCCGGTCGTCGAGTGCACCAAACAGGATCAGGACGGCAGCGTGGCGCGCCGACGCCGGGTCGACGCCGCGCAGAGTCCCGCACAGGTCAGTGGACCGTGCCGCGAGGTCCAGCAGTTGTTCCCGGGCGCTCATGGTCCGAGGCTGTAGCCGGCGGCCTGCAGTTCGCGTCGCGTTGCGCCATCCTTCATGAGGCGCAGCAATTCTTCCCTGCCGGGCGCCAACTCGTATTTAAGCGCTTTGGTGGCCTTGACCGGGTCCACCTCGCCCTCGCCGTAGGCGGGGCAGAGCGTCGCCAGCGGACAGGCGCCGCACGCGGGCTTCCGTGCGTGGCAGACACGCCGGCCGTGGAAGACCACGTGATGGGACAACTGGGTCCAGTCCTGCGGCTCGAACAGGCGGGCGACGTCGGCCTCCACCTTGACGGCGTCGTCGGAATCGGTCCACCGGAAACGCCGCGCCAGCCGCCCGAAATGGGTATCGACGGTTATCCCCGGGATGCCGAACGCATTGCCCAGCACCACATTCGCCGTTTTCCGCCCCACCCCGGGGAGAGTTACCAAATCCTCCAGCCGCGCCGGCACGACGCCATCAAACTCGTCGACCAACCGGGTGGACAGCGCCAGCAGACTCCTCGCCTTGGCACGGAAGAACCCGGTGGGCTTGATCAGCTCCTGCAGGAGTGTTTCGTCGGCTTCCGCCAGGCTGCGCGCGTCAGGGTAACGGGCGAACAGTGCGGGCGTGGTGAGGTTCACCCGCACATCGGTGGTCTGGGCTGAGAGCACTGTCGCGATGAGTAACTCGAACGGGTTCGTGAAGTCGAGCTCCGGGACGGCGTACGGGTATTCCTCCGCCAACCGTCGGTGGATCCGACGTGCGCGCCGCTTGACCGCCAGCGGCGAAGGATCCACCCCGACGGCGGGTGTCCTGCTGACCACCGTGCCTAGCCGTCGCTCGGGGCGCGCTCGATGTTGCTCAGGTCCCGCATGACTCCGACGCGGCCGGTGCGCTTGTCCTGTACCAGGAATTCCTCACCGCGATCCTCGATACCCACTTCCCAGTCACCCGGACGCAGGACAAACAGTTCTACTCCTGAGGCCTCGTCCACCACAGGGCGGGGGGTTCCTACCGCGAACCAGAATGCCTCGACCACGGGGCCCTCGTCCTCCGATTTGGTGGCCGAGATGGACTCGTGGTTTCCGCTGCCGCGGTGCTCCACCACCGGCTGCGCGGTGGTCGCTGCGGCTGCAGCGGCTGTTCCGGCGGCTGTTCCGGCGGCGGCTGCAGCGCCGGCGCTGGCGCCGGTGCTGGCGGCGGTTCCGCCGGAGACGGCGTCCTGCCGGCCGGTGTCCGCCGAGGCCTGCTCCGCTGGGCGGGATCCGGCGTTCGTTCCGGTACCCCGGTCGGCGTCGCGCTCTGCGCGCTGGTCCCCGGTGGATTCCCGCTGTTCGGTGGATTCCCGCTGAGCAGTGGCCGCGTCACCGTTTCCGGCATTCGTCGGTCCGGTTGGGGTGGTCGCCCCGGCTGGAGTGGCCGTCCCGGCTGGTGCTGCTGAACGAGCTGGTTCCTCTTTGTCGGAGGACGACGTCGCCCCGGCAGGCTTCGCTGAATCCGGCGACTTCGCCGAATCGGCCGACGTGGCGTAGGGGGCGAAGTCCTCGTCGGCGAACCGGGGGTAGCCCGAGGAGTCGGCGTCGGAAATTTCCTTGTCCTGGACCCCGGGAACCGCAGCGACCGAACTGTCCAGGTGGGCGTCGGGGGTGCTGCGGGACGGATCCGTGGCTGATGCTTTGGCAGCAGCTCCGAACCCGAGCTTGTTGCGCAGCGCACTGCCGGGCTTCTTCGGGGTCCCCGGCTGGCGGCCTTCCGCTGGTGATCCCGCGGGTGACCCGGCGGTGGTGCCGGCGGTGGTGCCAGCGGCAGCAGCGGCAGCACCTGTCCTTCCGGCTCCATCGCTCCACTGGGTGACCTCTTCGGCCGATTCAGACTGGGTGGCCGTGGCCATGGGTGCCTTCGGTGCCTTGGGTGCTTTGGGCTTGGCCGGCAATACCTTCCGCGCCACGACATGGGCCTCGGCGGACGGACGACCGGCGAAGTCGACCGCAAAACCGGGCAGATGCGGTCCACCGACCGTCGCCGCCAGCATCCCGAGCGAACCGATCAGGCAGATCAGGGGCCCGTAATGGAAGGAGGTGACGGTCTGCAGGAAGAAGAAGGCGGTGGCCAGCACGGCGACCACTGAGGCGAACTGGTCGACCGACAGGGAACCGACCCGCGTGTCCGTGCCGAGCCGCCGAGCCGTCAGCAGGCCTGTGGTGGCGATCGGCAGCACAATCCCAATAGCCAGGAAGAACAGCGAGGACGAGTTCCAGAGGTTGCCGAACCGCCCCATGGCTTCGAAGAAGGGTAGAACCGAACCAATGAAGATGACCAGGACCGACCCCCCGATCACCGTTTCGCGGAGCGTGAACGGCCCAGCCACCGCCTCGCCGCCGGTCCTCCCGGTCTCGACGCGGGTGCTGCCACTGGTGCCGGAACTCCGGCCGGTCTGCGGATCTGTCATGTCGAAATTCCATTCGTCGCGGCGGCCGGGCAGGCCGCAGTCGCCAGCGTTCTCTTCTCGCACCAGCCTAGCCACCCCACCCCTCCTTCACTAGCCATTCGGCGGTGCGCCGACCCCGCGTGCCGCCGCTCACCGCAGAATCTCTGCCTTTCACATCTGGGAGTGTGAGCGCGCGCACATTTTCATCGCATCCCCGGTTAGTCTGATCAGCAGTATCGCGGTGCGGCGTGCCGGTTCGAACCGTGTGGCTCACCGCCCCAGAGAGATCATCGGCAGAAGAAGGGTAGAACATGTCGGAGAACACCCAGACCACCACCCAGGGCGACGCATTCGAGAACCTCCTCCTGGAGGAGCGCAGCTTCCCTCCGACCGAGGAATTCGCCGCCAACGCGGTGGCACAGCCGTCCTTGTACGAGGAGGGCAAAGCCGGCCCGGAGTTCTGGGCCACCCAGGCGAGGGCACTATTGAGCTGGGATGAGGACTTCACCGAAGCCCTCGACTTCTCGGACGCACCGTTCGCCAAGTGGTTTGTCGGTGGCCGGATCAACGCCGCCTACAACGCGCTGGACCGCCACGTCGAGGCGGGCCGCGGAGACCGCGTGGCCATCCACTTTGAGGGCGAGCCGGGCGACACCCGCTCCTACACGTATGCGGAGCTCACCGAAGAGGTCAAGAAGGCCTCCAACGCCTTCCTGTCGCTCGGCGTGGAAAAAGGCGACCGGGTGGCGGTGTATCTGCCAATGATTCCCGAAGCAGTCATCACGATGCTCGCCTGCGCCCGGATCGGCGCCGTCCACTCGGTGGTCTTCGGCGGCTTCTCCGCCGACGCGCTCCGCAGCCGGATCGACGACGCGGAAGCCAAACTGGTGGTCACCGCGGACGGCACCTACCGTCGCGGCAAGCCCAGCTCGCTGAAGCCCGCCGTCGACGGCTCCCTGGAACGTGAGGGCCATACGGTCACCAACGTGGTGGTCGTCAAGCGCAACGGTGAGCCGGTCGAGTGGACCGAGGGCCGGGATGTGTGGTGGGACGACGTCGTCGGCACCGCCTCCCCCGATCACACCGCCGAGGGCCACGACTCGGAGCACCCGCTGTTCATCCTGTACACCTCGGGCACCACCGGGAAGCCCAAGGGCATCCTGCACACCACCGGCGGTTACCTGACCCAGACGGCCTTCACCCACAAGAACACGTTCGACCTCCGGCCGGAGACCGACGTGTTCTGGTGCACGGCCGACGTCGGCTGGGTCACCGGGCACAGCTACGTCGCCTATGCGCCGCTCGTCAACGGCGCCACCCAGCTCATGTACGAGGGCACACCCGACACCCCGCACCAGGGCCGCTGGTGGGAGTTGGTCGAGAAATACAAGGTGTCGATCCTGTACACCGCGCCGACAGCTATCCGGACCTTCATGAAGTGGGGCCGCGACATCCCGAAGAAGTACGACCTCAGCTCCATCCGGGTCCTCGGCTCCGTCGGCGAACCCATTAACCCCGAGGCGTGGATGTGGTACCGCGAAATGATCGGCGGCGGCAGCGCACCGATCGTGGATACGTGGTGGCAGACCGAGACCGGCGCGCACATGATCGCCCCGATGCCGGGTGTCACCCACACCAAGCCGGGCTCCGCTCAGGTGGCGGTGCCGGGCATCTCGGTGGACGTTGTGGATGAGATGGGGCAGTCGGTCCCCAACGGTTCGGGCGGGTACCTGGTGGTCCGCGAACCGTGGCCGTCAATGCTCCGTGGCATCTGGGGCGACCCGCAGAGGTTCAAGGACACCTACTGGTCCCGCTTCGACAACATGTACTTCGCCGGCGACGGCGCGAAACGCGACAAGGACGGCGACATCTGGCTGCTGGGCCGGGTGGACGACGTCATGAACATCTCCGGTCACCGGCTCTCGACCACGGAGATCGAATCGGCACTGGTAAGCCACCCCTCGGTGGCGGAGGCCGCCGTCGTGGGCGCGTCCGATGAGATGACCGGTGAGGCAGTGGTGGCGTTCGTGATCCTGCGTGGCTCCGCCGTCGACGACGACGACATCGTCACCACCCTGCGCAACCACGTGGGCAAGGAGATCGGTCCGATCGCCAAGCCACGCAACATCCTCGTGGTGCCGGAACTGCCGAAAACCCGCTCGGGCAAGATCATGCGCCGCCTGCTCAAGGACGTGGCCGAGGGCCGCGAGGTCGGCGACTCGTCGACCCTGTCCGACCCGACGATCATGGCCCAGATCGCGCAGTCCCTCAGGAAGTAGCCCCCACGGCCCCACCCTTGACCGGGCACCCGGTGACGCGAATGCAGCACGCTGCAGGCGCGTCACCGGGTCTGGGGGACTGATCTGCCGGACCCACCCTCAGGGGAGGCCGGCGCGGGATGTGACCTGCATCCCGGTGGGGTGTGATCTTGTCCGGAATAGATGGCGTAGCCCCTCGGCCGCCGAGGACAATTTCCAAGCGTGTCTACTACTACTGCCCCCGCGATCCCCGGGCCTCCGCCAGCCGCCAACCGCAAGATGGCCAGGAAGTCCGCGGCCGCCTCGTTTGTTGGCACCACCCTTGAGTCCTACGACTTCTACGTCTTCGGAACGGCCGCCGCCCTGGTATTCAACCAGGTGTTCTTCACCTCCCAGGACCCGCTGGCCGGAACCCTGTCGGCGTTTCTGATCTTTGCGATGGGTTTTGTGGCCCGCCCGCTGGGTGCCATCCTGTTCGGACACCTCGGCGACCGGATCGGCCGCAAGAAGACCCTGATCTGGACCATCGTGCTGATGGGGCTGGCCACCGGATCCGTGGGGTTGCTCCCGGACTACAGTGTGATCGGCGTGTGGGCTCCGATCCTCCTGACCGTCCTGCGGCTCCTGCAGGGGCTGTCCCTCGGCGGCGAGTGGGGCGGATCCATCCTGATCGCCACCGAACACGCCGAGCCGCGTAAACGGGCGCTCTACGCCTCAATTCCCCAGCTCGGCTCCCCGGTGGGCACCATGCTCATCTCGCTTGTGTTCCTGATCCTTGCGGTGGCTGCACCGGACGTCATGACCACCTGGGGCTGGCGCATCCCGTTCCTGCTCGCGTTCCCGTTCCTGGGTATCGCGCTCTACCTGCGGCTCGCCATCGACGAGACACCCGTGTTCAAGTCGACGGTGCAGACCCAGTCGCGCGCCAGCATCCCGTTCTTCGAGGTGATTCGCCGCCAGCCGGCAGCGATCGCCGTCGCCGCCGCCGCAGCCGTGCTCGGCATTGGCTCCTACTTCCTGATGGTGTCCTACACGCAGGCCTACGGTACCGAACGGTTGGGGCTGGAGCAGGCGACCGTCCTGAACGCCGCACTGATCGGCTCGCTGCTGCAGCTGGCGACCATCCCCGCCTTCGGCTACCTCGCAATGAAGATCGGCTCAGCCAAGGTGGTGGCCGGTGGTGCGATCGGCACCGCTCTGATCGCGTTCCCGCTGTACTGGGTGATCAGCATCGCTGACGCGCCCACCTATACCGCCGCCATTCTGCTGGGCGGCATTCTGCCCACGGCAAGCTGGGCCGCGCTGGGCGGGTTGATGGCGGATCTCTTCGAGCCGCGCACCGGCTTCACGGCCCTCTCATTCGCGTACAGCCTGGCAGCCATCGTCGCCGGTTTCGCACCCTCGATCACCCAGCTCCTCGGACAGGCCACCGACGGCGCCTGGTGGCATCCCGGTATTGTGCTCGCGGTAATGAGCCTGGTGACGGTAGCCGGCGCGCTCGCGGCGGTCCGCTTGCGCCGGAAGTCCCAGGGGGTTGAGCCTGCCGCCACCGTTGCGGCAGACGTTAGCCACTAACCCCGCCCGGTGTCGGGCAGCCCGGGGGCGTGGGGCATAGTTAAGCCATGCCGAAGACCACCACGCTCCTGATCATCAACGGACCCAACCTCAACCTGCTGGGCACCCGTGAGCCGGCCACGTACGGGACCGCCACGCTGGCCGACGTCGAGGCCGTCGCCGCCGACGTCGCCGGACGGCACGGCTGGGCTGTGACCTGTGTGCAGTCCAACCACGAGGGTGAGCTGATCGACGCCATCCACGGCGCCGCCGGCACCGCTGACGGCATCGTCCTGAACGCCGGGGCCTACACCCACACCTCGGTCGCACTCCGCGACGCGATCGCCGCCGTCGGCCTCCCGATGGTCGAGGTCCACCTCAGCAACGTCCACCGGCGCGAGGAGTTCCGGCACCACTCCTACCTCTCAGGCGTTGCCGAGGCGGTCATCGTCGGCGCCGGGATCAGCGGCTACCGGTTCGCGGTCGACCTGCTGATCGAGAAACTCTCGTCCGGATCCGCTGGTTAGAGCCCGATATAGGGGACGATAGGACCATGATCGACATCACACCCATTGACGGCGACACGTTCGACGCCCCGCTCCTTGAGGTCAAAGACCTTGCCGTAACCTTCAGTACCACCTACGGTGACGTGACAGCGGTGGAGAACGCCAGCTTTACCCTGCGGCGCGGCAAGACCCTGGCGATTGTCGGTGAATCGGGATCCGGCAAGTCAACGACGGCGATGGCATGCATCGGCCTGCTGCCCTCGAACGGCCGCGTCACCGGCGGGAGCATCCAGTTCGAGGGACAGAACCTCGTGACGCTGCCCGAAGCAAAAATGCGCGCGATCCGCGGGCGGGCCATTGGACTGGTCCCCCAGGACCCGATGTCGAACCTCAACCCGGTCACCAAAATCGGCACCCAGGTGGCCGAGACCCTTCTGGTCCACGGAATGGCGACCAAGAAAAACGTGAAGGACCGCGTCATTGAGGTGCTCACGGCCGCCGGATTGCCGAACGCCGGCGACCGGGCCAAACAGTACCCCCATGAGTTTTCCGGCGGCATGCGCCAGCGCGCCCTGATCGCCATCGGAATGGCATGCCAGCCGCGGCTGCTGATTGCCGACGAGCCGACCAGCGCTCTCGACGTCACGGTGCAGCGGACCATCCTCGACCAGATCGACCAGATGACCGAGCAGTTGGGCACCTCAGTGCTGCTGATCACCCACGACCTCGGCTTGGCGGCTGAACGGGCCTCCGATCTCGTGGTGATGCACCGCGGCCGGGTGGTGGAGACCGGTCCGGCGCAACAGCTCCTCACCGACCCCCAGCACCCCTACACCCAGTCACTGGTCCGCGCGGCGCCCAGCGTGGCAGCCGTCCGCCTCCAGCCGGGAACGTACCACGCCGACGCCGCCCAGCGCGTCGAAGCGGCGGACGCGGCGTTCGCCGAACACCAGACCGAGGCACCCACGGAAATCGCTGCGTCTGCGACAGCGGGCCGGAACATCGTAGAGATCCGCGACCTGACCAAGGTGTACAAGCGGCGAGGCAGTTCCGAGGACTTCTACGCCGCGAAGAACGTCACCCTGGATGTGCCCCGCGGCCAGACCGTCGCCATCGTTGGTGAATCAGGATCCGGGAAGACGACGACGGCGAGGATGCTCCTGAAGCTCATCGAGCCGACGTCGGGCACCATGACCTTCGACGGGATGGACGTGGGGACGCTGGATAAGGCGCAACTCGCGGACTTCCGGCAGCGGGTTCAGCCCATCTTCCAGGACCCCTATTCCTCGCTGAACCCGATGTTCACCATCGAGCGGATCGTCGAGGAACCCCTCAACGCGTACAAGCGGGGATCCAAGAGTGAGCGGCGGGCCCGGGTCCGCGAGCTGATGGACCAGGTGTCGCTGCCGCAGGCCGCGCTGCGCCGGTACCCGTCGGAGCTCTCCGGTGGGCAGCGGCAGCGTGTCGCCATTGCCCGTGCGCTGGCGCTGAAGCCCGAGCTGATCATCTGCGACGAGCCGGTCTCCGCGCTCGACGTCCTGGTGCAGGCCCAGATCCTGAAACTGCTCGGCGATCTGCAGGCTGAGCTCGGCCTGAGCTACCTGTTCATCTCGCACGACCTGGCTGTGGTCCGCCTGATCTCGGACTACGTCTGCGTGATGAAGGACGGCGAGCTGGTCGAGGCGGCGAGCTCCGAGGAAGTGTTCCAGAACCCGCGCCACCCGTACACGAGGAAGCTGCTCGCATCCATCCCGGGCAACGAACTGAACATCGCCTAGAACTGCCCTGATCAGCACAAGACCCCCGGCACCGATGGTGCCGGGGGTCTTGTGCTCCCTCTCCGTCCCGCTACTTTTTCCGGGTCTTGGGATCCAAAGACTCGCGCAGCGATTCGCCCAGGAGGGTAAAGCCCAGGGCTGTGACGGCAATACAGATACCCGGCAGGAAGGCGAGCTGCGGCGAATTAGCCAGTTCAGCCTGCGCGTAGGTGAGCATCCGCCCCCACTCGGCCGTTTGCGGTCTGCCACCGCCCAGACCAAGGAATGACAGCGCTGCGGCGTCAATCACCGCGGTGGCGAGGGTCAGGGTCGCCTGGACAATCACCGGCCCCACACTGTTGGGCAACAGGTGGCTCATGGTGATGGTGGAGCGGCTCAGTCCAAGCGTCTGGGCAGCAAGGATGTAATCCGAGCCCCGCTGGGAGAGCATCGACGCCCGAAGTAGCCGCGCAAAGATGGGCACCTGTGAGACACCGATCGCGATCATCACCGCGTAGGGTCCCTGGCCGAGGATCGCCGCGATACTGACCGCGAGCAGAAGGTTCGGCACCGAGAGCAGGATGTCCACGAACCGCATGATGACGCTGTCCACCCAGCCACCGAGGCCGCCAGCAAGCAGCCCCAGGATCATGCCGCCCACGAGGCCGAGCGCGGTCGAGACGACGCCGATCAGCAGTGACGCCTGCGCGCCCCAGATCAGCTTGCTGAGCAGGTCACCACCGAACCGGTCGAGCCCCAGCGGGTAGGCGTCAAGCTCGCCGGGCCCAGGGATGTTGGTGGGGGTGATTTCCGTCCGGCCCGGCAGTTCGTCACCGCCATACGGGGCTAGCACCGGCGCCAGGATAGCGACCAGCAGGAACAGTCCCACGATGACGGCCCCAGCGATGGCCTGCGGGTTCTTCTTCAGCCGCCGGAAGGCGTCTTTCCAGAGGCCGGTTCCGGCGCCGTCGGGAATCGTCGGCTCGGTGGGCGTCGGTTCGGCGGGTGTCGGCCCACCGCCGGCGGACGGAGGCAATGTTGTACTCAACTCACACGCACCCTTGGATCGATGATGCTGTAGGAAATGTCAACGATGAGGTTGATCACCGCGTACAGGATGGCAATGATGATGATGAATCCTTGGAGGACCGGATAGTCGAGGCCGAAGATCGCGTCACGCAGGAACCTGCCGATCCCGTTGAAGGCGAAGACCGTCTCGGTGAGCACTGCACCGGAAATCAGCAGACCCACCTGCAGGCCGATAGTCGTGACCACGGGGAGCATCGCGTTGCGGAGGATGAAACGGTTCCGGATGGTCTTCTCCAGCAGGCCCTTGGCGCGGGCGGTACGGACGTAATCGGCGTTCTGGACCTCGAGGACCGACGCTCGGGTGATCCGCACAATGATCGCGAGCGGAATGGTGCCCAGGGCGATGCCCGGCAGGATCAGGTGCTGAAACGCATCCCAGGCCGCATCCCATTCACCGGTAAGGATGCCATCCAGTACATAGAAGTCGGTCACATGGGTGGCGTCCATCCGGGGATCCTGGCGGCCGTCCGGAGGGAGGATGGGCCATTGGATGGCGAAGAGGTACTTCAGGATGAAAGCCAGGAAGAAGACGGGGACGGTGATACCGAGCAGGCTGAGGACAACAGAACCGTGATCCACGAACCGGCCGTAGTAACGGGCGGCCACGTAGCCCAGCGGGATACCGATGCCGATCGCGAAAATCAGGGCAACGATGGTGAGTTCGACGGTGCCGGGGAACCGGGTGGCGAATTCCTCGAGCACGGGGCGACCGGTGTTGATCGAGGTACCGAAGTCACCCTGCAGCAGCTTGCCCATATAGGTGAAGTACTGGGAGATGATCGGCTCATTGAAGCCGTAGAGCTCATTGACCCTTTCCACCGCTTCAGGGGTGGCCCGTTCGCCCAGCAGGGCGGTGGCCGGACCGCCGGGAAGATTGCGTACCCAGAGGAACAACAGGATCGACAGGCCGATCAGAGTGGGTACCAGCAGCGCAAGGCGCTTACCAATGACGCGTAGCACGGGGTCCTTTCAGGAACGGATCAAACACTTGTCCAACGAACAACAGGAGAGCCGGGCCTTGTCGGCCAGGCTCTCCTGTCATCAATAGGTGTTACTCGTTGAGTTCGATCATGTTGAAGACCTCGTCATTGACGGGGCTTGCCGGGTACGAGTCAACACGTGGGGCGAAAGCCAGCGAGGGTGCGGGGTGGGCCAACGGGATCGCCGGGTTGAACTCGGCAATCTGTTCGTTGATCTCCTCGTACGCCGTCGTCTGTGCTTCGCGGTCGGTCATACCGCGTGCCTCGTCCAGTGCCGCGAACAGCTCGGGATTGTCGAAGCCGAACTCGAGCTTCTCCTGCCCGAAGAACACACCGATGAAGTTGTCCGTGTCGTTGTAGTCACCGGTCCAACCGAGCAGGTGGATCCCATGATCGGTAGTGCCCTGGATCTTGTCCAGGTAATCGGGGGTCCACACATCAGGAGCAGGCGTGGCAGTGATGCCGACAGCTGAGAGCTGATCGGTCAGGTTGGTGAAGACCTGCTCGGGGGTTGGCATGTACGGCCGCGACACGTTCGTCGGGTAGTTGAACTCGACGTCGAAGCCGTCAGGGTAGCCTGCCTCTTCCAGCAGTTCGATGGCTCGTTCGGGATCGTACTCGTAGGTGGTCACCTCGTCGTTGTAACCGTCAACAACGTCAGGAATGAACTGGGTGGCCAGCTGCGTTCCTTCGGGAAGCGTCTGGTCGATCAGTGCCTGCTTGTCGATGGCGTGGTGGATCGCCTCGCGGACCAGAGGATCGCTGAGTTCCTCGACCTCATGGTTCAGGCCCAGGTAGAGGATCGTGAACGGATCGCGGGGGACAATCATGAATCCCTCGTCCTCAAGGGTGGGGATGTCGGCAGGCGAGACGAGGTCGAATCCGTCGACCGTGCCGGCCTGCAGCGCCTGCGTGCGCGCCTGAGGGTCATCGATCATGCGGAAGATGATGGTCTGCACATCTCCCTGCTCGCCCCAGTAATCCTCGTAGGCGGACAGCTGCAGCTGTTCGCCGACATCCCAGGAGTCGAACTTAAACGGTCCGGTGCCCACCGGGTTACCCTCGGCGTACTCGCTGAGGGCTGGCGCCTCGGCGGAGCCACCGATGTCATCGGCTGCAAACTCCTCGAGCGCCGTCGGGCTCTGCATAGCGAACGCCGGCAGCGACAGCGCGGGGACGAACCCGGCGAACGGCTGCGCGAGCGTGACCGTCGCCTCAAGGTCACCGTTCACCTCACAGGATTCGTAGACCGCTGCATCAGGTGAATCAGCGAAGCCGCGGAACAGGTTGTTGTAGTAGTACGACACCGACGGCGCCTGGGCAACCCCGGTCCAGTTGTACCAGCGGTCGAAGTTGAAGCAGACAGCCTCGGCGTTGAACTCGGTGCCGTCATGGAACGTGACGCCTTCCCTCAGCGCGAAGGTGGTCGACAAGCCGTCCTCGGAGGTTTCCCAGGACTCGGCGAGCAGTGGCGCGGGGTCGGCGGTGCCGGGCTCGACGCCTACGAGGCCCTCAAAGAGTTGACGGCTGACCCGGAAGGTCTCGCCGTCGCTGGCAAATGCGGGGTCGAGGGACGCGGGATCGGCCGACGCAGCGAACACGAACGTCGAATCGACAGTCGCCTCACCGCCGTCGGCGGTCTCGTCGTCCCGCTGGCTTTCGACGCAACCGGAAAGCAACAGCGCACCGATTGCCAATCCAGCCGTGACCACAGCGGCCCGCTTTTTCGCGGGGCGTGAGCTGCGCGGCGGTGTGGCGCTTTCTTGCATGTTGAGCTCCTCATGTACGAGTGCGGAGGCAGTACACGTGACGTGATGCCCTGACAGCTCCGCGCGAGCGGAGCAATCTGTGGAATGAGCCTATCCCTGAGGAAGGTTCCTGATGGGATTTACATCACAGATGAGGTTACGATTTGGTCACGCGTTGGCGTCTGCACACGCGGGCGCAGACCGGCTGGGGTGGCCGTTCACCCAGCACTGGCGGAGGGACTGGCATGGTGGAGAAACTCGACACGGCGGGATGGTACCGGCGTTTCGCGCTCGTCGAGACCCGTGGATACTCGCCGACCTATGACCGGTGGTGCACTGGAATCAGCGAGGACCCGCGCCTCCTCGCCCTGCTCGAGGACCTGCCGGCCGCCAAGAGGCAACCGAACCTCCTGCTCGGTGCCGCCCGGTTCCATGGGGCCCCGGCGACGCCCTACCCCCAGTTCCGCGCGTTCCTTCTGGACCACTGGTCACAGCTCAGGGAGACGATGCTCACCCGCAGCACCCAGACCAATGAGGCGGGCCGCTGCGCGGTCCTGCTTCCGGCGCTCGCGAGGATCGCGGCTGCCGAGGGACGCCCGCTGGCGTTGCTTGAGGTGGGCGCTTCCGCCGGGCTGTGCCTGTACCCGGACCGGTATGGCTTCGCGTACGACGACGGCCCGGTCCTGTCCGCCGGCGCAGTCCCGGATGCGCTGGTCATGGATTGCACCACGACAGGCCACCCGCCCCTGCCTGCCTCGCTGCCCCGGGTGAGCTTCCGTGCGGGCATCGACCTGAATCCGCTGCAGGTGGGGAACGATGACGACGTCGCCTGGCTGGAAGCACTTGTCTGGCCTGAACACACCCGACGACGGGACCGGCTCCGCGCCGCCATCGAGGTGGCCCGCCGGGAGCCGCCACTGCTGGTCCGGGGCGACCTGACGGTCGACCTGCAAGCCCTGATCCAGCGGGCCCCGGCGGACGCCGTCGTCGTCGTGTTTCACAGCGCGGTGCTGGCGTACGTCGAGGAATCCGGCCGGGAGGCGTTCCGGGACACCATGCTCAGGCTGACGGCCGACCGGAGCCGGCCAGTGCATTGGCTGTCCAACGAGGGCTACGGGGTGCTGCCCGGCGTCGAGGGGGCGCTACAGAAGGCTGACGGTGAGGTTGATCGACTGTTTGTGCTCGCACACAATGGCCAGGCAGTCGCACGTACCGGAGGGCATGGCCAGTCGCTTCACTGGCTGGAGTGAGCCGCAGATCGCGGTTGCACTGCCCGAATGTCAGCGGCGGTTGCACTGCCCGGCGGAAACGGTATCGGTGAACGCCCCGGCCTGTTCTGCGATCGGGCGCAACTCCCCGAGCGTCAGTGCGTATCCGACAGGAGCATCCTGGGTCGATTTCGCGAAGATGACACCGGCGACCCGGCCCTGCAGATCCAGCAACGGCCCGCCGGAGTTCCCCTGCTGGACGTTCGCCGCGAGGCTATACACGTTCACCGAGGACGGGTCGGCGCCGTAGATGTTCGCGACCAGAACGTCGCTGCGATTCTGGATGCTTGCCGGCTGGATCTGGAAGGGTCCGCCCGCGGGGAACCCTGCAAACGCGGCGGTGTCGCCGATCGAGAGGTCCTCCCCGAGCGGCAGTGCCGCCCGGTCCAGGCCATCCACGGCGAGGACAGCGAGGTCGCGGACGGCGTCGAAGTGGACAATCCGTCCGGGCAACGCTCCCTCACCGGGGATCTCCACGACCGGCTCGTTCACCCCGGCGACGACGTGCGCGTTGGTCACCACCCGACCGGGGGCGATGATGAAGCCCGAACCGGTCTGATTCTGACCGCACTGGAACGCCGTCCCGGCAATCCGGAGCACCGATTCGGAGGCAACGGCCAGCTCGGGGGTATCAACCGCCGCGTCCGGCACCGGCGCCGGAGCAGCAGGAGCGACACTTTCGAGAAGGGTGGGGATACCGTCGTCGACGGCGATGGTGCGCAACTCGGCCATCCAGGTGCGCACGGGGGCAGGGGTGAGGTTATCGATCGTGCGAATGACCTGGGAGGAAGCGATGGACTGGGAGAGGAACGGCACGCCGAGGGTGCCGATGCTGAAGGCGAGCATCGACATCACCAGCGCCGCTACCACCACGTTCATTGCCCCGCCCAGCAAGCGGTCGACTGTCCTGATGGGGCGGAAATCGAGGGCCCGCCGGATGCCGGAGCCGATCCGAGATCCGATTGCTTGGCCCACCACCACCAACACCAGGGCGGTAAAGATGATTGCGGGGAGCCGCCAGGCGTCGTCGGGCACCCACTCGCTGACCAAGGGGATGGCGAAGAAAGCTGCGACTGCCCCGGCCACGAAACCAGCGATTCCCCCGAGTGTCACCAGGAAGCCATTCCGGAGCCCGGCGACAAGGTATCCCAGCAGCGCGAGCACCAGCAGGATGTCCAAGATGGTGAAGTCCGGCACGTACGCTCCCTGATCCTTGAGAGGCGCTCCGCCTCCGTTATACAGGCGAGTCTATCGGGCGGTGCTGACAGTCCCCTGAGCGGGAAGGCCGCACTGTGTGACCCTGCTGTTTCCGGTCTCCAAACCCTCCGTTGACCCCAAATGGCAGGCAAATCGGCTATTCCGACGGCGAACACGCGTGTAGCAGGTGTCACAAGTTCGTTATGTACGGCAAGATGGAATGAGCCGACAACTATCAGGAGAATTCATGGACATCGAGGTACTGCGCCGCGCGCCACTCTTCGCTTCGCTGGGCGACGACGTCTTCGCCGCGCTCACCGATGAGCTGACCGAAGTGGATCTCTCACGCGGGGCATCGGTCTTCCGCGAAGGCGATCAGGGCGACCAGCTGTATTTCATCGTGTCCGGCAAGATCAAGCTCGGCCGCACCGCCCAGGACGGCCGCGAGAATCTGCTGGCCATCCTCGGCCCGGGCGAATTGTTCGGTGAGATGGCGCTGTTTGATCCGAGCCCACGAACCGCGACGGCCACTGCTGTTTCCGAGACACGCCTCGCCGGGTTGAAGAACGAGAATCTGCGTACCCTTCTGGAAACGCGTCCCGAGGTCTCCGCCCAGCTGCTGCAGGCCCTGGCCCGCAGACTGCGCCGCACCAACGAGTCCCTCGCCGACCTGGTGTTCTCTGACGTTCCTGGCCGTGTCGCCAAGGCCCTGCTGGATCTGGCCGACCGATTCGGCCGGCCGGCAACGGATGGGATTTTAGTTGCGCACGAACTGACCCAGGAAGAGCTAGCCCAACTGGTCGGGGCCTCCCGCGAGACGGTCAACAAGGCGTTGGCCGAGTTTGTGCAGCGGGGATGGCTGCGCCTGGAAGCACGCGCCGTCGTCATCCTGGACATCCAGCGCCTGCGGCAGCGCAGCCGCTAACACCACCTCCTTCAGGACGTTGTGATCCAGACGCTCACCTTTGCTTGAAATAACCCTTGGCTGGAGATTCTACAGAGCGTAGAATTCTTTCACGCACTGTGCGGAACGGGATGATTTCCATCATCCGCCGCCATGCAGGGTTTACCTCATGTGCAAAGGAGCACAACCATGATTCCTGATGACCTGACCCAGAGCCAGTTCGACACTGTCTACAACTTGCTCTCGCTGGTTATTGCTTCACAGCTCTTCACGGCCGTCTTCCTCATTCTTGTGCTGCCGCGCGTCCTTCCCCGGTACCGGCAGGCAATTGTCATTGCGGCAATAGTCTGCGGAATTGCCGCGTACCACTACTTCCGGATCTTTGACTCATTCAAGGACGCTTTCATCACGGACGCCGTCGGTGGTCGTGGAACATATTTGCAGGCCGAGGGCGCGTCGTTCAACGAGGGATACCGGTATGTTGACTGGTTACTCACCGTGCCGCTGCTGCTGGTAGAGCTGATTGCTGTTTTGGCTCTCGCACGAAAAGTGCAGACCAGCCTGCTGTGGAAACTGGTTCCCGCTGCCACTCTGATGATCCTGCTCGGGTATCCAGGAGAAATCAGCACCTCTGACGGAACGCGCGTCCTGTGGGGGATCCTCTCCACCATTCCCTTTATTTTCATTCTGTACGTATTGTTCGTCGAGTTGACGAAGTCGCTTGATCGCCAGCCCCCGCAGGTTCGGGCGCTGATCAGCCGTCTCCGGATCCTGCTCCTGGCAAGTTGGATCGTCTACCCGCTCGCCTATGCGTTGCCACTCCTTGGCATCTCGGGCGCCGACGCCTGGGTCCTGAAGCAGGGCGGGTACTCCATCGCGGATATTGCAGCCAAAGCGGTCTATGCCCTGATCATTTATCGCATCGCGAGGCTGAAGTCCTACGCTGACGACCCCGAATTCGCGCGGATCGAGGAAGGACATGAGCCCATCGGGGAACCGGAGGTGTCCCGCAAGCCGCGCTAGGGTGTCCTACTCCGGGCCGGAACTGGTCGCGGTGGACGTGGGTTCGGGCTAGCGGCCGCGCTGGCCCGAACCGCCCTCGGTGGCCACGGAGCAGGCGACTTCGAGCATCGGGTTGGCAGATTCATCGGGCGTGACCAGATGCGGGTAGTACACCTTCATGGGTCGCTTGTGCGTCAGGTAGGCGATACAGCCCTTGGAAGACCCGATCTTCTCGAGCATGAGCTCGACGGCGGGGACAGCGATCTCATCAAGAGTGCGTCCCACCGAGTTGGGCTGGCCCACCTCGTCGCCCAGCGCGGTGCTGTCGGCTCGGGCAACTTCCCTCGCTGCGCAGCGCCATTCCCCCCATATTCCCTTGCTGGCGAGGATGGTGGCTTCCTGGCCGGTAGGCTGCGCGGCGGCGAAGTAATGCGTGTCGAACCGGCGGTGGGCGAAGTCCGGGCTCAGCCAGTGCGCGAGCGGCTTCAGTAGATCTGTCCGGAGCCCCAGACAGCGGCGGGTCAGGATCTCGGTGAAGGAGCGTTCCTGCGTATTGATGTCCTCGCGGGCCTTCATCCACTCGGGACTCCGGCTACCGTCGACGAGCGACACTGCGTCCGGGCCGGCCAGCAGGACACCAGTTTCCTCGAATAGTTCCCTGATCGCCCCCACCACATGCCGCCGTGCCACGAATAGGTCATCGATGCCCATGGCCTTGGCCCACTGGGCGGGCGAGGGTCCAAACCAGGCGACGTCGTCGTCGTCGGACTCCTCGATACTGCCGCCGGGAAAGGCGACAATACCCAGCGGGGACTCGCCACGCCGGTAGGAAAGGTAGGTTTCGGTGCCACCGGGGGCATCACGGATCAACACGACCGACGACGCCGGACGTGGTTTCACCGGCGTTCGTTCGCCATGCTCCACCCAGCTTCGCGCTGCGCCAAGCTGGTCTTCCGGAACCGGGAAATGACGGTTAGTAATACGGCCCACAGAAATCAGACAAACTCCGCAATAATTTCGATTTCCACGGGCGCATCCCGGGGAAGCACGGCGACACCGACGGCGGAGCGGGCGTGTGTTCCCGCGTCGCCGAGGACCTGACCGAGGAGGTCTGATGCGCCGTTGATGACTTGGGGTTGGCCTGTGAAACTGGGATCGGAGGCGACGAATCCCACCACCTTGACGATTCGGCTGATCCGGTCCAGATCGCCGATTTGCGATTTGATCGCGGCCAGGGCGTTCACGGCGCAGGTGGCCGCATACTCCTTGGCAGCTTCGGGGGTGACCTCGGCGCCCACCTTGCCCAAAGCTCGGAGTTCCCCGTTAATCAGTGGAAGCTGCCCAGCGGTAAAGACGTAGTTACCGGAGACCACCGCGGGGACGTAGGACGCCAGCGGCTGCGCCACCTCCGGCAGGGCAATCCCGAGGTCCTCTAACCGGCGTTCGACAGCCGAGGCGGGCGCGTCGGCGCTGGTCACGACTGGTTCTTCTCTCGTTTCAGGTAGGCAACGAGGCCCTTGCCGTCCGGCCCGGGAACTACCTGCACCAGTTCCCAGCCGTCTTCTCCCCACTGGTCCAGAATCTGCTTCGTGGCGTGGATGATGAGCGGAATTGTCGAGTACTCCCATTTGGTCATGGTTCACAGACTAGCGCGTGCTTGTAAACTGGAGTAATGGCTGCTCGTAAATCACCGATCTTTGACACAGCAACCACCCTGGGGAAGTTGATTGCGTTTCTCGGAATCAGTGCTCTGAGCGGTGTGCTTGCTGCGGGTTTACTGGTCCCTGTCGCTGCGGCGGCGGGCACCGGTGCTTCCGCATCAATTCAGTTCTTTGAGGAACTGCCTGCGGAGCTGGAACGGGGTGCACTCGCTCAGCCGTCCACCATCCTCGCCGCCGACGGTTCCGTGATCGCCACCCTCTATGAGGAAAACCGGCAGCCAGTGACCCTCGACGAGATCAACCCCACTATGGTGAACGCACTGCTGGCCATTGAGGACGCCCGGTTCTACGAGCACGGCGGCGTCGATTTGCAGGGCATCATGAGCGCCGTGGTCAGCAACGTCAGCAGCGACACGACCCGCGGCGCCTCCACCATCACTCAGCAGTACGTGAACAACGTCCTGATCGACGCCAGCCTGCAGGCCGGCGACGGGTCGGTGACGTTCAGTGGCGGGAAAACCCTCGGAGACAAGCTTCGCGAAGCCAAGCTGGCCATCGCCGTGGAGAAGGAACTCAGCAAGGACGAAATCCTTGAGGGCTACCTCAACATCGTGCCGTTCACCGGCACTACCTACGGGGTCCAGGCGGCGTCGAGGTACTTCTTCGATGTTGCGGCCGCCGACCTGAACATCCAGCAGGCAGCGCTGCTCGCCGGCGTCGTCAACGGCCCCACCTTCTACAGCCCTGAACTTAACCCCGAGCGTGCGCTGGAACGCCGCAATTTGGTCATCGGCGCCATGCTCTCGAACAACCACATCACCCAGGAGGAGTACGACGCCGCCGTTGCCTCCGACTTGGGGCTCAATATCACCCCCACCTACAGCGGCTGCGTCGGGGCCGCCCAGGCACCCTATTTCTGTGACTATGTCACCCACCTGATCCTCAACGATCCGGCCTATGGTGAGACGCTTGAGGATCGGACCGACACGCTGTACCGCGCTGGACTCACGATCAAGACCACCCTCGATCCCGTGGCGCAGACCGCCGCGCAGACCGCCATCCAGGAGACCGCCGATCGCGCGACGACTGATCCGTCAGTGGGACACTCAATGGTCAGCATTGAGCCGGGGACCGGAGACATCCTGGTGATGGCCCAGAACACGCGCTACATGCCAGGAACCGAGGCGGGCGACTCAGTCCTCAACTTCAACGTCGATCTCTATCAGGACGGCGACCCCGCCCAACCACTCGGAGGAGTTGGCGGGTTCCAACCCGGATCCACGTTCAAGCCGTTCACCGTCGGAGCCTGGCTCGAGGACGGCAAAGCACTGAACACCGTGATCAACGGCGCGAAGAGGCTTTACCCCCAGGGCGACGAGTGGGAAGCAAGCTGCTTCCCCGACGGAGCCTACGTGCTGCCCGACGAGGATGGCTACGAGCCCCAGAACTACGGCGACATCAACTACGGCAACTACACAGTCCTTGAGGGGCTGGCACAGTCCTACAACACCATCACCATGGAAACCGCGAGACAGGTTGACCTGTGCAAGCCGTTCGAGATCGCAGCGGACCTCGGCCTCCACGATGCCAAGAGCGCGGAGGGCGGTTACACGCCGCTGCAGGTCTCTCCGTCAGCCCTGATCGGCGGCGGCACCGAAGTGTCCCCGCTGTCCCAGGCCACGGCCTACGCAGCACTGGGAGCGGAAGGCCTGACCTGCGAGCCTCGGGCACTGACCGAGGTAGTCGCCGTCGATGGCACCAGCTTCCCCGTTCCTGAACAGACCTGCGAGCAAGTAATTCCCAAGGAGCTGGCGCGCGGAATGAACTACGCAACCGAGGAAGTCATGGAACGCGGCTCGGGCCAGCTCCTGGAATACGGCGACGTCCCCATGGCCGGGAAAACCGGAACCAACGATGACCGGTCACAGACCTGGTTCATGGGGTACAACTCGGGCATGGCTACCGCCACCTGGCTCGGAAACTGGAAAGAGAACAGCGTAGGCCTCGGCGGACTGCAGATCGGCGGTCAGGTGTACCCCGAAATTGATGGTTCCTTCGTGGCGGCGCCCTCCTGGGAACGGTTCATGCAGCAGATCCCTGACCGCTATCCCGCCGAGGAGTTCGTGAACCCACCGCAGCGGATGCTCACCGCACAGCGCTCCCCCACCCAGATGACTCCTGGCGAAGATAATCGGGTCGAACAGCTCGACTTCGACAACAACGAAGACGACGACAACGACAACGAAGACGAAGGCTAACCCTTGAGTTCATCGAAGCTGCTCGACGCCACGACGATCGCGTTGGGAGGTACAGCCGCGGTAGCCGTCGCCGGTCTGGGCTACGCCTCACTGGTGGAACGGAATCTGTTCCAGCTCCGCGAGGAGAACCTGCCGATCCTTCCGCCAGGGAGCCGGCCGCTGCGGATCCTGCATCTGTCCGACATCCACATGGCACCCCACCAGGCAGCCAAGACCCAGTGGCTGAAGGGGCTCGCCCGGTTAGAACCCGACCTCGTGGTGAACACCGGCGACAACCTGAGCCACCGCAAGGGTGTTGAGCCGTTGCTGGAGGCCTTGGGCCCGCTGCTGCAGTTCCCCGGGGTGTTTGTTCCGGGGTCCAACGACTACTACGCACCGGTCCTCAACAACCCGCTGAGGTACTTTTCGGGTCCGTCGAAGCACCGCAGCGACCGCCAGCCCAAGGCGCTCCCCTGGGCCGAAATGTTCAGAAGCTTCGGGAATGCTGGCTGGATCGACCTGTCCAACCGGTCCCAGTCGGTTGCGATGGGCAACCTGCGTCTCGACTTCACCGGCGTGGACGACCCCCACATCGACCGGGATAACTATGCAGGCTATCCGGCCGGGAGCAGTACCTCCCCCGACGCGCGTCACTTGCGGATCGCTGTCGCGCACGCCCCCTACCAGCGGGTGCTGGACTACTTCACCGCCGACGGCGCCCACCTCATCCTCGCGGGCCACACTCACGGCGGACAGGTTTGCATCCCGGGCTACGGCGCGTTGGTCAGCAACTGCGACCTTCCCACCTGGCGGGCACGAGGCCTGACCGATTGGGAACACGAGGGACGCAGCATCCCGCTGAACGTGTCAGCCGGGATCGGTACCTCACGGTTTGCGCCGGTACGGTTCGCCTGCCGGCCCGAGGCTGTCCTCCTGTCGCTGACAGCACGGTAAGAGCCGCGGAACCAGCGGCACCCCTCGGCCGCTCGGGACAGCGGTTGAGCTCTGACATAGGATAGTTGCTACGGGACACAAAGTGTCCGCTCCTGCTAGATCCTCCTTCCAGTGTCAAAGACAGAAGTATGCAGACTCAAACCACTCTGTGGGAATCGCTCGGGCGACTGTACTCACATATTAAGCCCATCCTGCCGCGGCTGATCCTGGGCCTTGTCTGCGCGCTGGGCGCCAGCCTGATGGCCCTCGCCATCCCGCAGGTGTTCCGGGTGCTCATCAACGATGCCCTCGCCATCGGCGGGGCATCGTCGACCGTGTGGATTGCTGCCGGTGTGGTGCTGCTACTCGGCGTCCTGGAGGCAACGTTCGTCGCCCTGCGCCGCCAGTTTGTCATCGCCCCGGCGACGACCGTAGAGACGAACATGCGGACGTCCTTCTACCGCCACCTGCAGGACCTCACCGTCGCCTTCCATGACCGGTGGGGCAGCGGGCAGCTACTGTCCCGTGCAATGACCGACCTGAACCTGATGCGCCGCTGGATGGCGTTCGGGCTGATCATGCTGGTGGTCACGTCGCTGACCGTGGTGATCGGCGTCGTCATCATGTTCCTCACCTCCTGGGCACTGGCCCTGATTTTCCTGGCCGCCGCGCTGCCGATCATGATCTACGGATTCCGGTTCCGCACCTCCTACAGCAAGGTGTCCCGCAAGAGCCAGGACCAGGCCGGGGACCTGGCCACCACCGTCGAGGAATCTGTCCATGGCATCCGGGTCCTGAAGGCCTTCGGCCGAAGCCGTGAGGCGCTGGAGGGATTCAACCTGCAGGCCGAGGAACTGCGGCAAACCGAAATCTACAAGGCCCGCTCGCTGGCCAACTTTTCCCTGATCGTCACCCTGCTGCCCGAGCTGGCGCTCGGCGCCTCGCTGGTGGTGGGTGTCCTCTTCGCCGCCAACGGGGACCTGTCCATCGGCGCCCTGGTTGCTTTCTTCGCCACCGCCGCCGTGGTCGCGACACCCGTCGAGTTCATCGGGCCGCTCCTGGCCATGACCTTCACCGCCAAGACCGCCATCGACCGGCACTACGAAGTGATGGAATCGGTCAACACGATTACCGATCCGGAGGAGCCGGTCCGGCTGATCGATCCCCGCGGTGACGTGACCCTCACCGACGTGCACTTCCGCTACCCGGACGCCGAGGAGGGCACCACCGATGTCCTCAACGGCATCAACCTCACCCTGCGGGCGGGTGAGACGATGGCGCTGGTCGGCGTGACCGGGTGCGGCAAAAGCACTCTCCTGCAGCTGGTCCCCCGCCTGTACGAGGTGACCGGCGGATCCATCAAAATCGATGGCACCGACCTGCGGGACATCTCCCTCGCCGACCTGCGAACCCACGTGTCGGTCGCCTTCGAGGACACCACGCTGTTTTCCAGTTCGGTCCGCGAGAACGTCCTGATGGGCGCCGAACCACGCGACGACAAACACGCCGCGGAAATCCTGGAGGAGGCGCTCGACGTCGCCCAGGCCCACTTCGCGTACTCGCTGCCCGACGGCGTCGACACCCTGATCGGCGAGGAAGGACTGAGCCTCTCCGGCGGACAGCGGCAGCGGATCGCGCTGGCCCGCTCCATCGCGTCGAAGCCACGGGTCCTGGTACTCGACGATCCACTGTCCGCGCTCGACGTCCGGACCGAGGAACTGGTGGAGGAGGGTCTGCGCAAGGTACTCGACCAGACCACCACACTGATCGTCGCGCACCGGCCGTCGACGGTCGCCCTCGCTGACCGGGTGGCGTTGCTCGAGGACGGGCGGGTGACCGACGTCGGCACCCACACCGAACTGCTGGCCCGGAACACCCACTACCGGTATGTGATCGCCAGCCTGCCGGACGGGCCCACCGATCTGGACTCCGAGCTCGAAGACCTGAAGAACGACGACGAGGGGGCGCTCGCGTGAGCACATCACCACAGCCGGAGCACGGATCCGCGCCCGGCAAGGGAACACCGGCTGGCGCTACCTCATCGGGCACCACCAACGAGGACGACGTCCTTCTCTCCAAGGCCCAGAACAAGTCGGTCCGCTCCCGCTCCTTCCGGCTGCTCGGCTCGCTGATCCGCCCCAACCGGCGCCAGTTCATCTGGACCATCTCCCTGGTGGTCGGATCCCAGGCAGCGCGCGTCGCCGGTCCGGCGATCATCGCCTACGGCATCGACAATGCCCTGCCCGCGCTGCTCGACGGCGACCCGACCTTCCTGTGGCTGGCCGGGATCACCTACCTGATTGCCGCGGTCCTCACCGCCTTCCTGACCGCGGGCTACGTACGGGCGACGGCACTGCTCAGCCAGGCGATGCTGCTGGACCTGCGGTTGCGGGTCTTCCGGCACACCCAGCGGCTCAGTCTTGAATTCCATGAAAAATACACGTCGGGGCGGATTATTTCCCGGCAGACCTCCGACCTGGAGGCACTGCGCGAACTGCTGGACTCCGGGGTCAGCTCCCTTGCCTCGGGCGTCATGTACATGCTGTTCACCGCGATCACCATCTTCGTCCTGGACTGGCGGACCGGGCTGCTGATCCTGGTTGCCGCGGTACCCATGTTCTTCCTGGCCCGCTGGTACCAGAAGCACTCCCAGATCGCGTTCCGTTCCTCACGGGTGGTGTCGGCACGGTTGATCGTGCACTTCATCGAGACGATGACCGGCATCCGCGCGGTCAAGGCCTTCCGCCGCGAAGAAGCCAACGCTGCGAAGTACGACGAGCTGGCCGAAGATTACCGCCGGGTCACCGTCCGCTCGATCAACCTCAACGGCATCTTCCAGCCAGGCCTGGTGCTGATCGGCAACGTGACAGTGGCAGTGGTGCTGCTGGTCGGTGGCTTCCGGGTGCTCGACGGCACCCTGGCGGTCGGCGCCCTCCTTGCCCTCCTGCTCTACAGCAAGCGGTTCTTCCAGCCGGTCGACCAGATGGCCATGTTCTACAACTCGTTCCAGTCGGCGTCGGCCGCGCTGGAGAAGGTGTCGGGGCTGCTTGAGGAAGTGCCGACCGTCCGCCCGCCAAAGCACCCCGTGCCGTTGAAGGATCCCCGCGGCGAGATTAACTTCGACGGCGTCGAGTTCCGTTATGGGGACGGCCCCCTCATCCTGCCCACCATGGACCTGCGCATCCCGGCCGGTCAGACGATTGCCCTCGTCGGTCAGACCGGTGCCGGCAAGTCCACCCTGGCAAAAGTCATTGCCCGCTTCTACGACGTCTCCGCCGGAAGCATCACCCTCGACGGCGTCGACATCCGCCAGGTCGACCCGCGGGACCTGCGTCGCGCCATCGTCATGGTCACGCAGGAAGCGTTTCTCTTCAGCGGTTCGGTGGCGGACAACATCGCCCTCGGCAAGCCCGAGGCCAGCCGGGAGGAGATCGAGGAGGCGGCGCGTTCGGTGGGGGCCGACGAGTTCATCAGGTCGCTCCCCGATGGCTACGACACCGACGTGAACAAGCGCGGCGGCCGGGTGTCCTCCGGCCAGCGGCAGCTGATCAGCTTCGCCCGTGCCTTCCTCGCCAACCCCGCGGTGCTGATCCTGGACGAGGCCACCTCCTCCCTGGATATTCCCAGCGAACGGCTGGTGCAGGAGGGGCTCCAGAAGCTGCTCGGCAACCGGACGGCGCTGATCATCGCGCACCGGCTGTCGACGGTCGCGATCGCCGACCGGGTGCTCGTCGTGCACGACGGCGAGGTGGTGGAGGACGGCACTCCGGCGGAACTGATCGGTGGGGACGGGCGCTTCGCGACTCTGCACGCCGCCTGGCAGCAGACCCTGGTGTAGCTTTACTTCCCCGGGTGCTCGGGTAGTCTTTAGAGGTTGCTCTGGCTTCCGCTTCGTGCGGTCGCTCGGGCGCATCGGGGTGTGGCGCAGCTTGGTAGCGCGCGTCGTTCGGGACGACGAGGTCGCAGGTTCAATTCCTGTCACCCCGACCAGTTTCAGGGTCCTGCGGTTCAGTTGAACGCAGGGCCCTTTTTCATGCCTGCTCCATGCCCTGTCCGATACAGCTGCTCACCAGGGTGAAGGAGCCAGCGAGCATGAGCGTTTATGCCCGGTAGGGCTGGCAGGTGGGTGAGCATTCGTGCACCAGAGACCCGCAATCGCGGCCGCTCCGCCAGGAAAACCCACCGGTCGGGCGCGTTCACTGGGATAGTCCAGACAATCCCACTGACGGATACCGGCCGGCGGGAAATTGCGTGGCGGGACAGCCCCAAACAGGCTCAGGCGAAGGTAAGGCCCGTCAGCCGCTCGTAGGCCTCGATGTACCGGGCACGGGTTTTCTCGACAATCTCAAGAGGCAGCTCGGGCGGGTTCGAGGTCTTGTCCCACCCGGACGCGTCCGAGGTGAGCCAGTCACGGACAAACTGCTTGTCGAAGGAGGGCTGCGCCTGACCCGGCGCGTACAGTGAGGCATCCCAGAACCGTGACGAGTCAGGGGTCAGCACTTCGTCGCCCAGGGTGATCTCCCCGTCACCCGACAGTCCGAACTCCACCTTCGTGTCCGCCAGGATGATCCCCCGGGACCGGGCAATCTCCTCGGCGCGGCCATAGATCGCCAGGGTCAACCGCTGCAGCTCCGACGCGACGGACTCGCCGACGGTGGCGACGACGTCGTCGTACGCAATGTTTTCATCGTGCTCCCCCACGGCAGCCTTGGCTGACGGTGTAAACACGGCCGGCTCCAACCGGGACCCATCCACCAGCCCGGGCGGCAGCGGAAGCGAACAGACAGTTCCCGACGAGCGGTACTCCAGGAGGCCGGACCCGGTCAGGTAACCGCGGGCAATGCACTCCACTGGGAACATCTCGAGCTTCCGGCAGATCATCGCCCGGCCAGCGACCGCGTCGGGCACCTCGGTCGAGAGCACATGGTTGGGCACCTCGGCAAGCTGGTCAAACCACCACAGGCTCAGCTGGGTCAGCACCCGGCCCTTGTCGGGAATCTCGGAGGTCAACACGTGGTCGTACGCGCTGATCCGGTCGCTCGCCACCACGAGCACCCGAACGTCAGGCCCGGTCAGGGGCGAGTACAGGTCCCGCACCTTCCCCGAGTAGACGTGCTTCCAGCCCGGAACCTCGACGAACGGTGGGGCAAAGACCACGCTCACTCCCCGGCAGGGGTGGAGGCGGACCCGGCGGAGAACGCCGTGACGGGCGATGGGGCCGGTGAGGCCACGACGATCCCGCCCTGCGCAGCAACCAGGGCGATGTCGCTCCGGTACTGCCCGCCCTTCAGCTTCACTTCGGCCAGGCCGCTGTAGGCCTTGGCCCGGGCGGCCGCGAGGTCGTCGCCGAGCCCAACGACGGCGAGCACCCTGCCCCCGGCGGAAACCACCTTGCCGAGCTTCCTGGCGGTTCCCGCGTGCAGCACCTGCACGCCGTCGATCGCCTCGGCCTTCTTCAGCCCGCGCACCCGGTCGCCGGTTCGGGGAGCATCGGGGTAGTTCGCCGACGCGAGGACCACCGACACCGCCGTCTGGGGCGACCAGTGCAGCCGTTCCACCCGGTCCAGTTCGCCCTTCGCCGCGGCCAGCAGCACCCCGCCCAGCGGCGTCTTCAACCGGGCCAGGACGGCCTGGGTCTCGGGGTCGCCGAAGCGGGCATTGAATTCAATGACCCGCAGACCGCGCGTGGTCAACGCCAAACCAACGTAGAGGACTCCCACGAACGGGGTTCCGCGGTGGGCCATCTCGTCGATGGTGGGCTGCGCTACCCGGGCGATGACCTCATCGACCAGTCCAGCCGGCGCCCACTCCAGCGGCGAATAGGCGCCCATGCCGCCGGTGTTCGGGCCCTGGTCGCCGTCGTGAATGCGTTTGAAATCCTGGGCGGGCGCGAGGGGCAGCACGTTCAGGCCGTCCGAGAGGACGAAGAGGGAAACCTCGGGTCCGTCGAGGAACTCCTCGATCACCACCGTTCCGCCCGCGTCGAAGCAGGCCTGCGCGTGGGCGAGGGCCTCGGCCCGATCCGCGGTGACCACCACTCCCTTGCCCGCGGCCAGCCCGTCATCCTTGACGACGTAGGGGGCTCCGAAGATGTCGAGCGCGTCGGCCGCCTGCTCGGCAGTTGAGGCGACCCGGGCCATCCCGGTGGGAACGTTGGCCGCCGCCATGATCTGCTTGGCGAACGCCTTGGAGGCCTCCAGTTGCGCGGCCTCCCGGGACGGACCGAAGACCGGGATACCGGCGGCCCGCAGCGCGTCGGCAACCCCGGCGGCGAGCGGCGCTTCCGGGCCGATCACCACCAGATCGGAGCCCAGCGACTGGGCCAGGGCTGTCACGGCGGCGGGGTCGACGGCGTCAACCGGGTGGGTGGGCACAATCGCGCTGATTCCCGCGTTGCCGGGGGCGGCGTGCACCTTGTGCACGAACGGATCGGCCAGCAGCGCTCGGACAAGGGCATGTTCGCGGCCGCCGGGGCCTATCACTAGAACCTTCACAGTAGATCAGCGTACTGTCTCCGCTGAGTCCTCGCGAAGCTGTGACGGGCCGATGTGGCCTATGACAACCCATACCCGTGCCCCACGACTACGAATGAAGGTCATGAAAGCTTTACAACGCCTCGGGCGTAAGGGAACCATGCTGGCCGCACTCGCCGGGATCGTGGCGGCGGGTCTGGTGCTGGGCGTTGCCGAACTGCTCGGCGCCTTCCTGACCGCCCGCGCCGCGCCCCTGATCGCGCTGGGCTCCACCTTCATCGACTTCACGCCGCCGTGGCTGAAGGACTTCGCGATCGCCACCTTCGGCACCAATGACAAGGTGGCCCTGTTCGTCGGCATGGGCGTCACCATCGTCATCCTCGCCGCGATTCTCGGTGTGGTCGCCTACCGTCGATGGGCTTTCGGCGTCGCAGGTGTAGTGCTCATGGGAGCTATCATCGTGGCCGCCGTGATCTCCCGCGCCGGGGCCACCCTCGTGGATGCCATCCCTGCCGTGATCGGCACCGCCGTCGGGCTGCTCGCGCTGCGGTTCCTTATCCGGGCCCTCCATGCCGCGCACGACGGCGACGCCTCACCTGTCGCTCACGACGGTGACCCCGCAGCACACGGGTTGGACTCCACCCAGACGAACTCCAGGCAGGCAAAAACCAGCGGGACCAGCCGCCGCACCTTCTTCGCTGCCGCCGGCATCACCGCAGTCATCGCGGGTGCCGCGGCCGCCGGAGGACGCGCCATCGCCGGTGCCCGCAACACGGTCAACATGGCCCGCGAAGCCCTCAGCTTCCCCGCCCCGGCCAGCGCTGCACCGGCCATCCCTGCGGGGGTGGAAGCCGGCGTCGACGGCGTGGTCCCCTGGGTCACCCCCAACCCTGACTTCTACCGCATCGATACCGCCCTGAGCGTGCCGCAGATCGACCTGGAAACCTGGGAACTGCGCGTCCACGGAATGGTCGAGGAGGAATTCACCATCACCTTCCAGGATCTGCTCGACGCCGACCTGATCGAACGCCACATCACCCTGACCTGCGTCTCCAACCCCGTGGGCGGGAACCTGGCTGGCAACGCCAAATGGCTCGGCTACCCCCTCCGCGACCTGCTGGCCCGGGCCCGGCCCACCGGTGGTGCCGACATGGTGCTGTCCACCAGCACCGACGGCTTCAGCGCCTCCACTCCCCTGCCGATCCTGCAGGACGACCGGGATGCCATGCTCGCGATCTCAATGAACGGTGAGCCGCTGCCCCTGGAACACGGCTACCCCGTCCGGATGGTGGTGCCCGGCCTGTACGGCTACGTTTCCGCCACCAAATGGGTGGTCGATCTGGAGGTCACCCGGTTTGCCGACAAGACGGCCTACTGGACCGACCGCGGATGGTCGGAAGAGGGCCCCATCAAGACGATGGCCCGCGTTGAGGTGCCCCGATCCTTCGCCCAGGTGCCCGCCGGGACCTCGATGATCGGCGGCACGGCCTGGGCCCAGCACCGCGGCATCACCAAGGTGGAAGTCCAGATTGACGGCGGTGACTGGGAGGAAGTCACCCTGGCTGCCGAAGCGTCGGTGGATACCTGGCGCCAGTGGTCCCACGAGGTCACCCTTGATTCCGGTTCACACACGGTACGCGCCCGGGCCTATGATCCCGACGGCGTACAGACCGAGGAACGCGCCGATACCGTGCCCAACGGCGCGTCCGGCTGGCAGTCGGTGCAGTTCTCCGCCGAATAGCCTGCCACCCCCCACTTGTGCCCACCGGATGTCCGTTCCCTTCGGTGGGCACAAGCTCCACCCCCGCAGCCGATAAGCGATACTGGTCTCATGCCTCAGACCTTCTCCACTTCCGACGCCGTCGACCTCGCCGTCCTGGAACGCAACGGTTTCATCGAATCCCGGCACCTGGGTTCGGCAGTGATCCTGGCCGCGGACGGGACAGTCGTCACCGAACTGGGAGACATCAACTCCCCTGTCTTCCCCCGCTCCACCCTCAAGCCCTTCCAGGCCCTGGCCGCGATGCAGTCGGGGGTGCCGCTGCGTGGCCCCCAGGTGGCCCTGGCCGCTGCCAGCCATGTGGGCTCCCACGAGCACATGGATGTGGTCCGCACCATGCTCAGCGCCGCCGGAGTGTCCGAGGATCACCTCCAGTGCCCGGCCGACTGGCCCCAGGATGAGGAAGCCCGCAACTGGCTGGTCCGCACGGACCGGGGAAAGCAGCGCATCGCTTTCAACTGCTCCGGCAAACACGCCGCGTTCCTGTGGGCGTGCACCGAAAACAACTGGGACCACTCCACCTACCTCGACCCGTCGCACCCGCTGCAGCAGCGGATTGCCACGGTCATCGAGGAGTACACCGAGGAGAAGGTTGCGCACTGGGGCGTCGATGGCTGCGGTGCTCCCCTGGCAGCGGTCTCCCTGAAGGGGCTGGCCCGCGGTATCGGCAAGTTCTCCCGGGCGCCGTCCGACAAGCACGCAGACGCCCGCGCGGCGACCATCGCCACGGCCATGCTCGATTACCCGTGGGCCGTTCATGGCCGCGGCCGCGAGAACTCGGTGGTGATGGAAGATCTGGGCATCATCTCGAAGAACGGTGCCGAAGGGGTGCTCGTGATGGGCACCGACACCGGTGTCTCCCTGGCCCTGAAGATCCTGGACGGCAACATCCGCGCCACCACGCTGGTCGGCCTGACCCTGCTGGCGGCCGCCGGTGCGGTCGACGTCGACAAGGTGGGCGCCGTGCTGGACAAGGTGGTGCCGCCTGTCCTCGGCGGTAACGAGCCGGTCGGCAAGCTCCGGCTCGCCGCACCGGTCATGGCCTTGCTGGACTAACCACCATGGCACGACGACGGATCCCCGCCACAGCGGGCCAACCCGCCCTGGACGCGGTGCGGTCCGGCACGGCCGCGCGGCCCGATACGGCAACCGCAGTCCGCTACACCCTCGAAGAGCTCGCCGAGCGGGTCCCGGGGAACAGCGTCGAGGTGCGGGTGCCTCCCTTCGGCGTGGCGCAGTGCGTGCCCGGGCCACGCCATACCCGGGGTACCCCGCCGAACGTGGTGGAAACAGACGCCGCCACCTGGCTGGGGCTGGTCACCGGAACACTGGCCTGGCCCGACGCCGTCAGCGCCGGCAAGGTCGCCGCGTCCGGTCAGCGGGCGGACCTGAGTGAATGGTTGCCCTTGTTTCCGACCACCGGCCGCCACACTCCGTGAGCGTCCAACACTCTGCGCACCGGCCCTCCTTCATCGCTGACGGTCTCCGGTCGACGGGGTCGGCGTTCCGTCGGCAGCCACCCGCCGCACTGATCACAGCCCTCACGGTCACAATCATCTACACGGTGTTCTCCGTGGCGCAGTGGAACCGGATGGACACCCCCTCGTGGGACCTAGGCATCTTCACCCAGCTGGCCAAGGCCTACGCCGGTTTTGATGCGCCCATCGTCCCGATCAAGGGGGACGGATTCAACCTGCTGGGCGACCACTTCCACCCGCTGCTCGTGCTCCTCGGCCCCGCCTACGCCTTCTTCCCCTCCGGGCTGACCCTTCTGGTGCTGCAGAACATCCTGATCGGAGCATCGGTCCTGGTCATCGCCCGTCTGGGCATCCGCCGCTTGGGAACCATTGCCGGCATCTGTCTTGGCGTGGCCTACGGTCTGTCGTGGGGCTTGCAGACCGCGGTCGCAGCCCAGTTCCACGAGATTGCGTTCGCCATCCCGCTGCTCGCCCTGGCGCTCGAAGCGATGATCAACGGGCGGCTGCGCGCCGCCGTCGTCTGGGCCGGCCTGCTGGTCTTCGTCAAGGAGGACCTGGGGCTGACCGTCGCGGCGATCGGGTTGGTCATCGCCTGGCGGCACCGCGACCGGATCGGCCTGTGGCTCGCGGCCTGGGGAGTGGGCTGGATGCTGCTGTCCGTGGCGGTGATCCTGCCCCTGCTCAACAGCGGCGGCCAGTACGACTACTCGGACCGGATCGACGTCCGCGGGATGCTTGCCGACCCGGTCGGTGCTGTGGTGACGATCTTCTCCGCCAGCGCCAAATACGAAACCGTGTGGCTGCTGCTGCTGGCGGGTGGGTTCCTCTTCCTCAGGTCCCCGCTCACACTGATCATGGTTCCCACCCTGGCCTGGCGTTTCGTGGCCGAAAACCCGGTGTACTGGGGCACCGAGTGGCACTACAGCGCCGTACTGATGCCGGTCCTGTTCGCCGCACTGGTCGACGCCATTGACACGTCCCGCCGGTCGGAGCGGCGGTGGGTGCGGGCGGCCGCGACCGCCGTCGTACCCGCCGTAACCGTCGTCGCGCTGCTCCTGCTGCCCACCCAGCCGCTCGCCGCCCTCGCCGACCCGGAAACCTACCGGCAGTCCGAGCGTTGGGAGACGGCCCAGCGCCTCATGGACCAGATCCCCGAGGGCGCCACCGTGGAGACCGGGGTGGTGCTGATGCCATACCTGGTGCCCCACACCGAGGTGTTCTGGCTGGGCTCCGAGAATCCGCCCCCCGATTTCCTCATCGTCGACACCCAGGACTGGAGCTGGGGCCCCACCCATCCGGACGACGCCGCGGCCCACGCCGAGGACACCTACCCCGGCGAGTCCTACGAGCCCGTCTTCCAGGACGATGGGTACCAAATGGTCAGGCGGAACGGCTAACGCCGGTAGCCTTAAAGCATGAGCTCAGAGCAACCCCCACCCCGCAACGGGGACGCAGATGTGCCAGCACCCGACGCCGCGACCCCAGCCGAAGCAACGCCTGCAACGCCTGAGACGGACAACTCCCTTGTCGGCGCCTCTGGTAACACCTCCGACAACGCCCGGGGCCAAGCCCCCGCCCGCCGTGAGGTGACGGTCCGCCGCGCACCGCGGTTCGCCCCGTTCATGGGACTCGGCGTGCTGGTGGGAGTGATCATCGCTGCGATCGTCGCCTACGCCGGCCCCGGCGATCCCACCCTGACCCGCGAATCGATCTTCGGTTTTTTCATCATGGTGTTCGCGATTCCCGGGCTCCTGCTCGGCGCGCTCCTGGTCCTCGTCCTTGATCGAATCAGCGTCCGGCGCTCCCGCAGGACCGTTGCAGAGCGCACTTACGACGACGAGTCACATACAGACTGACTATGGAACTGCTGGGGCCAGCGCGTGAGAGAATGATGCAATGGCTCGCGGTGACGGTACTCTTTCCCATGACCTTCTTCCAGGCGAGAAGGGACCCCAGGATGCCTGCGGTGTCTTCGGTGTGTGGGCCCCCGGCGAGGAGGTGGCCAAGCTCGCCTACTACGGTCTGTACGCGCTGCAGCACCGGGGACAGGAATCTGCGGGCATCGCCACCAGCGACGGTACCCGGATCAGCGTCTACAAGGACATGGGCCTCGTGTCCCAGGTCTTCGACGAGACCACACTCAACACGCTTGAGGGGCACATCGCCGTCGGGCACTGCCGCTATTCGACCACCGGGTCTTCCAACTGGGCCAACGCCCAGCCCACGCTGGGGGCCACCGCGGTCGGAACCGTAGCGCTCGCCCACAACGGCAACCTCACCAACTCGGCAGACCTGTACCAGATGGTCCTCGATCGCCACGGCAAGCCCCGCAGCGGCGAAATGGCGCAGGGCAACACCTCGGACACGGCGCTGGTCACCACGCTCCTGGCAGGCGACGACGGCCGGTCCCTCGAGGAGACAGCCCTGGAACTGCTTCCCAAGATCAACGGCGCCTTCTGCTTCGTCTTCATGGACGAGGGCACCCTCTACGCCGCCCGCGACCCGCACGGCGTCCGCCCGCTCGTCCTCGGCCGGCTGGAACGCGGCTGGGTGGTCGCGTCCGAGCAGGCAGCCCTCGCCACTGTCGGTGCCAGCTTTATCCGGGAAATCGAACCGGGCGAGTTCATCGCCATCGACGAGGATGGCGTCCGCACCCGTAAATTCGCCGAGCCCACGAGGGCCGGCTGCGTCTTCGAATACGTCTACCTGGCCCGGCCCGACGCCGCCATCGCCGGCCGCTCCGTCTATGAGGCACGCGTGGAGATGGGCCGCCAGTTGGCCCGCGAGAACTCGGCCGAGGCCGACGTCGTGATCCCCGTCCCCGAGTCCGGCACCCCCGCCGCGGTGGGGTTCGCCGAGCAGTCGGGTATCCCGTTCGCCCACGGATTCGTCAAGAACTCTTACGTGGGCCGGACCTTCATCCAGCCCAGCCAGACCCTCCGGCAACTCGGCATCCGCCTGAAGCTCAACGCGCTGGAGTCGGTCATCCGGGGCAAGCGGATCATCGTGGTGGACGACTCGATTGTGCGAGGCAACACCCAGCGGGCAGTAGTACGGATGCTCCGCGAAGCCGGCGCGGCGTCGGTCCACGTCAAAATCTCCTCCCCACCGGTCCGCTGGCCCTGCTTCTATGGGATCGACTTCGCCTCCCGCGCAGAACTGATTGCCAACGGTGCAGCGGTGGAACAGATCAGCAACTCCATCGGCGCCGACAGCCTGGCGTACATCTCCGAGGATGGAATGATTGCCGCGACCGAGCAGCCCCGTGAACGGCTCTGCACGGCGTGCTTCACCGGCGACTACCCCATCGCGCTTCCCGCCGAGGAACGGCGGGGGAAGAACCTACTTGAACGGATCGATCCGGCTGAGGACCCCGGCTCCAACGGATGCGACCCCGGGCCCGACAGCGAGTTCGAGGCAGTCCTGACCGACGAAGACAAGAAAGAACGGGTATGACCACCAACTCCCCCATCACCTATGCCAGCGCCGGAGTTGACGTCGAAGCCGGTGATCGTGCCGTCGAACTGATGAAGGATGCGGTCCGGGCGACTCACGGCCCCCAGGTTATCGGCGGGGTCGGCGGTTTCGCTGGCCTGTATGACGTGTCACGGCTGCTGACCTACCGCAAGCCACTCCTCGCGACGTCCACCGATGGCGTCGGCACCAAGGTCGCCATCGCGCAGGCCATGGACATCCACGACACCATCGGGTTTGACCTGGTGGGCATGGTGGTCGACGACATTGTGGTGGTGGGCGCAGAGCCCCTCTTCATGACCGACTACATCGCGTGCGGCAAGGTGGTACCTGAGCGCATCGCCGACATCGTGAGGGGTATCGCCGCCGCCTGCTCGGTCGCCGGGACCGCGCTGGTGGGCGGCGAAACGGCCGAGCACCCGGGTCTCCTGGGCGAACACGAGTACGACGTCGCCGGCGCCGCCACCGGCGTGGTCGAAGCCGACGCATTACTCGGCCCGGACCGGGTGCGGGCTGGGGACGTCGTCATCGGCATGGCGTCGTCCGGTCTGCACTCCAACGGCTACTCCCTGGTGCGCCGGATCATCAACCAGGCCGGCTGGGCTCTGGACCGCCAGGTCAGCGAATTGGGCCGCACCCTCGGCGAGGAACTCCTCGAACCAACCCGCGTCTACGCCGCCGATTGCCTGGACCTGGCCCGCTTCCTGCCGGTCACCCACGACGCCGGCGTCCACGGCTTCAGCCACGTCACCGGTGGCGGTCTTGCCGCCAATCTGGCCCGGGTGCTCCCGCACGGTCTGGAAGCCACCGTGGACCGGTCCACCTGGGAACTGCCAGCCATTTTCAAACTAGTGGCCGAGCTTGGCGCCGTCCCGCTACCGGATCTCGAGCGCACGCTCAACCTTGGTGTCGGAATGGTCGCCGTCGTGTCAGCGCCCGCCGCCGACGCCGCCATTGCCCGGCTGACCGAACGGGGCGTCCCCGCCTGGGTGATGGGACAGATTGCCGATGCCTCCAACGAGTCCACCGACGGACCGGATTATGTGCAGGGCGCCAAGGGTGTCGATGGCGGATCCGTGCGCCTGGTCGGCCAGTACGCCTAGGCCAGGCGCGGTTCCAGCACAAAAAAGTGGGGTACCTGCAGAATCGCCGTCAGCTGACGGCTATTTTGCAGGTACCCCACTTTTTTGAAGGAGATTAACCGGTGCGGCGTGATCCGCCGTCATCCTCGTCATCATCGACCACATCAGCGTACTTGTCCGCGTAAGCCGAGTAATCTGGTTCGACCGGCTCCATCGGATCCGCCGAACGTTTGGAGGCTCGCTCGCCCGGGCCTGTGAGCTCTCGCTGCAGTGCCGTGTAGTCAGTTGCGGGACTGAAATACTTCATGTCCCGAGCCTGCTTGGTAGCTTTTGCCTTTTGACGGCCGCGCCCCATGGCGTGACCCCCTTTTGCGTCGATCCGGAGGTGGTCACTGGGGCCCTATCGGCCCAAGGCTGCAGCGAGGCCCCGGAGTATTTGGTCAGTTTGTCGTACCTATAGATTACATGCTTTCGCGACCGCCGCGTGCGCCGCCGCGGCCACCCGTAAATCGCGCTAACCACGACGCCGGAACTGGAATCTCCGGCCCCCGCGTGACGCAGGCAAAACTTGGCTAAAGTCGTACTTATGGAGCCGATAATCTGGGCGGACGCGAGAGAACATCGAAGGCAGGGCAGGACACCATGAGCGATCAGGAGCACACCCCTCGGGACTCCGAAGCTGAGCCGGGCCACAACGACACGCAGCCACCGCAGGTTGACCCGTTTCACGTGGACGAACCCCAGCTGGTGGATGCGGATGCCGTCGAGCTTGCCGACGCCGAGGTATCCCCCGAAACCGTTGAACCAGAATTGTCAGTCTCCGCCGACGACCTGCACCTCGTCGAACCATCCCTGAACCCGGCGAGAATCAGCGAGGACACGGCACGCGCCGCATCACTGGAGGAGACTGCGGCCGAGGCCCGCAGGGTCGAGCAGGAAGCACTGGACGCCGGGGCGCTCGTCGCCGGAACCGTTCCCGCCTCCGACCCGGCGCCCCAGGCGGCACCAGCAGGCACTGCGCCTGCCGGCGGAGCGGCCGGCGATGCTACTGCGGAGGCTCCCGCCGCTGCGGGCGAAACCCCTGACGCCGACGCTGGTGCAAGCACCACACGGGGAACGCCAGAGGTCGACGGCACCTCCGCCGCTCGCCCGGCCGAAGCTGCCATCGACGGTTCCGCTGAGGATGCGAACGGGGCGCCAGACGCCGACGCTCCAGAATCCGGAGCTCCAGAATCCCGCGGCCCAGGTTCCGACATTGCAGCGCCCGACGCTGCTGCTCCGGTTGCCGATGCTCCTGCTGTGGGTGATGCTTCTGTAGGTGAGAACGCAAACCCGTTCGGTGGCCCTCTGGACAGCAACGACACCACTCGCTCCCTTCCGAGCTTCGCCGCCGACGGTGAGGCGCCACGGTGGACCCCCGCCGCAACAGATGAACAGCGATGGGACGAACTCTTCGACCAGACTGAGCACGGCACCCAGATGGGAACCACCCCGGATTCCCCCGACGCCGATTCCGCTGCGCCCGGCGCTCCCCCCGCCGTCGTCGTTGGCACCGCTCATGCCAACCCCGGCGCTGCACCGTCCGAAAAAGCACAGTCCGGCACTGCACCATCCGAAGAAGCACAGTCCGGCGCTGCGCCTTCCGAAAAAGCCCAGTCCGACGCGGCGCTATCCGACACTGAACAGTCCGGCACTGCGCCATCCGGGGGCGCAACGGCTGGCCCCGTCGGCAGTTACCCGCAGACACCTGAAGAATCCAAGGCCGAACCTGCCGGAGGCCCCTACGGCCTCCCGGCGGCTGGCGCCCACCCCGCCCGTGGTGAGGGACGGCAGGACCCCGGCAAGAGCCCTCGCAACCGCAACCTCCTCATCGGTGGTGCCCTGCTCGGCCTGCTGGCGCTCGGCCTGCTGATCTGGGGACTGATCGCCCTGATCGGCGGGCTCACAGCCACTCCTGACCGGGAGCCAGTGGTCAACGGCACCCCCGGAGCCGACGGCATCATCGCCGAGAACGTGCTGCCTCTCGACATCGAGGAGGGCCAGTGCCTGCGGGACTTCGTGGATATCAACAGCGAGTCCACGGTGGTCACCTGCTCAACCCCGCACAACGCCCAACTCCTGGCCACAGCGTTCTACGCCGAGGGCGATGCGTTCCCTGGCGATGACGCGCTGGCCCTCCGGGCGCAGGAGGTGTGCGACGGCGTCGACCTGGATGAAGGCACCGCCGCCCGCTACGAAAACCTTGAGCTCCTCCGTGTGACCCCGCGCCAGGGGTCCTGGTCCGAGGGCGACCGCCGGGTGGACTGCGTGGTGACCAGCAGCGAGGGCAACATCATCAGCGACACACTGATCAACGAGTAATCAAAGACGCTAGCCACCCCAGCACCTCTTACACAGAAACCTCGGCGGCGGCGACATTGAGCCCATCCCCGTCGCTGGCGCGATCCACCAGCACCGTGTCACCGTCGTTGATGCTCCCCGCGAGGATGCCGCGGGCCAGCCGGTCCCCGATTTCCCGCTGAACCAGGCGACGCAGCGGCCGCGCACCATAGGCGGGATCGAATCCGGTCAGCGCCAGCCATTCACGCGCGGCATCGGTCACCGAGAGGTTAAGGCGGCGCTCGTGGAGCCGGGAGGCGAGCGACTGGACCTGCAGGTCGACGATGCGGGACAGCTCCTCAAGGCTCAGCGCATCAAAGAGGACCACATCATCCAACCGATTCAGGAACTCCGGTTTGAAGCTCGCGTTCACCACAGCCATCACGGCGTCGCGTTTTGCCGAGTCCGACAGCGCTGGATCAACGAGGAACTGGGAGCCGAGGTTCGACGTCAACACCAGGATGACATTCCGGAAGTCGACCGTCCGGCCCTGCCCATCGGTGAGCCGGCCGTCGTCGAGCACCTGCAGGAGAATGTCGAAGACCTCCGGGTGGGCCTTCTCCACCTCGTCGAGCAGCAGCACGCTGTAGGGGCGGCGGCGCACAGCTTCAGTGAGCTGGCCGCCCTCCTCGTAGCCGACATAGCCGGGAGGGGCACCCACCAGCCGGGAGACGGAGTGCTTCTCGGAATACTCGGACATGTCGATCCGGACCATTGCGTGTTCATCGTCGAACAGGAAGTCGGCGAGCGCCTTCGCGAGTTCGGTCTTTCCGACGCCGGTGGGGCCCAGGAAGAGAAAGGATCCGGTGGGACGATCGGGGTCGGAGATGCCTGCGCGGGCACGGCGGACAGCGTCCGAGACGGTGGATACGGCCTTGGTCTGCCCGATCAGCCGTGAACCGATGACCTGTTCCATATGCAGCAGCTTCTGGCTCTCCCCCTGGAGCATGCGCCCAGCGGGAATACCGGTCCAGGCGGAGATCACCTCGGCAATGTCAGCGGCGGTCACATCCTCGGCAACCATGGGCAGCGGCGTGTCTTCCGGCTCGGCCTCCTGCGCCGCGTCGAACTCCCGCTGCAGCGCAGGAATCTCCCCGTAGAGCAGCCGCGAGGCATGTTCCAGGTCGCCGTCGCGCTGGGCACGCTCGGCCTGTGAGCGAAGGTCCTCGAGCGCCGCCTTGAGGTCGCCCATCCGGTTCAGGCCAGCCTTCTCCGCCTCCCAGCGGGCGTTGAGTGCGGCGAGTTTTTCCTTTTGATCGGCCATGTCGGCTCGCAGGGCATGCAGCCGGTCCTGGGAGGCGTCGTCGTTCTCGCCCGCGAGCGCCAGCTCCTCCATGGTTAGGCGGTCCACCGAGCGTCGCAGCTGGTCGATCTCCTCCGGGGCAGAATCGATCTCCATCCGCAGCCGGGAGGCAGCCTCATCCACCAGGTCGATCGCCTTGTCCGGGAGCTTGCGCCCGGAGATGTACCGGTTGGACAGTGTGGCCGCCGCCACCAGCGCGGAATCGGCGATGGTCACCTTGTGGTGCGCCTCGTAGCGTTCCTTGAGGCCGCGGAGAATGCCGATGGTGTCCTCGACGCTGGGCTCACCGACGTAGACCTGCTGGAACCTGCGCTCCAGGGCTGCGTCCTTTTCAACGTTCTTGCGATACTCGTCGAGCGTGGTGGCACCGATCAGCCGGAGCTCACCGCGGGCGAGCATCGGCTTGAGCATGTTGCCCGCATCCATGGACCCCTCGGAAGCCCCGGCACCCACCACCGTGTGAAGCTCATCGATGAACGTCACCACCTGACCATTGGCGGACTTGATCTCCTCCAGGACAGCTTTCAGCCGTTCCTCAAATTCGCCCCGGTACTTGGCGCCGGCGATCATCGATCCCAGGTCGAGACTGATCAGCGTCTTGTCCCGCAGTGATTCGGGGACGTCCCCGGCGACGATCCGCTGGGCCAGTCCTTCCACCACGGCGGTCTTCCCGACACCTGGCTCGCCGATCAGCACCGGGTTGTTCTTGGTGCGACGTGACAACACCTGGATCACCCGCCGAATCTCGCTGTCCCGCCCAATGACGGGGTCAAGCTTTCCGGACCGGGCCACCTCGGTGAGGTCCACGCCGAACTTCTCCAGCGCCTGGAAGGTGTTCTCCGGGTCTGGGGTGGTCACTCGCCGGTCGCCGCGGATGCCCGGCAGTGCGGCCGCGAGGGCTTCCCTGCTTGCCCCGGCCCCCTGCAGAATGGTGGCCGTCGGCCCGACGCCTGCCGCCATGCCCAAAAGCAGGTGCTCGGTGGAAACGAAGCTGTCACCCAGCCCTTCTGCCTCCTGCTGGGCGGCTTTGATGGCTTGCAGGATGTCGCGGGAAAACTGTGCCTGCGCCGTGGTTGAGCCCGACGACGACGGCAGGGCCTTGATCGCAGCGCTCGCACGGACGCTAACGGCGTCGGGATCCGCCCCCGAGGCCTTGAGCAGGGCCACTGCTACGCCCTCGCGCTGATCCATCAAGGCCTTCAGCAGGTGCGCTGGCTCGACCTGGGGATTTCCCGCTGTCGAAGCATTCATTGCCGCGGCGGACAGTGCTTCCTGGCTTTTGGTGGTGAACTTGGCGTCCATGACTCAACCTTCCGAACAGCTAGACCGTAAGTTGAGTCTACCTCGCTCAACTCCACCGCGGTTGCGGTTCTACAGCTGGTTCGCTGACAGCAAACCAGCACCGCACCGGGTCCAGTAGAGCACCCCAGCCGGGACGGGGGTAGGGCCCTAAGCCTCTCTTCCCTGCGAAACCCAGCCCCGGTCGGCGCTGCGGTCTCCCACCACCTGGGCGGCGGCACCAGCCAGCACATCCAGGTGTGCCTCGGTGAGTACCACTGCGGTGGCGTCGGCGTTCTCATCGATCCGCTGTGGCTTCCGGGTGCCGGGGATGGGGACCACTGGCAACCCGAACCGCTGGCCCTGTGCAGCCAGCCAGGCTAATGCCACCTGCGCGGCAGTGGCACCGGCGTCGGCAGCAACGCCCTGGATTGCCTCGACAACTGCCGCGTTGGCCGTCATGGCTTCGGGGTCGAAGCGGGGCACCCGGTGGCGGAAGTCCCCGTCACCCAGCGAGGCCGCCTGAACAGTGCCGGTCAGGAAGCCCCGACCCAACGGCGAGTACGGGACGAACCCCACGCCCAGCCGTGCCGCCGCCGGAACCACGGCGGCCTCCACATCCCGGCTCCAGATGGACCACTCACTCTGAACGGCAGCGATGGGATGAACCGCGCACGCCGCCTGCAGCTCGTCGGCGGTTACCTCGGACAGGCCCAGATGGCGCACCTTGCCCGCCGCCACCAGGTCCGCCATTGCTCCCACCGTTTCCTCGAGGGGCACGCTGGTGTCCCTCCGGTGCAGGTAATACAAGTCGATCACCTCGGTACCAAGCCTCCCGAGACTCGCTTCGGCGGCTTCGCGGACGTAGGCGGCGTCACCGCGGACCCCCGAATAACCCTGTGCGGGGCTGCCGATGATCCCGAACTTGGTCGCCAACTCGACCTCGTCCCGCCGATCCCGAAGTAACCGGGCAATCAGTTCCTCGTTACTGCCAGCCCCATACACGTCTGCCGTGTCGATCAGTGTCACCCCGATATCCACTGCGTGGTTCAGGGTCGCCAACGCTTCGTCACTGGGCAACCCACCGTAGACATCGGTGAGCGCCATACCGCCAAAGCCCTGGGCGCTGACGGAGAAGCCGGGGGTCAGTTCAATCCGGGGAATAGTCATGATTCCACCCTTAGCCTTTGACCCGAGGGAAACAAGAGCGAGTTGCAGATTGGTCACAATCGCAATTGAGCGAGAACGCCACTTGGGGCGGAGGAGCCCGCTTGATAGCGTGGATAAGCCCGCCATACCTATAACCGTCCACTTAACTTCAAGGCAGCTGAGGCGCGGCACCAAACAACTGTGAGGCGAATGATGAGTCAATCGATCAAGAATCGGCCGGACTCCCCCGGCGAGCCGAGTGCAGAACCAAACCCCTTGCCACGAACCAGAGTCAACAAGACGGTCTTTATCGGCTCGGCCGTCGGCATTCTGGCGATCACCGCCTGGGCCATCATCGCCCCGGGTAACGCTGAAGCGGTCATCGGCACCCTGGTCACGTGGGTCTCGGTCAACATGGGCTGGTACTACTTCCTGATTGTCACCCTCGTGGTCATTTTTGTCCTGGTCGCAGCGCTCTCCCGGGTAGGGAAAGTCCGACTGGGGCCAGACCACTCCAAACCACAGTTCAGCATCTTCACCTGGGCTTCGATGCTGTTTGCCGCCGGCATCGGCATCGACCTGATGTTCTTCTCGGTCGCTGAACCCATTACCCAGTACCTCGCACCTCCGCAGGGATCCGGCGAGACAGTTGAGGCCGCCCGTCAGGCGATGGTCTGGACCCTCTTCCACTACGGGATTACCGGCTGGGCTCTGTACGCCCTGATGGGCCTCGCCCTCGGCTTCTTCGCCTACCGCCACAACCTGCCCCTGAGCATCCGTTCGGCGCTGTACCCCATCTTCGGCAAGAAGGTCGAGGGCCCTATCGGGCACACAGTGGATATCGCTGCACTCCTGGGAACCATCTTCGGCATCGCCACCTCCCTGGGCATCGGCGTCGTCCAGCTCAACTACGGGCTCACGCTCATGTTCGGCCTGCCGGAGAACCTCGCGGTCCAGATCGGCCTGATCACCGTCGCCGTCGTGATGGCGGTCATCTCCACCGTGTCCGGTGTTGAAAAGGGCATCAGGCGCCTGTCCGAGCTGAACGTGCTGCTGGCCGGCGCGCTCATGCTCTTCATCCTGATTGCAGGCAAGACCAGCTTCCTGCTGGACGGGATCATCCAGAACACGGGCGACGTCCTCAGCCAGTTCCCCGGCATGACCATGGACACCTTCGCCTATGACCGGCCGGACGAGTGGCTAAGCGGCTGGACGCTGTTCTTCTGGGCCTGGTGGATCGCCTGGGCTCCCTTCGTCGGACTCTTCCTGGCACGCATCTCCCGGGGCCGCACCATCAGGCAGTTCGTCCTGGGCGTCATGATCGTGCCCTTCACCTTCATCCTGCTGTGGATCTCGATCTTCGGGAACAGCGCCCTCGACATTGTGATGGGTGGCAACGCCGAGTTCGGCGAGGTGGGCATGAACCAGCCGGAGCGGGCCTTCTACGGGCTGCTGGAGCAGTACCCATTGGCACCACTGATCATTGCGATCGCCACCTTCACCGGCCTGCTCTTCTACGTCACCAGTGCCGACTCAGGCGCCCTCGTGATGGCCAACTTCACCTCCCACCTCAAGGACGCCAACTCCGACGGCCCCAAGTGGCTCCGGGTGTTCTGGGCGCTGGTGACCGGCGCGCTCACCCTGGCGATGCTCTCGGTCGGCGGGGTCCTGACCCTGCAGAACGCCACGGTGGTGATGGGGCTGCCACTCTCCATCCTGCTGCTGTTCATCATGTACGGGCTGTACAAGGCGCTGCGGATGGAAAGCTCCCGGATGGACAGCTACCGCTCGTCGCTGCCCGGGATCATCTCCAGCCGGTCTGGTTCCGAGGCCCGCGGCGGACGCACCTGGCGTCAGCGGCTCGCCCATGTCCTGACCTACCCTGGACGTAGACAGGCGCAGCGGTTCATCGACGAGGTTGCGCGGCCCGCACTCCAGGAAGTCCACGACGAACTGGCCGCCCAGGGTGCCGACGTGACATTGACCTCCGGAAGCGTCGGCCCGGGTGGGGTTGGCCACGTGGACCTGACCGTCAACCTGGGCAGCGAACGCGCGTTCAAATACCAGGTGTACCCCGTGCAGTACGACACGCCGTCGTACGCGTTGAAGAGCGCCTCCACCACCGACAAGTACTACCGGATGGAGGTCTTCTCCCTCGAGGGCAGCAACGGGTACGACCTGCTCGGATACACCAGGGAACAGGTCATCACCGACGTACTGGACCACTACGAGACACACCTTGAATTCCTGCACAGCAACCGTGCAACGCCAGGCACGACGGCGATCACCGACGACCATCTGGCATCCGACAACTGGGAAGCCGACTTCACCACCCCTGAGGAGCGCTCATGAGTACCGCAACACTGTTCATTGATGGCCACTGGGTGCCAGCGTCCGATGGCGGCACCCGGGAGATCCGCTGCCCCGCCGACGGCACCGCAGTGGGGGCCGTCTCGGAGGGGACCGCCGACGACGCCGTGGCCGCCATCGCCGCCGCACGACGGGCGTTCGACGGGGGCGAATGGGCCGCCGTGCCAGCTCCTGAACGCGGGGACTTCCTGCTGAAGGTCGCCGCCCGCCTGCAGGAACGCAAGGCCGAGTTTGCCCGTGCCGAAACGCTCGACACCGGCAAGCGCCTGGTCGAAAGCGAAATCGACATGGATGACATCATCGGCTGCTTCACCTACTTCGGGAAGCTCGCTGGCCAGAACCAGGGACGGCTTGTCGATCCCGGTACCGCCTCCGTGGTGAGCCGGATTGAATACGAGCCGGTCGGCGTGTGTGGGCTGATCTCGCCCTGGAACTATCCGCTGCTCCAGTCGGCCTGGAAGATCGCCCCGGCTCTGGCGGCCGGCTGCACCTTCGTGCTGAAGCCCAGCGAGCTTACCCCGCACACGTGCATGCTCATGATGGAGGTACTGGACGAGCTGGGGTTGCCGAAGGGGGTAGCGAACCTGGTGCTCGGCGCCGGGGCGACCGTCGGCGCACCGCTGTCCGAGCACGTCGACGTCGACCTGGTCTCGTTCACGGGCGGCCTCGAAACCGGGAGGAGGATTGCCGCCGCAGCGTCCGCCACCGTCAAGAAGGTGGCGCTGGAGTTGGGTGGAAAGAACCCCAACATTGTCTTCGCCGACGCCGATTTCGATGCCGCGGTGGACAACGCGCTCAACGCAGCGTTTGTCCACTCCGGTCAGGTCTGCTCTGCCGGAGCCCGACTGATCGTTGAGGAATCCATCGCCGAACGCTTCACCGATGAACTGGTGCGGCGCGCCCAGCTGATCCGGTTGGGCGGACCCTTCGATGAGGACGCCGAAACCGGCCCACTGATCTCGGCGGCACACCGCGACAAGGTGACCGCCTACGTTCAGAAGGGAGTCGCTGAGGGGGCGCGCCTGCGCTGCGGCGGCACCTGGGGCACCGGCGACCTGGAACAGGGTTTCTACTACACACCCACCGTGCTCGACCAGGTGGAACGGGGCATGTCGGTCGTGGTCGACGAGGCATTCGGACCGGTGGTCACCGTCGAGACGTTTAGCGGGGAAGACGAGGCAGTGGCGATCGGCAACGACACCCACTACGGTCTCGCCGGCGCGGTCTGGAGCCAGGACGCCGGGAAGTCCCAGCGGGTTGCCCGGCGGCTGCGCCACGGCACCATCTGGATCAACGACTTCCACCCCTACCTGCCGCAGGCCGAGTGGGGCGGGTTCGGGCAGTCAGGCGTGGGGCGCGAGCTGGGGCCGACCGGTCTGTCCGAATACCAGGAGGCCAAGCACATTTACCACAACATCGATCCGCAGGTCACCGGCTGGTTTGCGGACCGTGAAGAGGAGCAGTAACCGTGTCTGATCCAATACCAGTGACTGACCAGATCGAGAGGACCGACTTCGACTACATCGTGGTGGGCGGCGGCTCCGCGGGCGCCGCCGTCGCAGCACGCCTCAGCGAGGACCCTGCCGTGGAGGTAGCCCTGGTTGAAGCCGGGCCGGACGACCGCGGCGTGGACCAGATCCTCCGCCTCGACCGGTGGATGGAACTCCTCGAGTCGGGCTACGACTGGGACTACCCCATCGAACCGCAGGAGAACGGCAACTCCTTCATGCGCCATGCCCGCGCCAAGGTGATGGGAGGCTGCTCCAGCCACAACTCCTGTATCGCCTTCTGGGCGCCGCGGGAGGACATCGACGAGTGGGAAGCGAAGTTCGGCGCGGAGGGGTGGAACGCCGATACCGCCTACGCGCTGTACCAGCGCCTGGAAACCAACGAGGACGCCGGCCCGGATGCTCCGCACCACGGCGATTCGGGCCCCGTGCACCTGATGAACATTCCGGCGTCGGACCCCTCGGGCAAAGCACTGCTTGACGCCTGTGAACAGGCGGGCATCCCGCGGGTCCACTTCAACACCGGGGCGACGGTGATCAACGGTGCCAGCTTCTTCCAGATCAACCGCCAGGCCGACGGCACCCGCGCGTCGTCCTCGGTGTCCTACGTCCACCCGATCATTGACCGGTCCAACTTCACCCTGCTCACCGACCTCCGGGCGCGTGAACTGACGTTCGACGCGGACAACCGGTGCACCGGCGTCGACGTCGTCGATGCCTCCTTTGGACGCACTCATTCCCTCACCGCGCGGTCGGAGGTGATCCTGTCGGCTGGGGCCATTGACTCACCGAAACTGCTCATGCTCTCCGGTATCGGCCCCGCCGAGCACCTGACAACGCATGGCATCGACGTTCGGGTGGATTCCCCGGGCGTCGGTGAACACCTGCAGGACCACCCGGAGGGTGTCATCCAGTGGGAAGCCAAGCAGCCAATGCCCGAGACATCGACGCAGTGGTGGGAGATCGGGATCTTCACCACCACCGAGGAAGGCCTGGACCGGCCTGACCTGATGTTCCACTACGGGTCCGTGCCCTTCGACATGCATACGCTGCGGCAGGGGTATCCCACCACCGATAACGGGTTCTGCCTGACTCCCAACGTCACTCACGCGCGGTCGCGCGGGACGGTACGGCTGCGCAGCCGGGACTATCGGGACAAGCCGATGGTGGATCCGCGCTACTTCACCGACCCCCATGACATGCGGGTCATGATTGCGGGAATCAGGAAGGCACGGGAGATTGTCGCCCAGCCGGCCATGGCGGAATGGGCCGGCCGCGAGCTCTATCCCGGCCAGGACGTGCAGACGGATGAGGAGATCACCGACTACATCCGCAGGACCCACAACACGGTTTATCACCCTGCCGGCACGGTGCGGATGGGGGCGCCCAGCGACGACCTGTCGCCGTTGGACCCCCAGCTGCGGGTGAAAGGGGTGACGGGTCTGCGGGTGGCTGACGCGTCGGTGATGCCCGAGTTGACCACCGTGAACCCCAACATCACCACCATGATGATCGGTGAGCGCTGCGCTGATCTGATCAAGCAGACCTCGGCCACCTAGGCATCCGGGGGTCGTCCGGGCCGGGTTTCTCTATCCGGCCCGGACGAAACTCACAACCCGGTTCCGGCCTGCGGCTTTGGCCGAGTACAGGGCGTCATCGGCTTCTTTCAGTAATCGCCCGCTACTGACTGGATGGTCAGCGGTGAAGGTTGAGATGCCAGCGCTGATCGTGAGCACCTCGCGGGGGTTGCCCACGTGCACGATACCCAGTGATTCAATACCGGAGCGGATTCGCTCTACCGCGACCTCAGCGTCGGCTGCTCCCTGGTCAGGCAGGATCAGCAAAAACTCCTCGCCGCCGAAGCGGTAGACACCGTCTGTGTCCCGTGCCAGCGCGGCCAGGGTCTTGGCGACCAATTTCAGGGCATCATCGCCAGCCGGGTGACCCTGCAGGTCATTGAAGCTCTTGAAGTAGTCAACGTCGCACAACGCCAGGGAGTAACGACCGCCGTAGCGCTGGCTACGGCCATGCAGCAAATCCAGGTCCTCGGTGAGTTTCAGCCTGTTGTCCAGATGGGTGAGAGGATCGGTTCGCGCCTGCCGGGTGAGCTCCTGCCGGTACTTTCCGAGTTGCGCGTGCAGGGCAGTCACCCGGCGTGCCACCAGGAGCCGGGTGCGCAGGGTGAAGGGGTCCAACGGCTTGGTGACGTAATCATCGGCGCCGGCCTCCATCCCGGCGAGCACGTCGTCCTGCGAGCCGAAGGAGGTGAGCAAGACGAGGTAGGTGTAGGAGTCCTCGGCGACCCTTCGGATCGACTCACACAGCTCCAGGCCATTCATGCCTGGCATCACCCAGTCGGTAACCACAACCTCCGGTTGATGCAGCTGGAACAGCTCCCACGCGGTGTCCCCGTCGGCCGCCGAGAGGCACTCGTAGCCGGCATGTTCCACCACCGCTTTCGCGACCATCAGCGAACCCGGATCATCGTCCACGACCAGTACCTTCACGGTGCTCCCACCACTGATTCGGCGAGCGCAACGGATACCAGTTCCAGTTCCGCTTCCAGCTCTGCCAGCTTTTCCGGGTGCACCTCGCTACCGCCGCGTGAGGCGTCCTCGAGCTCCGCGCACAGCGCGGCTACGCCGTCAGCACCGATATTTGCGGCTGCCCCCCGGAGCTTGTGCGCGGCGTCGCCCAATCCTGTGCCTCGCTCGAGCGCCTCGCGGAGCTCCGCGAGATCGCCGGGAACAGCGCCGAGGAACGCGGCGGCTGCAGCGGGCAGCACACCCCACCCATCATCGGCGCCCAGCCCACGGAGCACCTCCAGCCGGGCGGGGTCCACGACCTCCCGGGGTTCGGCGTGTACGACGTCGGCCGCGGGCGTCGGCGCTGTCGTGACGGCGGGGGCGACGGCGGGGGTGCCCACCCACCGGAGCAGGGTGGTCTGGAGCCGGGTGATGTCTACCGGCTTGGCGAGGTAATCGTCCATCCCTGCGGCGCGGCATCGTTCACGGTCCTCGCTCAGTGCTCCAGCGGTCATGGCGATGATTGGCAGATGGGCTCCTCCTCGACCCCTGATGGCGCGGGTGGCTTCGAACCCATCCATCACCGGCATGTGACAGTCCATCAGCACGGCCGCGTAGGTCTCGTGGGACGTGGCCTTGACCGCTTCGGTGCCATCTCCGACCAGGTCCACCCGATATCCCAGCTTCAGCAGCATCGATTCGGCGACCAGCTGGTTGACCGCGTTGTCCTCGACCACCAGGATGCGGGCATCCGAACCGTACTGGGCATCCTGCAGCTGGACGGTGCGGGAGCGGACAGTCTCCGGCGCCGGTTCGGCGTCGGTTGCAGTCATCAGGTGCATCAGGTGCATCAGGCGGTCGTAGAGCGCCGAGCTCCGGACCGGTTTGGTCAACCATTCAGACACCCCGGCAGCGGCAAGCCGGTCGCGGTCAATATGCCCGTTGGAAGTGAGGAGGATCAACCGGGTAGCTGCCAGCTCGGGGTGGCTGTTGATCGCCTCAGCCAGGTCGATCCCGTTGATATCCGGCATACACATGTCGAGCACAGCTATGTCGAAAGGTTCTCCCGCGTCGGCTGCGGCAAGGAGTCGCTCAATTGCGACGTCACCGGTCTCAACAGCTGCAGTGTTCATCCGCCAGGACCCCAGCTGCGATTCCAGCACCAGCCGGTTGGTCGCGTTGTCGTCGACCACCAGCACCCGTAGCTCGTCGAGCAGGTTGGATTCCGGTGCCGTCATGCTCTTCGACCCAGCGAGTGGCAGGGTGAACCAGAAGGTGCTGCCTGCACCGGGGGTGCTTGCAACCCCGATGGTCCCGCCCATCGCCTCAGTCAGGCGCCGGGAGATCGCCAGTCCCAATCCGGTTCCACCGTACCTGCGGGTGGTCGACGCATCAGCCTGCGCGAAAGATTCGAACAATCTCTCGTGGTCAGTTACCTCTACTCCGATGCCCGTGTCCCGCACCTCGAAGCGGATCATCGACCGGTGGTCGCCGCCGTGGGTATCGGCGACATCCACCGGGTGCACCCGGATGGCGATCTCTCCGGCCGCCGTGAACTTTACCGCGTTCGAGAGCAGATTCAGGAGCACCTGACGGATCCGCCCAGCGTCTCCGACCAGATGCTGGGGCACCTCGGGAAGGCAGTAGGCAATCAGCTCCAAATTCTTCCGTCGTGCACCCTCCGCGAGGAGGCCAGCCACTTCGTCGATGAGGTTGCGCGGGTCGAAGGACTCCATCTCCAGGTTGATCCGGCCGGCTTCGAGTTTCGAGAAGTCGAGGATGTCATTGATCAGCAGCAGCAGCGACTCTCCGGCACCCTTGACCCCCTGGGCGTACTGCCGCTGGGTGGAATCCAGCGGGGTGTCCAGCAGCAATCCCGTCAATCCGATCACCCCGTTCATCGGGGTGCGGATCTCGTGACTCATGGTTGCCAGGAATTCCGACTTCAGGCGGGTCGCCTCCAGTGCCGCCTCCCTCGCGTTGCGCAGCTCGGTCTCCGCAGCGCGCCGATCGCTGATGTCCTGGGCAATGGTTGCCATCCCACGCATCACCCCATCGGTGAACACCGGGGAGATAGTCATCGAGACCTGCACGACTGATCCGTTGCTGCGCAAACGTTCCGTTTCGAAACTATGACCCTCCCCGCTTGCGGCCACGAGAGCCTGCGCGGCCTCATTGTCTGCTCGTGCCGACGCCGGCACGAAGAAATCTTTGTCCCGGCCGATCGTGTCAGCCGCCGGGTACCCGAAGATCCGTTCCGCTCCGGGGTTCCAGCTGACAATCTTGCCGTCCGGGGTGTAACCGAAGATCGCGTCCGAGGACGAGGTGACGATCGCACCGAGCCCCTCGAGCTCCGCCGTGCGCGCCGCCACCTGGTCAGCCAGTCCGCGGGTAAGGGTCACATTCTCGATGACGATCAAAACCTGGCGGACCACCAGTAGCACCAGTGCCACCAACCCAATGCCGAGCTGGACTGGGTAGGCGCCGACAGTGATGTAGCCCGACACCATGATCGCCACAACCACCGGGACGTAGGGCACCAGTTCCAGCGCCACCGCATACCGGTGGCGATCGCCCTCCACTCGCGTGCTGCGCGGTACAAACGGCGCGAGGGCGATGAGCCCGAAGGCGAGCATCCAGCCGATGGCGAGCGGGGAACCGGTGGACCCTGTCGCGCCCTCAAAGACCAGGCGGACGTAGACGCTGTCGGTAACGGCGAGGACAAGCAGTCCACCCCCCATACAGAACCAGCGCAGCCGGTCACCCACCGGGCGTCGGATGCCCAGCACAAGCACCAGGGAAATGATGATCACATCGACCACCGGGTACGAGGTGCCGGTAAGTTGCCCGATGAATGCCTGATCGGAGGATCGATAAGCGGGTCCAAGAACCGTCGCCCAGCTGATAAACAGCACAGTTGCGGCGATCACTCCGCCGTCGAGCAGGGTGTGGAGGCGGGACACAAGGGTTGCTGACGGCCGAGGAAACAGAAATAGTGCGGCAGTGGCTGGCACGGCATAACCAATGAATCCGAGGTCAGCAATCGAGGGGAAGGGATAGAGGTGATCGCGGGTGATTCCGAAGTAGGTCCATGCCAGCATCCCGCCAAACCAGGCGAGCATTGCCGTTGCCAGCACCCACCATGCCTTAGCCGAGTCCTTATCGCGCCGGGCACCCGCGGCGCAGCTGATGGCGGCGGCGAGGCTGAACGCCAGAAGGCTGATGTTCCCGATGCTCTGGGCCATCGGTGTGCCACTGTTCACCGTCAGGTAGTAACCGATCACCATGACCAGCGCCAGAGCACCGCCAGCGAGCCACCAGAGTCCACTCCGCCAGCGCATGGATGAACCCCTCGGTGCAACTGCGAGAGTATTCACATGGATCCTTTCGGCGGCTCAGTAGCGACGTACCGAGCGCTCCCCCACCAGGGGATCCGTCACTGCGCCGTCGTGCCTCTATAACCTCCTGCTACTCTAACGTCCCGCGGTCTAGGAACCGGGTCCCACCAGCAACATGTCATCGTTTCGACATCGGAGTGACCGGGCCTACCGGTAGGCAATAATGACCCAATGGGGAAACGTCGACGTACAACATCAGTGGCAACCATCGCAGCGCTCGCACTGACTCTCACCGCCTGCACGGATACCGGCCCAACGGCAGAGGACGCCGCCGCCGTGTTCGCCGAGGGGCTCACCGCCCTCGACGTCACCGGTTCCACGTTCACCGCCGGTTCGGTAGCGACGGTCAATGAGGAACTCGCCGCGATCACTGCGGCACTCGATCCGCTCACTCCCACCGTCTCAGTCGGGGCGGTGGAATCTCCGTCCGAGGGCACAGCCACCGTCCAACTGGACCACGTGTGGGACCTGGACGACAGCGACGACGACTGGGCCTACACCACCTCCGTGGAGCTTTCTCTCGTCGATGACGTCTGGCAGGTGGCCTGGGATCCGGCGGCTGCCGTGGACGGGCTGGAACCCGGCCAGGTCCTGACGAAGTCATCAAATCCGGCCGAGCGCGGAGACATCCTCGGCGCAGACGGCGAGATTCTGGTGACTGACCGTCCTGTGATCCGCATCGGCATCGACAAGACCCAGCTCGAGGCTGACCAGTGGGCCGGATCGGCCGAGGCCCTGGCTGAGCTGCTGGGAGTTGACCCGGAGGCCTTCGCCGCCCAGGTCGACGGAGCGGGGCCGGAAGCGTTTGTTGAGGCGATCGTGTTGCGCGACGACGATTCCCGCGCTGTAACCGACGCGGAGCTGGCCGCCGTTCCGGGGGCCCTCGCGCTCCCCGACGAGCTGGCCCTCGCCCCCACCCGGACGTTCGCCCGTGAACTGTTGGGGTCGGTGGGCCTGGCGAGCGCGGAAATGATTGAGCAGTCCGACGGCGAACTGGAGTCTGGCGACGTCACTGGCCTGTCGGGACTGCAACTGCAGCACAACGATCAGCTCGCGGGTACGCCCGGTCTGGTCGTCTCGGCGGCACCCGCCGAACAAACCGGCGACGCCACCGGGCCGGTGGTGCTGTTCGAACAGGACCCAGTGCCAGGGGAACCGCTGACTACCACCCTCGACCAGACGCTACAGTCACTTGCCGAGGGTGTGCTTGAGGAGGAGCCGTCGGCGTCGTCAATCGTGGCGTTACGCCCGTCCACCGGGGAAATCCTGACCGTAGCGAACGGACCCGGCAGCGCCGGCCTGCAGACCGCGCTGTTGGGCCAGTACCCGCCGGGCTCAACCTTCAAGGTAGCCACCTCTTTAGCCCTGCTGCGGGAGGGGTTCACGCCCGAATCCGGCACCCAGTGCACCGAGGAACTCGTTGTTGACGGTAGATCCTTCAACAACGCCAGTACCTACCCAGCCGCGTTTCTTGGTGAGATTCCGCTGCTGCAGACCTTCGCCCAGTCCTGCAACACCGGGTTCATCGCCACGCGCGACGTCGTCTCCCAGGAAGAGCTGGCCGCTGCCGCCAGCGATCTGGGGGTGGGGGTCGAGGCCTCCATGGGGATCTCCGCGTTCTTCGGGTCAGTGCCCGAGACCGCCGAGGGCACTGCGCACGCGGCTTCAATGATCGGGCAGGGCGAGGTGCTGGTGTCCCCGCTGGCCCTCGCGGTGATGACCGCGAGTGTCGGCGCCGGTGAACGTGTTACCCCCACCCTGCTCGCAGCGGATTCGGCTAACGAGACAGCGGGCGAGACGGCCGGCGAATCCGACCCGTCGCCGTCGCCGGCTGGTACCCCGGGCGCGCTCACCGCCGACGAGGCGGGAACGCTGCGGACCCTGATGGCCGCGGTCGTCGCCGAGGGCGGCGCCACGGTGCTCGCCGATGTGCCCGGGGATCCGGTCCTGGCGAAGACCGGCACCGCAGAATTCGGGGATGAGGACCCACCACGAACCCACGCGTGGATTGTGGCACTGCAGGGTGACCTTGCGGTCGCGGTGTTCGTGGAGGAGGGAGAGCTGGGATCCACCTCCGGCGGCCCGCTGATGGACGCTTTCCTGCGCGGCGCCGCGCAGTAGCAGGTCAGGGTTTTTCCATGGTCAGTCGAGAACAATCGTGGCATGGCCGTCGACAACGTACCCCCCGGAGCGGGTTCCGCTCGCACCCGCACGAGGTCGGGACTACGCCACCGGGCCCTAATCCCGGTCGTTTTGCTCCTCGCTGTCAGCGGCCTTGCCGCCATCGCCCTGTCCCAGGAGAAAACTCCTAGCGTTCCACTCGGTGCCTCCGCGGCCATCGCTGGCGGCCTAAGCCGTATTAACGGAATCATTCCCCTCGAATCGGACAGCTGGAACCCCGCAGGAAGTCCCGGCTGGCTTGACGAGCCCATGGGAGACGGCTCGCATCGGGTCAGGATAATACTGGAACTGACGGCGCTGGAACTCGGCGGTATGGACTTTGCAGCCGACGACTACTCTGTTGCGGGGGTAGGAACCAGCCGCTATAACGTGGTGTGGGCTCCAGTCGAATCGGCGTTCGTCAATCAGGGAGAGAACCTCAGCGTTGCCTTGGTCTTTGAACTACCCGATCAGGCTGTCCTTTTGACCCTCGATAACGACGACGACGTACGTCTTTCGCTCGGCACCGACCACCACTCCGGCGGGCAGTAAACAACCCTCAACTTTGGGGGTGCACACCACCCAGATGGGGCTTATTTGGGGGGGACGAAGAGCGGAAAATTTGAGCCATCCACTTTAGGGGGTTCATCATGGATGCTACTCATCAACCAATGGCCAACCGTCCTGGCCCAGCACCCGTTCACCTATCAATTCAGATCATCGGAAAGCTGCGGGTCCGCCGTGGCAATGAAGTCCTGGAAGCCGAGCACTTCGGCGGTCCCAAACCGCGCCAGATCCTTGAGATCCTGTTACTGACACTTGGAACACCGGTGTCGAAAGATCGACTCGTCGAAAAGCTCTGGGGAAACCACCCCCCAGCCGAGTCCATGGCGACGCTGGAAAGCTACGTCAGCGTCCTGCGACGCCACCTTCAACCGGGCGAAGGCAAGGCAGGGCCCCTGCGCACATCAAACGGCGGCTATGTCATGGATCCGTTTTTGGTGGATCTTGATCTGGACCGATTCAATTCTTTGATGCGTGCGGTGCGGGCTTCTTCACCCGCGGCTGCCTATCCCCTGCTCCAGCAGGCACTTGAGCTGTCAGCGGTCCCGCTTCTGGCCGACGAGCTTCGACCCGAATGGGCGCAGGAGGAGCGTGCCCTGCATTCCGCCCGGGTCACGTCTGCCCTGATCCTCGCCGCCGAAATCGCGTGTGTTCTGCACCAGCCCGACGACGGAGTCCTTTGGGCGCGGCGTGCCCTGGACGCCGATTTCCTCAACGAGGGCGCCTGGACGGCGCTGGTTTCGGCGTTGGAGCAGTCGGGGCGCCATGCGGAGGGTCTCCAGGCGTACGAGCGGTGCCGGCGGGCCCTGGATCTTGAGCTCGGCTGCACTCCCGGACCCAAACTTCGGGACGCCCAGCTCCGGTTGCTTCGCGCCACGGCTGACGGCCAATCTGAGTTGGCTGAAGTGCTTTCGGCTCTGCTGGTGTTGCATGGCCGGGTGGAGCAGCGTACAGGCCGAAATTCGGTGCCACCCGAGTCGTCCCTTGGGAAGACCGTCCGCACCGCAGGCGAGGTGTTGTCTTCCTTCCTACTGAAAGCTCTAGCAACCTCCTGACCCGCCGCTCAGTTCCCGCCGATTTGCACCTGCCGTCACTGGAAGTGGTGCTTGCAGGTATGAATTGGGTTCCATCCACGCGTCGGGGGGCTCGCCCAACCCCACCACCCGACCATCAAGATGACTGCCGTTTGTATCAGCATGCGGGTTTCTCCTGTGCTTCCCAACATTTACCCATTTTTTCCACAGGATTTGCTGGTTTTGTCACCCCTGAGGATGCATACTCGGACTACACACAGCTGTTGGGGCGTGACACCGTAGGGGTGATTGTCATGACAGTTCTTGCAGCCGATTCTGTTAGCGTCGAGCTGAAGCAAATTCGTGTTCTTATCGTCGATGACCACGCAACCTTTGCTGAATTGCTGGCCCAGGCCCTCGCCTGGGAACCCGATCTGGCCAGCGTCGGATTCGCTACCAGCATTGGCACTGCAATCAAGCAGTTCATGTTGCTGCACCCCGACGTCGTCGTCATGGATTACCACCTGCCTGATGGCGACGGCATCACCGCAGCCGAACAGGTCCTCGCCGTGGCCCCAGATACCCGTGTGATCATGCTGACAGGCGATCCCAACCTGCAGGCACTTGGCCGGGCGGCCAACAGTGGCATCTGTGCCTTCCTCCCGAAGGACGGTTCCCTGATGACGTTGCTTGAGACGATCAGGCATGCCAGGAACGGTGGCATGATGGTGCATCCGCTTCTCGTTACTCAGCTCGCTGCACGCAGGAAACGGCCACCTTCCACCGGCTTTGCCTCGCTCACCCAGCGAGAACTGGAGGTCTTATCGTTAATGGCCGCAGGTAGCGATGTGCGTGCCAATGCGAAAGCACTGGGGATTACCGAGAACACTTGTCGAGGGTACGTGAAGTCCATTCTTGTGAAACTGGGGGCCCACTCGCAGCTCGAAGCAGTTGCTGTTGCCACCAGACTGGGCCTCCTGATTGAACCGCGGCATGGGTAAACGCCTCTGGCCTCGACACATAGCGGACGGCGGTGTGACCGTCTCAGAGCGCTCAGAGGTTCGCAGTGCGGTGGGGCGCTTCCTTTTGACCGGGCTGCTTGTCATGACACTGATTGCCACGCCTGTCGCCTTTTGGATTCGGGCTGAAGCGGAGAACCATGCGCTCGATAACGCGCAGCGCATTACCCAGCGCCTAGCTGACTATGCGGTCAGCCCGTTGATCAATGATCGCCTGATCGCTGGCGACCCCGCGGCGATCGAGGAACTTGATGTACGGCTGAAACCGTGGCTGGAACGGGGCGCCGTGTTGAGGATCAAGGTGTGGGACGGCGACGGGCGGATTATCTATTCAGACGTGCCGTCCCTGATCGGCCAACAATTCGACCTCCCCGCGCCCGCCCTGGGTCTGCTCGCCGGAGCTAGCGGAACCACGTCCCTGGAGGACCAACAAGGTCTGGAAAATGAGTACGAAGCAGACTCCGGCGAGTTGGTGGAGGTGTATGTGGGGTCGCTGGCGGCCACTGGAGCGCCCCTGATCTTTGAGGCGTACTACGACGACGACGGCGTTCGCGAAGAGCAGACTCGGGTGCTTTTGGCGATCACGCCGATCTTCCTGCTCGCCTTCGGCGTCCTCCAACTCGCACAGTTGATACCCGCTGTCCGGCTCGCCCGCCGGATCCAGGCACACGAGGTCTCCCGTCGCAAACTGCTGCAATACGCTATTGAAGCCTCTGATCTGGAGCGTCGACGGATTGCCAGGGACCTTCATGACGAGGTAATCCAGGACCTTGCGGGGCTGTCCTACGCGATGGAGGCCGAAGAGAAACGGGGTGCGGCCTCTCAACGTCCCCTGTTTGGCCGGGTCCGGTCCATTCTCCAGGAAAACCTCCGGACACTCCGTGCCATGACGAGTGAACTCTATCCCCCGGACCTGGACACGTTGGGGCTGCCGGCGGCTCTGACCCGGTTAGCAGAGTCTCTGCGCGAACAGGGCATCGACGTGGCGCTTCAGGTTCCGGACAACTATGAGATGGACCGCGACCACGCCGTCATGTTGTACAGGGTGGCCCGGGAGGTACTGACCAATACCGTGAAGCATGCCCATGCGAACTCCGTCCATCTTTCGCTGCTGAGGGAGGACGGTAGTACCGTCCTGACCATCAGGGACGACGGCCGCGGTTTCAACCCAGAGGATGGTTCACCCGAAGGCCATCTCGGCCTACGGCTCATGCATGACACCATCCGGGAGGCAGGCGGCTCCCTTCAGGTGTTGTCAGGCGGAGGCTGCGGTACCTCAGTGATCGCAACACTCAGCCGCATCCCCTCCGCCGCTTAGCTGGGGCCGAGCGGCACAGGGTTTCTCCAAGGGCGGTTTGACATCATCGAGCCACTTGCTTCGAAGGGAGATACCAATGTCCATTTCACGGCGACAAGTGCTGCTGGGGGGCGGCCTGATGGGGGCCCTCGGCGCAGGCGCCCTGTCCCTGCCGGCTCGGTCCATCGATGCCAAATCGATCAGCCGTCTGGCTCCCGGGGACATGCCCCGCCCGTTTCAAACACTTCTAACGCAGGCCCCCATCCTTGAACCATCCTCCACGGGCATCGATCCGGTGGATGGTGCTCCGGTCAGTTATTTCACGCTCACCGAGATGGCGGCTACCGCCGCCATCCTCCCTCGGCTCAAAACCCCGATCCTTGGCTACGACGGGATCTTTCCCGGCCCCACGATCAGCCTCGAGCAGGGCACCAAAGCCGTTCTGCGCATACGTAACCAACTGCCGGCTGTCCACCCCTTTGACGGCCACCCCCTAACGACCTCAACGCATCTACACGGGTCAGCGTCGTTGCCGCAGTACGATGGGTACGCCAGCGATATCACCAGCCCCGGGTTCCGAAAGGACTATCACTACCCGAACTTCCAGCCAGCCCGGACCCTCTGGTATCACGACCACGGCGTCCATTACACAGCGCTCAACGTATACTCCGGACTCGTCGGGCAGTACCACCTTCACGATCCGCTGGAGCGCGCGCTCCTACCTCAGGGACGATTTGATGTGGCGCTCAGCATCTCCGACGCCATCTTCGCGGCAAACGGCACTCTCAGCTACACGGACGACAGCCATTCGGGGCTCTGGGGTGACGTCATTCTGGTCAATGGCCGGCCGTGGCCCGTATTGAAAGTACAGAAACGCATCTACCGATTCAGGATCCTCAACTGCTGTATCTCCCGCTCGCTACGGCCCGCCCTGAGCACCGGAGACCCGGTCACCTTTGTCGGCGTTGACGGTGGGCTGCTGCCGCTGTCCCAGACCGTGGCAAGCTGGCGGCACGCCTCTGCGGAACGTTATGAGATCCTCATCGATTTCCGGAAATACAGCACCGGGCAACGGATCGTGCTGCGGAACCTGTCCAACCCAAACAATGTGAACTATGACTACACCAACAGGATCATGGCATTCGATGTTACCGATGAACCGGTTGATACGAGCGACCCGACCTGGAACACTATTCCGGCGCAACTCGCAACCAGCAATCCTGTGATGGCCCTCAACCCATCCGAGTCCCGTAAGGTCCGCAGGTTCCGGGTCAAGCGCGACGACGTCACTAATATGTGGATCATCAACGGGGAAACCTGGCAAGACGTCATCAGCAGCGGCTACAAAAGGGTCATCGCGGATCCGGGGCTCGGGGACGTCGAAATCTGGGAATTTGAGAACAGCTCCGGCGGATGGTTCCACCCGCTTCACATCCACCTCATCGATTTCAAGATCCTCAGCCGCAACGGCCGCCCGCCGTTCGCCTACGAGAAGGGGCCAAAGGATGTGGTCTACATTGGGGAAGGAGAGACGGTCCGGCTGCTGATGAAGTTCGGGCCTCACAAGGGCCGTTATATGTTGCACTGCCACAACCTTCCGCACGAGGACCACGACATGATGGTTCAGTTCAGGGTGGGGCCGGAAGACAACTTTGATCCTTATGACCCGATCACTGCGGCACCCGCTACGTGGGATGGCTAGGACCAGCACCCGGCGTTTCGTGGGGGCGGCGTTGATGGGTATCGCCGTCCTCCTCGGGCTCCGACTGTGGGTCGTCGAACCATTCACCGTCGCGTCGGACAGCATGGAGCCCACCGTGCCGCAGGGCAGTACAGTGGTGTTATTCAAGGGACCTCCATCAGGCGAGGCGCGTTCCCTCGTAGCCTTCCCCAACCCCGTGGACAGTACCCTCACCCTCAAACGCATCGTGGCGGTCGGGGGGCAAATTGTGGCAATCAAGGATGCGACGCTCTATGTCGACGGTATCCCTCCCGACGAATCCTTCGTTGATTATGAGAGCATTGACGCAACGTACTTTGGGCCCGTCACAGTGCCGGATGGTTATGTTTTTGTGCTGGGAGACAACCGCGCGGTATCCATAGACTCTCGGGATTTCGGGCCGGTTCCCAAGGAAAGCCTCACCGCATCTGTGATCTGGCCGGCTTCTCAGCCCTGACCGCTAACGCAGCTGTGGAACCGTGCTGCCGCGGGTCTCGATGATTTCCTTGCCGAGTGGCGTTAGCGAGATCGGGATCATTTTCAGGTTGGCGATGCCCAGGGGGATGCCGATGATGCTCAGGAACATGGGGATCGCCGTCAGCACGTGCCCGATGGCAAGCCAGATGCCTGCGACAACTATCCAGATGACGTTGCCGATACCGGACAGCGTCGACGCTCTGCCTCCCCGATCCACAATCGTTCGGCCGAAAGGCCAGATGGCGTAGGCGGCGATCCTGAAGGACGCAATCCCGAACGGGATCGTCACGATCAGCAGGCAGCAGATCACGCCCGCCAGAACATACCCCAGGGCAAGCCAGATGCCGCCGAAAATCAGCCAGATGACATTCAGAATTACGTTCATGGGTTCAATTTTCCTTTAGTGCACTGCGGCGGTCTATGGGGGACACCCCTGAGTTTGCCGATCGTCCAGTGCGTTTCGGGGACAGGCAAAAAAGTGCCCTTCCCGCGGACGGGAAGGGCACTCATTGGTCAGAGCCTAGTTGCTCCGGCGGTCGTTCGACGCGGGCGCGGTGGCCCGGCGGGGTCCGCTGGAGCGGCGTCCCGCCCCGGCCGACGGCGTGTGGTTGCGCTGATTACCCGGCTCCTGCTTGGCGCCCGCGCTGCTGGAGCGGTGAGGTGCCTTGCCCTGGGGTGCGACGTCGGCAGCGCGTGCACCGGCTGGACGGCGGGTGCGGTTGCCGCCACCCGTTCCCGAGCCGGCGGGACGGTCGTCGTCACGACGGCGTCCGCCACCGTTGGAGCCGCCAGCTGATGCGCCGGCCGTAGCGCCAAAGCGGGGACCGCGTGGCTGATCCTGCCGACGATCGGACCGGTTGCCCGTCGACTCAGCGGAAACCTTCCCGCGACCGCCACGGCCGCCGCGTCCACCCGACGAGGGTGGCGCCGTGCCGCGGCGCTTGCGCTGTGCGTTGGCTCCGGTGGAGGTGCCACCGCCACGCTGTGCTTCACGCGAGGCTACCAGTGATGCGCGGGTGCGCGGATCGATCTTCTCGGCGACATCACCGATCAGCTTGCCAACCAGCGGCGAGGTGGCCTTCACGTTCTCAAAGGCGACGTCAACGCCCGCGGCGCGCATCAGTTTCTGCACCTCAGACTTCTGCTCCGGCAGCGTGATCGTCACGACGGTGCCGGACGAGCCGGCACGGGCGGTACGGCCCGAGCGGTGCAGGTAGGCCTTGTGCTCGGTGGGGGGATCCACGTGGACCACCAGTTCGACGTCGTCCACGTGCACGCCGCGGGCGGCGACGTCGGTGGCGACGAGCACGCGCACGTCGCCGGAGGAGAACTCCGCGAGGTTACGGTCGCGGGCGTTCTGCGACAGGTTGCCGTGCAGGTCAACGGCAGGGATGCCGGCGTCCGTCAGGGTCTTCGCCAGCTTGCGTGCGTGGTGCTTGGTGCGCATAAAGAGCAGGCGGCGCCCGCTGCCGGAGGCGAGCTGAACAATCAGCTGCTTCTTCTGCGTCTGGTCGCCGACCAGCAGGACGTGATGCTCCATGGTGGTCACCGACGCCTGGGGGTCATCCACCGAGTGAGTCAGCGGGTTGGTCAGGTACCGCTGGACGAGCTTGTCCACGCCGTTGTCCAGCGTGGCGGAGAACAGCAGGCGCTGGCCCTCCTTGGGTGTGGTGTCCAGGAGCTTCTTCACGACGGGCAGGAAGCCGAGGTCGGCCATGTGGTCGGCCTCGTCCAGCACGGTGATCTCGACGGCGTCGAGGGTGATGAGCTTCTGGCGCATCAGGTCCTCGAGGCGGCCCGGGCAGGCGATAACAATGTCGACGCCGGCGCGCAGGGCCTTCTCCTGGCGGGCCTGGGAGACACCGCCGTAAATGACCGTGGTGTTCAGGCCGAGCACGGTGGCCAGCGGCTCGATGGTCGCGTTGATCTGGGTGGCGAGCTCGCGGGTCGGAGCGAGCACCAGCGCCAGCGGGCGTCCGGGCTTCCGCCGGTACGCGGCTTCCTGCTCGGCCAGCCGGGCCACCATGGGGAGCGCGAACGCGAGTGTCTTGCCGGAGCCGGTGCGGCCGCGGCCGAGCACGTCACGGCCAGCCAGCGTGTCGGGCAGGGTCTTGACCTGGATGGGGAATGGTTCGGTGATTCCCTGGGCGGTAAGGGTTTGGACCAGAGCCTTGGGCACACCGAGTGCAGCAAAAGTAGTCATGTAGGTACACGAACTTTCTTCTCATCTTCCCCACGAATCGGTTGACGCGAGGGGTTCGCCGAAGAAAAGTCAGACAGTGTCAACCGCGCTCACAATGTTGGGAGCTCAAATGCGGGACAAAAGAATGCGTTCATCGACGCAAGCTGCGCTGGTTTCCAGCAGGTGTGGAGTATTTCCATCCAGGCTGGCACGCAGACAAGTCCCTCAACTCTATCAGCGTTGGCGTCGTCTGACTTGCGCCATGGCCCGTTTGACCGTGAACTGGGGGTGAACGTGACTGACACCACAGCTATCCGGAGGCCGCCATGACCCACCCCGACCACTCAGTGCTCGACGACGCGCAGCAACTCCACGACGACCTGGTGCGGCTGCGGCATCGCCTGCATCAGGAACCCGAGATTGGCTTGACCCTGCCCCGCACCCAGGAAAAGGTACTCCAGGCGCTCGACGGTCTTCCCTATGAGGTCACGCTCGGGACGGACACCACCTCGGTGACCGCCGTGCTCCGCGGACAGGGCGGCCACGGGTCGGCCACTGCAGCAACGGACAGGCCCGCCGTGCTGCTGCGGGGCGACATGGATGCGCTGCCGGTGCAGGAACAGACCGGCGTCGAGTACACGTCGAGATTCGACGGCGCCATGCACGCGTGCGGGCATGATCTGCACACCGCGATGCTGGCCGGGGCGGCCACCCTGCTGGCGGAGCGGCAGGATCAGCTGGCGGGCGACGTCGTCCTCATGTTCCAGCCCGGTGAGGAAGGTTTCGACGGCGCCGGGGTGATGATCCGGGAAGGGGTACTCGAGGCGGCCGGGAGGACCCCCGACGCCGCGTACGGCCTGCACGTGATGTCGGCTCAGCAGGCGAACGGACGGCTGGCAACCCGTCCCGGCACCCTAATGTCAGCCTCCGACGGGTTGCACGTCACCGTGCACGGCGCTGGTGGCCACGGCTCCGCCCCGCACCTGGCGAAGGACCCTGTCACCGCAGCGGCGGAAATGGTGACGGCATTGCAGGTGATGATCACCCGGCAGTTCGACATGTTTGATCCGGTGGTGGTGACAGTCGGTGTGCTGCGGGCCGGCACCAAGCGCAACGTCATCCCGGAGTCGGCGGTCTTCGAAGCGACGGTGAGGACCTTCTCCGAGGCGAACCGGGAGAAGATGCAGACAGTGGTGCCGAGGCTGCTGGAAGGAATTGCCGCCGCCCACGGCCTGGAGGTCACGGTCAACTACTCGACCGAGTACCCGTTGACAATCACCGACGACGCCGAGACGGTGCGGGCCGAATCGGTCATCGCGGACCTGTTCGGCTCGGACCGCTACTCCCGGATGGCCCAGCCGCTCAGCGGGTCCGAGGACTTCTCCCGGATTCTCGCAGCGGTCCCGGGCAGTTTCGTTTTCCTCTCCGCGGTGGCCCCCGGAGCGGACCCGCTAACCAGTGCGTACAACCATTCCCCGTACGCCACCTTCGACGACAGCGTCCTGGCCGACGGAGCGGCTTTGTACACCCAGCTGGCCCTGGCGCGGATCGCCGAGCTGGCCGCCGTCGTGCAGTAGTTGCGCTAGGTGATCAGGCGGCCCGCGACCAGGTAGATCAGCGCTCCGGCACCGAGCACCCGTCGGAAGGGACTATCTCCCTGCGCCAGCTCCAGATACGCCCAGGTGAACAGGAAGGCCGCGCTGAAGAAGGACAACGTGGCTGATATGTCCGGATCCGGCGCCAGTGCGGCGGCCACCATCAGCACGAGCCATCCGATGATGGGGATATTAGGGACCTGGCCGATGACCAGGTTCCCGTCACGGTCGGAGAAGAACCGTCGCAACCCGTGTGTGGCGCCGCCCTGGGGTTCTGGTGTCATCACCCGAGTCTACGGACGGATTCAAGATGCGCTGCCAGTACTCCTCGCCTAGGCTGGCAACAACGACTAGAGGAGTTCCCCATGAAAAAAGTCCTGCTGGTACTGACCAGCGTTTCCGAACTCGGCGACACCGGCGAGAAGACCGGTTACAACGTGGCCGAGGCTGCCCACCCGTGGAAGGTTTTCAAGGATTCGGGTCACTTCGTTGACTTCGCCTCCATCAAGGGCGGCGTCCCACCCCAGGACGAGGTTGATACCTCCGACCCCATCCAGGTCGCCTTCACCGAGGATGAGACCACCAGGGCAGGCCTCTACAACACGGCCCGCGTTGACGTGGTTGACCCCTCCCAGTACGACGCCGTCTACCTGGTGGGAGGGCACGGCACCATGTGGGATTTCCCCGAGAGTGAGGGCCTGCAGAAGCTGGTCGCCAGCGTGTACAACACCGGCGGCGTGGTCGGCGCTGTGTGCCACGGACCGGCCGGTCTCCTGAACGTCGAGCTGGAGAACGGTCTCCGGCTGGTCGAGGGCAAGCGCGTTGCCGCGTTCACCAACGACGAGGAAGTCGCTGCCGACAAGGACAAGATCGTCCCGTTCTTCCTGGCTGACCGCCTCGAGGAGCAGGGTGCCACCCATGTCTCGGCGGGTGTCTTCGAAGAGAAGGTCATCGTGGACGAGCGTCTCGTCACCGGCCAGAATCCCGCGTCAGCTGCCTTGGTAGCCAAGGAGATGGAGAAACTTCTCGCCGAGGTCATCCACCAGGAAAAGGCCGAGGAGCAGGACGAGTCCGAGGCACTGCGGGCTCAGAAGGACGCCGAAAAGGCAGCAGCAGCCGCCGCGGAAGCGGAATCCGGCCACTAGATTCCCGCCTGAGGGGCCAGGCAGCAGTTCCTGCGCCGGTCCCGGGAATCCGTAAAACGAATGCGCCCTTAGTGAGGGGTGGAGTTGGTCCGTAACAGCGGGCCATCCCACTGTCCACTGCGGGCGCTTTTCGTTCGCTTGGATACCCTTAGAACAATGAGCACTAACCCAGCAGCCCCCTCGCCGACCCCCGGCCCACATCTTTCCCAGCCCGTGTCCTTCGTGCGCCGTGGCTCACGGCTTCAGGGCCGACGCCGTCAGGCGTGGGCTGAGCTCGACGGGTTTGTGGTCGAGGTGCCGCGCAACACGATGGCCGACACCTCCGTCGACCCTGACTACCGGTTTGACGCCACCGCAGAGTTCGGCCGCGAGGCACCGCTCGTCGTGGAGGTCGGTTCGGGCCTGGGCGAGGCCATCACCCACGCGGCCGAGCTGCAGCCACACACCAACTTCCTTGCCCTTGAAGTCTACAAACCGGGCCTTGCGCAGACCCTGCTGCGGATCGAGCAGAAACAGCTCACCAACGTCCGCGTCGCGCAGGCCAACGCCGCCGAGGCCCTCGCCACCATGCTGCCACCCGGCTCGGTCAACGAACTCTGGGTGTTCTTTCCCGACCCCTGGCACAAGACCCGCCACCGGAAACGCCGCCTCGTCAAGGACGACTTCGCCGAGGTCGCGGCGCGGGTGCTTGCCGACGGTGGCCTCTGGCGCCTCGCGACCGACTGGTCCGACTACGCCGTGCAGATGCGCGACGTCCTGGCGGGTTCGGAGCACTTCACCAATGTGCACGACGGCGAGCGCACCGGTGCCGAGAGCCCCCTCACCCAGGTGTGGGAGAGCGGCGTGGAACTGGTGGTGGGCGGGGCGCCCGTCCGCGAAGGCAAGGACCCGGTCAGCACCGGGAACACCGGCGTCAACGAGGGAATCGACACCCGCGGCGGTTGGGCCCCGCGCTTCGACGGCCGCATCCTCACCAGCTTCGAGAACAAGGCCCACGAGGCCGGCAGGATGATCTTCGACCTGACCTATCGCAAGATCTAGGCGTACAGGTTTGCCCATCATCCCCGCGCCTTCACGCCCGCACCACGGCGTGCCGCCGACGACGCACCGAAGGGCCCTGCAGAAGCTGGGGAAACCTGCACACGGCGTACGCCGGTGAACCCGCACGAGGCGTGGGAGGGCCACCCAAAAGGCAGCCGCGCCTATAACCGGATGCTCTGGGCACTGTTTTTCGCCGGGGTCGCAACTTTCTCCCAGCTGTACTCGGTGCAGAGCGTCCTGACCAGCATCGCCAGCGACTTTTCCGTCTCGGCTGCCCAGGCAGCGCTCACCGTCTCCGCTGCGACCATCGGGCTAGCCCTGGCCGTCATCCCCTGGTCCTGGGTCGCCGACCGGGCGGGCCGGAAACGGACCATGACCTGGGCGATCAGCGCCGCCGTCGCCTTCGGACTGATGGTCCCCCTGGCCCCCACCTTCGAACTGATGCTGGTGCTGCGCTTCCTGGAGGGCACGGCCCTGGGTGGGATCCCGGCCATCGCGCTGGTCTACCTCAACGAGGAAGTGCAGCGACTCCATGCCGCCGTCGCTGCCGGCACCTACGTTGCGGGAACGACCATCGGCGGGCTGTCGGGGCGGCTGGTCTCCGGACCGGTGGCGGACCTCCTCGACTGGCGGGCCGGAGTTCTCGTGGCGAGCCTGATGGCAGCCCTGGCAGCGGTGGCCTTCGTCTGGCTCGCGCCGGCACCACGACGGTTCGCACCGGTGGTCCGCGGTATTGGGCCAAAACTCTCCGAGCGGATTGTCCACAATCTCCGGTCGCCGCGCCAACTCGGCCTGTACGCCCAGGGGTTCCTGCTGATGGGCGGATTCGTGGCAGTCTACAACTACCTGGGATTCCGCCTCGAACTGCCACCCTTCGGGCTTCCCGTCGCCATCATCAGCCTCCTCTTCCTGGCTTACCTGGCCGGGACGGTCAGTTCGCGGGTGGCCGGCACGCTCGCGGTCCGGTTCGGGCGGCTTCAGGTGATGGTCGCCGGTATCCCGGTGATCGTGCTCGGCCTGATCATCACGCTCGCCGACTCGCTCCCCTTGATCATCGTGGGGCTGATCATCTTCACCGGCGGCTTCTTCACCGTCCATTCGGTGGCGGCCGGCTGGACGCCCCGGCTCACCGACGTCGGCCGCGCCCAGGCCTCCAGCCTGTACAACTTCTTCTACTACGCCGGATCCAGTCTGATCGGCTGGACCGGAGGCTTCTTCTTCGACGGCTTCGGCTGGAACGGAGTGGCCCTCTACGCGGCGGCCCTGGCCGTGCTGGCCGGGGCTCTCGCCGTCGGGACCCTCCGCGGCGCACCCAATCACTAGCACTCCCCCACTGGGGCATGCCTGTGCCCGGATAGGTCAGACCAGACCTGCTGCGACCCGTTGCTTGACCATCCAGGCACTGAGCTCCCCGGCCGGGATGGGCTTGCTCAGGTAGTACCCCTGGATCAGGTCGCACTCAAGGCGGGCCAGCTCTGTGTACGCCTCCTCATTCTCGACTCCCTCCGCCACGATCCGCAGACCCAGGCTGTGCGCCAGGTCGATGATCGATGCCACCAGGCTGGTTGCTCGACGGTCCTGGTTCATCGGAAAAATAAACGACCGGTCCAGCTTGAGCTCGTCGACGGGAAGGTCCCGCAGGTATGCGAGGGAGCTGTAGCCCGTCCCGAAGTCGTCGATCGAGATTTCAACGCCCCTCGCCCGCAGCTCCCGCAGGACCCCAACCGCCCGGGCGCCGTTCTGCATGAGGATTTCCTCGGTGATTTCCAGCACCAGCACCGAGGGTGGCAGGTTTCGGGCGCTCAGCATCTGGGTGATCTGGTGCGGCAGGTCCTCCCGGAGGCAGCTCGCTGACACGTTCACGGCAATCGCCAGGTCCAGTCCCTCGGACCGCCAGCGGACCACCTGGTCCAGCACCTGGTCCATGATCACCTCGGTGAGCTGCGGCATCAGTCCGGCCTCTTCAGCGAACTGGAGGAAGGCGTCGGGGTAGAGCAGCCCACGGGTGGGGTGGTTCCAGCGCACCAGCGACTCCACATCGGCAATTTCGGGACCGCGGGGGGAGATCTTCGGCTGATAATGCATGACGAATTGGTGCTCGGCGATGGCGGTCCGGAGCTCCTGCATAGTGCGGAAGCGGATTTCGCGGTGGTCGTCGTAGTCCAGCTGGTAAAGGTGATGCCCGCTGTGGTCGGCTTTCGCGCGGTACATTGCGACGTCGGCACTGCGCAACAGCGCGTCGAGGTCGGTGCCGTGGCTGGGGTAAAGAGCTATACCCAGGCTTGCGCTGGACTGAACCATCGTGCCGCCAATGGCGAACGGTTCGCCGAGACACTTGTAGATGCGCGCGGCGGTTTCAACCGCCGCTTCCTGCGACACGTCCGTCAGGAAGACGGCGAACTCGTCTCCACCGATTCGCGACACAATATCTGGAACACGAACCTGTTCGGCCAGTCGACGCCCTACCTGATGCAACAGATCGTCGCCAAAATGATGGCCAAGTCCGTCATTCACATCCTTGAATCGGTCCAGATCCATGAGTAGGAGGGCTCCACTCCGGCCCGGTTGCAGGTGGGCTGGCACATCCGAATGGAGGGCTCGCCGATTGGGCAGCCCGGTAAGGTCATCCGTGTGGGCCAGGGTCCTTTGCATTTTGTGCCGGAAAGTCATCGGAACGGCTGCGGCAGCGAGGGTAAGCCCTGCAAACAGAACGGCAATGGTTGGTATCTCTGTTTGACTGGCCAGCACCAGGACACCGAGCGCGGCACCGATCGACACTACAGGTGCGGCAAGCGCTGGCATGACCGCTGTGGTTTCATCCGTCGCGATGACCGGCCGGGCAGCACCGTCAACCCAGAATGCTGCCGCGACGACGCCGATGAGCCACCCTGCGTCCAGGACGGATCCAACAACATACCCGCTAACGTCCAGCGCATAAATGACATCAGAGGCAGTGAACAGGGCCAGCCCCGCCAGGAAAAATGGCCATCGTCTTCCGAGGTCCAATCCCTGCGATGCAAGGATCCCGGCGATCACCGCGATGATCGCGATATCAAGGATAGGGTAGGCGATCGCGATGATTGATTCGGGCGACATGGGTCCGCTCGATGCGGATTTCAAGGCGGGTGTCAGAAGGATCGAGACCACCGAGGCGGCAGCAAGTGTACCGACAAGGCTATCCAGGAGGACCGGCCAAAGCCGGTCACGCATCTGACGATGGATCACCACACTGAGAGATCCGATGATCAACACAGCAAACAGCAGATAAGCCAGATCAGCGAAAGTGACGGTGCCGGTCTCTCCCTGCAGCGCGGTATATGTGTAGATCGAGTCACCGACAAGGTACAGAGTGACAGCAGCAGCCCCGAGGGTTACTTCCAGCCGTCGGAATCCTGCGGCCCGGACGGCCATCCAGCATAGGGCTGCCGCGCAAGCTTCTGTGAGCGGATACAACACAGTGGATGGCAGGGTGCCGATAGCACCCTGAGTGATGGGAAGAAGGGAGATCACAGTGATCGCCAGGAGCACCCCCGTCGACCACAAAAGCCACTGACGACGGCGGACGGGTACGCCGATCTCATAACGATCGCGTTGTATTTCGATGACCTGTTGCATGACGCCCTGACTCGTGGCCCCCAGCCGATGTTCACACAGCATAGAGCCAAATTTCGCCTATCCGCCTGCTGTGCGGATCAGCCAGAAATAACTGCGATAAAACTGGCCTAAAGGAGCGCGTTTCCTCAGCTAAGACAGCCAGCAGAACCGATTGTTTCGTGCGGCGTCGTCATAAACGGTTGCCGATCATTGCTGCCACCCCATTGCGGAACCGTTTCAGAACGCACTGCAGTTCGGCCCGCCGGCATCCATCACACTGGGAGTGGGGTCGCTCAACACGCCGAGCACCTCGAGATATTCTTCCGGCTCGAGCTGGCACAACAATAACGATCCATATTCGTCGAGAGCATGGATGGATTGCTGGCGGAAACATCAATCTAAACACCGGCGGTTGTTTTCGGCCGCTCCTGGGGGGATGGGCGTCACTGCCCCGAGATCGAACTGCGCGCTAGCTGAACGACGACGCCGGGAGGTCCTTCTCGCCGTCCGCGATCGCCCGGACAATCCGCTCCGCGACGGCCTCCGGGTCCTTCCCGGCGGGAAGCCGCGGGGCGGAGCCGGCAATTGCGCGGTTCACCAGCCCAGTCTCGGTGTGCGGCGGCCGGACATCGAGCACCCGGATCCCCTGCCGGCGCACTTCGAGCGACAACGCCTTCCCGAATGCGCTCAGCGCTGCCTTGCTCGCCGAGTAGGCAGCCATTCCGGCGGTTGGGCTTTCGGCGACCACAGCACTGATCTGGACCACTACTGAGTCCCGCTGCAGCTGAGCGGACACCGCGCGGACGAGCCGGATATAACCCAGGACGTTGACGAGGAGCAGCTCATCCAGAGTCTCGTCATCGAGTTCCGCTACCGGCCCGAACGCGACTACTCCCGCCGCGTACACCAACCCGTCGACGTCACCGCAGACCTCGGCTATTTCGGCCGGAGTGTTGGGGTGGGTGAGATCGGCGACGACGGTTCCCGCCACCGCATCTCCCAGTTCGCCAGCCAGGCTCTCCAGTTTCGTTGCGGATCGGCCAGAGAGTGTCACCCTCGCCCCGGCACCTGCCAACTGCCTGGCGACGGCGGCGCCCAGAACACCCGTCGCACCGATGACCAGGAAGTGGCTGCCACTGATAGTTGTCATGTGGCCGAGTCTACCCACCCCGGGTGTCCATCCTGCGATCTGGGGCAACGGCTAGTCGCGGAGGCGCCGGTTCTTCAGACGTTCCAGCTTCCGGTCAGCGGCAGAGCTCGCTTCCAGTTCCTCGAAGGCCTCCTCCACACGCCGGGAGTTGGGATCGGTCCAGGACAGTTCGTCGTGGGCTGAGGCCTGGGCCTGGACCCGTCGGGCCTCCAGCTCAGCCTGCCGTGCCGCGGCCTCGGCCCCCGCTGCAGCCTGTCCGGACCCGTTCAGAGCGTCCTGCATGCCGAGTTCGGCCTGGGCAGCGCCGTGCCTGGCCTTCAGCGTCTGATACCGGATGCCGTTGTCCTCCACCCGGTTCTCCAGCCGCTGCAGGTTGGAGTCGAGCTGGCGGACCTGCGAATCGAGTTCGTCCCGTTGACGGGTTAGCGTCTCAAGCCGCTTCGTGACGGCGAGGCCGCGGCGGAGGGCGGCCCGGGCGGCGTCGTCGTCGCCCGCGTTCACCGCATCCGTGGCCTGCTGTTCCAGGTGGTCCAGTTCGGCGCGCGCCTCGCCGGCGAGCAAATCCAGTCGGTGACGGTTGGCGGCGAGGTCCGCGACGCTGCGGCGGGCCTTGTCCACCAGGTCCAGCTGCTGCCGGTGGGCCTGCTCGACGGTCTGAATAGGATCGGTGGGCTTCTCTTTCGCGGCAGTGCGGTTTGCACGAACGATACGGGAGATGCGGCGGCCTAGTGACATGGTGGTGGTTCCTTGAGCCCTCTACTGGATCTGGTCGCGGGTGCCGTAGGCCTTGCTCCATGCCTGCAGCACATTGATCTCGCGTGTCAGGTGGGTGCTCGCCCGTTGGATTTCGGCGCCGCCAGCCGGTTGGCCGGCCTGCATGAGCGACCGTCGGAGGTCTGCAGAGAGGGTGCCGTAGGACTGGACCTGCTCACCGATGCGGCTGGCCAGATCGCGTTTAAGCTGGCGGTCGGGTTCGCGTTCGGCGAGGCGGAGCTGGTCCTCCAGAGCGCGTTCGGCCCGGAACAGGTCCTCCGCCACCATCGGAAGTTCCCCGATCGGACCGCCGCTGCCCGCGACGGCGTCGAGGGCCCGGCGGGTGGCCTGACCGGACCGCCGCAGGTCGAGACGGAGTCGGGCAATCCGGCGGACGCCGTCGTCGACGGCGTACGAACGAGCGGTGAGAACGCCGTTGGAGAAGCCTCGCTGCACCACTCCTGAGCGGCGGAGACGCCGGACAATCAGCCACGTGGCCAGGGCCATTCCCAGACCGATGACCAGCAGCGTGACCCCGCCGAAAATGAGGAGCTGCATGAGCATGTCGCCGAAGTCACCGGCGTCGGAGAACTGTTGAGGCATGCTCCCAGTCTGCACCGTAACTGCAGCGGTTTCCAGCGGTGGGTCCAGATGTCCGCTCAGGGCATGACCAGCCCAGGGAGGCGCCATACCTGGACGCTGGGCCCCCTGCCCGAAAGCACTAGTGTCTCATCGGCCAGCTCCCCGATGGCGTCCGGCCATCCCAGGACAACCTGGTCGGCGTCGGCCCACGAACCCGGCAGGAGATCAAGCGGAACGGTGAGACGGTCGTAATCCGCCCTCGCCGCCGCAATCACGAAGCATTCATCCTCATGCTCCCGGGCGAGCACAACCACGTCCGGCGTGATGGCGAGCCAGCGCACCGTGCCTTCCCGGAGCGCCGGGGACCCCGCCCGCAGTGTAGATAGCGCGGCAATGAGCGCGCGAAGGTCATCGGGCCTGTCAGCGGCAGCCTGCCACGGCATTGGCGTACGGGAGTCCTCCCCGTTGATGCCGCGCAGCCCAAACTCATCCCCAGCGAAGAGGGTAGGCAGGCCTGGTAGCAGGAACACCAGGGCCATGCCGACGGCGGGGCCGCCCTCGATCATCACGGTGCCGGCCCGCGCCGTGTCATGCGTGTTCAACGCGCTCATATTTTGTGTCCGCGCACGCCAGGAGAAACCTGCCGAGAGGGCAAGGTGCGTCGCCACGAAACCCTGACCATCGATGCGGGGAATGCCGGGGATAGGAGTTCCGAAGAAGTTGGCTGCCGCGTTTTCACGTGCAAACCATTGCCACAGCGGCCGGGTGAAATTGGAGTAGGTCATGGCGCCATCCCACGCCTGGCTGGTCAGATTCTCGGTGGCGTCCCCGGTGCACTCAGCGAGGAGCATCAGTCCCGGTCGCACCTCGTCCATGGTGGCCCGGATCAGGGCGGCGACCTGATGGTTCACGTCGACGTCTGAGTTGCGTCCCATCATATTGGCAACGTCGATCCGCCACCCGTCGAGATTGAACGGCGGCAAGAGCCATTTGGCCACCACCGAGTCCGCTCCCTCAATGAAGCGTCTGCGCAGCTCGGGGGAGGCCCAATTCAGTTTCGGCAGACTCGGCACGCCGAACCAGCAGGCGTAGTCGGTGGTGTCCTTGTCGAAGTAGTAGAAGCCTGCCTCCGCGCTGGTCGGATCGGCGCGCGCCTTCCGAAACCATTCGTGTGCGTCACCGGTGTGGTTGGCCGTCAGGTCACCGATCACTGCGATGTTGCGGGCGTGGGCTGATTCCACCAGACGGACCAGGGCGTCATCCCCGCCCAGGAGAGGATCGACGACGTCGAAGGTTGTTGCGTCATAGCGGTGGTTGGAGCGCGCGGGGAAGAAGGGAGTCAGGTACAGGACCGTGACGCCAAGATCAACGAGGTGGTCGAGGTTTTCCGTTATCCCGTCGAGGTCACCCCCGTAGACCTGCCGGGGAGTGAGTTCGCCTCGGGGCTCGACCGGGTCTTCCCAGCCACATGCTATCGCCCAGCCGGGGAGGTCCACCGGTTGGCGCTGCTGTGACCTCGCGAAACGATCAGGGAAAACCTGGTAAATCACCGCGTTCCGGGCCCACTCAGTCGGGGCAGCCCGGCAATGGATGACGAAATCGTCCCGGTCTGGGGTGTCCCAGGGGGATGCTCCGGTGGCGTTAAACCAGGACCAGCTGGTGCCCCGGGCGTCGGCCTCTTCCAGCAGGAAGCGATACCTGAGCGTCGGATTCGCCACTGTGACGTCTGCCTCCCACCATGACCAGCCGTCGACGCTCGGGAGGGTCCGCGCCTGGTCGTAGTGCGGTTCGCCGTCCCTCAACGACCGAAGGAAAACCCTGCGCGGAGTCCCGCAGCGCGCAGGAACCCGCAGCCGCACGGCAAGGACATCGCCTACAACAGGTGCCTGGTTCCTGACATATTGTGGCGAACCGTCGTGGTGGGGTGAGCACAGGCGTGCATCATCCACGGCTCAGCCCTTGACGGAACCGGCCACGAGACCGTTGGTGATGTACTTCTGCAGGAACAGGAACAGGGCCATCACCGGAACAGCCGCGAGGACTGCGCCCGCCGCGAAGACTCCCCAGTTCTCGGACCGCTGCTGCGCTACATAGGAGTAGAGGCCCACGGCGAGGGTCTGGGAGTCCGGGTCGGTCAGGACAACACTGGCAATAACGAATTCGCTGCTCAAACCGATGAAGGCAAGCAGCCCAACCACCGCGAGGATGGGCGTCACCAATGGCAGGATGATGGTGAAAAAAACCTGGACGTGGGATGCTCCGTCGATCCTGGCTGCCTCATCGAGCGACTTGGGCACGGTGTTGAAAAAACCGTACATGAGGTAAGTGTTAACGCCCAGGGCCCCGCCGAGGTAGACCATGATGAGTCCGAGCTGGCTTCCGAGGCCCAGCCACGGCACGATATCCGTGATCGCATTGAGCATCAGGAAGATGGCTACCACTGCCAGTAACTGGGGGAACATTTGCAGGATCAGCAGGGTGAGCAGGCTGAACCTGCGCCCGGTAAACCGCATGCGGCTGAACGCGTAGGCAGCAAGCGCCCCCAGGAAAACCGTCGCCGCGGACGTGACCACACCGATGACCATCGTATTGATGAACCACCGGCCAAACGGCCGGCTCGGGTTGGTGAACAGCGCTTCGAAGTTGCCGCCGTCAATCTGACTGAACAGGGCGTTGGAACCGACCATCGTTCCGTTCGAGTTAAGGGCAGCTGAAAGGACATAAATCAGAGGGAAGACGGCAAAGAGCGTGGTCACCACACCAACCACGTGCCGCCACCCTTTGTGCCTGAACCACTGGCCGAAGGTGCGACGACGATGCTCGGGGATCTTGCCCGCGGGTTGCGGCTGGGGTTCGGCGGCGGCGGCCGCCCGGGGGTCGGTAAATGTAGTCATCAGTTGATGTCCTCTAATGCCTTGGTCTGCCGGAAGCTGATGGCCGAGATCACGGCGACAATGATGAAGATGATGATGGATAGGGCGCTGGCCAGGCCATAGTCACGGCCTACCCCGGTGCCGAAGGCGATCTCGTAGACCATCGTGATGAGGATGTCGGTGTGCCCGACATTCGCCGTCGTATTGTCGAAGCGGGGCCCGCCGTCGGTCAGCATGTAGATGACATTGAAATTGTTGAAATTGAAAGCAAAGCTCGCGATGAGCAGCGGCGCCACCGAGACGAGAAGGAGCGGCAGCTTGATGGCGGTGAAGGTCCGCCAGGCCGAGGCACCGTCCATGCGGGCCGCCTCGTTGACCTCCTCGGGCAAGGATTGTAGAGCGCCCGTGCAGACCAGGAACATGTACGGGAAACCGAGCCACAGGTTGACGACGAGCACGCTGACCTTCGCCAGCAACGGATCGGTCAGCCACGGAATGTCCGCTCCCCCAAAGAAGGTGTTGTTGACGAAACCAAATTCCGGATTGAGCAGTCCGGACCAGACGAGGCCGGCGAGGAAAGCCGGAAAGGCATACGGAAGGATCATCAGGATGCGATAGGTCCGTTTGCCGCGGAGGTCGGAAAGATTGAACGCGTTGGCGAGGAAGAGCCCTAGTGCGAAGGTGGAGAGAACGGAGACGATCGCGAAGGTGAAGGTCCAGAGAACCACCTGCACCAGCGGTCCTCGGATGTTCTGGTCAGAGAAAGCCTTGGCGAAGTTATCGAACCCGACGTTCACCTTCCACCCGGTACTGAGCTGCTCACCGTCGGCCGAGGTGAACGAGCCCTCACCCGAATCGGTGTAGGTGGCTCCGGTTTCGAGGTTGGTGAACGTACTGGTCGCCTCATCAAAACTGAGCGAGGGACGGTAGACGTAGGCACTCGATCCATCACTCGTCTTGAGGCTGCCGTCTTCGGGGTCATTCGAGAAAGGGACTGTGACGGCCAGGATGTCCGCCTGGTTGGTGAGAATTTCAGCGAAGCCCAGTGTCCTGTACCCCTCCAGTTCCACCGCCCTACCCGTCGAATCCGTAACAGCTTCGTCTGTGGCTTCGAGCGGCGAGCCAGTGGCGCCAACAGAAGTATCGCCGTCGGGATCGGTGGCGAGAAGGTGGAGTTCGCCGTCGCGCTCCAGGATGGAGACGCGGTAGGCGGGCGAATCGGGAACCCGTTGCTGCGCCGATAACTGGATGGCGCTCACGGCGTCGGCTTTGGTGCTGTTGTGCCCGTCGCCGTAGTTTGTGAACGCAACGTACCCGCTGTACAGCATCACGAACACCTGGAAGAGAACCAGGAAAAAGATTCCCGGTGCGAGGTACTTCGCCGGTAGCCCGCCCTTCCTGAGATAGATCCAGTTGATGAGCAGTGTCACCGCAGCGGCGAATATCAGGATCAGCCACTTCTCCTGAAAGAAGAGCGTAATCATGACGTACACGGCGAAGGCATCAACCAGGCCGAGCAGCGTAATTTTGACCAGCAGCCCAAAGGTGGAATCCGAGTGCGAGCTGGGCTTCTTCCGTGGCAGCGTTGCTGACCGGTCGGGAGGGGCAAGGGTAGACATCGAAAAGGCTTTCGTTGATAGGCCGAGGGCGGCCGCTGCGGTGAGATGATCCGCCGCGGACCGGAGAAGGGCACCGGCCTGCGGCGAACAGGGTGCTGCCGGAGCAGCCAGGGGTGGCGCCCGTCCGCTGAAGGACGGGCGCCGTGTTGTTACTGCCCCGCGATCTTCTCTTCGATGTTGCTGACCATGGTGGTCCAGGCAGCCTCAGGATCGCTGCTGCCCTTGATCAGGGCGAGCTCGGTTGCTCCCCAGTCAGCCCAGACGGCCTGCATTTCCGGCAGCGCTGGCATCGGCACACCATTGGCTCCGATCTCGCCGAACGCCGCAACGATCGGATCAGAAGAAGCCTTGTCGAAGCTGGCGTTGAGGGCCGGTGGACGTCCTCCGACGGCGTACATAGCGTCCTGTGCTTCCTCGGTACTGAGGTAGTTGACAGCAAACTCATTCGCCGCGAGCGCGTTGGCACTCTTCGAGGAGATGAAGAAACCATTGACACCGATGAAAGGCTGCGCGTCTTCCTCCCCGACGGTGGGAAGCTTGTCGACAGCGACGTTCAACCCTGCGGCCTGGGCATCAGGCACGTTCCAGGGACCGGTCAGGAAGTAGGGCGACTCGCCCGCGTTGAACTTCTCCTTCGCGATATCACCGGTGATGTTCGAGTTGATGATTTTCGACCCTTCGTCGCCCCACTCGACAAGCTTCTTCGCGAACTCGACGCCGTTGGGCTCGCCCAACAGCAGTTCGTCCGCGTTGTAGCTGCCATCCTCGTTCTGGCCGAAGACGGGGACCCCCATTGAGGTCTGCAGCGGATACAGGTGGTACGGATCGCCCTGCTTGGGATCCATGCCCACCAGGAAGGGATATTCGGCGTTGCCTGCGGCGACGGCGGCCTCGCCGTTCGCGATGACCTCGTCAAAGGTGGTTGCTGCCTCGGGTACCAGATCGGTGTTGCGCAGCAGTGCAATATTCTCCAGCGCGTAGGGGACGCCGTAGACGCTGCCGTCGTAGGTCATCGCCTGGATGGCGGATTCCTGGAACTCGGCGGCTTTGTCGCCGAGTTCCACCGGTGCCACCACGCCGTTCTGAACGAAAGTACCCAACCAGTCATGCGGACCAACGATCAGGTCCGGACCCTTTCCGGTAGGCACCTGGGTGATGAAGTCATCACGTACCGCGGCGAAATCCTTGACCGCGAGCTTCACTTCGATCCCGGTGTCCTCCTGGAAGGAAGCGGTGATCTCCTCGAGGGCGGGCGCCCGCTCCGCGTCAACCCACATGGTGAGCGTCGTGGCGCCCCCCTCTGAGAGGTTTTCCGCGGCGGGGGTGCTGCTGGTTCCGGCTGACTCGGAAGCTCCGCCGCCACAGGCGGTGAGGGCCAGGACTGCAACGGACAGTAGTCCGGTGACTAGGGTGTGCCGACGCATCGGCTGGGTTGATCGCACCTTCATTGGTGTACCTTTCGTGAACGTCTTCGGTCAGTGCCCGGGCATCAGAGCGGTATATCCGCTCACCGGGAAATGTCTATGCCAGCAACCTGCCCGATTGGGCAGTTGGTGATAAGAGTCACAACTGTAAACGCTTGCACAAAATATTCCAATTATCAGAAAAATCCAGGAGCGAATCCGACCCTAAACCGAGTTGCCGCAGGCTGAGCCGGGGCAAGCGCTTCCACTTTCGGCGGGTTTGCGGTCTAGGATAGTCGGCATGCCTGAGATTGTTCCCGTCCTGAGCAGCGATCGCCTGTCCTCGCCTGCCTCCTTCCACGACCCATTGCACGCTGCGTGGGGGGATGCCGAGTGGTGGCGCTCCTCTGTCATCTATCAGGTCTACCCGCGCTCGTTCCGGGACTCGAACGGCGATGGCACGGGGGACCTTCCTGGTGTCCTGGCCGAATTGGACCGTCTGGCAGAGCTCAGCGTCGACGCTGTTTGGCTATCCCCGTTTTATCCCTCCCCCCACCGCGACGGCGGCTACGACGTCGCTGACTACTGTGATGTCGACCCGATGTTTGGCACGCTAGCGGACTTCGACGCCCTTGTTGCCGGTGCGGACCGTCTCGGGATCCGGATTATCGTCGATCTTGTACCGAACCATTGCTCCAGTGAGCATGCACTGTTTCAGGCGGCGTTAGCTGCTCCAGACGGCTCGCCTGAGCGATCCATGTTTATCTTCAGTGACGGCTCGGGCTGCGGCGGCGACGAGCCCCCCAACAACTGGCAATCCCATTTCGGCGGCCCTGCCTGGACGCGGACCACCGCCCCGGATGGCTCCCCGGGCCAGTGGTATCTTCACCTTTTCGATTCTTCCCAACCCGACTTCAATTGGGACAACCCAGCCGTCCGGGAGGAGTTCGAGCGGATTCTTCGTTTCTGGCTGGACCGCGGTGTGGCCGGGTTCCGTGTGGACGTGGCGCATGCCCTCATCAAGGCCAAGGGCTTGCCGGACTGGGGCGGCCGTGCCGACGGCGGATCCTCGGAGGGATTCCCTGGTTCGGACGCGCCCATGTTCGGGCAGGATGAGATCCATGAAATTTATCGTCGGTGGCGTGGCATCCTCGCCGAGTACGACGGCGACCGAATCCTTTGCGCCGAAGCGTCGATTGACCCCCTGCCCCGGCTAACCGATTGGGTGCGCCCGGACGAGATGCACCAGGCCTTCAACTTCGCTTACCTCCACCACCCCTGGAACGCTCACTCCCTCCGCCACGTAATCTCGACCTCGTTGTCCGCTTTCGACGCAGTCGACGCGACCACCACATGGGTGTTGAGCAACCACGACGTCGTCCGGCACGCGAGCCGTTTCGGCCTCCCCGAGGGTACTCCCCGTGGGGGTGACGGCATCGGAGGGTCCGATGCGCAGCCCGACACCGCGATAGGACTGGCCCGGGCCCGGGCTGCTTCCCTCGCGATGTTCGCCTTACCGGGAGGCATCTATCTGTATCAGGGCGAGGAGCTTGGCCTGCCTGACCACACTGCCATGCCTGAAGATGCTCGACAGGACCCCACCTTCGCCCGAACCGGAGGCGAGCGGCTCGGCCGTGACGGCTGCCGGGTTCCGTTACCGTGGGTCGCAGATACGCCCACGTTTGGTTTTGGGGCAAACCACGGGGGCGCTTCCGATGAAGCATCGACCCCCTGGTTGCCACAGCCAGAGGAGTGGTCCAGCTACGCCCGCGACCGCCAGTCGGTGGACCCCACCTCAACGCTTTCCCTGTATCGGGAGGCCCTCCAGTTGCGGCGTGATCTGCTGCTCGGTGCCGGGTCCCTGAGCTGGTCCCGCGAGTACGAAACGACCGACGCCGTCGCGTTCCTCAACGGCGAAGTGATGGCGGTTCTCAACATGGGTGAATTCGCGGTTCCGCTTCCGCCGGGTGCCATCATCGTCGCCAGCACACCGGAAGCGGGGGAAAATCGAATGCTTCCACCTAATGCCTGCGTCTGGCTGATGCTCTCTCCGGATAGCACTTTCGCGCCGACTCCGCGATGATCGAAGGAGGCACAGTCCAACTGGGGTGCACCGAGTAAATCCACTGGGAGGGAGACCATGGCCGGCATCAAGGATGTCGCCCAGCTCGCCGGGGTCTCCACCGCGACCGTGTCACGAGCGCTCAGCGGCAAGGGACAGGTTTCGGAGCGAAGCCGGGCTCGGGTTCTGCGAGCCGCAAAAGAACTCGGCTTCGTAGTGAGTTCGACTGCGTCCTCGTTGGCCTCGGGCCGTCACCGCAATGTGGGAGTCGTTGTGCCGTCGGTGGCCCGCTGGTACTACTCGCAAATAGTCGACAGCGTTGCGGCAACGTTACTCACGTCCGGCTATGACCTCACGCTGTACAACCTGAACGAGGACGCCGACCACCGCGACCGCGTCCTGTCAGATTTCCTCTTACGCCAGCGGTGTGACGGGATGATTCCCGTCTCCCTGGAACTTGGCCGTGGCGAATTGGATCAGCTCCTGGCCGTAGGAAAGCCGGTGGTCGGCATCGGCGGGCCCCTTCCCGGGGCAGAGACCTTCAGCGTCAATGAGGGTGAAATCGCCCGACTCGCCACGGAGCACCTCATCAGGCTCGGGCACCGGCGGATCGCCCACCTTGGTGGCGCCGAAGCTTTTGAGAACGATTTCCGGGTTTCCGGCACCCGCAGGAACGGCTATGAGTCGGCCATGAGGAATGCGAACCTGGACATTGTCGACTCCTGGCGCGTCGACGCCGACTTCACCATTCAGGGGGGTTATGCCCAGGCAAAGCAGCTCCTGGGTTATCCTCGCGATACTCCATCGGCGGTCTTTTGCGCGTCAGACGAGATGGCGATAGGCACAATCCTCGCGGCGCGCGAGCTCGGCTTGCGCGTCCCAGAGGACATCTCGGTGATCGGGATCGACGGGCATGAGCTCGGGGAAGCTCTTGGGCTGACCACGGTGGCCCAGTTCCCGCGGGAACAAGGCCAGCGCGCCGTCGAACGCCTCCTGGAGATCCTGCAGGACCCGGATGCCTATGGTTCGACCGACCACGTTGCCCGAACGGCGCTCATTATCCGGTCGAGTACTGCCGCGCCAGCAATGTAACCCGGGCCGCGGTCACGGTCTCCACACGACCATGGCCTGACTGCGGGGGCGGGGGCGCTGCCCCCGCGAGAGGGTGACGACGTCGCCGGCGAGGCCGGCAGCGAAGACCCTGCTGGCGTCGGGCTGGCGACGACGGGCGGCCAGCTCGTCGGTCAGCTCCTGTACCCGATACTGGAGCGCAGCCACCTGGTTCTCAAGCTGCAGGATGCGGCGGATCCCTTCCAGGGAGACGCCCTCCTGGGAGAGCCGCTGCACCTCACGGAGCGTGGTGACATCCCGCTGCGAGTAGCGCCGGGCGCGGCCCGGGGCTCGGCTGGGGGTGACGAGCCCCAGCCGGTCGTACTGCCGGAGCGTCTGGGGGTGCATGTCCGCCAGCTCGGCGGCCACGGAGATCACATAGATGGGCAGGGTTGCATCAATTGCCATCGTGACCTCCTTTCAGGCAGTTTGGGCTTTAGAGTTTGGCCTTCGCGGCAAGACCCGCCCGTGGATTGGCGTCGGCCGTTGCGGCGGCAAACGCTTCGACGGCCGCCTCGGCATCTTTGTTCAGCTTCTGGGGGACGACGACGTCGATGGTCACCAGCAGATCACCCGTCGCCTTGGCGGTGGAGACCCCTCGTCCCTTCACGCGCAGGGTGCGACCGGATGGCGTCCCGCCGGGAACCTTGACCTTGACCATGTCACCGGTGAGCGTGGGCACGTCGATCTGTGCGCCACGGGCAGCCTCGGGGAAGGACACTGGAACGTGCACCCGGATGTTGTCGCCGTCGCGCTGGAAGAACGGGTGGGGTTTGACGCTGACGCTGACCATCAGGTCACCGTTGCCTGCCGCACCTGGCTGCCCTTTGCCTCGGACGCGGACCTTCTGACCGTCCTTGATACCCGCTGGCACGCGGACGTCGATCACCTCACCGGACGGCTCACGCAGCCCGATGGTGGTGCCGTTGATGGAGCCGGCGAAGGAAATGCTGGTGGTCGCGGTGCGGTCGGCACCCTTGCGTGGGGTGGGCTGGTAGCCGCCGGGGAATCCGCTGCCCTGGCCGAAGCCACCGCCTCCCCCGCCCTGACCGAAAAGATCGGCGAACTCGGGTGGCAGGTTGCCGTAGTTGGGTGCGCCACCGCCGCGTTGGCGGCCGGCGCCGGGACGGCTTGCGCCCTGGCCGAAGAGGTTGCCGAAGATGTCCTCGAAACCTGCTCCGCCCGCACCACCGCCGGGACCGCCGGCGGTGAACCGTGCGCCGCCGCCCATGGCCTTGATGGCGTCATACTGCTGGCGATCCTCGGGGTCCGACAGCACCGAATAGGCCTCGGAGATGTCCTTGAACATCTTGTCGGATCCGCCGGTTGCCTGGTTCTGGTCCGGGTGGTGCTTGCGGGCCAGCTTCCGGTACGACTTCTTGATGTCGGCCGCGGATGCATCTTTGGGGACACCCAGAATCTTGTAGAAATCCTTGTCGACCCAATCCTGACTAGCCAATTGGCGTCCCCTTTCGTATATGAATTCAAAGCATAGGTGAGTAGTTACGGAGCCGGAGCAGTGTCCGACCCGGCGGCTTTAATATTTCAAGCGAGCTCTGCGAGCGATGAAATTTCGTTGCCGCCGGTCGGGCACTGCTCCGGCTTGCCAAGCAACTACTCAGGTACTGCGACGATAACCTGCGCTGCGCGCAGCACGCGGTCGCCCTTCTTGTAACCCGACCGCAGGATCTGGCTGACACTGTCGAACTGCACGTCTGCACTGGGCTGCTGGATGAGAGCCTCGTGGATGTTCGGGTCGAACTCCACTCCGGTCTCGTCGATCCGGGTCAGGCCGTAGGTCTTCAATGCGTTTTCCAGTTTGGTGGAGATCGCAGCGAAGGGTCCGTCGGCCAGGTCACCGTGTTGACGGGCAGCGTCGATGTCGTCCAGGACGGGCATCAACGAGTTCAGCACTCCGATGACCGCCATGTCCCGGGCCACGTCGCGGTCACGTTCAACACGTTTCCGGTAGTTGACGTACTCGGCCGAAAGGCGTTGCAGGTCGGTGCGCAGCTCGGTCTCCAGGCTGGAGGCCGATTCGGCGGCGGGTTCGGTGAACCCTTCGCCGTCGATCCCGTTCAGGATTGCTTCGGCCTGGGACAGGGCGTCGCTGCCGTCGGCAGCCTGCTCTCCGGCGTCGGCGTCGGCTTCCTGGACTGGATCCTGAACAGAGTCCGGGGTAACAGGCTGGTCGCTGGGACCAGCCTGTGAGCCGTCGTCGTCCTGCTGCTGCCCACGGACCTTGCCTGTCTCTGGATCGATTTTCCGCTTGTCGCGGAAGCTAACCGGTTCGGACTGGTGCTCTTCTTCGTTTCCGTGGTGCGGCATGGCTACTTCTTTTCGGTGGTGTCGTCTTCGTCGACTACCTCGGCGTCAACGATGTCCTCGTCGTTCGAGGATGAGTCGGCGCCCGGCGTCGTCCCCTCCTGAGGGGCGTCGGCTCCCGGTGCGGCGGCGTCCTGCTGTGCCGCTGCGTAGATTGCCTCGCCGAGCTTGGTCTGGGAAGCCTGCAGCTTCTCAAATGCTGCCTTGACCGCGTCAACCGATCCGGCTTCCTCGGGGTTGGCTTCCAGCGCCTTCTTGAGGTCGTCGACGTCGGTCTGGACCTCGGTCTTGACGTCCTCGGGCAGCTTGTCAGCGTTGTCGGCGATCAGCTTGTCGACCGAGTAGGCCAGCTGCTCGGCGCCGTTGCGGGTATCGGCTGCCTCGCGGCGTTCCTTGTCCTCGGCTGCGTGCTCCTCGGCTTCGCGGACCATGCGGTCGATGTCTTCCTTCGACAGCGCGGTGCCGCCGGTGATGGTCATCGACTGCTCGGCGCCAGTGCCCTTGTCCTTGGCGGACACGTGGACGATGCCGTTGGCGTCGAGGTCGAAAGTGACCTCGACCTGCGGCACGCCGCGGGGAGCCGGCGCAATACCGGTCAGCTCGAAGGTACCCAGTGGCTTGTTGTCCCGGGTGAACTCGCGTTCGCCCTGGAAGACCTGGATGGCCACCGATGGCTGGTTGTCGTCAGCGGTGGTGAAGGTTTCGCTGCGCTTGGTGGGGATGGCCGTGTTGCGCTCGATCAGCTTGGTCATCATGCCGCCCTTGGTCTCGATCCCGAGGGACAGAGGGGTGACGTCGATGAGCAGCACGTCCTTGCGCTCGCCCTTCAGTACGCCAGCCTGGAGGGCGGCGCCGACGGCGACTACCTCATCAGGGTTGACGCCCTTGTTGGGCTCCTTGCCGCCGGCCAGTTCCTTGACCAGTTCGACGACGGCTGGCATGCGGGTGGAACCACCCACGAGCACGATGTGGTCGATGTCAGCAACCTTGATGCCGGCTTCGCCAATGACGTCGTTGAACGGCTTCTTGGTGCGGTCCAGCAGGTCCTTGGTGAGGTCCTGGAACTTGGCACGGGAGAGGTGCTCGTCCAGGTGGACCGGGCCGTCGGGGGTGACGGAGAGGTACTGCAGGGAGATGTTGGTGGAGCTGGCCGAGGAGAGTTCCTTCTTGGCCTGCTCGGCTGCTTCCTTTAGACGCTGCAGGGCAATCTTGTCCTTAGACAGATCGACACCCTTGGCCTTGGCCTGCGACAGCAGGTAATCAACGACGCGCTGATCCCAGTCGTCGCCACCGAGGCGGTTGTCACCGGAGGTGGAGCGCACCTGGATGGTGGAGAAGTCGTCGTCGTCCTTGCCAACCTCAAGCAGGGAGACGTCGAACGTGCCGCCGCCAAGGTCGAAGACGAGGATGAGCTCGTCTTCCTTACCCTTGTCCAGGCCGTAAGCGAGTGCTGCAGCGGTTGGCTCGTTGACGATACGCAGGACGTTCAGCCCGGCGATCTCACCGGCTTCCTTGGTCGCCTGACGCTCGGCGTCGTTGAAGTAGGCGGGAACGGTGACGACGGCGTCAGTCACCTTTTCGCCCAGGTAGCTCTCGGCGTCGGTCTTCAGCTTCTGAAGGATGCGCGCGGAGATTTCCTGTGGGGTGTAGTTCTTGTCATCTACCTTGACGTTCCAGTCGGTGCCCATGTGGCGCTTGACGGAGGCAATGGTGCGATCAATGTTGTTGACGGCCTGACGCTTGGCGATTTCGCCAACCAGTACTTCGCCACCCTTGGAGAATGCAACGATCGAGGGCGTAGTCCGTGCGCCTTCAGCGTTGGCGATAACGGTGGGCTCGCCACCTTCGAGTACGGAAACCACTGAGTTGGTGGTTCCGAGGTCAATACCTACTGCACGTGACATGCGTATTTCCTTTCAACAGCCCGTAATGAGGGGAATCACTCGACCCTTTGTTTGACGATTATTCGTCTGAAAGCGGGACCTTGAGCGTTCTTCACTCAACTGTACTCTCGGTGGGTGGAGAGTCAAATTTAACTTGAGTCGAGTGGACTCAAGTTCCTGTATAACGTCGGAGTTGTCCGCGGATTCATTGGGATCCCGGGCGTTCAGCCATGAGAGAACGACTTACCTCGGCCCCTGGCGAATGCGCCCGTGGGTGCGGTGGAGGATGACCTTGTATCTCGGAGGGATCGGACGGTCCGGTCTGTCTCGTGTCTCTGAGGGCCCTGCGGGCACGGTTCTTGGGGGCCCCGCGGGCACAATGCTCGACGCCGAAAATTAGTAGAAGAAAGTTTCCTGAGAGCCCCTCGATCGCCCCTTATTTTGTCAGTGCCGGGTGATGGAATTGAGGTATGGAAAGCAGTGAAGCTTCTTCTCCCGGACCGGGATCGTCCCCCGATTCTGGCGCGGATTCTGCTTCCGATAGCGGGACTCCGGATACTTCCACGGAGACAGCTGGGGAGACGTCCGGGGAGACGTCCGGGGAGACGTCCGGGGATACGTCCGGGGAGACGTCCACTGGGTCTTCCACTGGGTCTTCCACTGGGTCTTCCACCGGGTCTTCCTCGGGGTATGGGCCGGCTGGTCCGTTGGGTGTCGAGTCGGTGTGGACGGCCCCGGTCATCGAGGCGCCGGTGCCCACGACCGACACGGACCCGGCTGAGGCTGATCCGAACCAAGGGGAGACTGCCGAGTCCGATTCAACAGGGCCAGAATCAACGGAGTCAGATTCAACAGAGTCTGAATCTACAGAGTCTGATTCGGCGTGGTTGTTCTCTGAATCGTGGGGTTCCTTTCACCTTGGAGATGACCCGGATGAACGGGTCCGTTCCAGTAGCGAGCCTCCCGCACTGACTGGGCAGCTTCAACTGGCGGCGGTGGGTGGTTTGGACGCCTGTCAGGCGTTGGACACGTTGAAAGACATCGACGAAGCACGGTCCTGGCTCGACGCCCAGGAAACCAAGATCGTTACCCGGGTCCTTGACCTACAAACCGAACAAACCCGCCACGACCCCCGAGGTTGGGGTTACGAAGCAACCCTCACCGCCGCTGAGATCAGTGCGGCGTTGCATTTGCCGGACCGGACGGCCGGGTTCCTGGTCGAACACAGCACCCTGCTCACCCGGTACTACCCGGCCACCCTGGAAGCGTTGGAGGCCGGGAAACTCAGCCGGCGGCACGCCTGGGCCGTCGTGGAGGAAGCCACCAGCATCCCCGACACCGACCCCACAGCGACAGCCGAGTTCGAGGCCCGGCTGATCGAGGTGGCGTCCCTGACCACCGTGGTGAAGTTTCGGCAGCAAGCAAACCGGCTCCGGGAAAAACTCCACCCCGAAACGATCACCACCAGACACAAGAGAGCCGTGAAGGAACGCGGGGTGTACTTGACCCCTTCCTACGACGGGATGGCCTGGCTCGAAGCCTACCTACCCCTCGACCAGGCTGCCGGGATCTTCCACCGCGTCGACACCGCCGCCCGCGCACTACAAGGCCCCGACGAACCCCGGACCCTCACCCAGTTACGCGCCGACGTCCTCACCGATGTCCTGACCAGCGCCGGCGCCACCGGGCACATGAGTACCGTGGAACCCACCACCGGACAACCCGCCACCGATGACTTCAACGGCGACGGTGCCAGCGAACCGGATGGCCCCGATAGCCCGGATGGGACGCACGTGATGAGCGAAGGGCTTGATCGCCTAGCTGGGCTGGGTGGGCAGGTCGGCCGTGGTGGTGCAGGTGCTTACTGGGGTGTGCAGGCGAAGGTATTCGTCACCGTCCCCGTGATGACCCTCCTCGGCGGGGATACCCCGGGTGAACTCGAAGGGTACGGGCCGATCGACCCCGACACTGCCAGGAAGCTCGCCGGTCACGCACCATCTTTCACGAGGATCCTCACCCACCCCTTCACCGGTGCCAGACTCGGCGCCGACGCCACCACCTACCGGGTCCCCAAAGACCTCCAGGACGCAGTCAGAGTGCGGGACCGGACCTGCCGGCACCCGGGGTGTAACCGGTTGGCGGTGTTCTGCGAACTCGACCACACAACGCCCTGGTCACAAGGCGGGAAAACCAGCTACGGCAACCTGGCAGCACTGTGTAAACGCCACCACAAACTCAAATCCGACGGCTACTGGCATTACCGACAACCCGAACCCGGAATGATCATCGCCATCTCACCCATGGGCGAAACCTACCTCACCCGACCAGACCCACCACCGGCCCCGCAAGACGACCCGCCACCCTTCTGATAGAGGTCACCGCGGCTTCAACCAGCGCTGCAGATCGGTCAACCCATCAATGAACCACCGGGAGGCAGCCCGTTGCCTGGCCGCCTGACCGACTTGCCAGCTGCCTGGCCGCCTGACCGACTTGCTAGCTGGCTGGCTGAATACATCTAGTCAGCGGTGCTGGGTGACCGGTCGATGGCGGCGGCGAATACCGGCAGGCTTCGTTCGAGCATCTCCTCATTGGCTGTCAGGGAGATCCTGAAGAAACCAGGGGTCTCGAACAACGCGCCGGGCATAACCAGGACACCCCGGTCGGCCAGGGAAGCGACGAACGCCTCATCGTCCGGGTCGGGAGATCCCACAAAGAGATAGAACGTTCCTTCCGGACGACTGACCCTGTAGCCCATCTCCCGCAACGCGTCGACCATCCGATCCCGTTTGCGTTGAAGCGAAGCCACATCGATGGAGAACCGTTCAAGCCTCGGCAGGGCATGCTGCAGCACCGCGTTGGGGTAGATCCACCCCATCGCCAGCTGAAGCGCTGCAAGCGCACCAACCAGCCCGTCCCGCTCCGGCAAAGTTGGCGGCAACGCAAGGTATCCAATCCGCTCCCCGGGCGACAGGTGGGTCTTCCCATAGGAGTACGCCAGGAGAGTATGGGGATAGAACTCGACCGGACTGTGGAAGCGGGCACCGTCGAACACAATGCGGTTGTACGGTTCGTCCGAGATCACATAGACGCGGCGCCCGATACGAGCCGAAGCCTCCTCCAGCACCGCTGCAAGACCCTGCAGGACAGCGGCGGGATAGATCCGACCGGTCGGGTTATTCGGCGTATTGACGATGACTGCCCGGGTGCGAACGGTAATGGCAGCCGCAATCTGGTCAAGATCGAGGTCAAAGGTCTCTAGATTGACCGTGACCTTCACGGGCACCAGGCCCGCCTCAACCACGATCGGCTCGTAACAGAACCACGGCGGGAGACTGTAGATCACCTCGTCGCCAGGATCTGCCACAGCCTTCAGAGCTAGGGCAATCGCAGCGAACCCGCCGGTGGTGAGGTGGATATCCTCGGGCCGGAAGGGCACCCCCAGGAGGCGCTCAAGGGACGACGCCGCGGCTTCCTGCGCTTCGGGGGTGTTCTGTTTGTAGGCAAACCACTGGTCGTCGCGCGGGAATGTGGCCTCCTGGAGCGCCTCAACGTAGGCGTCCTGCGGCATTTCGTGCGGGTTGCCGAAGGTCAGATCGCAAATATCCGGTTCATTTTTCCGCTTGGCCCACGGCGACGACGTGAAGAACTTATTCAGCAGCCGGTAGGGCAGGACCCCCTCGATGGCGGCGGCTCGATCTGAGACAGGCGACCGTGATCCCGGCGTGCGCGCCACCGACGTGTTCATTGGACCGTGGCTGTCAGGATCGGGTAGTCCCATTCAATGTCTCTGTTGCTTTGCGCATACTTTCGGGCTACTTCCACGAGCGCCTGATCCAGAGACGAGACGCGTGCGACGTCGTCCCCTATATTGCGGTACACGGCGATATAGGGGCCATACCTCGTCTTGAAGTAGTCACGGAACCCTTCGGCACTGCTGAAATGGTCCACCCGTAGGGTGGCCTTCGGCTCCTCAATGGTGGTGACGCGCTCCCCCACCAGCTTCTTGGCGACCACGCTGGCACCCGCGAGCACCGCGGGGATGGCTGCGTTGCCGGTTCCGGCGGCAACATCTAACACCCTGTCGCCGGGTTGCACCCGGGCGGCTTCGACGAGCACGGCGCCAAGAGTAGGAATGATGTCGGCGGCCAGCGCAGGGTAATCACCCAGGGCCCACAGGGCCCGATATCTGGCCTTCAGCGCGCGGTTTTGCTCCGACGCGGTCGGGGTGGTTTCGTCAGTTTCGCTTCGGTTCTCCAGATCATTCATGATGGCTCCTCGGCTGGCGGATTGCAGCGCGCTGAATCAGTGGAGGCTGTGCTGCCACAATGGCCCTCAACCGCGCCTCTGTAAAGGCCTGCCCAGACCGCGCGGAACCCGCCAGCCGAGCGGTGAGAGAGCGTGCCCGGGGCGTTTCGGCCCGCCAGCTCTCACCGCTCGGCGGAAGGCAAGGGGTTACCCGCGGTGAGCCGGTTCGGCCCGGCGCTGACGCTCCTTGGGCTTGGACGCGAGCCCAGTGCCCGACGAACCCGCCCGGTGCCCCGGTCCGGCTGTCCGGCCGAGGCGCGACGGCCACCAGATGCGGTGCCCAATGTCGTACGCAAGTGCAGGCACCAGCAGCGACCGGACAATCAGCGTGTCGAGCAGGACACCGAAGGCCACGATGAACGCGATCTGGGCCAGGAACAGGATCGGGATGACGCCGAGGGCCGCGAACGTCGCCGCCAGGACCACGCCCGCCGAGGTGATCACGCCACCGGTCACGCCCAGACCCCGCAGGATCCCCGGTCGGGTGCCGATCCGCAGGGACTCCTCCCGCACCCGCGTCATCAGGAAGATATTGTAGTCCACTCCCAGCGCCACGAGGAAAACGAAACCGAACAGCGGAACGGATGCATCAGCACCCTCGAACCCGAGCAGGTTGTTGAAGACCAGTGCCGAGACGCCCAGCGCCGTCGCATAGGAGAGCACCACGCTGAAGATCAGCAGCACCGGAGCGACCACCGAGCGCAGCAGCAGCATGAGGATCAGCAGAATTACCACCAGCACAATAGGAATGATCTTCACCAGGTCCGCCTGCGCAGTGTCATTGGTGTCGATGGCAATGGCGGTCACCCCACCCACCAGCGCTTCCGGGCTGGCGTCGTCGAGCGCGGTCCGTAGTTCGCGCACCACGTCCTCGGCCTGCTCGGAGTCCGCCTGTGCCTCAAGGGTTCCAGTGATCAGGACGTTGCCGTCGCGAACGACGACGTTGCTCCCGGGTTCGGGTGATTCAACAGTGAGTGCCGCGTCGGTAATGCCTGCCTGGTTCTGCACCACTTCCAGGGCTGCATCCTGGTCCTGCTCTGGGGCAATGACCGAGACCGGGCTGCCGGAGCCGGCGTCGAAGTGGCGTGCCAGCGCATCCTGGCCGTCCACGGCATTGGATTCCGTCAGGATCAGGGCTGACTGTGGCACACCGTTCGCCTGCAGCTGGAACAGTCCCAGCGAGCCAGCGGCCAGCACCAGGAATGAGGCAATCCAGACGGTGCGCGCCCGGCGGGAGACAAGGGTGGCGATCCTCTTCCAGATCCCGCGGAGACCTTCCAGGCCAGTGACCTCGACTCCTTCGGGTTGAACGTGGTGCGTGCCGGCCTTGGGGCGCAGGGGCCAGAAGGCTGCGCGGCCAAAGAGCAGCAGAAACGCGGGCAACAGGGTCAGTGCAGCGGCGAGGGAGAACAGGATGCCGATCGCCGCGATCGGCCCGAGGCTCCGGTTGGAGTTCAGGTCGGAAAAGAGCAGGCACAACAGCGCGATGATGACCGTCGCTGCAGAGGCCAGAATGGGTTCGAATGAACCGCGGTAGGCCACCCGCATCGCATCCCACTTGGACTCGAACTCGCTCAGCCCCTCCCGGTACCTTGCAACGAGCAGCAGCGCGTAGTCGGTAGCCGCTCCGATGACCAGAATCGACAGGATGCCCTGGCTTTGGCCGCTCAGCTGGATCCACCCCCAGCTTGCCAGTGCGTAGACAAGCAGGATCGAGGTGGCGAGCGCGAACACCGAGGTGAGGAGCACCAGGAACGGCAGGATCACCGACCGGTAGACGGCCAGCAGGATGACAAAGACGGCGGCGAGCGCAACCCCGAGGAGCAGTCCATCGATGCCAGCAAAAGCGCTCACCAGATCGGTGGCGAAACCCGCTGGTCCGGTGACATAGCCGGTGGTGCCCTCAGGGATTTCGGCGGTCAGTACAGCACGCAGTTCCTCGACAACTTCCCCGAGCTCGGCGTCGTCGGCCACGAAGGCGATGTACTGGATGGCGAACGAGTCCTCGGACGGTACCGGGCCGATGACTGCCGGAGCACCCTCCTCGGGTGGTTCCAGACCCTCGACCGCGGCAAGAGACGTCGCCAACTCTTCGTAGGCTCCCAGCTCAGTCGGCGGGATCTCGGTTTCGGACTCCACCACGATCACCGCTGGCAATGCATCCGAATCGGTGAACTGCCCCTGCAATTCCGCTGCCTCCGTGGACTCGGCGCTGGCCGGCAGGAAGGAGGCCTGGTCATTACTGGAGACCTCCTCCAGCTTGCCGAACGTCGGGCCACCAAACGCCGCTCCTAACAACCAGATCAGGACGACGACGGCGGGGAGCAGGACCCGTAACCACTTGCTGTGCATGATGAACGCCTCTCAAAGTACTTATCTCTAAAGGAGACTATATCCATCATGGAGATAATTGGGTAGACGGACTAGAGTTGACTTTGCTGCAACTGTTGGACCGACGAGGTGAAAGTAACGATGGCAGAGAATTCCCAGCCCGAGCTGATGGCGTTGCTCCAGCAGTTCACCGTGGAAACAGACCGCTACGTGGATGCTGTCAGCGCGCGCGACTCGCTTTACCGGACCGACCTCAACGCGCTCGGGGTCATGATGGGCGCTGCACGCGCGGGGATGACCGTCACCCCCGGGATGCTGCGCTCCGAACTGCACCTCAGCTCCCCCGCGACCACGGCCCTGGTGGACCGCCTCGATAATGCCGGCCACGTCAAACGCTCGCGCAGCGATGTCGACCGGCGCCAGGTCCATCTCGAAATGACCGAGAAGGCGATGCTCACGGGTGGACAACTCTTTGCCCCGTTGGGGCGGCATATCCGCGGCGCGCTGAAGAACTTCTCCGAAGAGGAGCAGCGTCTCCTGGCCGACATGATGCGCCAGATCACCGCAGCAACCATCGCCGCACGGGACGACGTCGTCCGTCCGCCGGCCGAGTAGGCGCAGTTGCTACGCTCAGTGAATGGAGCACACATCAGGCGGACATGAGAACTTCGATGTAGTAGTGGTGGGTGGCGGACACAACGGCTTGGTTGCCGCCTCCTATCTGGCGAAATCGGGGCGGTCGGTGGTGGTGCTGGAGCGCCAGGACCAGGTGGGCGGAGCTGCCGTCTCGGCGGAACCTTTCCCCGGCACCGGCGCAAGGATTTCCCGCTATTCCTATCTGGTCAGCCTGTTCCCGCAACAGATCATCGACGATCTGGGCCTGGACCTAACGCTCGTGCGCCGACGCTATTCCTCCTACACCCCGCTGCCCGGGAGCGAGACGGGGCTACTGATCGACAACGAGGACCACCAGGCCACCCGGGACAGCTTCCGCCGGGTGGGTGCAGGTGAGGACGCGGACAAATTCAACACCTTCTACGCCCGCACCGCGGTCCTGGCAGAGAAGCTCTGGCCCACCGTCACCGGGCCGCTGCTCCGGCGCTCCGAGGCCAGGAAGTTGGTGGGCGACGACGGGATCTGGAACGACTTCATCGATCAGCCCCTCGGCCAGGTGATCGAGCGGACCGTGGACACCGATCTGGTCCGCGGGGTGCTCCTCACGGACGGATTGATCAGCACCTTTGCCCGCGCCCACGATGAGGACCTGCAGCAGAACAAGTGCTTCCTCTATCACGTGGTCGGCGGTGGCACCGGCGACTGGGATGTTCCCGTCGGCGGGATGGGTGCCGTCAGCGGCGCGCTGGAACGCGCGGCGCTGGCCGCGGGGGTGGTGATACGCACCCAGGCCGAGGTGACCGCCGTCGCGCCGAACGGCGTCGTCCATTACCGGGAGTCCGGTGGGCAGGGACCGGTGCAGAACGTCACCGGTGGGCATGTGCTGGCCAACGTCACACCCGCTGTGCTGGGCCGGCTGATGGGCGGCCCGGGAGCAGAAGGGTTCGCTGCCACTGCCCCCGCGGCTGAGGGTGCGCAGGTGAAAGTCAATCTCCTGCTTTCCCGGCTGCCGCGGCTCAAGGACCCGGCGGTGCAACCCGAGCAGGCATTCGGGGGCACCTTCCACATCAACGAGCTGTACTCACAGCTTGATACCGCCTACTCGGAGGCCGAGCAGGGCCGGATCCCGTCCCCGCTCCCGATCGAAATCTACTGCCACACGCTGGCGGATCCATCGATCCTGTCGGACTCGCTCCGCGCGTCGGGCGCGCAGACCCTGACCGTCTTTTCACTGCAGACTCCGCACCGGCTGACGGTGGGAGCCGACCACGCCACAGTGCGGGCCGAGCTGCAGGCCGCCGTGTTGGCGTCACTGAACAGCGTGCTGGCAGAACCGATCGAGGACTGCGTCCTGCTCGACGGCGACGGCCGGCCCTGCATTGAGACGAAGACCACCCTTGACCTGGAGCAGGCCCTGGGGCTCACCGGGGGCAACATCTTCCACGGCCCCCTGTCCTGGCCGTTCGCCGAGGACGATGCCCCGCTGGACACCCCGGCCGAACGGTGGGGTGTTGCGACCGACCACCCGCGCGTGCTGCTGTGCGGGGCAGGGTCGCAGCGCGGCGGCGGGGTCAGCGGGCTGGGCGGCCACAGCGCGGCCATGGCCGTCCTTGAGGAGCAGTAGGAACCACCGGCAGACGGGAGCCTGACGGGAAAACGCCGGGCGGGTCAGGTAAACGGGGCCGCGGCGGTCACGACAGTACAGTGGAAGTCAACCAAAGATTCTGATCTACACGAGCGACCGCACCGGTGTGGAGCATCGGTGCCGGCGCTCACAATTCTTGAGGCTAGCTTGAAAGACAAAACCCACGAGGGGCGCCGAGCCCTGGTCATCAGCACCAGCCGGGACAGGGGTGCGCTCGCTGCAGTCCGGTCACTGCGCCAGTCCGGCTGGCTGGTGGGTGTTGGGACTCCCGACGGCGGCGGCATGCTGGGCGCATCGGGCGCCGTCTCGGCCCGGCACGTGGTGCCCCGGCCGCGGCGGGACGGTGCAGGGTTCATCGAAGGTGTACGCCGCGCGGTGGCTGCAGGATCCTACGACGTCGTATTTGGCGGCGGCGACGACTGGATGGCAGCGCTCGCTACCTACCGTGACGATATTCCGACCCGGGTGGCCCACCCGTCGGCTGACGTCGTGAATGCCGCGCTGAACAAGGTGGGGTTGTCCGACCGGGCGAACCGCACCGGTCTTGCAGCACCGCGAACCGTTCCGGCGTCAGCCCAGGCCATTGTGGACTGGGAGGGGCCGGTGGTGGTCAAGTGCCTGACCCATTGGGCACACGGCCAGACCCGTCCGCACCGGATCGAAGCGAAGCTCTTTCCCGACACCGTTTCCGCCGGACCGCAGATCGAGCGGATCCGGAAATCCGGGGCCGAACCAATCCTCCAGCAACCCGTCAAGGGTCATCTGGGCGCGCTGATCGGCGTTTTCCATGACGGCCACCTCGATGGGCGGGTGCAGCAGGTGACCTCCCGCCTCTGGCCCACCCCCAACGGCGTATCCACCCGGGCAGAGACGGTCCCCGTGGACGAGGACCTGGCCGCCCGTGCGGAGTCCCTGCTCCGCGACCTCGGCTGGTGGGGGCTGGTGGAGTTGCAGTTCCTGATTGACGACGACGGCACCCATCACCTCATCGACCTCAATGGCCGGTTCTTCGGATCCATGGCCCTCACCAACGCTGCCCGGCCGGGCCTGACCGACCTGTGGGGACGGCTGGTCCTGGGAGAGAAAGTCGACAGCCTGCCCGACGCGGCGGTGGGCAAGCGCTATGCCTGGACCGCTGGGGACCTGCGGCGGGCCGGCGTCGAACGCCGCGGCGGCCGGATCCCTGACGTCGTGGACACGTTGCGGTGGGCCAGCCAGGGCGTCCACAGTGTGTGGGACCTTCGCGACCCCGGGCCCACCCTGCACCTCGCCTCGGCGCGGCTTCGTCGGGTGGACCGCAAACCGAAACCAGCCGCCGCAACCACCTGAGCCGTCGCCAGTTAGCCCCGCCGGCCCTTCCGCACCACTGACTTGACCATGTCGAGCGCGAGGAGCCGTTCGGGCGCGCGCAGCACAATCAGACCCAACAGGTAGACGCCGCACACTACGAGTGCTGCTACCCCACCGGTAATGATCGCGGGCTGGCCGTCGATCAGTGCCAGCGCTCCCACTCCAGCCGCGCCGGCCACGGCGGCGAGGAGCAGTGCCCGCGCCAGCAAGGCCACCGCAGCCCCCAGATCAAGACCCTGGTGGCGACGTCGCAGGAGCCAGCTGTTCGCGAGGGCGGCGAATACCAACGATGCGGTGGTCGCCAGCGCGATGCCCGCAATCCCCATCAGCGGGGCAAGCAGGATGTCACCGACCACGTTGATGACCATCGCAATCACCGCCACCACTACCGGGGCCCGCGCATCTCCAATCGCGTAGGAGGTGCTGACCACCACCTGCCGGCAGCCCAGCGCCAGCAGTGCCGGCGCGTACCAGGCCAGGGCGGTCGCCGTCGCGGTGATGTCATCACCCGTGAAGGCGCCGCGGCCGAAGGCCACCTCCGCCAGTGGCTGGGCGGCGATAATCATCACCACGCACAGGGGTGTGAGGACGCTGACTGCCACCGCCAGCCCCCGTCCCACCAACCGGCGTATTTCGACGATGTTCTTCGAGGAGGCGCTCAGCGCCGGGTAGAGCGGAACCAGCAGGGAGGCGATGATCAGGGTTTCGGGAAGATTGACGAGCCGCCAGCCGTAGGACAGGGCAGTGATGGCGCCCTCCTCCAGGGTGGATCCGACGGCGCGGTCCACGAGCGTGTTGATGTTGCCGATGGCGCTGCCCACCAGCATGGGCGGCATCAGCCGTGCCATTTCGCGGAACCCGGGGTCGCGCAGGTTCAGCCGGGGGCGCACCCGGGTGCCCAGGGAAAACAGCGGTGGCAGCTGCAGCAGCAGGCGTGCTCCCGAGCCGACCACGAATCCGACGGCGAGTGCGGCAATCCCGTAGGTAGGCCCGAACAGGCCAGCCGCACCGATCATGATGATGTTGAACGGCACACCCTGCAGGGCCGACCAGGCCACCCGTCCGTGAGATTGTGACAGTGCCGCCAGCAGGTCGGTGCCAGCGATCAGCACGGTGGCGATCAGCACGATCCGGGTGAGCGATTCGGCGAGCTCCGCCTGGGCGCCGTCGAACCCTGGGGCGATGACCGCGGTGACCGGTCCTGCGAAGATGCTCATCACCACGCCACCCACACCGAGCACAATCATGGTGACGGTGATCGCGGTGTCGAAGCCCGGGTGCCCCCGGCAGCCATCGACCTCCTCGGCAGCCTCACGGGAGGTGACGGGAATTGCCGCCCGGGCCATCGCGTAGGCGATCAGGCCCAGGACAATGTTCATCAGTCCCTGGGCCACCAGGTAGGCGTCAAGTGCGGCGCCAGCCCCGAAAACCGCAGCGATGACGACGTCGCGCACGAAGCCGAACAGGGTGGACACAGCGGTCAGACCGGTCACCAGCAGGGCTGCCCTGCGAATACCTGGCCTAGTCACCCTATGACGATACATTTCGTGGCCGGGATCGCCCGCACCGGACGGCACCACACCGCCGTAGAATAATCTGGTGACTTTTTCCGTCTGGCTGGCTCTGCTGGGAGCGCAGGCCCTCATCAGCTTCAGCCCCGGTGCGGGGGCAGTCAACACCATGAGCAACTCGCTCACGGTGGGGTTCCGCCGTTCAATGTGGGGAATTCTGGGGCAGCAGGTGGCCCTCCTGGTGCACATCGCGGTGGTGGCGGCGGGCGTGGGGCTGCTGGTCGCGAGTTCACCGGTGGCATTCAACGTCATCCGGTTCGGTGGCGCCGCGTATCTGGTCTACCTGGGGATCCGGAAACTGCTCCAGACCCCCGACCTTGAGGAAGAGGCTGCCGTTCGCCAGGCCGAGGGTGCCTTCTCGCTGTTTCGGCGCGGCCTGTGGGTGAACCTGCTGAACCCGAAGGCCATCGTGTTCTTCCTCGCGTTCATTCCCCAGTTCATCAGGCCCAGCGAACCGTTGCTGGGCCAGTACGGTGTCCTGGCGGGAACCGTGGTGGCCATCGACGTGCTCGTCATGTGGTTCTTCTATGCTGCCGCCGCCAAATCCTTCAGGCGGTTCACCCAGAATCCACGGGGCCAGATCGTTCTTAACCGCGTCTTTGGCCTACTGTTTGTAGCCGTGGGCATCCTGCTCGCCGTCGCCTGACGCCACCTCGAAGGATCCGCCGCCCATGGCACCCAAAGCCGGGACCGCCGTCGTACCGTTGATCATCGCCGTCGACGGTCGGTCGGGTGCCGGCAAGACCACTCTCGCCGTCGAACTGGCCGCCCTGCTCCGCGAGCATCACACCGTGAGCCTGTTCCATCTCGAGGACATCTACCCAGGCTGGGACGGCCTGGAAGCCGGCATGGACCGGTACGTTGCGGGTGTGCTCACCCCACTCGCCGCTGGTCGTACCGCACGGTGGCGGGCCTGGGACTGGACCACCGACGACGACGGCCCGGAGCACAGCACCGAGCCGGCCGACGTCGTCATCGTTGAAGGGGTGGGTGCGGCCTGCCGGGCGGCCCTGGAATTCCTGGACGTCAGTATCTGGGTTCACGCCAACGAAGGGGTCAGGCGCACCAGCGCACTGAAGCGCGACGGTGACACGTTCGCCCCCTTTTGGGAGCGCTGGGCGCGGCAGGAGCAGGCCTGGCTCGACCGTGACCAGCCGCAACGGACCGCCGACCTGGTGGTGGATGGCCACCAGGATCTTGCTGCACCCCAGCGGGTCCGGCTGGCCCTCACGGGTTTGCCCCAGTGCGGGTCGCTGCTCGCCGTGGAGCGGGCACAGCGTCGCGCGGTAACGCTGGAGGTGGAGCGCCTGCCTGCGCGACCGGATGGTGGCGCCCTCTTCGCGGCGCTCTACGGCGGCTCGGCGTGCGCTCTCTGGCTGGACAGTTCCGACTCGACGCCGGGCGGCGGCGGGCGGAGCCGGTTCAGTATCCTGGCCGACAACGGCGGGCAGTTCGGTCAGCTGGCCCGGCACACCGCGGGCTCCACCGAGGTTGTCTCGGGCCCGGTCACCGCCCGCATTCCCGGCCCGTTCTTCCGCTGGCTGGATGGGACCTGGGGCCGACGCTCCGTGCCGACCCCCGCCGACTACCAGTGCGGTTTCACCCTCGGCTGGCTGGGCTACCTGGGCTACGAGCTCAAACGCGAGACCGGCGGCAGCTCGGCGCCGGCTGGCTCCCTCCCTGATGCGGCGCTCCTCTTCGCCGGACGCGCGGTCGTCATCGACCATGAGCAGGAGGTCACCTACCTGCTCACCCTGGCCGGTCCCGGCCGCGATGAGGAAGCCCGGGGCTGGGCCGCTGCGGCACGCCGAGCGGTCGAGGAGGCCTCCACACCGCTGGCAGCCCCGGCTAACAACCAAGATGAGGCTGCCAGCCAAGATGAGACTGCCCCGGTTGGTCACCCCGCACCGGTCTTCACCGCCCGGGACACCCGGGCCGGCTACCTGGACAAGGTCCGGCGCGCGCAGGCTGAGATCCGGGAGGGCAACACCTACGAGGTGTGCCTGACCACCGCGTTGCGCGCCCGCACCGCGGCACCGGTGGACGCGTTGGCCACCTATCTGTCCCTGCGGACGGCCAGCCCGGCACCCTTTGCCCACTTTCTGCAGTTTCCCGGTTTCGCGGTCGCCAGCACCTCGCCGGAACGGTTCCTCCGCCTCGGCGCCAACGGTGCACTGCGTGCCGAGCCGATCAAGGGGACCCGCCGTCGTTCACCGGATCCCTCGACCGACCTCGCCCTCCGGGAGGACCTGCGGACGTCCCTGAAGGACCGCGCCGAGAACGTCATGATCGTTGATCTGCTGCGCAATGACCTGTCCCACGCTGCGATGCCGGGCAGTGTGAACGTGAGCCGGCTGTGCGAGATCGAAACGTACGCCACCGTTCATCAAATGGTGAGCACCATTGATGCCCAGTTGCGTCCGGGGGTGTCCCGCGCGGAGGCCGTGGCGGTAGCGTTCCCTGCCGGATCGATGACGGGGGCGCCCAAGATCAGCACCATGGCGATTCTCGACCAGCTGGAAGGCGCACCGCGCGGAGTGTATTCGGGCGCCGTCGGCTACTTCTCCCTGAACGGGGCGGCGGACCTCGCCGTCGTGATCCGCACCCTGGTGCTGGAGGACGACGACGGCGGCACCCGGCTGAGTCTGGGCGTCGGCGGAGCAATCACCGCTGATTCCGATCCCGCCGACGAGTGGGAGGAAGTCCGCACCAAGGCCTTCGGGGTGTTGTCCGGTCTCGGCTCCGACTTCCCGGACAGCTGACGGCTCATGGCACCTCACGCACCCGAACTGTCGGTGGAGCTGGTCACCCGGTTGGTCGCCAGCCAGTTTCCCCACTGGGCCGGGCTGGCGGTGTCCGAGGTGCTGCCGGGCGGAAATGACAACCGGACGTTCAGGCTCGGTGACGAGTTCCTGGTCCGGATGCCGAGCGCCGCAGGCTACGCCCCCCAGGTGATGAAGGAGCACCGCTGGCTCCCGATGCTTGCCGCTGAGCTGCCGTTACCGATTCCCCAACCCGTGGCGCAGGGCGCACCCGACGACGACTACCCGTGGCCCTGGTCGGTCTACCGGTGGATCGACGGCACCGCTGCGAGCGACACCGGCCCGGTGGATCTGGCCGACTGCGCCGCTGCGCTGGGAGACTTCCTTCGGGCGTTGCACCGGATCGAGACGAACGGTGCTCCCCTGCCGGGTGAACACAATTTCCACCGCGGCGGACCGTTGGCCACCTACGACGCGGAGACCCGTGCTGCGATCGCCGACCTGGGGGAGGTGCTGCCCGGGGATGCCGCAATGGTGGTCTGGGAAGCCGCCCTGGGTGCGCCGTGGACCGGGCACCCGGTCTGGGTGCACGGCGACGTGGCGGCCGGGAACCTCCTGGTGGACAGCGACGGCCGGTTGGCCGCGGTGATCGACTTCGGCTGCTGCGCGGTCGGCGATCCGGCCTGCGATCTGACAATCGCCTGGACCCTCCTGGATCAATCCGGCCGGGAAGTGTTCCGCGACCGGGTGCGCCTCGATGACGGGACCTGGGCACGGGCCCGGGGATGGGCCCTGTGGAAGGCCCTCATCACCCTGGTCGAATGCATCGGCACGGGCTCCGACGGGGAGTCAGCCACCCGCCGGGTGATCAGCGAAGTACTGAAGGACCATCAGGGACAGCCTTAGCGGCGGACCTTCCGGCGTCCACTCATGCCCTCGGCCACACCGATCAGCAGCACGGAGGCGATGACCGCAACGATGAAGCCAAACACATTCAGCTCAAAGATCTGCCCGGTGCCCAGGAGGCTGGCGATCACTCCACCGATCACCGAGCCGGCAAGTCCCAGCAACAGGGTCGCGAGGAGGCTGAGGTTCTGCTTGCCTGGCTTGATGAGCCGTGCCAATGCGCCGATGATGAGTCCAGCGACGATGAATCCGATCACGATAACAATCCGTTCTGTGGGGGGCTTTCCCGTTCCGGCGGGAAAGAGTGCCATTTGGTAACACTACTGATGAAATTCTATCGGGAGCGCACTGCCCAGTGAAACCGGCCAGTGCGCCGCCGTCGCCGTCGGCAGGTACCCAACTAAGCTGATCCCATGACTGTTCTCGTATTCCTTGATCCCGCCTACGACGACGGTCGCGTGGCCGACGCCACCCAGCCGCAGATCATGGCCACCGACCTTGGCGCGACGCGCGGAGACGGCATTTTCGAGTCGCTCCTGGCCCTCAACGGTGAGGCCCGGAAAGTGCAGGCGCACCTCGACCGACTCGCGTCCTCGGCGCGGGCGCTGGACCTTGACCTGCCCCCACAGGAGGCATGGCGGCGGGCAATTGCTACAGCGCTCGACGAGTACACGGCGGGTGCTGACGTTCTGCCGGAGACCGAGCTGACGGTGAAGCTGGTAGTGACCCGCGGGGTCGAGGGGGCCACGACGCCCACCGCCTGGGTGCAGGTGGCGCCGGTCCCCGAGAAGACCCGGCGGCAGCGGCGGGACGGGCTGGCAGTGCTGCTCCTCGACCGGGGGTATGACAGCACGGTGGCCCAGCGGGCGCCGTGGCTACTGATGGGCGCAAAAACCCTTTCCTATGCGGTCAACATGGCCGCGGTCAGGTACGCGCAGGCCCATGGCGCCGACGATGTCATCTTCACCTCCTCCGACGGCAAGGTGCTGGAGGGGCCCACCTCCACGGTCCTGCTGGCCCGGGTCCGGGACGGCGTGAAGACGCTGCTGACCCCCCAGCTGGAGAGCGGTATCCTGCCCGGAACTTCACAGAGTGCGCTCTTCGAGGTGGCGAAGTCTGCCGGGTGGGAACTCGGGTACGGTCCGCTGGTCCCCGCAGAGCTGTACGACGCCGACGGCGTCTGGCTGATCTCCAGTATCCGGCTGCTCGCCCCAGTCAACTCGCTCGACGGACAACGGCTTCCCACCCCGCCCGAGCTCACCGAGGAACTGTCGGCACTGGTAGCGAAAATATCCTGACGCCGGTTGTCGATTTCCGCCCGGGTGAGCCGTCATGGACATGAGCGGCGCAACAGGGCGCCTTCGGAGGACACGATAGGAGCTTTCAGATGAGAACTGAATACATCATCCTGCTGCATGACAACGAGCGCGCCTGGCTCGACGCGACACCCTCACAACGCGCCGAGACCTTCGCACGGCATGACGAGTTCACCCGGCGCTGCGGCGAGGACGGGCACAAGATCACCGGAGGCGCGGAACTGCAGCCGTCCGGGACCGCCAGGATTGTGCGGGGCGGCAGCGTCGGCATCACCGATGGGCCCTACACCGAGACGGCAGAGCAGCTGGGCGGTTTTTACCTGGTGGAAACTGACAACCTCGAATCCCTTGCGCACCTGGTCAGTGAGCTGCTGGCCGACACCACCGGGCCCGCCGAAATCCGGGCCACCATCCCGCCGAGCGAGGGCAGCTAGATGAAAATCGCAGTCTTTCTCTACCAAGACGAGTCGATCTGGGCGAATGCCACCGAAGCCGAACAGGAACAGTGGATGGGCGAACACGATGCCTTCTCAGAGGCAGCCCGCCAGCGAGGGACGATCATCGCCGGGGAAGCGCTGGCCGCCGTCTCGACAGCGACGACCGTGCGGCGACGCGGGGATCAGGTGAGTCTGACCGATGGGCCGTTCGCTGAAACCGCCGAGCAGCTGGGTGGTTTCTACGTGTTGGACGTGCCGGACCTCGACGTCGCGGTGGACCTGGTGAAGCTGCTGCCCGAGTACACGGTGGAGCTGCGCCCCATCACCGAATACTGATCCATCACCGAGAACTGATCCGTCACCGAATACCAGGGAGCACACCGATGTCGGTTCCGTCCGGGGACGCACACGCTGCCCTCGAGCGGGCCTGGCAGGACCATTGGGCCAGGCTCCTCGCCCTGCTGGTGGGCCGGTTCCGCAGGCTTGACCTCGCCGAGGATGCGCTGGCCGAAGCGTTCGCTGCGGCGGTCCGCACCTGGCCGCGGGACGGAACCCCCGACTCCCCTGCGGCCTGGCTGCTCACAGCCGCCCGGCGTCGCGCCCTGGACCAGGTGCGTGCCGAGGCCATCGCGCGGCGGCGGGAACCGCTCATGGTGGTCGACACCGAAGTGCGAGCCCACGCCGCTCAGGCAATCGACGCCGGCGGCCACATACCCGACGAGCGGCTGCGCATGCTCTTCACCTGCTGCCACCCGGCGCTCTCCGCCGATGCCCGGGCGGCCCTTGCACTGAGGTTCGTCAACGGCCTCAGCGTCACCGAGATTGCCCGCCTGTTCCTGGTCCAGGAGTCGACCATGGCCGCCCGGCTCACCCGGGCCAAGAAGAAGGTGGCGGCGGCGGGGATTCCGTTCACCCTTCCGGCAGCGGACCGGCTGGCCGAACGGCTGGAGGTAGTGGCCGCCGTCATCTACCTTGTCTTCACCGCCGGGTACGCTCCGGCCACCGGTGAAGACCCGGTGCGCACCTCGTCCGCTGCCGAGGCGATCCGGTTGGCCAGGCTACTCGATGATCTGCTCCCCAACCAGCCGGTGGTCCTCGCCTTGCTCGGCCTGATGGCTCTCCAGCATTCCCGGCGGGACGCCCGGGTAGCAGCCGATGGCTCGCTGGTGCTCCTGCCGGACCAGGACCGGAGCCGATGGCATACCGCCGAGATCCGGTCCGGGCTGGACCTCCTGGACAGGGTTCCCCCGGGAACATCGGGGCTGGCGTTGGAGTACCTGCTCCAGGCCCGGATCGCCGCCGAGCATGCTGTCGCAGCCCGCGCAGCCGACACCCGGTGGCACCGGATCGCAACCCTGTACGCCGAGTTGGAAGCGCTGACCGGTTCCCCCGTGGTGCGGCTCGCGCGCGCCGTTGCCGTGCTGGAGGACGAAGGCCCCGTGGCCGGTCTCGCGCTGCTGGCCGGGCTGGAAGAACGGCTCCCCCACCACCATCGTCTTCCCGCGGTGCGGGCCGAGCTTCTGGCACGCGCGGGTCGGGCACCGGAGGCGGCTGCCTCGTTTCACGCCGCGATCGCACTCTGCGGTAATGCTGCAGAACGGGACCACCTCCGGCGTCGGGCCGCTGAGGTCGGCGAACAGGCGGGCCGGGGCAACGAGCCGTCCGGCTAACTGGCGTCGAGGAGGAAGTTCCAGGTCCCGGCCAGCACCGCGGCGGTGACCGCTGTTCCGGCGATCAGCACGCCGACCAGGCAAACCCAGAGGTCCAGCCGGGTGAAGGTGCTTTCCCTCGCCCAGGTGCGGTCCCCTGCTCCGAACCCGCGCGCCTCCATGGCCACCGCCAGCCGGGTGGCCCGACGGATGGCCTGCACAATCAGTCCGAACCCCTGCCCCAGGAAGTTTCGAAACCGGGCCACGGGATTGCCTTCAAACCCGACCCCGCGGGCATGCCGGGCCAGGCCGAGTGTCCGCCACTCGTCCACCAAAAGACCCACCAACCGCAGCCCCGCAAGTGCACCCAGCACAAACCGGTGCGGCATCCTCAGTTTCTGCGCCAGCGCGTCGGCGAGATCCGTCGGGTCGGTGGTCGTCAGCAGGAAAATACCGGGAAGGGCGATGGCCAGCCCACGCAACCCGATAGCGATCCCCGAGTTCACCGAGTCCTGGGTGAAGAGCACCGGACCGAATTCCAGGAGCACCGCTCCCGTCTTCTCCGCCAGCAGGGCCGTGCCATAACCCGCGACCACCGCCGCCACGACCAGCGGCCACGTTCGCTTCAGCAGTTGCCAGGCGCTGATCCCCAGCAGCGGGAGCAGCAGCAGTTCGCTCCCCAGCACGACGGCGGCGCTCACCCAGTCGATGCTGAGCATCACCACCACGGTCACCAGGACCGCAGCGAACAGTTTGGATAGCGGGTTGGCCCGCGGCAGGAGCCGCCCGGTGAGCTGCGGCGTCAGCACATCAACGCTCACGAGGCCGCCTCCGGTACTGCCTGGCTATCGGCGACACGCAGCAGCCGGCTTCCCAGCGCCTCGGTGAACTCCTGGTCGTGGGTGACGGCCACCAGGCTGCCACCGCCCTGAATCAGTTCAGCCATCAGGGCTACCAGCTCCGCCCAGGTGTTGGCGTCCTGCCCGAAGGTGGGCTCATCCAGCACCAGGATGTCGGGGTTCGTGGCCAGCATGGTCGCCACCGACAAGCGGCGCTTTTCACCGCCGGAGAGCGTGAAGGGGTTGGCTTGCAGCAGCGATGTGAGCCTGAGCCGCTCAGCGATCGGATCGACCCGCCGCCGGAGGGTCGCCTCGTCGCTGCCTTCCAGACGGCGCGGCCCGAATTCGAGTTCGTCGATCACCCGGTGGGTGAGGAACTGGTGTTCGGGTTCCTGGAACACGGTTCCGATCCGGGTCACCAGCTGGGCTGACTTCCAGGCGTGGGGGTTGGTGCTGGCGCCGCGGGCGAGCGCCGGAGCGGCCTGAAGCACTCCGCCCCGCGGCGGAAGGAGCCCGGCCAGGGTCAGCGCGAGCGTGGATTTGCCGCCCCCGTTGGGTCCGACAATGCCCAGCGACGCCCCCGCCTGCAGGTCAACGTCGACGCCGTCGAGCACCACTGGACCGCGCCTGGTCCGGGCGACCGAAAGCCCACGGGCTGCCAGCAGCGGGTCCCCGGGGGACGGCAGCACCCCTGGCACAGCTGGCTGGTGCCCGGGGATCCACACGCCGGCCTCCGCCAGCCGCTCGCGGGTGCGGGAGTCCGTGAGGACGGTGCCCGGCGGGCCATCGGCGAGGATACCGCCGTCGGCCGCCAGCACCACCACCCGGTCCACCACGTCAGCCCAGACCGCCACCCGGTGTTCCACCACCACGAAGGTGGCACCGGTTCGATCCAGGACACGGACGACGGCGTCCCGCACCTCCAGGACACCCTCGGGGTCGAGGTTGGCTGTCGGTTCATCCAGCAGCAGCAGCCCGGGCTGCATGGCCAGCACCGCGGCGAGAGCGAGGCGCTGCTTTTGCCCGCCGGAAAGCGCGGTGGTGGACCGGTCCAGGGGAACGTCCAGCCCGACGTCGTCGAGCGCCCGCCGCACCCGCTCCCAGATTTCCGCGCGGGGGACGGACTGGTTCTCGGCCCCGAACGCCACCTCGTCGCCCACCCGGGCGAGGACGATCTGCGTGTCGGGGTCCTGCAGGACCAGCCCGGCGCGTCCCCGGACCCGGCCGGGCGGGCTTCCGTCGAGGGTGAGGGAACCGTGCTCCTCGCCCTGACCGTCGTCGCCGAGCACGCCCGCCAGGCCATGCAGCAGGGTGGACTTCCCGGAACCGGACGCGCCAAGCAACAACACCCGTTCCCCGGGCTCGACCACCAGGTCAATGTCCTGGACCGCTGGTCTCTTGCGCCCGGCGTGCCGCCAGCTCCAGCCGCAGGCTGCGATCCTGACGGCTGCCCGCTCCCTCGTTTGCTCGGCCATACCGGTTAGACGTCAGCCGTTCGTCCGGCGGCGAAGGCGGACAGGACGCCTGTCTTAGCCAGTCCCCGGACGGCCAGCCACGAGAGAAGCCCCGCGATCACCACACCGGAGATGGATGCGAAGACCACGTACATGAGCTGCCATTCCACGGCCCAGAGGGCGTTGTAGAGGATGTTCTCGGAGATGGCGAGGGCCAGTCCAGCACCCAGCCCGGCGAGCAACGCCACCCCGAGGTTCCATTTGCGGTAGAGGAACAGCAGGAAGATCAGCTCGGCCCCCAGTCCCTGGATGGCACCGGAGAGCAGGGTGGTCAGGCCAAACTGGGTGCCGAGGAGTGCCGAAACGGCGGCCGCCAGCACCTCGCAGTAAATGGCCGCGCCGGGTTTCCTGATGATGAGGCCGCCGAGAACCCCGGCGATCAGCCACCCTCCGGTATAGAGTCCTGCCAGTGGCGGGAACGCACTGGTGATCGCCGCGATCCCTGTGTAACCGGCGGACCAGGCGAAGAACACCACCCCGACGGCGACCGCCACCACCGACGCGACGACGATATCGACCACGCGCCACTGATAGTTGGGGCGTCGGGTGGGGGTGTTACGGGTTTGTGCTGGTGATGAAGCCATGTTGAATTCCTCCTGAGGTACAGGAGGGGAGGGCACCTAAGGCCTGCAGCAATGCCACTGGCCGGGCACCCTGAGATACTCGACTCCCTTCGCCGGTACTAGCCGGATCAGGTTCGAGGGTCTGCGGTAGTCCGCACTCTCAGCGCCCGCTCATGATCTGAGCGGCGCTCCCCTGTCGTATGTTTAGCATTTTCCAGCGTACACCTGATCGTTTCACTCCGCCCCCAAACCACCCAGCGTTCGGCGACGGATGCGTCGTTGTCGACGAGGCGAAACGCTAGGCTAGGAAAAAGAGCAACCATCGAAGGAGACACCCATGAACCAGTTTATGAAACTGCTCGGCGTAGCACTGAGCCTCGGAGCCGGAATTGTCGGCGCCAAGCTGGTGGATTTCATCTGGCACAAGACCACCGGCAAGGCATCACCCAAGGATGAGGACGCCCTCGAGAACAGCCTGCGCTCCGCCATCGCGTTCGCCTTGATTTCCGGGGCCGTCCGGGCGGTCCTGCAGGTCCTCACCAACCGCACCACGCAGAAGGCAGCCCTCCGGTTCGCGAAGACCCGCGACCTGACCTAGGCGCCCGCTTTACGTCTCGTCGGGGCGCTCGGCCATATTCGGGTCGGGCGCCCTTTTGCCGGCCGCCTTCTCTACGACCTCATCGAGTTCGTCCATGCTGAGCAGGTCACGCCGCATGTGCTTGGTACGGTAGCCTGCTCGTCCCACCATGTGGGCCGAGACGGGGACGGTCAGCAGCATGAAGATCCAGCACAACAACAGCACGGGCAGCAGGACCCAGCTGCCCAGCTGCAGTGCCATCGCCAGCAGGAACAACAGCAACCCCAACACCTGGGGTTTGGTGGCCGCATGCATTCTGGCCAACAGGTCAGGAAACCGGAGCAGCCCGACACCGGCAGCAACGGACATGAGGGAACCGCCGATCAGGAACACGGCGGTCAGGGCGTCAATCACAGTCTCGTTCATGTCCTATTTCCTGTCCGTCACGAAGCGCGCCACGGTGACCGAGCCGATGAACCCGATCACCGAGATGGCTACCAGGAGCACCACGTTGTCCAGGTGCCGGTTGACCGCCATATCCATGGCAAGCGCCCCACCGATGGTGGCGAGCAGCACGTCGATGGCGAGCACCCGGTCCAGGATGGAGGGGCCCCGGGCAATGCGGTACAGGGCGCACAGGGCGGCCAGGACGAGCAGGCCCGCAGAGATGATGATGGCGACAGTCATCATGTGCTGGCCCCTTCCTGACGGGAGTCGTTCTCCTCATCGAACCGGTCCTCGGCTGTCAGCAGCGCCAGATCGTCCCGCGTTCCCATGATCCTGATCAGCCAGGCTTCGGTGGCGCGCACGTCGGACCGGATTTTTGCAGCATCTTCGGGGGTGACGACGTTCAGGCAGTGCAGGTACAGGGTTGAGGTGGAACGGTCCACCTCAATCACCAGCGATCCGGGGATCAGGGACAGGGCATGCCCTGTGGTGGTGACCAGCAGGTCTGACGGGCTACGCAATTGCACGGCGACGACGGCGTTCACAAGGTGCGGCCCGCGGGTCAACGAGAGCCAGAACACCTCGAAGCTTGCGACCACCAGCTTGTAGATGAACCGGACCGCGAACGGCACGGCGTAGAGCACGTTGAACCGTCCGCTGAGCTCCACCGGGGGCAGGTACAGCAGATTGGCGACGGCGTAGGCGATCAGGCCGCCGAAGATGAGGTTACCCGGGCTGAAGTCCTGCCAGAGTGCACCCCAGACAATGACCAGCCAGATGATCAGGGGCAGTTCGGTGATGAACGGGATCTTCTGCCGGGTCATGGTGCGCTCCCCTCGCCGAGGACAGCCTCAATGTAGTCGGTGCGTTCCAGCATGTTTTTCGCTGCGTTGTCGCTGATCTCGAACAGCGGGCCAGCCAGCAGGGTGAGCAGCAGGCCGAGCCCCACGAGTCCCATGGTCGGACCGACCATGGTGCGTGGCAGCAGGTTGACGGGGTTGCGTCCGGAGAACCGGCCGGTCGTTTCACCGTTGACGCGCTGCGAGGTGCGGACCGCTGAACCGTCAGCCTTGGTTGCCAGCAGGATGGGGTCGGGATGGAGGGCGTCTTCCGGGCGGCGCCAGAACGCGCGGTTCCAGACCCTCGCGATCGCCAGAAGTGTCAGCAGAGAGGTGATCACGCTGGCGCCGACGGCCACGTAGGCGATCGGCGAGCCCAGCTCGACGCCTGCCTGCAGGATCCCCAGCTTGCCAAGGAAGCCGGAGAACGGCGGGATGCCGGCAAGGTTCATGGCCGGAATGAAGAACAGGATTCCGAGGAGCGGAGAGAGTTTGGCCAGACCGCCAAGGCGGTCCATGTTGGCGGTCCCGCCACGACGTTCAATCAGCCCAGTGACCAGGAAGAGACTGGTCTGCACGGTGATGTGGTGGGCCACGTAGAAAATGGCAGCACCCAAGCCGACCACCGTGGAAATCGCCAGCCCGAAAATCATGAATCCGATGTGGCTGACCAGGGTGAAGGAGAGCATTCGTTTGATGTCGGACTGTGCCAGGGCACCGAGGATACCCACCACCATGGTGAGGATCGCGACCACCATCAGCAGCGTATTGATCCGGTCGCCCGGAAAAAGGAGGGTCTCGGTGCGAACCATCGCGTACACGCCCACCTTGGTAAGCAGGCCAGCGAACACTGCGGTCACCGGTGCTGGCGCCGTCGGGTAGGAGTCGGGCAGCCAGAAGGAGAGCGGGAACACCGCAGCCTTGATCCCGAAGGCGACGAGCAGCATCAGGTGCAGCATCATCTGCGTCGCCGGGTCGATTTCGCCCAGTTTCACGGCGAGGTCGGCCAGGTTGATGGTGCCGGTAGCCGCGTAGATCATGCCGATCGCGATCAGGAACAGGAGGGAGGACACCACGCTGACCACCACGTAGGTGACCCCGGCACGGATCCGGGGTGTGGTTCCGCCCAGGGTCATCAGCACGTAGCTTGCGGTCAGCAGGATCTCGAAGCCGACGTACAGGTTGAACAGGTCACCGGACATGAACGCGTTGGAGACGCCCGCCACCAGGATGAGGTAGGTGGGGTGGAAGATCGAGATCGGCCCGTCCTCGTCCCCGTCGGTCATTCCCTGCCCGGTGGCGTAGACCAGCACGGCCAGGCTGATTGCCGTTGAGATGACCAGCATCAGCGCCGAGAACTGATCGACCACCAGGGTGATGCCGAACGGTGGCATCCAGCCGCCGATGAACACCGCGGTTGCGCCGTTCACTGCAGCGTTCTGGAGCAGGAACAGTTCGAGGATCAGGGTGATGCTCAGCGTGGAGATGCTCACCGCACGCTGTGACCTTGAGTGGCGGATCAGGAGGAAGGCGATTGCCGCACCGAGGAAGGGCAGGACTACCGCCAGCGGTGCGTAGCTTGCGATGTTCACCGTGGCTCCTTCGGGTCGGCGGAGAGGTCGAGGACTCCTGCGTTCTGGGATCCGGGGGCTTCCTCGGCCTCCTCAAGCGGCGTGAACTCGGTGGTCTCCTCGGGCACATCGGCGTCGTCTTCGGCGTCGAAGCTGCTCTGACTGGCCACCCTGCGGTCCTCCATGTCGTCCTGCACCTCATCGCGCCTGCCCAGCACCCAGGACCGGTAGATGATGCCGAGCATGAAGGCTGTGACGGCGAAGGAGATCACAATGGCCGTGAGGATCAGCGCCTGGGGCAGCGGATCAGAGTAGGCGTCGGCGGGGATTTCCTCGGAGTACAGCGGTGCGACGCCAGCCCGGCCTCCGGTGGAGAGCAGGAGAATGTTGGCACCGTTGGCCAGCAGGATCAGGCCCAGCAGGACCCGGGTCAGGCTGCGCTCCAGCAGCAGGTAGATGCCGCCCGCGAAGAGGGCTGCCATGACCACCAGCAGGGTGATGTTCACGCTCATCGGACCACTCCCTCGCCGGACTCGGTATGTTCTTGTTGCTGCGCCTGCATGTCGTCCGGATCGGTCGATGCGGAGAGGCCCTCGCTGCGTTCGTCAATCTCCGAGCCCAGGCTGCGCAGCACGTCAAGCACCAGCCCAACGACCACCAGATAGACGCCGATGTCGAAGATGGTCGAGGTGACGAACTTGACGTCCCCGAAGACCGGCATCCAGAACTCCAGGATGGCGGTCTGGAGGATCTGACCGCCCAGCAGCAGCGGGATCAATGCGCTGAGGGAGGTGGTCGCCATACCCGCACCGAGCAAAACCCCCGCACTGACCGGGCTGGCTTCCGCCAGCTCGAAGCGCCCACCCGCCAGGTAGCGCACGGTCAGTGCCAGCCCGGCCATCAGCCCACCGGCGAATCCACCGCCCGGCAGATTGTGGCCCGCGAGGAGCAGGTAGATCGAGAAAATGATGATCGAGTGGAAAAGCAACCGGGTGATGACCTCGAAGATGATCGACCTGCGCTCGGGTGCGAGGGTCCGTCCGGCCACCAGCCACGCGTCCCGGGAGACCGACGAGAACTTCTTCGCCAGCTCCAGCGCCGCGGCTTCCCGCCCGAACACGCCCAGGGGTTCCTGCCCGCGATCGACCGAACCAGATTTGACGCTTTCGGCCCGCTGGCGGGTGTCACCGCGCCCGCGGATGAAGATCAGGCTGGCAATACCGGTGGCGGCAATGGCCAGCACCGAAATCTCGCCGTAAGTGTCCCAGGCCCTGATGTCCACCAGGGTGACGTTGACGATGTTCTCCCCGCCTCCGCCCTCGTAGGCCAGGCCCGGATATTCAAGGGACACCGGGGCGGCGATGCGTGAGGCCATGGAGGACATCGCGATTGCCGCCATGACCAGACCGAAGGAGATCCCCAGGACGGCGCGGAGCAACCGGTACCGTCCCGGCTCCTTTTGCCACAGCCGTGCGGGTAGCGAGCGCAGCGCGAGCACGAAGGCGACCAGCACGATCGTCTCTACCAGCATTTGGGTCAACGCCAGGTCGGGGGCGCCCTGCAGCGCGAAAATCAGTGCCATTCCATACCCGGTCACCCCGACCATGAGCACCGCCATGAACCGCTTGGTGGCGCGGATCGCAGCGAGGATGCCAAGGATGATGACGACGCCGGCCGCCACCTGCGCCGGCGAGTCCGCGTAGTGCCACTGGTCCGGAAGCGGCGCGTCGTAGAACACGATCGCCGTCAGCGGAGTGATGATGGCCATGGTCAGGATGACGAAGAGATAGAACGCCAGCGAACCTCGCTGGGTGCGTCCGGTGATCCAGACGGCGACGTCGTCGAGCGTACCGATCGTGTATTTGTAGCCGCGTTCGGCGTCGATCAGGGCCGGTACCCTGGACTGTGCCCGCTCCACCTGGGCGCGGAACCAGAACAAGAGGACGCCGACGACGATGGTGACCACTGACAAGGCAAGGGCTGGGGTGAAACCGTGCCACAGGGCAAGGTAGCTGTCCTCGCCGTCGGCCTCGAACAGCGTCACGTACGGCTGAATGATGGCGTCCAGCGGGGCCGGCCAGAGTCCAAGCCCCACGGTGAAGACGGTGAGGAGGGCCGGGGCGAAAAGGAATGATTTCTCCACGCGGGTGAACTCAGTGGCTTCCTTCCCCTTGCAGGCGAATCCGCCCCAGACGAACCGGGCGCTGTAGGCGAAGGTGAGCGCCGAACCGGCCACTATGCCGATGAGCAGCAGGGTGCCGATGGGAGTGGGATCGATCTCTGCCTGATGGACAAAGGTCTCGAAGATTGATTCCTTGGCCACGAAACCCAGCAGGGGTGGAATGCCGGCCATTGATGCTGCGGCGATGGTCGCGATGACGGCGAGGGCGGGGGCAGTTTTGCGGATTCCGGCGAGCTTGCGGATATCGCGGGTGCCGGCCTGATGGTCGATGATGCCGACCACCAGGAACAGCGTCGCCTTGAACAGCCCGTGCGCCACGAGCATGCCGAGGCCGGCGAGCGCCCCGCCGGGCCCGCCCAGGCCTACCACCATGGTGAGGAATCCGAGCTGGCTGACGGTACCGTACGCGAGGATCAGTTTCAGGTCGTGCTGGCGCAGCGCCCGCCACCCGCCGATCAGCATGGTGGCCAATCCGAGGATCATGATCATCGGCAGCCAGGAGGCGGCGTCGGCAAACCCCGGGGCGAAACGCGCCACCAGGTAGATGCCGGCCTTCACCATCGCTGCCGCGTGCAGGTAAGCGCTCACCGGGGTGGGAGCGGCCATGGCGCCGGGGAGCCAGAAGTGGAACGGAATCAGCGCCGACTTGGTGACCGCTCCGACCAGGATCAGACCAATCGCGACGTCGACCACCAGTCCGTTGGACAGCAGCGATTCGGACTGGGCCATGATGTCCGAGATCCGATAGGTGCCAGCGGTCTGGCCCAGCATGATCATGCCGACCAGCATCGTGAGCCCGCCGAGGGTGGTGACAATCAGCGCCTGCAGGGCTGCGCGGCGTGCCGCAAGGCGGTGCCGGGAGTAACCGATCAGCAGGTAGGACAGGACCGTGGTCAGTTCCCAGAAAATGAACAGCAGGATCATGTCGTCGGCGGTGACCAGCCCGAACATGGCACCGGCGAACGCGAGGAGCTGAGCGCCGAACGGCCCGAGATTGGGGTCGTTCTGCTTGAAGTACCGTGCGCAGTAGAACAGGACCAGGGCACCGATGCCGAGGATGAGGAGCGATAGCACGGCGGCCAGCGTGTCCATCCGGAAGGCCAGTTCCAGGGTGAGGCTCGGGATCCACCGGAAGATGATGGACGGTGGAGCGTTGGGCTGGCCCTCGAGGAGGTTCTGCCCCTCCCCCGTGTACTGGTCGAAGGTGATGACCAGCCAGACGAACGCAGCACCGGGGACGGCAGCCAGCACGTAGAAGGCCGAGCGTCCGAGCCGGCGGAAGATCAGGGGCGCAACAAAGGCTACCGCGAACAACGCGATGAGCACGATTAGCACGATGATCTCCTGATCTCTCAGTGTGAGACGGTCAGCTGTTGACAGCACGGACGGTCAGGGGCTTCGACTTATTCTACCTGTGGAATACAGGGCATCCCGCCGGGTTACGCCGTCGGCAGTGGAGATGGTCGGCGCGGAATACCTGGTGGCGGTTACACGCTTAGTTCCGTCACGGCCATCTACCTCAGCTGCGCAGGGGGCAACGCGGGATAGCATTCACCCTATGAGCGTGGAATCCCCCCAGCCGGTACCGTCCCAGCACTCCTCCAGCGCCCGGGAGAAGGACGCAGTTCCAGGCCAGGCGAGCGGTGCGGGCAGGCTGCTGTCGCGGCCGGTACTCGCGTGGGCGTCATGGGACTGGGGGTCGGCCGCGTTCAACGCGGTGATGACCACCTTCGTGTTTACGGTGTACCTCACCAGTGACGCCTTCGGCGGGGAAGCCCGCGCCTCGGTGGTGCTGGGCTGGGGCCTCGCCATTGCAGGCGCCATGATCGCTTTACTCGCGCCGGTGACCGGCCAACGCTCCGACAACGGCGGACGGCGGAAGCTCTGGCTGGGGGTGAACAGCCTTTTGGTGGCCCTGCTCACCGGCCTCTGCTTCTTCGTCTTCCCCCAACCAGAGTTCCTGCTCCTGGGCGTCGCCCTGATCGCCCTGGCCAACATTTTCTTCGAGTTCGCCGGCGTGAACTACAACGCGATGCTGACCCAGATCTCGACCCCACGCAGTATCGGGCGGATCAGCGGGTTCGGGTGGGCGATGGGTTATGTCGGCGGAATTGTCGCGCTCATTCTGGTGCTGGTCGCGTTTGTGGAGCCAGCCTTCACCTGGTTTGGCTCCGACACCACTGACAGCCTGAACATCCGGTTGGTCGCGGTGTTCTCGGCCCTCTGGTTCCTGGCATTCGCGGTGCCGGTGATGTTTGCGGTTCCGGAAGTCCCGCGTCAGGACAAGGCAGCGCAGTTGGGCTTCCTCGCGTCCTATGGGCTGTTGTTCCGCCGGGTCAGGGCGATCTACCGGACCAGCCCGCACACCATCTTCTTCCTCCTGGCGAGCGCCATTTTCCGTGACGGTCTTGCGGCGGTTTTCACGTTCGGCGGCATCATCGCGGCGGGTACCTTCGGGTTCACACTGAGCGAGGTGATCGTCTTCGCCATCGCCGGGAACCTGATCGCCGCGGTCGGCGCGATCGTCGGTGGCTTCCTCGACGACCGGGTGGGCCCGAAACGGGTCATCATCGTCGCGCTGATTGGCCTGCTGATTGCTGGCTCCGCCGTCCTGATCCTCGGACCGGGCACCCACGAGGTGCTGGGCTTCACCTGGACCGGAGACGTGACGTTCTGGGTGTTCGGGCTGATGCTGACCCTGTTCGTCGGTCCGGCGCAGGCTTCCTCCCGCGCCTACCTGGCCCGCCTGGCGCCTGCGGGAGAAGAGGGTGAACTGTTTGGCCTCTACGCCACCACCGGCCGCGCGGTGAGCTTCCTCGCCCCGGCCCTCTTCGCCGCGTCGATCACCATCTTCGGTGAGCAGCGCTACGGGATCATCGGCATTCTGGTGGTGCTGCTCGCCGGGCTCCTGGTGTTGCTCCCGGTGAAGCCACCGGCGAAGGTGGCTCCCGCCGTCGTGCCGTCCTACTAGGTCTCAGATAGCGGTGCGGTGGAAGTTCTGGTGACTGCGCGACGCCGTCGGGCCGCGCTGTCCCTGGTAGCGGTTGCCGTACGGTCCTGACCCGTAAGGATGCTCCGACGGGGAGGTGAGCCTGAAGAAGCAGAGCTGCCCAATTTTTGATCCTGGCCACAGCTTGATCGGCAGGGTGGCCATGTTGGAGAGTTCGAGGGTGACGTGACCGGAGAAGCCTGGATCGATGAAGCCGGCAGTGGAGTGCGTCAGCAAGCCGAGCCGGCCCAGGGAGGACTTGCCTTCCAGCCGGGCGGCGATGTCGTCGGGCAGCGTCACGGTCTCGTAGGTTGATCCGAGCACGAACTCACCGGGGTGCAGAATGAACGGCTCATCGGCGTCCACCTCCACCAACCGGGTCAGGTCGGGCTGGTCCTCGGCCGGGTCGATGTGGGCGTACTTGTGGTTGTCGAACAACCTGAAGTAGCGGTCAATCCGGACGTCCACGCTGGAGGGCTGGACCATCGCCTCATCATAGGGATCGAGCACAATGCGCTCGCGGTCAATTTCGGTTCGGATGTCGCGGTCGGAGATCAGCACGGTTCAAAAATACCGCAGTCCAGGGCGTTAGTGGTTATCGACCGATCTCGGTGCGCACGGCGTACAGCTCGGGGAAGAACGTGAGCTCAAGGGCCTTCTGCAGGAAGCCGACGCCCGAGGACCCGCCCGTGCCGCGCTTGAATCCGATGGTCCGTTCAACGGTCTTCAGGTGCCGGAACCGCCAGAGCTGGAAGTTGTCTTCAAGGTCCACCAGTTCCTCACACGCCTCGTACAGGTCCCAGTGTTCGGCCGCGTTTTCGTACACCGCCTTGTAGACCTGGACCAGATCCGGGTTGAACACGTGCGCCGTGCGGACATCCCGGTCGAGCAGCTCGGCGGGAATGGCGTGGCCCCGGCGGGAGAGCAGCCGGATGAACTCGTCGTAGATACTCGTCTGGTCCAGGAGCTCCGACAGCAGTTCCCGGGCTGCCGGGTCATTGGTGAAAACCTCCAGCATGCCCGCGTTCTTGTTGCCGAGCAGGAACTCGACGGCCCGGTACTGATAGGACTGGAATCCGCTGGACGCCCCCAGGTCTCCCCTGAACTCTGCGTATTCGGAAGGTGTCAGGGTGGCCAGTACCGACCACTGCTCGGTGAGGGAGCGCTGAATGTGTTTGATGCGTGCGATGCCCTTCATCGCTGAGCGCAGGTCATCGCCCTGCAGTTTCGCATGGACGGCGCGCATCTCATGGAGTACCAGCTTCAGCCACAGCTCCGACGTCTGGTGCTGGATGATGAACAGCATTTCATCGTGGTGCGCCGGCCGGCTCACCGGGTGCTGGGCGGACAGCAACTCATCCAGCGCCAGGTACGACCCGTAGCTCATCTTTGCTGTGAAATCCTTTTCGATTCCCGCTTCGATGTCCCGGGTGTTCTTCTCGACGCTCATGGTCTTAGGGTACCCACACCGGTGGGAACCGGGGGCTGGGAGTCACTTCGGCACGGTGATTGGACCGCTTGCCCGAGGCTGCCTGTCCGTACCCCGGGTTTTCCCAGGTCACGTGTTTTCGCAACGGTGAGGTTGGGGTAGGCTGAATCTCGTTGTTTTTGCCGGGATCAGAGCCGCAGTGTGGCCTGGTCTCCAGGCGGGCGTAGCTCAATGGTAGAGCGCTAGCTTCCCAAGCTCGATACGCGGGTTCGATTCCCGTCGCCCGCTCCAATCTCCCCGGGAACGCTTCTGGCTTTCTGAGGCTCTGAATTCAGACCACCGGCCGCGGCGCAAACATGATGATCGCCACCCCCACGAGGCAGAGCGCAGACCCGGCCAGATCCCAGCGATCTGGGCGGAACCCATCGAAAACTACTCCCCACGCGAGCGAGCCAGCGACAAAGACCCCTCCGTAGGCTGCGAGGATCCTGCCGAAGTTGGCGTCCGGTTGCAGGGTCGCAATGAACCCGTAGGCGGCGAGAGCCATCACCCCAAGCCCCGCCCACCACCATGGCCTGCCCTCACGGATGCTCTGCCAGACAAGCCAGGCACCGCCGATTTCGGCGAGCGCGGCGAAGACGAAAAGAACCACAACCAGGGCAACTGTCATAGTGCATTATCCCGCCCACCCTCGGAGCCCGGGCGACGGAAGGTGCACGGGGCTCCGGGTAGGTGCGTCCCCCGTCAGACAGCTGCGTGGCGCCGCGCAGCGGGATCCTTCGGGACGATCGCCACCAGCCGCCGTCGGCTCTGGGAGGTGTGGGTGTAGCGGAACCGCAGGGTCAGTTGTCCCTTCCGGGCGAGGACGACGGCGATCACTCCGGACGCCAGCAGTGGCACGCCACCAGCGATCAACACCGTGGTGGGAGCCCCGATGTTCTCAGCCAGCCAGCCGATCATCGGGCCGCCGATCGCCTGCCCGCCGATGAGCACCATCATGTACAGGGCCATCACCCGGCCCCGGATCGCGAGGTTGGACGAGATCTGCACCAGCTGGTTGGCACCGGTGATGAACCAGAGACAGCCGATCCCGGCAAGGAACATCAGGATGGCGAAGACTGCCTGGTTCGGGGCAACCGCACCGAGGGCCATGAAACCGCCAAACGCGGCAGCGCCGCCGAGCACGCCCCTCAGCCTCAGGGTGGTCCGTCGGGTGGAGGCGAGCGCACCGACCAGCGACCCGGTGGCCAGCGCGGTGTTGAGGAATCCGTACCCCTGGGCGCCGGATTCGAATACGGTGTCCGCGAACGCCGCCATCAGCACGGGCGTACTCATGGCGAACACCGAAACGAACGCTCCGGTGAGCATGCACCAGAAGATCGCGGGCTTCCGCATCACGTACCGGGCGCCTTCGCGGAGCTGCCCCTTGGCCCGGGGCGCCCGGGCGGCCACCGACAACTGGTCGGTCCGCAGCAGTGCGAGGGTGATCACCGTGTAGAGGCAAGCGACGGCGTTCACTGCGAAAGCCCAGCCGCCGCCAATCGCGGTGATCAGCACACCGCTGATCGCAGGGCCCACCATTGCACCCACCTGGAAGATCGACGAGTTCAGGCTGATGGCGTTGCGCAGGTGCATTGGGCCTACCAGGTCATTGACGAAGACCTGTCGCGCCGGAGCATCGACCACGGTGACCAGCCCCAGGGTGAACGCGATGACATAGACATGCCATACCTCCACAAGCCCGGTCAGAACGAGGACAGCCATCACCGCGGCCATCAGTGCCGCCAAGCTCTGGGTAATGATCAAAAGGATGCGTTTGGGGTAGCGGTCCGCGATGATCCCGCCGTAGGGCCCCAGGAGGAGGAACGGGGCGAACTGCAGGGCCACGGTGATGCCGACGGCAGTGACCGATCCGGAGAGCTCCAGCACCATCCAGTCCTGGGCAATTCGTTGCATCCACATCGCGATGACGGCGATCAGGTGGGAGATCGCGAACCGGCGGAAATTGGGGATACGGAGGGAGATGAAGGTGTCGCGCCAAGCAGGGCGCGCGCTGGTGATCGGCATGGGGGCGGTCAGCGTGGGGTCCCCGGCCGGGCCGGCGGAGGGGGGTGGGGGTGCCAAGGTGTCTTCCTGTGCTGGGAGTGGGGGAACGCTTTCCACGCTACGCACCGCCGATTCATCATGAAAGCGTATGGTGGCTATAACTTGTATTCGAAAACGTAATAGGTGGGCCCGCCATGTACGACCCGGTTCAGCTCAGAACGTTCCTCGCCGTGGCGGAAACCCTCAGCTTCACCGGCGCAGCGGGCCGGCTAAACCTGAGCCAGCCCACGGTCAGCCAGCACATCCGGAAGCTGGAGGAGGCTGCGGGGCGTCAACTGATCTTGCGGGACACCCGGGGCGTCAGCCTGACCGACAACGGGGACGCGATGGCGGGGTTCGCCCGGACCATCCTCGCGGCGCAGGAACAGGCCGTGGCGTACTTTTCCGGCTCGGCCATGCGGGGCCGGCTCAGGTTTGGGGTGGCCGATGATCTGGCCGTCACCCAGCTTCCCCGCATCCTCCGTCATTTCCGTCAGCTCTACCCGCAGATCAACCTCGAGCTCACTGTCACCCAGAGCCCCCTGCTGCTGCGCCGGCTGCGGGCCGGCCAGGTGGACCTGATTTTCATCAAGTACATGAGCGGCACCGGCGAGGGAACCCTGGTGCAGAGCGACCAGCTGGTCTGGGCAGGTCACGGGAAGACCACCCTTGAGGACGGCGCACCGGTTCCGTTGATCGTCTACCAGTCCCCCAGCCTCACCCGTCAGATGACCATCGATGCTCTGGAAAAGGCCGGCAGGACCTGGCGCATCACCTGCAACACCCGGGAGATTAATGGGGTCCTGGCCGCAGCGCGTGCCGGCATTGGTCTGGCCGTTTTCCCGCAATCCCTCATCCCTGAGGACCTGGTCCAGGTCAGTAACCGCTTCGACCTCCCCGCGGTCGGCGCCGTGGACTTCACCCTGCTCAGCAATCCTCTGGCCAACCAGGAACTGGTGGCCGCACTGACGTCCGCGATCATGGGCCGCGCCCTCCGGAAGGCCCCGGACGCGTGAGGGGCTGGGCCGTGCAGGTTTCCCCTGGTTCTGGCACCCGAAGGGCGTGTCTTCGGGGGACACCCCGGTTCACGACGTCGTCGGGCACCAGGAAGTGGGAGGACCTGCACGCTACGTCGACCAGCCGCCCGCAACCCGCTGGAGCCAACGCTCGGAAAGTGGGAGCGGGCCAGTGTGGATGCGGTCGAGCTGCCAGTGCGCAACACCACATAGCCGGGTCCTCCGCGGCGACCGTATACTTGATTCTGATGAATCGCACAATGTTTAAGTCCAAAATCCACCGCGCGACGGTAACCCACGCTGACCTTCATTACGTGGGGTCCGTCACCGTGGACCTTGACCTGCTCGAAGCGGCAGACATCCTCCCCGGAGAGATGGTCTCGATTGTCGACGTCACCAATGGCGCACGCCTGGAGACTTACACCATCGCCGGTGAACGCGGTTCGGGAGTGCTGGGCATCAATGGTCCTGCGGCGCATCTGGTCCACCAGGGTGACACGGTCATCCTCATCACCTATGCGCAGCTCACCGACGCCGAAGCGCATGAGTACCTGCCCACCGTGGTGCATGTCGATGGGCAGAACCGCATCGTCGACCTCGGCAACGACCCCGCCGAGAGCGTTGTCGACGGCCTCGAGCGGCCACCCCACGCGCTGAATAATTCAGCACTGCTTCAGTAAGCGCTTACGTTCAGGGGCACCTTTCCACCTCAACCTTGCCCGGATTGCAACCTGATGTTGTGGCGAATTTCGCACACAGAGCATATGGTCTCAAAGACAAGGTTGCTCCGGATCGCCTACTGTACCTAGGGCGACCGGGCTATCTACAACGATGTGGAGGCACGGTGGGAATGCCGATCAGGCGAAGGAAAATCGATCCAGTCCGGAGCAGGCCGAAGGCGGCGGCTGTGGCAACACTGGCAATGGGAACGATGCTGCTGACGGGCTGTGGTCCGGCAGAAAGCGTCACGACGCTGACCTGGTACATCAATCCCGATGCGGGCGGGCAGGCAGCGATTGCCGCCAGCTGCACCGAAGAGGCCGACGGCGCCTACCGGATTGAGACGTCGCTCCTCCCGACCGATGCTGCCGCCCAGCGCGAACAGCTCGCCCGCCGTCTCGCGGCCGGGGACACGTCAATGGACATCATGAGCATTGACCCGCCGTTCATCCCCGAGCTTGCGGAGCCCGGCTTCCTGGCACCCATCCCCGAGGATTCGGTGGACCTCTTCTCCGAGAATGTCCTCGAAGGCGCCCTCGCCGGTGCCACCTGGAAGGACGAACTGGTGACCGTCCCCTTCTGGGCCAACACCCAGATCCTCTGGTACCGCGAATCGGTTGCCGAGGCCGCCGGGCTGGACATGTCCCAGCCGGTCACCTGGGACCAGCTGATCGACGCAGCCACCGAGCAGGACAAGCTCCTCGGGGTCCAGGGTTCGCCAGCCGAATCGATGACCGTCTGGATCAACGCACTGGTGGAATCCGCCGGTGGCCAGATCCTCGAGAACCCCGAGGCCCCTGCCGACGAACTGGAGCTTGGCCTCACCTCCGAGGCCGGCCAGGAGGCGGCACGTATCATCGGGACCATCGGGACCGAGGGCCTCGGCGGCCCGGGCCTGCCGACCTCCACCGAGAACACCTCGTTGACCCTGTTCCAGGGCGACGACGGGTCCTTCATGGTCAACTATCCGTTCGTCTGGCCCGCCACCCTTGGCGCCGTCGAAGCGGGGTCGATTGACCAGTCTGTAGTCGACGACATCGGCTGGGCCCTGTTCCCCGCCGTCACCGAAGGCGAGGACGCCGCCCCACCACTGGGCGGGATCAACCTTGGCGTCGGCGCAGACAGCGACAACCCGGACCTGGCCTACGAGGCAATCGAATGCATCGTCCAGCCGGAAAACCAGACCGAGTACTTCATCACCAACGGCAACCCGCCGTCCAACTCGGAGGCGTACGAGGACCCAGCCATTGAGGAAGACTTCCCGATGGCGACGACAATCCGGGACTCCCTCGAACTCGCAGCACCACGCCCCCAGACACCGTTCTACAACGAAATCTCCACCGGACTGCAGCAGGAATGGTCACCACCGAACGAAGTGGATCCTGACACAACCCCCGAACGGTCCCAGGAGTTCATCACCGCAGTGCTCAGAGGGGAGAGGCTACTGTGAGTAGCTCAACGATCAACAAGCCCGACGCCGGCAAGACACCGAATCCGGACAAGGACAAGAGGGCGAAGAAACAGCACAGCGACCGGGTCAGAGCCGAGCGGCGGATGGGCTGGTACCTCGCGGGCCCCGCCTTCGTGGTGATGCTGCTGGTGACGCTCTACCCGATCCTGCAGGCGTTCTTCGAATCCCTGTTCGCGTTCCGGCTCACCGCTCCCGATGAGCGTGAATTCATCTGGTTCGCCAACTACATCACCATCCTCGGGGACAGCGTCTGGTGGCAGGGCCTCCTCGTCACCGTCCTGATCACCGTGATCACTGTCGCCGTCGAACTGGTGCTTGGGTTCGCCCTGGCACTGGTGATGAGCAAGGCACTGAAGTCGCTCAAGGGCATTCTCCGGACCGCGATCCTGGTGCCCTATGGCATCATCACAGTGGTCTCCGCCTACGCCTGGTTCTACGCCTTCGATATCAACTCGGGGTACGTGAACGCCTGGTTCGACTGGGTGCCCGGCATCGACTCGGACCTGAACTGGTTCGCACAGACCGGCACCTCACTGTTCGTCATCATGGCTTCCGAGATCTGGAAGACCACCCCCTTCATCTCCCTGCTGCTGCTGGCGGGTCTGTCGCAGGTCCCCGATGAGCTGACCGACGCCGCCAAGGTCGACGGCGCCACCTGGTGGGAGCAGATGCGCAAGGTGGTCATCCCGAACATGAAGGCGGCGATCATGGTCGCCGTGCTCTTCAGGGCCCTCGATGCGTTCCGAATATTCGACAACGTGTTCATCATGACCAATGGCGAGAACAACACCGAAGTGCTCTCGCTCCTCGCCTACCGGACGTCGATCAGCCGCCTCGAGATCGGCCTCGGCTCGGCCGTGTCGGTCCTGCTGTTCCTCTGCGTCATATTGATCAGTTTCGCTGCCATCAAGATCTTCAAAGTGGATCTTGCCGGCACGAGAGGAGAAAAATAATGTCTTCCCGTCGCGAAAAGATCTGGTGGGCGGTCATCTCGGTCCTGGTGCTGGTTTACGCACTGTTCCCGGTGGCCTCCATCCTGGCCACCTCCTTCAAGTCCCCCAGCGACCTCACCAACGGAAGCTTCCTTCCCTCATCGGGGGCCGCCACCATCTCCAACTACGAGCAGATCCTGGTCGGCGACGCGCAGGAGTTGTTCCTGACGTCCCTGCGGAACTCAATCGGCATCTCGCTCATCGCGACCGCGATCGCGGTTGTCCTGGCCACCCTGTGCGCCTATGCAATTGCCCGCCTCGATTTCCCCGGGAAGAAGCTGGTCCTCACCACTGCGCTGGCGGTCTCGATCTTCCCCGTGATCTCGATCGTGACCCCGCTGTTCAACCTCTGGCGCAACATCGGGCTGTATGACACGTGGCTCGGGCTGATCATCCCCTACCTGTCCCTGACCCTGCCGATCTCCATCTGGACGCTTGCCGCGTTCTTCCGGCAGATTCCGTGGGAGTTGGAGCAGGCGGCACAGGTCGACGGCGCCACCACCTGGCAGGCCTTCCGCAAGGCCATCGTTCCGTTGGCCGCACCCGGGGTCTTCACGACGGCGATCATCGCGTTCTTCATCGCGTGGAACGACTTCGTCTACGGCATCTCGCTGACCTCCACCGAGGCCGCCCGGCCGGTCCCGGCGGCGCTGGCATTCTTCACCGGCGCCTCGCAGTTCGAGTCACCCACCGGTGCCATCTCGGCCGCTGCGATCATCGTCACCATCCCGATCGTTCTGTTGGTACTGCTGTTCCAACGCCAAATCGTTTCCGGCCTGACCTCGGGCGCCGTCAAGGGCTAGAGGCGCAGTCCCAGCCACTTGCGCCAGTTATATAGAAAAGGATCACCAGAAAATGGCTTCAATTACCCTCAACCACCTGGTCAAGAAATATGGCGACGGGTTCCCCGCCGTCAATGACATCAGCATTGACATCGCCGACGGCGAGTTCATCATCCTGGTGGGCCCCTCTGGCTGTGGCAAGTCGACCCTCCTGCGCATGATCGTGGGCCTGGAAGACATCACCGACGGGGAGCTGCTGATTGACGGCGAGCGCGTCAACGACAAGGCACCCCGGGACCGCAATCTGGCCATGGTGTTCCAGAACTATGCCCTCTACCCGCATTTGACGGTGTACGAGAACATTGCCTTCCCGCTGCGCCTCACGAAGGGCAAACACAGCGAGGAGCAGGTCAAGAAACTCGTCACCGAGGCTGCGTCCACCCTCGAACTGACCGACCACCTGCAGCGGAAGCCAGCCAACCTTTCCGGTGGCCAGCGCCAGCGGGTTGCCATGGGCCGGGCCATCGTGCGCCAGGCCGATGCGTTCCTCTTCGACGAGCCACTCTCCAACCTGGATGCAAAGCTGCGCGGGCAGATGCGCTCCGAGATCTCCCAGATGCAGCGTCGGCTCGGGGTCACCAGTGTTTACGTGACCCACGACCAGACCGAGGCCATGACCCTGGGCGACCGGGTGGCAGTGCTGAAGATGGGCGAGCTGCAGCAGATCGCTTCCCCGCGTGAACTGTACGAGCAGCCACGCAACCTCTTCGTGGCCGGGTTCATTGGCTCGCCGTCAATGAACTTCATCCCCGCGACCATCGAGAACGGCAAGCTCCAGACTGTCCTCGGCGAGCTCGATGTCCCCGCCGACAAGCTGGCAAAGGTCGAAGGCAAGAAGGTGGTCCTGGTGGGTGTGCGGCCCGAGTTCTTCGAGGACGCGAAACTGGTCGAGGAGTCCAAGCTGCCCCACGGCTCCATCTTCACGGCCACCCTCACCCACACCGAGTGGCTCGGCAACGAACAGTACGGCTACATCAACTTCAATCCGGACCCGGAGATGCGCGAGCTGCTCAACAACCTGGCTCGCGAGATGGACGCCGATGAGCTGCGACCTCAGATTGTGGTCACGCTCGACGCCGGCAGCCGCATCCGCGGCGGTCGCGAGGCCGAGATCTGGCTCGACACGCGGAAGCTGCACCTGTTCGATCCCGAGTCCGGCGAGAACCTCACCCGTGACGCCGAGGCCGGCGCCGCCCTCACGGCCGAGGCAGGCGAGGAACGCGCCGAGGAGATCGCCACCGCTCAGGAGGCCGACCGGGTAAACGGCCACGGCTCTGGCGGCTCGCAGGCTGCTGCAGCCGACGGCAGTGATCAGAACGGTGGCGGCAAGCACGCCGCAGCCAGCTGATCTTCCGCGGTAGTCCATGACTGAAGATGAGGAGACCGCACCGCTTGAGGAGTCGGAGCTGATAGCCGGGATCATCTCCGGCTACACGTTCGAGGGTCCTTCAATCCACCTCGGGGCGGCGCTGCTCGACGGCACGCCGTACCCCGAGGCGGAGGTGCGGCTGTTACTGGCCATGATGAACCGTCATGGGTTGGTGGCGGGTGCCGGCGGACGTGCTGGCCCAGCATGCCAACCGGCGAACTTATCGCCTTCGCTCTGCAGGCGGCGGGAGCGATCGGAGCCGAGCTGGCGCGAGGGTTGTTCGGAACGCAGCGGAGGCGCAGCCGACGTCGTTGGTAGGCACACCGCGCTCAACAGGTAACGTGATGAGCGTGCAAACGTCCTCGGTGACCAAAGTCCTCGCAGCCTGGCTGCTTGGGCTGCTGGTGGTGATCGCGGGCGCAATCACGGCGGTGGTGGTCGCCAACTCGTTCATTTTCAGCCCTGAAGAGCAGGTGCACGACTACCTTGAGGCCCTCTCCGACGGTGACGGCGAACGCGCGCTGGGCCTGCTGAACGCCTCCGTGCCAGCCGCCAACGCGGCAATGCTCGACGGCGCTGGGCTGCAGCAGTCAGCCGCTGCGGTCGAGGACGTCGTCGTCGGCGACGCGGTGCCGGTCGGGGACAACCGGGCGGACGTCACCGTCACCTACACGGTTCGTGGCACCGAGCACGCCACGACCTTCCCGCTGGAGCGTACCGGCGCCGAATGGCTCTTCTTCGATACGTGGGAGTTCGTGCCGACCATGCTGCCCACCGTCGACCTCACGGTCATCAACCAGGGCGAAGCCACCCTCAACGACACCCGGGTCGCGATGCCGGAGGGCAGGAACCAGTTCGCCGTGTTCTACCCGGGCAGCTTCGAAGCCCACTACACCAGCGATTACTTCGCCGCACCGGCGCAAACGGTGGCGGTCACCGAGCGTTCTGAGGGCCACCAGATGGCCCTGCCCACCGCTGCCACCGCCGTTCTGGTGGAAGAGGTCACCGCCCAGGTGCGGCGCTTCCTCGACGAATGCGCGGCACAGACCGTTTTCCAGCCGGCGAACTGTCCGTTCAACTTCCAGACCGAAAGCCGGGTGGCCGGAGACATCCGCTGGGCCATCACCGAGTATCCGACCGTGGCCATTGAACCGTTTGACGGCAGCTGGGAGATAGAGCCGCTCTCAGGCACCGCTGAACTGACCACCTCGCTGCAGGACCTGTTCACCGGCACCATCGAGGCGGTCACGGTTCCCCGCGAATTCGGATTCACCGCCCGCTTATCAGTGGACGGCGACGACGTTACCGTCACCCCGGTCGTCCAGTACTAGCGGTCCAGCATCAGTAGTCCCACAACGGCGGACCGGGCCGTGCGGGCCAGTGAAAGTGGACCGGGTCTAGTCGAGGCCGCGGAGGTCCAGCGTCAGTTCGGTCTCGCCGTCGGAGCTCAACCGCACCGGGATACCCCAGTCCTGCTGGTACAGGTGGCAGGCCGCGTGGTCGGGGATCTCGCCGCCCGGCTCACCGTCGCAGGCGGCCGCCCGCGCGGTGATGTGCAGGACACCCTCAGTGACGGCGTCGTTCAGAATCAGCTCGCGGGTCAGGCCCACCGACGTCCCACCGCCGGAGAGCAGCAGCGTCTCGGGTGACGAGGAGATCTTCAACTGCGTGGGGTCGCCCCACCGGTCGTCGAGCTTCTGCCCCTTCGGGGCGGCGAACCGGACGGTCAGCGCGTGCATGCCCGGAGCGACGGGTGTCTGCGGGCGCTGCGTCTGGGAAGCCCCTTCGTCGACGGCCAGCGCCTCCTTGGGGATAGGCACCCGCACCAGCTGGTGGCGGTTGGCTTCCACCACGATCAGGAGCGGCTCGCTGCCCGACGCGGTGGGAGTGAGGTCCACGAGGACGTCGCAGGGCTCTGAGAGCCCGCGTGCCAGGGTTGAGACCTGTCCGGTGGCGGGGTCGAAGCGCCGTACCGCGCCGTTGTAGGTATCGGCGATGGCGACCGATCCGTCGGGGAGCGCCGTGATTCCCAGGGGGTGCTGCAGGCGGGCCTGGTCGGCTGCGCCGTCCCGGAACCCGAAGTCGAACAGTCCGGTCCCGACGGCGGTGCGCACCTGGGTGCGCCGGTGGCCGTTGATTTCAGGGAAGGACAGGGTCCGGACCGCTGAGGTTTCCGAGTCGGCGACCCACAGGTTGCCGGCGGCGTCCTCGGCGAGGCCCGAGGACTGGGCGAACCAGGCCTCGGAGGCGTCGCCGTCGAGCAGACCCTCCAGCCCGGTGCCCGCGAGGATGTCCACCGCGCCGGTGAGCGGGTCGAAGGTGAACAGCTGGTGGGTTCCCGCCATGGCGATGACCACCCGTTCCAGCACCGTTGACCAGAGGACGTCCCACGGCGAGGACAGGGAAACCTGCAACGGCTCGGTGCCCAGGTGGGTGTCGGTGAGGCGCGGTGTGGCGTCCTCGGGGGTGTCGACGTCGTAGGCGCCCAGCTGGTCGGGGCTCTCCTGCAGCTCGGCCGGGCGTGCCTTGACGTGGTTTCCGGCATCGAGGAGCCGCTGCACGCCGTTGCCGGCGATGGTACTGACTGACCCATCGGCGAGGGACACCGCCCGGAGGAGGTGGTTCACGGAGTCGGCGACGACGACGTCGTAGCCCACCCGCTGTGCAACCTCCGGTGGGAGGACGGCGAGGCCCTGCGGCTCGTTGAACTGGGCCTCGGCGGCAGTGCCGTCAGCGGCGCCCTTCTCCCCCGAGCCGATCGTGCGGTGCACAGTGACGAGGTCGGCGTCGAGCTCCACCAACCGGTGGTGGCCGGTATCACCGACGAGCAGGGTTCCGCCGGCCAGCGGCACCGCCTTGCCGGGGAAGCGCAGATCACCGGCGGTGGTCTCGGCGGGAACATAGGGCCCGTCGCCACGGTGCAGGGTCCCCTTGGCCGAGTGTTCCTCGACGAGTTCCTGGACCAGGGACTCCAACCCGGCAGCGTGGCCCTCACCGGAGAGGTGCGCCACGATGTAGCCTTCCGGATCCACAACCACCAGGGTGGGCCAGGCGCGGGCGGTGTAGTTCTGCCAGGTGGTCAGCTCGGGGTCATCCAGGACGGGGTGCGCGATGTCGTAACGTTCCACGGCAGCGGCCAGGGCGTCCGGATCGGCTTCGTGTTCGAACTTGGGCGAATGGACGCCGACGGTGACCACGACATCGCTGAACTTCTGTTCCAGTGGCCGCAGCTCGTCCAGGACGTGCAGGCAGTTGATGCAGCAGAAGGTCCAGAAGTCGAGGATCACGATTTTTCCGCGCAAATCCTCCAGGGTGAGCTGCCGCCCGCCGGTGTTCAACCAGTTGCGGCCCACCAGTTCGGAGGCGCGCACCCGGTAGTCGGTGCGGATCGAGGTCTCAGTCATTCACGTGCTCCTGGTCGGTCAGGCTTCTGGGATGGTGCTGGCTTACCGGGTCCCGGTGTGCCTGGACCGCGTCGGTTGTCGCGTTCCGCCAGCGAAGCGAACATGTTGTTGTAAGCGGTCAGGTCGGCGTCGTTATTCCTGTCCGCGGCGCGGTCGGTCCGTTTGGACTCCCGGGCGTCGTCGCGCGACCACATGATTGCGACGCCGATCGCGACCAGCAGCGTCGGAATCTCGCCGATTCCCCAGGTCAGTGCGCCGCCCAGTTGTTGGTCCTCGAGCGCTGAAGGGCCCCAGTCGCGGCCCATGTTGCCGAACCAGCTGGCCTGGAGCAGCGACGTCGACCCCATCAAAGCGACGCCGAAGAAGGCGTGGAAGGCCATGGTGGCGAAGAGCAGCAGGATCCGCAGCGGGTACGGTGCCCGACGCGGCACCGGGTCAGAGCCGAGCATTGACAGCACAAAAATGTAGCCGGTGATGAGGAAGTGCACGTACATCAGCTCGTGGCCCACATGCTCCCGCATGGCGAACCCGAACAACGGCGAGTAGTAGAAGATCACGATGGAGCCCGCGAAGTTGGCTGCCGCGAACAGCGGGTGGGTGACCAGGGCTGAGGCACGGGAGTGAACGATCACCAGGATCCACTCGCGGATCCCCCGGGATCCGTCGCCGCGTGGCGTGAGGGCCTTCAACGCGAGCGTGACCGGGGCGCCGAGCACCAGGAACAGAGGCACCACCATGGTCAACGCCATATGGCCCACCATGTGTGAGCTGAACAGCACCATCCCGTATACCGCCAGCGGGCCGGACGTGATGTAGGTCAGGAGGGCGAGTCCGATCAGCCAGCAGGCCAGCCGCAGCAGGGACCAGGTGTCTCCGCGCCGGCGCAGCTTCACGACACCCGAGATGTAGGCGACAGCGACGACGGCGGCGAAGGCGATCCACAGCCAGTCGAACCGCCACTCGGTGAGCCACCGTTCACCCGTCAGCTCAGGGGGCAGCTCGTAACCGGTGAGGATTCTGGCCGGCGATGCGTCGGGGGCGATCTCGTCGCTGACCGGCGGTGCGGTGCGGGCCAGGGCGACGGCGACTCCCGACACCGCACCCATGATCAGCAGTTCCACAGCGATCAGCTGCCAGAGGACCCTCCGTGCGGAGAGCTGGCCACCGCTCAGCGACCCTGTCCCTTCGCCCAGCTGGGGGATGATCCATTGCCTGTGCATCAGGCCGATCCCGCCCAGCAGGAGGGTGGCGATCGTCTTGAAGGTGACCAGGAGTCCCCACTCAGATCCCAGCTGGCCAAGGTTGTCGATCCGCAGGCTCGCGTTGATCACCCCGGAGAGCACCACCAGGATGAAGGCAAACCCTGCCAGCGCGGAGAAGCGGCGCAGCACGCTCGGGGTGAGCGACCCCAGGCGTCCGCCAATCACGGCCAGGACGGTGATCCCGCCGATCCAGAGGCAGACCCCCACCAGGTGGAGGGCTATCGAGTTGATGGCGGCGTAGTGGTCATCGCCGCTGGAGGAGTGGCCGATAAGCGCCATCGGCAGCAACCCGACCAGCGACAGGATGCCGGTCAGTGCCAGCCATCCGCTGGATCGGGCGCCGAACGTCATGGTGGCCACTACTGCGGCGATCATGACCGTCGACAGCCAGGCCCTGCCCGTGTCGAAATCAATGAGGTAGGACGCCAGGCCCTCGGTGTAGCCGGGGTCGCTGCTCAGCGGCAGCCCGGCGGCGTCGGAGTAGGTGAAGAGCAGCACGCCGACGGCGGAGAGGGTCCATGACACCGCGGCGACCGACGCAAGGGTCATCACCGCGCTGAAGGCGGGGTGTTCCTCGCCGGGCTGTCCGGCGTTGGAGCGGCGGTGGGTTGGGCTGACCCGGCGCGGGAGGATCATGACGGCGAAAACCAGTGAGCCGATTACCGCGGCCACTGAGATGTTGTTCAACGCCTTCGCCGCGGGCAACCCCCAGCGGGTGAGAGGCCCCGGGTCGCCGAGCTGCCGCGGCCCCGCGGCACCCGAGAACAGGAGGGCCAAAACCAAGGCCACGACGACGGCGGCCCCGCCAGCAATCAGCCAGCCCACCTTCACCCCGGGGGTATCTGTTCCCGGGCGGTCGGTCGGCCGGGGCACCTTGGTTGTCGTAGCCACGCTTCCTATTGTCTACCCTGCGTAGAAGGGGTAACAATTCGGCTGAGTCATTCCCCGACACCGTTCCCTCGGCGGGTAGCAAGCCGGGGCGCCGCGGGTTATCTACGCTCCGGGTTAAAAAGGAAGGCCGCCACCGGAAAGGGTGGCGGCCTACAGTCCTTAGCGGACGGCGTGAGTGACTACTTGACAGCAGCCTTCAGCTTGGAGCCGGCGGTCAGCTTGACGCTGCTGCCTGCTGCAATCTGGATGGTCTCGCCGGTCTGAGGGTTGCGGCCGGTGCGGGCGGCACGCTCGGTGCGCTCGACAGCGAGCCAACCTGGGATGGTGACCTTGACGTTGTTGGCAGCTGAGGTTGCCAGTACATCGAACAGTGCGTCAAGAACGCCGTTAACGGCGGTCTGGCTGGTGTCAGCCTTCGCTGCTACTTCTGCTACCAGTTCGCTGCGGTTCTTGGTTTCTTTCGTTGCCAATTTACGTCCTCCTGGACTTGTGCGTTTATTTGTAAAGCCTTCACGGTTCTGAAAGCCTCTGTGCGAAAACTTACCAGCTTGAGCACCAAATTCCGGTCGTTTCCGGCGTTTTTGGGGGTTTTTAGATGCCAAAGGGCACTATTTTGGGCTCATTCGGGGAAATCCCTGTCTGGCGCCAGTGAACACGACCACTAGCGCGAGGAGTGTCAGCGCCGCCGCGGCGAATCCGATCACCGAGGGATCGCCCACCAACAGCATTTGTGCCCCCACGAGCGCACCCGCGCTGATCCCGATGTTGAAGGTCGAATTGTGGACGGCGGCCACCGTGTCGGGGTGGTCGCGGAAGGCGCTGAGCGCCGCGGTGGTCACGTAGGAGGGCACCGGCCCGTACAGCAGACCCCACACGATCACCGCGGCGAGCGTCCACGCCGGGGCGCCGCCAAGCAGGGCGATCGCCAGGAAGCAGCCGGTCATCACCAGCAGGGACAGCAGGAGGGCGGGCCGTAACGCCGTGTCGGTCAGCCGGCTGCACAGCAGCAGCCCCAGGACCCCGGCTCCCCCGTAGGCGAGAAGCGCAAACCCCACGTTCGTCGCTGTGAACCCGGGCTGCACAAGCACCGGGGTGATGAAGGTGTAGAGGGCGAACTGGCCGGTCATCATCACCACCACCGCGACGATCACCCGCCGGAGTGCGGGTTCTGCCAGGGCTTCCTTCAGCTGCGTCCCGCCGGACACAGCCGACCCGCGGATCGCTGGCATCACGACGGCGGCGCCGACCGCGAGCAGCAGCGCGATGATTGCGGCACAGCCGAAGGACCATCGCCAGCCCACTGTGGCACCCAGCCATGTGCTCAGCGGCACCCCGACCGCGATAGCGACGGCGTTTCCCGCGTTGACCAGGGCAACGGCGGCGCCCATCCGGCCCGGTGGCGCCAACCGGGTGGCGTAACCGAATACCACCGCGAAGAACAGTGCGTGGCAGGCGCCGGCGATCACCCGGCCGGTCAACGCAACCGAATAGTCCTGCGCCAGGCACAGGATCACATTGCTGAGGCCGTAGCCGGCCAGCAAGCCCACCAGCAGCGGCTTGCGGGGCAGTGCGCTGGTCCAGGCGTTCAGGGGGATCGACGCGAACACCACCACTGCGGCGTACGCGGAGACCAGGAGCCCGATCAAGGACTCGGTGACGCCCAGGTCCTCGGCCATCAGGGGCAGCAACCCGATGGGGAGCACTTCGGTGGCGACCGCCAGGAACCCGCCGACGGCCAGGAGCAGCATGGGTGGTTGGAGCAGTTTCTGCTGCGGCACGGCGTTGACCTTTCAGGCCGGGGATTCGGTCACCGACGTACCCAACTTAACGCACGGGCCTTAACGCACAAGGACGACGACCCGTGGGTCGTCGTCCTTGTGCGTTGCTGGTAGCTACCAGCCAGCGGGGGTTACCAGCTGGACTTGGTTACACCGGGCAGCTCGCCACGGTGGGCCATGTCGCGAAAGCGGACACGGGAGATACCGAACTTCTGGAGCGTTCCGCGGGGGCGACCGTCGATCTGGTCGCGGTTACGCAGGCGCACTGGCGAAGCGTTGCGGGGAAGCTTCTGCAGGCCGAGGCGTGCTTCTTCGCGGGCTTCGTCGGTTGCGTTGGCGTCAACCAGGGTCTTCTTCAGTTCGAGGCGCTTTGCAGCGTAGCGCTCAACAATTACCTTGCGCTGTTCGTTGCGGGCAATCTTGGACTTCTTAGCCATGTGTTTAGCGCTCCTCTCGGAATTCGACGTGCTTACGGATCTTGGGATCGTACTTCATCAGAACCATGCGGTCCGGGTCGTTGCGGCGGTTCTTGCGGGTCACGTAGGTGTACCCGGTGCCAGCCGTGGACTTCAGCTTGATGATCGGGCGTACGTCTTTATCTTTTGCCATTAGAGCTTCACTCCCCGGGCCAGGATCGACGCGACGACGGCGTCAATACCGCGCACATCGATGGTCTTGATGCCGCGGGCAGAAACCTGCAGCGTGACATTGCGGCGCAGGGACGGAACCCAGTAGCGCTTCTTCTGGATGTTCGGGTCAAACCTGCGCTTGGTGCGGCGGTGTGAGTGGGAAATGCTGTGCCCAAAGCCCGGCTCGGCTCCAGTCACTTGGCAGTGAGCTGCCATGACGATCCTCCAAAGAGTTAAATGAAATGTACCTAGGTACCGGCAGTCTTACCCGCCTTGGAATGCGGCCAGGGGCGCCCAAAACAACAGTCGAAACTGTAAGGATTATTAGCGGTTTTCGCGCAACTTGAGCCCCTAACTACCGATTTACCGGGAGATGTGTCCCGAAAAATCGGAGCAATTGCGCACGCTCCGCCACCTGATGCCCTTCCATTCTAGGAGTTGGCGCCGGTTATGGCTAATCGCTGGTGATGTCGCCGTCGCGATCCACCACCGTGACAGCGACGTCGCTGCCGATCCGGGCGCCAACGTGGAGTGTGGCACCGGAGTCCACGATTGAGCGATGAACCCGGGCGCCCGCCGGGACGGTGACACCGTCCAGCAGGATTGAATCAACGACGACGGCGCCAGCTTCCACGACCGTGTCCGGCCCGATCACGCTGTGGGTGACCTCGCCGAAAACCTTGCTGCCGGGTGCCAGCATCGAATCGGCGACGACGGCGCCCTTTCCCACGAACGCGGGCACACGCCGGGGGCTGCCGGTGATGATGGGCCAGGCGGGGTCGTCGAACCGCAGGCCCTCGCCATCGAGCAGTTCCATGTGCGCGCGGTGGTAGTTATCGGGGGTCCCCAGATCCAGCCAGTACCCCTCGAGGCGGTGCTCCACCACGGTCGAGTGTTCCACCAGGTGGGGCAGCAACTGGTCCCCGTAATCGTCGAGGCCGCCCTCTTCCTTCTCCAGCTCCTCCAGGGTGTCCAGCAGGTGCATGGCGTCGAACAGGAACACTTCGGTGGCAACCAGGTCCGTTTTTGGCTTCTCAGGCTTGTATTCGAAGCCGGTCACGGCACCATCGGACACCTCCACCACCCCGTGGTCGGAGGCGTCGCCGTCGAACCGTGTCGTCACGATCGTTGCGGTGGCCCCGGCGTCCAGGTGAGTCTGGACGACGTCGCGGAAGTCCAGCTGGTACAGGTGGTCAGCGCTGAGCAGAAGCACCAGATCGGGGTTGAACTCCCTGATGAATGCTGCCTGCCGGTGCAGGCTGTCGGCGTTGCCGTCGGCAAACCCTTCGCCGTCCCGCCCCTCGAACGGGGGCATCACGCGCAGGCCCCCGTTGGTCCGGTCGAGATCCCAGTGCCTGCCGTTGGCCAGGTGATCGTTGAGGGAGTTCGGCTGATACTGCTGCACCATCCAGACATCCGAAAACCCGCTGTTTGTGCAGGTTGGACAGCGGGATGTCAATCAGGCGGTAGGTGCCGGCGACGGGCAGGGCCGGTTTGGCACGCTTGTCAGTCAGCGTTCCCAGCCGGCCGCCCGACCCTCCGGCCAAGACAATGGCGAGGACTGAAGGTGGCTTCACGGTTGTACTCCAGGTGAGGGTTCGTTCAGGATCCAGTGGGTGTCGTCGAGGCTGGCGAGGATCTTCTTGCCGATCCGCTCCAGGTCCCGGACGTCGTCGTCGGTCAGTGCATCAAAGACTGCCTGCCGCACGTGCTCCACATGCTTGCGGGCCAGCGACTTGAGATTTTTCAGCCCGTCGTCCGTGATGGTGGCGGTGGTCACGCGGCCGTCGACGGCGCTGGGGCTGCGGGACACCCAGCCCCGCTGCTCCAGCTTCTTCACTACGTGGCTGAGCCGGGACAGGGAGGCATTCGACCGGGCCGCAAGGTCGCTCATGGCGAGGGTCAGCTCTTCGGCCTCGGAGAGCATCGCGAGGACGTGGTAGTCGAAGAGAGTGATTTTCGCCTGCCGGAACAGGTGCCCATCAAGGGATCCCGGAAGGATGGTGGTTACCGCGTAGAGCGCCAGCCAGGCCTGCCGCTCTTCGGGATTCAACCACCTGACACCATTCATCTCGTCATTCTGGCACACACCGTGTCGCACGCTCCTGCCCGCGAAGGCTTCGGTGACTACTGCCACACCGGGCGAGTCAGCTCCGGGTACTTGGCCGTCAGCACATCCCCCGACGAGACCCCACGCAGCCGGCGGCCCACCCAGGGTGAGAGGTAGTCCCGGGCCCACTGGGCGTCGGCCCGCAACTGATCGATTCGGGACACGGCCGGCGCAGCCTCCAGCTCGGGCAGGTCAATCTCGTGGGAGGCCCGCAGCACTTCGAGGACCCGTTTGGCCATCAGTGTGTGACCGGCGGCGGACATGTGCATCCGGTCGGTGTCCCAGTAACCCCAGTTCTGGAACTCCCTGAACCGCCAGTAGTCCACCACATCGGCGTGGTGGCGGTCGGCGATCTCACGGACCAGTTCGTTGTAGATGGCGGTCCGGCCGCGGGTCTTCCCGAACACCGCCGAACCCACTGAGTCGAACCCGGTGAACAGCACGACGGCGGCGCCCGAGCCCGCCAGCCGGGCCACGCCGTCGTCGTACGCTGCCATCAGCGCGTCGATGTCGATGCGTGGCCGCAGGATGTCGTTGCCGCCAGCGTAGACGGTGATCAAGGTGGGCTCCAGGGCGAGTGCACGGTCCACCTGCTCGTCGAGCACCTGGCGCACCTTCTTCCCACGGACCGCAAGGTTCGCGTACCCCCAGGTGCTGTCGGCGAGGATCAGCTGCTGGGCCACCCGGTCCGCCCACCCGCGCACCCCGTTGGGGCTCGCGGCATGCCAGTCGCCGACACCTTCGGTAAACGAATCGCCAAGGGCCACATAACGCTGAGAGAATTCCACTAGACGAGGCTACCTGCTCTTGCCGGGGGATAAGGTGGGTAGCAAGTATGCTGACAACTTCTCCGTGCAGTATCCCCGCCCCCAGATCCATTCAGCCAAGAAGGACATCATGACCCAGCCCTCCGATACCCGGGCCAAGCGCGCCGCGCTGATCATCAACCCGGTCAAGAACACCGGCGCTGACATTCGTGCGATCGTTTCGGAGCTCTGCACGGCCGAGGGCTGGGAAGACGTCCTGTATCTGGAGACCAGCGTCGACGATCCAGGCCGCGGCCAGGCCCAGGAGGCGGTCGACGCCGGCGTCGACGTCGTCATTGCCGCCGGCGGAGACGGAACGGTCCGCTGCGTCGCCGAGGTGGTGGCTGGCACGGGGGTCGCCCTGGGGCTGATCCCGCTCGGCACCGGCAACCTGTTGGCCCGGAACCTGGACATTGCCGTCGACAACCCGCAGCAGGCCGCCAAGGCCGCCCTCTTCGGCACCGAACGCGACGTCGACGTTGTCCATGTCACCGTGGACCGCGCCCAGGACTCCCACGTGTTCCTGGTGATGGCCGGGCTGGGCTTCGACGCGTCGATCATGGCCGATACCCGCGATGATCTGAAGGACAAGGTGGGCTGGCTGGCCTACGTCGACGCCGGCATCCGGAACCTCGGCGGCAAGCCCGCCCGCACCCGGATCACGCTCGACGGCGGCGAAACGATCACCCGCCGGCTGCGCAGCGTGATGGGCGGAAACTGCGGCAAGATCATGGGCGGCCTGGAGATCTTCCCGGGAGCAAAGATCGACGACGGGCTGCTCGACATTATGACCGTGGCCCCGAACGGCCGGCTGGGCTGGTTCGGCGTCGTGGGCAAGCTGTTCGCCCGGGGCAAGGGCAAGGACCCGTCGCTGGAGTACTTCCAGTGCAAGACCGCCGAAATCGAGCTGGACGAGCCGCAGGAGATCCAGCTCGATGGGGACCCCCTCGGCAAGGGAACGCACATGGCCCTGCGGGTGGACCCGAACTCGTTGCGGTTGCGGATGCCCTACGGCAAGAAAGACCCAGCGGTAGTCACCAACCCGACGCCCTAGGGCGGTTCCAGCCTGACCGGGTTGCAAATTTTCCCACTGGCCCGTCGCGGTCAATGGGATTGTCTGGACAATCCCACTGGCTGGGCCCGGTCGGCGGGAAAATGGCGGGATGTTCGCCGTGGAGCCCGACGCCGTAAGGCTGGGTCATCCTGCTAGAGCCTGCTTTGCGGGTCAACTTTCTCGCCGTCGACCAGGAGTTCGAAGTGGAGATGGCAGCCGGTCGAGTTGCCGGTGTTGCCGACCGCGCCCACGTTCTGCCCCTTGGATACCTTCGTGCCGACGTTGACGCCGAGCACGCTCAGGTGGTTGTAGGAGGTTTCCAGACCGCCGCCGTGGTCCACCCCGATCCGCTGGCCTCCCCCATAGGCGTGCCACCCTGATTCGACCACCGTGCCGGCCCGCGAGGCCAGAACGGGCGTGCCGCAGGCGCCGGCGTAGTCGGTTCCGGTGTGCAGCTCGTTGCCGAATCCACCCATGGGGTTGACCCGGTACCCGAATGACGAGGCGATTGCTGCGCCCTTGATGGGTGGGGCGAACGCGGCGTCGTCGACGGGCGTGGACAGGACAGTGGTCTTGGGTGCCTTGGTCGCGGTGGTGGCCTGCGGTGATTCCCTGCCGAAGTCGATCACGGCCTGGACATCAGCGGTGACGGGCGCTGCCACGGCGGGGCCATCGCCTGCGGTGGGAGTCGCCGTGGGCGACACCTCCGGGGAAGGGAAGAATGCAGTCAGCGCGATTCCCGCTGCCGCAGCGAGAGCAACGGTGGCCAATGTGGCGGACCGGCGGGTGGATGTGGGCTGGGCGGGCGCGCGGCGGCGTCCGGACGTGACCGGTTGAAGCACAACGATTACCTCTCTCAACGCCGGTGGGGATAGCTGTCGGATTCGAGCACAGGAGGGCTCGGTCCACTGCTGCGACTCCCGCGAGAGGGAGGTAAGATCCGCGGAGGGCAACGGCGCTTTGGTCAGCCAAGGCTGCCGGAAGGCAATCCTCCACCCCTGCCACGATGAATTGGGGGCCGGCTGCTGGCAGGGTCAGGCGTGCAGACGGAGAGCCAAAAAAATGCGGTTAGCTCCCACCAGCGTAGGCGAGTTGCTAAAGAGTTACAATTTCGTTACTTCGGTTAGAGCGTGGCGATTAGGTTAATTCAGACCGTCCACGTCGCCAGTAACCCATGAAAGCCACCTGCTTGCGGTCGATGCCCACGTCACGGACCAGGTAGCGCCGGAGCCCGCGCACCACGGCGGCCTCGCCGGCAATCCAGGCGTAGAACGGGAGTGCACCGGAGGGCCGGTCCGGGTTCATCGACATATTCAGCGTTGAGGCGTTGAGCCGCTGCGGGGTTTCCCACAGGATCGTCTCGTCGATGTTGACTTCCTCGGGCTCTGGTCCTGCAGCGGCGGCAGCCGCCGCGGCGAGAGTCAGCCCCGCCCGTGAACTGGGATCCACACCGACGGCGAAGGGCGCGGCCAGGGACACCCAGCCCGGCACCCGGACGGCGTCGCGCACTGCGGCGTCGAGGAGTTCCCCGTGGGGCCGGGTCCCCCGGGCCAGCCAGGTAATCTTGACCGCTGAGGTGGTTCCGACCTCCTGGAAATCGGAGGGGTCCGGCACCTCAAGGAACGCATGTCCGCCAATGTCGGCGGGGAGGGATTCCAGGATGGCGCTGATGGCGGGGACGGCTGTCTCGTCACCGGCGAGCAACACGTGCTGGGCCAGTCCGGGACGCCATTCGATACCGCCGTAGGAGCCGGCGGTGGTGCAGGTGGCGGCGTGGACGTTCGGGCCGATCACCCAGATCCGGTCGCCGGGGGTAGCCGCGGCGGCCCATAGCGATGCCGGCCCCCCGTTGCCGTCGGCATCGAAGTGCATGACGAAGTCGACGTCAATTTCGGGCTCTTCGGCGCCGCACCGGGTTTCCCGGACCGTGTAGGTGCGCATCGACCCACGCTCGGCGGGGTCCATGGCGAGCCACTGCTGATACCAGCCGGGCCCGTCGGTGGGCGCCTCGAGCAGTTCGCGCAGGTTCAGCCGGGGCGCGTCGCCGTCGCGCGTGGCAGGGATCATCACCTTGATCCGCAGGTCGAGGGTGGGACCCAGGACGCCGAAGTCCCGGAGGTGGGCTCCCCCGAAGGTGATCCGCTGGAAGTTGTCGCTGAGGCGTTGCACCCGGGTGACGACGACGTCGAACGCCGTCACTGCCGCGGCGGCGGACTCGGTGCGCTGCGCGGTCCGCTGGCCCGGCCGGGCGGTCCGGTTGCTGACTTCGGTCATGATGCTGCCTCCAGATAGTGCGCGGACAGCGTGTCCTGCGGGTTAGGCAGGAACCCCTGCCCGGTGGTCGATTCGGGTGCTGCGGGAGTGCTTCCGTCGCCGGAGTGGTGCCGGCCGACCGGGACCACCATGGGCGTGCCGGACACGGGGTCCGGGATGACCCGGCATCGCAGGCCGAAGACGGCTGTCACCGTCTCCTCGGTGACCACCTCGGCGGGGCTCCCCTGGGCGGCGATCCGGCCGTCGGTCATGGCGATGAGGTGGTCGGCGTAGCGTGCCGCAAGGTTGAGGTCGTGGAGCACGATGGCCACGGTGGTGCCGTCGCGCCGGTTCAGGTCGGTGATGAGGTCGAGCACCTCCACCTGGTGGGTGACGTCGAGGAAGGTAGTGGGTTCATCCAGGAGCAGGATGTCGGCCTGCTGGGCCAGCGCCATCGCGATCCAGGCGCGCTGCCGCTGGCCGCCGGAAAGTTCGTCGACGAAACGGTCCGCCAGCTCAAGGGTGTCGGTGGCTTCCAGCGCTGCGGCGACGGCGGCGTCGTCGTCGTCGGTCCACTGGCGGAACCAACCCTGGTGGGGGTAGCGTCCGCGGCCCACCAGGTCCGCGACGGTGATGCCATCCGGTGCCACCGGGGTCTGGGGCAGCAAGCCCAGGGTGCGTGCGACGGCGCGGGTGGACAGCGAATGGATGTCCTTGCCGTCGAGGCTGACGACGCCGGCGGATGGCTTCAGCAGTCGGGCCAGCCCGCGGAGGAGCGTTGACTTGCCGCAGGCGTTGGCGCCGACAATCACGGTCACCTTGCCGGCCAGCAACTCCAGGGTGAGGTCCTGGACCACTTTGCGGTCGTCGTAGGCGAGTGTCAGCTCGCTGGCGGTCAATGCCATATCAGCCTCCCTGGCCTGAGCGGTTGGCGGTGACGAGCAGCCAGAGAAGGAACGGTGCGCCGAGGACGCCCGTCACCACTCCGACCGGCAGCGAGACACCGGGAATCATATTGGCGGCCACAAAATCAGCGGCAAGGACGATGACCGCGCCGACCAGACCGGCGGCGGTGAGGGACACCGCGCCCTTGACGAGACGGCGGGCAATCGGGCCGGCGAGGAAAGCGACGAAAGCCACCGGGCCGGCCGCAGCTGTGGCGACGGCGGCGAGGGCCACTCCCACGGTGATCAGGCCGAGCCGGGACGGCTCCACCCTCAGTCCAAGGCTGGCTGCTGTGTCGTCGCCGAGCTCCAGTCCGCGCAGTCCGCGGGAGAGGATCGCGGCGGCGGGAATCAGCAGCAGCAGGGCCAGGAACAGGATGGTGGCCCGGTCCCAGTTGCTCGAATTGAGGGAACCATTCAGCCAGACCATCGCATCCGAGGCGGTGCGGATGTCCGTGCGGGTCAGCAGGAAACTGACCAGTGCGTGCATGACGGCGGCGAACCCGATCCCCACGAGGATGAGCCGGTACCCGGCCACCGATCCGCGGCGGGAGAGCAGGTAGATCGCGCCGGCGACGGCCAGCGCCCCGACGAGGGCGGAGAGGGACACGGCCACCCCGGCCGCGCCGAACAGCACCATCGCCGCGACCGCTGAGGCGCTGGCACCGTAGCTGATCCCGATGATGTCGGGACTGGCGAGCGGGTTGCGGAGCATGGTCTGGAAGATAGTGCCCGCGAGGCCGAAGGCCACCCCGATCAGAACAGCGATGACCGCGCGTGGCAGCTTGTTCTCCATCACGATGAAGGTGGCCCCGGGGATCTCCGCACCGCCGAGGATCCTGAAGAAATCGGGGATGGTCACCGTGTAGCTGCCGAGCAGTACGCTGACGATAAACAGCACCGCGGTGATCGCGGCGAGGATCAGGATCACGCGTCGGCGTTGCGCCGACTGGTGCCGCCGGGCGCCGCTCAGGATGGCCTGGGTGTTCCTCACCGGGCCGGTTGGCGTGACGGGCGGGGAGGTCTGCAGGCTCACAGCTGGGCCAGCTTCCGCGCTCGAACCAGCCAGATGAAGACCGGGGCGCCGATGACGGCGGTCATGATTCCCACCTGCACCTCGCCAGGGGGCAGGATCAGGCGGCCGACAATGTCGGCGCTGATCAGGAGCACCGGTGCCAGTACTACCGAGAACGGGAGAATCCAGCGGTAGTCGGGGCCGGTGAGGACCCGCACGATGTGGGGAATCACCAGCCCTACGAAGGCGATGGGCCCGGCGGTAGCGGTGGCAGCGCCGCACAGAATGACGACGCCGAGGGCTGCGACACCGCGGGCCACCGCAACGTTCTGGCCGAGTCCCCGGGCGATGTCGTCGCCGAGGGAGAGGCTGTTGAGGGCCTTTCCGGTCGCGAGGGTCAGCAGGGTGCCGATGATCAGGAAAGGCAGCACCGGAAGCAGGATGTCCCAGCCCCGGCCTGACACGGTTCCCACCTGCCAGAACCGGAAACGGTCGAGGGTCTCCTGGTTGGATACCAGGACGGCGTTCATCAGACTGCCCAGGCCGGCGGAGAGCGCTGCGCCGGCGAGCGCCAGTTTGAGCGGGGAAGCGCCTTCCCTGCCCAGACTGGCAATGGCGTAGACGACGACGGCGGCGAGTGCCGCCCCGCCGAAGGCGAACCAGATGTAGCCGCTCACGTCGGCCACACCGAAGAGGTAGATGCCCATCACGATGGCAAGCGCTGCCCCCGCATTGACGCCGAGGATGCCGGGGTCGGCGAGCGGGTTACGGGCCACTCCCTGCATGGCTGCACCAGCGAGGCCGAGGGCGGCACCCACCATCAGACCGGTCACGGTGCGCGGAATCCTGGAATGGACTACCGCATGATCGCCGTTGGTCGGGTCGTAATCTGTCAGCGCAGCGATCAGGACGTCGAAGCTGATGGGCCGGGATCCGAACGCGAGGGACGCGGCGCAGACCAGGGCGAGCGCCAGCACGGCCCCACCCAGCTTGAGCATCCGGCGTCGGCTACGTGGCTTCGACGGGGCGGCGGGATGGCTCTGCGGGGGCGCAGGCGCAGTCTGCACTGCCATGGCGCCTCCTTCTCCGTCTGTGTCGTCCTCAACCGTCCGGGCCGTCGATCGCCGGGAACAAAACTTCGACCTAAGTAAGGCTAGCCTAGGGTTACTTCCATTAGGAAACGGTTGTGTTCCTTAATTCGGTCCCTGCTCAGTGGTTTTCCGGCCCGCCCGACGTCGGCGGCGTGCAGGTTTCCCCAGGTACTGCAGTCCGCCGTTGTCGTACCCCGGCGTGTTGCCCCCGACACGCAGAAAGCCCCGCCGGTAGCCGGGGAATCCGGTACGGGCGGGGCTCATGACTGAGGATGCTTTCCACTCAGTCATACTTTCGAGAAAGCTAGGCGGGAGGGGTGCCGTTTCCGAACGGTCGCCCGCCGAGGCGCTCCCGACCGTGTTCGGTGTGCCAGTTGGCCAGTTCCGGGCCCTTGGGCACGATGCCGGTGGGGTTAATGTCCTCGTGCACGATGTAGTAGTGGTCCTTGATCTGGTCGAAGTCCACGGTGTCACCGAATCCGGGAGTCTGGAAAAGATCCCGGGCGTAGCCCCACAGGGCTGGCATCTCGGTGAGCTTGCTCCGGTTGCACTTGAAGTGGCCGTGGTAGACGGCGTCAAAGCGCACCAGGGTGGTGAAGAGCCGGACGTCGGCTTCGGTGATCGTATCTCCGACCAGGAACCGCTGGTGGCTCAACCGCTCCTCAAGCCAGTCCAGCGCCGCGAATAGGCGGTCGTAGGCCTCGTTGTAGGCCTCCTGTGAACCGGCGAAACCGCAGCGGTAGACGCCGTTGTTGACCTCGGTGAAGATCCTCTTGCTGACCTCATCGATTTCAGCGCGCAATTTTTCCGGGTAGAGGTCGGGTGCACCTTCGCGGTGGAAGTCTTTCCACTCGGTGGAGAAGTCCAGGGTGATCTGCGGGAAGTTGTTGGTAACGACCGCGCCGCTGGGCACATCAACGATCGCCGGCACGGTGATGCCGCGCGGGTACTCGGGGTCCCGCTTGAAGAATGCTTCCTGCAAACGTTCGATACTCAGGACCGGGTCGCGGCCGTCGGGATCCAGGTCGAAAGTCCAGGACCGCTTGTCATGAGTGGGACCGGGAGTGCCGAGGGAAATGGCGTCTTCCAGTCCGAGCAGCCGACGCACGATGATGGCGCGGTTGGCCCACGGGCAGGCGCGGGCCGCGATCAGCCGGTAACGTCCCGCCTCCACTGGGAAGCCGTCCGCACCGTCGCGGGTGATCCGGGTTTCAATGTAAGTGGTGTCGCGGCTGAATTCCTTGCCCGTGTTCACATAGGCGCCGCGCATGCTGTGCTCGTTGTCAGTCATATCCTCAGCCTAATATCCCGCTGCGGGCTGTCGATCAGAACAGCCCGCAGCGGGGGGTGGAGTTAATCACTGTGAATGCCGGATGGCACTCAGCTGTCGTTGCTGTGCTGAGTGGACTCGCGCTCGTACTTCCGGCGCAGTTCCCGGCCCTTGTCGATGTCCTGGAGTTCCTTGTCGTGCTTCTTGCGGCTCGCAGTGTCGTCCCGTGGGGGAAGCTGCAGGGTTTCCTCAGCTTCAATACCGGCCTGCAACTGACGCCCACGCTCCAGTTCGGCGTCGAACTCGGCACCGAACAGGAGGGAGAGGTTCGCCAGCCAGAGCCAGAGCAGCAGCACGATCACGCCGGCGATCGCGCCGTACGTTTCGTCGTAGCTGCCGAAGTTTCCGACGTAGAAGGCGAAACCAGCGGTGGTGATCGCGAGGACGAGCAGCGCCACAAGCGACCCCATGCTCGTCCAGCGGAATTTGGGCTGCTTCACGTTGGGTGCGCCGTAGTAGAGGATAGCGATCATCAGGACGGCGAAGGCAACCATGACCGGCCACTTGGCAATGTTCCACACCAGCAGCGCCGTATCTCCCAGCCCAATCACATTTCCGACCGATTCAGCGATCGGGCCGGAAAGGATCAAGAGCAGCGCCATCAGCACCACCAGCAGGAGGACGACGGCGGTGATCAGGAGCATCACCGGGCGCAGCTTCCAGATTGGCCGGCCCTCTTCCACCTCGTAGACGCGGTTCATCGCCCGGCTGAACGCGTTCACATACGCGGATGCGGACCAAAGGGCGCCGAGGATACCGATAACCAAGGTGATTCCTGCCCCGGATGAGGAGGCAAGACCTCGGATCGTGGTTGTCAGCGTCTTGTTGTCTGCGGCGCCGGGCGCGACCCCATCCAGGACCTCCAGCACCGTATCGGTGGTGGTCTGCGCCTGCCCAAACACACCCAACAGTGACACCAGTGCCAGCAGTGCCGGGAAGATGGCCAGCACCGCGTAATAGGTGAGCGCGGCCGCCAGATCAGTGCACTGGTCCTTGCCAAACTCGCGGACGGTGCGCTTGAATACGTACCCCCAGGCTGGCTTCTTCAGATCGGCAGGACTATCGGGTTTCCGATCGTCGTCGGGATGCGGCGCGTTCTGCGCCTTGTCCTGGGTCTGCGCTTCGGGGGAATCCGCCGCTGTCCCGCTGCTCTGTACCAATTGGTACCTCCACGTTGTCTGCTGTGCCCCTGACCAAATCGTAAGGACGCTTACTAGTACCTAAGCGTACCTAAGGATTACCGTTGAGGCATGGCCCTTACCCCTGAATCTTCTGCCGAACCTCTGCGCGTTGCCGTGATTGGTGCGACCGGCAACGTCGGAACCGCTGTGCTGCGTCGGTTGCAGCGTGCGAACCAGGAACGTCCAGGTGGCGTGAAGATCCTGGGCTTCGCCCGCCGGCTTCCCGACACCACCCAGGCACCCTATGCGGGCTGCGAGTGGCACGCGCTGGATGTGGGAACTGATGACGGTCGACGTGCACTGACCGCCGCGCTCGACGGCGTCGACGCCGTCGTGCACCTCGCTTGGGCAATCCAGCCGAACCGCAACGAAGCGGCAATGCACCGCACCAACGTCACGGGCACTGCTCATGCCCTGCAGGCAGCGGCCGATGCCGGGATCCCGCATTTTGTCTGTGCGTCCTCGGTCGGTGCGTACCTCCCCGCGAAGAAAAGCGAACGGGTGGACGAGGGATGGCCCCACGGCGGCATCAAGACCTCGCATTACAGCCGCCACAAGGGGGAACAGGAGGCGCTCCTCGACAACTTCGCCACGCGACACCCGGACACGGTTGTCACCCGTCTCCGCCCGGGGTTGATCTTCCAGCAGGAGGCGGGCAGTGAGATCGGGCGGTACTTCCTCGGCCCACTGGTTCCGAAGTTCCTGCTGGACCACCTTCGCCTGCCCCTGCTTCCGATCCCGGAACAGCTGGTTTTCCAGGCTGTCCACGCCGACGACGTTGCCGACGCGTACTGGCGCGCCGTCGACCGCCGCGTTCCGGGTGCGTTCAACATCGCCGCCGAACCGGTCCTTACACCCACCCGGCTGGCCTCCCAGTTGGGCGCCCGCCGGGTCGTGGGGCTTCCTGTGCGGCTGTTGCGCGCCGTCGTCGGCGTGACCTGGGCTCTAGGACTGCAACGCACCGATCCGGGGTGGATCGATATGGCAGCCCAGTCGCCGCTGATGGAGACGGACCGTGCCCGGACGCTGCTCGGGTGGGAGCCCGAGCACTCCTCGCTCGACGCCTTGAGCGCCGCCCTTACCGGGCTCAGTGCGGGCGACGGCGTCACCGCCTCCCCCGCACTCAAACCCCGGAACTGACCCTCGGCCCCTCAAACCCCGGGGCTGACCCTCGGACCCTCTCCCCGGCGCTACTCCTTCACTGCCCCGGCAGAGGCGTTCATGATCTTCTTCTGGAAGATGAAGAACACGATCGCCACCGGAATGGTCATCAGGGCCGCCGCCGCCAGTTTCAGCGGGTACTGGGTCCCCTGGCTGAGCTGGCCTGACGCCAGCTGCGCCACGCCCTTGGTGAGGGTCGTCAGGGCTGGGTCCTGGGTCGAGATGATGAAGTGGTTCAGCTCGTTCCAGGAGCCCTGGAAGGACAGGATGACGATGGTCATCACCGCGGGCCGGGCCATCGGCAGCACAATCGACCAGAAGGTGCGGAACGTCCCCGCCCCGTCAACGCGCGCCTGTTCCTCGACGCTGGGCGGAATGGATTCGAAGAAGTTCTTCATGATGAAGACACCCGCGGCGTCGGCGAGCAGCGGCAGGATCATTCCTGCGTAGGAGTCGTAGATACCGAGCTGGTTGATCACCAGGAACTTCGGGATCAGGAGGACGACGCCGGGCACCGCCATGACAGCGACGAGCAGGGCGAACACCAGTCCACGGCCACGGAAATTGATTCTGGCCAGCGCGTACCCGGCGAGGCAGTTAAAGAACACCCGCCCAGCGGTCACGAACACGGTGACGATGAACGAATTCCGACCCCAGATTGGGAAGTCGGAGTTGGCGAACAGGGTTTCGTACGCGGCGAACGTCCAGTGCTGCGGGATCAGGCCCAGCGGGTCCTGCGCGGCATCGGGCTCGGTTTTGAACGACGTCGCCACCTGGGTCAGGAACGGGAAAATATAGATTATGGCCAGGATGATCAGCACGACGTAGGAGATCCAGACGCCGCGGGTGACCTTCTTGCGTCGGTTCTTGATTCGCTGCGGGACCTCGGGCGCCGAGGCGGGTTCGGGTGCCGGGGATGGGGCTACGGTGGTGCTCATCGCCGGTCTCCTTCTGTGGTGCCAGTCTGGTTGGTGCCGCCCGGGCTGGAGTCTCCCGGACCAGTGTCACCGGGATCCCGGCCCTTCACGCGGTCCGCGTGACGGACACTGGATTGCGCTGCGGCGGCGGTCCTGGGGTCAGCGCCGACCGGGACCATGCGGCTTCGTTTTGGTACGTCCCGCTCCCTGAGCGCGTACCGCTGCAGGATGGTGAGCACCACGATGATGCCGAAGAGGATGAAGGCAATGGCGGCGCCTTCGCCCCACCGCTGATTGTTGAAGGCCGAGTTGAAGGATAGGTAGGCGGGCGTCAGGGTGGTCTTCGCCGGTCCACCCTGAGTGCCGACATAAATCTGGTCAAAGACCTGCCAGGTGCCGATCAGCCCCAGGGTCAGAACGGTGAAAAGGGTGGGACGAAGCATGGGGAGAGTCACCTGCCAGAACCGCTGCCAGGCGCTGGCGCCGTCGACCATCGCCGCTTCCTGCACTTCCCCACTGATGTTCTGCAGAGCGGCGATGAACAACAGCATGAACGTGCCGGAAGTGGTGAAGATGGCCATCAGCACAAAGGCACTCATCGCGACGGAGGGTCCGGCCAGCCATTCCCAGCCCGGAATACCCAGGAAACCGGGGTCCTGCAACCCGGCGGGCGCCTGGTTCAGACCGAAGACCGAGAAGAGGATGTGGAAGATCCCGCGGGGATCCTGGAACCAGTTCGGCCCGGAGATGGCGAAAAAGGACAGCACCTTGTTGACCACGCCGGTGGCGCTGAAAAGGAACAGCCAGAGGACGGTGATCGCCACGGAGCTGGTGACCGAGGGAAAGTAGAAGGCGGTCCGGAACAGACCGCGGCCCTTCAGGACCTGCTTGTTGACCATCACTGCCAGGAACATGGCCAGCGCGGTCTGCAGCGGAACCACCAGCAGCACGTAGTAGAAGTTGTTGCGGATCGCGGTGCCGAAGTCCCGGGCGGATAGTCCTTCGCCGCCGAGGATGGCCGAGAAGTTCTCCCCGCCGACGAAGGTGACGTCGCTTCCGAAGGGGCTGCCGCGGCCGGTCCAGTCCGACATGCTGACCCAGGCTGCCATCAGGACGGGAATCACCAGGAAGAGTCCGAGGATCAGCACCACCGGGGAGATGAAAAGCCAACCGGTCAGGCCGGTGCGGCCCTGGATTCCCGTGCGGCGGCGGAACGCAGGAGGTGCATCCTTGGTGCCGGACGGCTTCTTTGCCGCTGTACGTCGTGCCACTGCGTCCTCGTTCTGTTACCCCGGGGGTGAATTACTGAGTGGTGAATTGCTGGTGGTGAATTGCTGGTGGTACCGCAGGAGCACCCGATCTCTTGGACGGTCAGGGTGCTCCTGCGGTTGTTTGGTTACCGGTTATCCGGCGTCCGCCACGACTGACTCCATGTCGGTCTGGAGGGTGTCCAGCAGCTGCTGGAGGTCGGCGGTCTTGATCGTCTCGAGCTGGGCGTTCAGCTCTGCAAGCACGTCCGATGCACCCTGCTGGGCTGGCAGGTTCTGCGCGTAGTCGCCACCGGCGATGAACGCTGCCAGGTCGGGGTACTGGGTTGACCAGTCCTCGGCTGCTGACTGCAGTGACGGCATGACGCCGAAGGCCTCAGCGAAGCTGAGTTGGGTATCGGCGGTGGTCAGGTGTGCGACCAGTTCCTTGGCGCCCTCAATGTTGTCGCTGTCGGCGGCGATGCCCCAGCAGTTGGTGAACTGCAGGGTTCCGGGGCCGGCAGGACCCTCGGGCAGCTCGGCGACCTGGTAGTCGACGTCGGGGAAGTCGTTGCTCATCGCACCGGCGATCCAGTTGCCCTCGATCACCATGGCGGCCTGGCCCTTACCGAAGGCCTCACCACCCCAGCCCGAACCGAGGTCTGATGAGAACGCGGCAACGCCGTCGTTCATCATCTTCTGGACAAAGGTGAGACCCTCAACGTTCTCGGGGCTGTTGACGGTCGCTTCGCCGTCGGTCACGAGTCCGCCACCGGCCTGGGCCGTGAAGACTCCCAGACGCTGGAACTCGGGGCCGTAGCCGAGGCCGACGACATCGTCGGTGGTCAGCTGCTCAGCCACTGACGCCAGTTCTTCCCAGGTGGTCGGCACGTCGTCCTCGGTAAGGCCGGCTTCTTCCCAGAGGGCGTTGTTGATGACCAGGCCCAGGGTGGAGAAGTCCTTCGGTGCGCAGTAGAGCTGGTCCTCGTAGGTGAACGCTTCCTGCAGTGCGGGGTAGAAGTCGTCCTTGTTTTCCAGGTCGTCACCGTACGGCTCAAGGGACCCGTTGGCCGCATAGCCAGCGAACAGGTCGGTGGAGACGTAGAAGACGTCGGCGGGTTCGCCCGAGGCGAAGCCCTGGCTGAGCTGCTGGGGCAGGTCGGAGGCCACGCTGACGCTGGCGTCCATGCCGGACTCGGAGGCCCACGCGTCGACTGCCTCAGTGACGGAGGTGGTCTCGGCTTCGCCGGAAGAGCCGATCAGCACCGAGATCGGTGCGTCAGTTGCGCCTTCCGCCTCGGCTGATTCGCCCTCGGAGCCCGAAAATCCTGATCCGCCGCAGGCGCTTAGTACCAGGGCTGCCGCGGCTGTCACGGCGACGGCGAGCGTCTTCCTGCGGGTGCGGAAGTTTCCAGTCTTCATTGTCTGATTCCTCATTCTTTTGTTTATTTCGGGCTAACTAGCGTTTGTTTTTTTCGGGCTATCTAGGGGGATGGGCGGGTGGGGTCACGCCAGCCAGCCGTCGCCGGCCAGCGGGTGCGGGAAGCGCTGCGCCAGGGTGGGCGTGAGCAGCAGGTGTTTGTCGGGTCGGCCGCTCGCCGCGTCACCCGAGAGTGTGTGGGCGAGCACCCTAATGATGTGCCGCGCGGCGTCCTCGATTGGCTGGGCAATGCTGGACAGCCCGACGGCGGCGGCCACCGGAGTGTCGTCGAAACCGATCACATCCGGGGTGGTGGGCGCCGGATACCGGCTCCGGAAGGTGGACAACGCCCCGAGTGCCAGACTGTCGCTGGCGCACACCACTGCGGTGGCCCCGGCGGCAATGACCTGCTCGGCAGCCCGCGCCCCGGCGGGGACACCGTCGGGCACGCGGAGCTCAAGCTGGTCAGCGGACAAGCCGGCGGCACTCACTGCACGGCGCCAGCCGTCCCGGCGGTCATCGCCGGCACCGGAACCTGCCGGCCAGCCGATGAAGCCGATCGCGGTGTGTCCCTGATCGATGAGGAGGCGGGTGGCCTGTTCGGTGCCAGTACCACCGTCGACGTCCACCCAGGGATGCAGGGACGTGAATGGGTCCTCGGTGTCGCTCCAGGGGCGCCCGAAGGAGGCGAACGGAACCTCGTTTTCCAGCAGCCAGGCGGTCCGCTGGTCGCCGTGGTGGGTGCCGGTGAGGACAAAACCGTCCAGGTCAGCGACGTTGAGGAGGTCCTCGTACTGGCGAACCTCGTCGTCGTCGGTGGCGGCGCTGAAGAGGGTCAGGCGGTAGCCCTCCTCCTGGGCGGCCTCCGTCAGGGCGTGCAGGAAACGGTCGAGGATTGATCCGTTGATGCCATCGACCACCGGCATCATCCGGATGCCGAGGTTCATCGAGCGGCGGGTCCGCAATTGCCGGGCGGCGGCGCTGGGCCGGTACCCGCTTTCGGCGATGGCGTGTTCCACCCGCAACCGGGTTTCCGGTTTGACGCGGTGGGGCGCGTTGATAACGTTGGAAATGGTCTGCCGGGACACGCCGAGGGACTCGGCCAGGCTGACCAGCGTTGTCTTCGCCATTGCACTCCCTCGCGCTTCACTCTCACGGCAGCTTTCGACCGGCTGCCTGTTTACAAGAATATGAACGTTCAAATATGATGTCAATCACTAAGTTGAACGATCAAATAACGTTTTGACGATAGTGTCAAGGCGACAACATCCACTATCCAGGAGTTCATGTGGCCTACCGCCAGCCTTATCTGCACAACCTCACCGGCGTTTTCAGTGCACCGGTCCAGGCCTGGGCTGACGAACATGGGCAGATTCGCGGCCATGGTGCCCAGGGCATCCACTGCGGCGACGACCGCGTCCTCAAGCAGGCAATCCTGACCGTCAACGGCGAAGAGCCCGAATGGGTGTCCACCCAGGTGCGATCAGCCAGCCGGGTGGACTACCTCTACTTCGTCCGGGTCCAGTCCCCCGTCGCAGACCCGTTGCTGTACCTCACCCGGTCCCGGATCGCCGATGCCCAGGGCATCAGCGAGGAGATCAGAATCGAGTCGGCGCACAGCTTCCTGGCCCACCTCGAAGTGCAGTGCCGCCTCGTCGCCGACAGCACCCCGATGGAGAAGGTGAAGTCCGGCGCCGCCACCCAGGCCGACGTCACAGTCGTTGGCCCGCAGTGGAACTGGCGTGGCGCAGACACCACGGTCGCGCTGGAGTCGGGCGGCGCGCGCACCGAGTACAACGGCAACCGGATCAACCTCACCTGGGTGACCGAGGTGGAGCCGGGCGGCGCCGTCGTCCTGCCCTGGCGGGTCTCCCTGACCGACTCCACGGCCCCCATGGTGGCTCCGAGCACTGCTCCTCTGGCGTCTCCGCGGCTCAGCGAACCACGGCAGAACAGCCTGCTCAGCCAGTCGGTTTCCGACCTCAACGGGCTGCGGATGGCCACCGCTGACCGACCGAAGGACACCTTTCTGGCAGCCGGCGCTCCCTGGTTCTTCACCATGTTTGGGCGCGATTCCCTGATCGCCGCACGGATGCTGCTACCGCTCGACACCGCCCTGGCAGGTAGCACCCTGCGCGCCTTGGCCTCCCGCCAGGGGGACAGCACGGATCCGGCGACAGCCGAGCAGCCGGGCAAAATCCTGCACGAGGTGAGGCGCGGCACGCTGCAGTTCGAGGAGAACGGCACCGGGATCTCCCTGCCGCCGGTCTACTTCGGCACCATCGACGCCACTCCTCTCTGGATCTCGCTGCTTCACGACGCCTGGCGGGCGGGACTGCCCACCGCTGAGGTGGAGGCCCTTCTGGACCATCTGGAGGCCGCGCTGGTCTGGTTGCGCGACCATGGCGATTCCGACGGCGACGGGTTCCTCGAGTACCTCGACACCAGCGGCCACGGACTCGCCAACCAAGGCTGGAAGGATTCCGGGGACTCCATCCGCTGGCACGACGGCGCACTAGCCGACGGGCCGATCGCGCTGGCGGAGGTGCAGGCCTACGCCTACGAGGCAGCGATGGGCGGTGCCGCGCTGCTCGAGGCCTTCGGTCGACCCGGCTCCGGCGACTGGCGTGACTACGCCACCAAGCTGGAGCTGCGGTTCCGAGAAGCATTCTGGTGCAGCGACGAGCTGGGGCCCTACCCGGCCATCGCCCTGGACGCGGCCAAGCGCCCGGTCGACGGCGTGACCAGCAACATGGGACACCTGCTCGGCACCGGCATCCTGAACATCGAAGAGCAGGCAGCCGTGGTCCGCCGCCTGATGGATCCAACCATGTTCTCGGGCTACGGCATCCGCACCGTCTCCACCACCAACGGCGGCTTCTGGCCCACCCGCTACCACGCGGGATCGGTGTGGAGCCACGATACCGGGATGATCATCAGCGGCCTGGTCAAGGATGGTTTCGCCGAGGACGCACGCACCCTGGCGACCGGGCTGCTCCGTGCGGCCGAAGGCTTCGACTGGCGGCTTCCGGAACTGTTCTCAGGACACTCCGCGGACGATGTCTGGCCGCCGGTCCCGTACCCGTCGTCCTGCCGCCCGCAGGCCTGGGCAGCGGCGTCGGCGGTGCCAATCGTGACGGCGCTCGGCGGCTTCGCCTAACCGTCTGTCAGTCGGTGAGGGCTGCCTCCGAGTGGACCGCTTCCCAGCGCTGCCGCGGCAACGCCTCGCGGTGGTGCGTCTGCAGGAACACCACCATTGACTCGCGGATCAGGCACTTCAGGTCCCACAGGGCGTCGTTATCGGCAGCGCTGACCAGGACCCTGGCTCGCACCATCCCGTCAGTGGCCTGCGTGATCTGCAGGGTGCTGGTGCGCCCATCCCACAGGGTGGTCTCGTCGAGCACGGCGACGAGGTGTGCCCGCATCGATTCGATGGGGACCCGCCAGTCGAGGTCCAGGTCAACCGTGCCCAGCAGCTCGGAGCGGCTCCGCGTCCAGTTCTCGAACGGGGTGGTGGTGAAGTAGGTGGACGGCAGGATGATCCGTCGGTCATCCCAGACCTTGACCACCACGTAGGTCATGGTGATTTCCTCGACGGTGCCCAACTGGTCCTCCACGAAGACCGTGTCGTCGATGCGCAGGGCGTCGGTGAATGCCAGCTGCACCCCGGCGAACACGTTGGCGAGTGAGCTCTGCACGGCGAGGCCAGCGACGATCGAGATCAGTCCGGCTGAGGCCAGGATGCCCGCGCCGAGCGCCCGCACCTCCGGGATGGTGAGCAGCACACTGGCCAGCGCGAGCGTGATCACCGCTGCCACGCCCAGCCGGCGGGCCAGCATGATCTGAGTCTTGAGGCGGCGCATGCGCCCGTGGTCGGCTGTGTCCTTCCCATACTTCCGCAGCGCGACGGCCTCCACCACGAGCAGGAGCGAGACGATCAGCCATGCCACCGCCCCGATCAGGGTCAGCACCAGCGCGTAATCGACGGGCGGGAACCACGCCGTGTTGCCGGCGGTCACCCCGAGGGCTACGCGCACCCCAACAATCGCGAGCACCAGCCGCACCGGGTTCAGCGCCCGTCGGGACGCCCCCTGGATGGCTGGGACTTTGCGCAGGGTCCGTGCGGCGATCCGGCGCAGCAGCGACGCCAGAATGACTGCCGCGAGCAGTGCTCCCACGACGGCGGCGACCGGCGCCAGGGTGTTCAGTAGTTCGTCCATGACCTCACGGTCTCAGATGTGTGCGGGTGCCTGTCCAGCCGGGCCGCGGAACTGTGGGGAGGCTCTCACCGCGAGCGCGTCACAAACGAGGCCACTGCCCACTCGAGTAACACACCGGAGGAACCGGGCAGCTGAACAGTCGACGGAATCAGTACAGGAAGATGTCGAACCATTCCCGGTTGTGGGCGTGAATCAGCACCAGGAAAAGCACGAAGTCGAAGAGCAGGTGCACCGCCACCACATAGCTCAGGGACTGGGTTTTCTTGAAGATCCATCCCTGTACCAGGGCGAAGGGGTAGATCAGCAGCGGGCCCCACGCATGGAAACCCAGCTCCCAGAGGAACGAGGTGAACAATACCGCCTGCAGCATGTTGGCCTGCCAGTCGGCGAGGTGCCGGCGCAGCAGGGTGAAGGCGGTGCAGATAAAGAACAGCTCATCCCAGATCCCCAGGACGTTGGTACCGAGGAACAACCGCGCCACCGTGCTGCCGTCTGATGCTGCCGGCCAGTTCTCGTACACGCCGGTGGGAATCATATAGACAGGCAGCAGGAGATAGCCCATGACGACGACGGCGGCCAGGTACCAGCGTTCGGTGCGGGTCCACTTCTGGCCGGTGAGCACCGGGAACCTGATGGCGTGGTCCTTGAACACGAACCGGGAAATCGAATATGGGAGACCCACGGCGAAGAACATGGCCGTGCCCATGATCAGCATGTGGCTGAAGCTGATGTCAGTGGTGATCGGCACCAGGGACATGATCACCAGGCCCAGCGCCAGCAGGCCCAGATCCTTGAACAGCTGCCGTCCAATGAAGAACGCTGACACCAACGCCGCGGCGAGGAGCAGGTAGCCCAACCACCGCTGATCCAGTCCGAACATGGCAAATCCCGAGGCCGCGACCAGCACCGCCGGAATAAGGTTCGCAGCGGTCTTTTGTGTCTGACGTAACGCGGCCGGCTGGGTAGTCATACCCATGAGGTTACCTAAGTCGGGCATCAGGACGGGAGTTTGGAGCGGTTTGGCGCTATACAGGAAGCAGTACTGCACACCTGTCCAACTTCTCACCGGGAGCAACTCATGGAATACGACTTCGACGTCCTGATTGTAGGGGCCGGCCCGGCGGGGATGGCCGCGGCCGTGCGCGCGGCGGAGCTGGGCGCACGGGTGGCGGTGGTGGAGCGCGCGCGGCTCGGCGGCACCTGTGTGAACTCCGGCTGCGTGCCCACCAGGGTCCTGGCGAAAACGGCCCGGCTCTACCGGGAGGTGCGCACCGCCTACGACTACGGGATTGTCGTCGTCGAACCGGCCGTCGACTGGCAGCAGATCGTCCGGCGGGTCCGGTCGACGGTGGACCGGGTGCTCGCGGCGAAGGATTACGACGCCGTCGCCCGCCGGTTGGGCATCGAACTGCTGACCGGCGACGCCTCCTTCACGGGCCCGCACGCTCTGGACGTCGATGGCCGGACGGTGACCTCCCGTTCGGTGATCCTCGGTGTGGGCGGCAACGCACGCAGGCTCCCCATCCCGGGCGCGGAGCACGCGGTGCTCCCGCCCGAGGTGCTCGACCTACCGACGTTGCCGCGCACCCTCGGCATCATCGGCGGCGGGCACACGGGTGCGCAGCTTGCCACCATCTTCCATGCGCTCGGGACCCAGGTGCTGCTGTTGGACCTGGCGCCGCGGATCCTCACCACCGAAGACGCGGACGTGTCCGCCGCCGTCACCGACGGCTTCCGGGACCGGGGGGTACGGGTGGAGACGGGGATCGCCGGGATCGAGAAAATCATCAGGGACGACGACGGCGCGCTGCACCTGCACTGGCGCAATGCCGCTGGCGACCATATCGAAGTGCTCGACGCGGTGGTGATGGCGGCGGGCTGGCCCGCGAACACCGAAGCGCTGGGGCTGGCCGCTGCCGGTGTCGAGGCGCACCGGAATGCGATCCCGGTGGATGAGTATCTGCGCACCAACGTCGAGCACATCTTCGTGGCGGGCGACGCGAACGGCTCCAGCATGCTGGTACAGGCGGCCGTGTTCGAGGGTGAGACGGCTGCGGAGAACGCCGTGCTCGGGACGCAGCGGACCACCCCACACCATCTGCTGCCCGCCGGTGGTTTCACCGATCCTGACTACGCGGGGGTGGGCCTCACGGAGGAGGCGGCCCGGGTGCGGGACCGGGAGGCGGCTGTCGTCGTCGTACCCTACGGGGACGTGGAACGACCGATCATCGACGACCGCGAACAGGGGTTCCTGAAACTGGTGGTGGATAGGCATCGGGAGCTAATTCTGGGTGCGCATGCGGTGGGCGAGAATGCCGTCGAAGTGATCCAGGCGGTTGCAGCAGCGATGGCGGCGGGGACCGATGTGGCGACGCTGGCCCGGGTCAAGTTCGCCTACCCCACGTACACGGCCATCATCGGCGACGCGGCGCGCGCAGCGCTGCGGCGCGAGGCCGCCGGGTAGTAGCGCGTGGGTAGGGGCTGGGTGTTGCGGTGTCGCTCCTTTTCTGACCTGCTAGCCGACGGACCAGCTACCCGACGGGCTGCTCGTCGCGCAGGGCAGCGTTGCGCGCGTCCCGACGGCGCCAGTAGGCGGCCAGTATCGCCCCTGAGACGTTGTGCCAGATGGAGAAGATGGCACCAGGCAGCGCGGCCTCGGGGGTCAGGTACTGGCGGGCGAGGCCAGCGGCGAGCCCGGAGTTCTGCATGCCGACCTCGATCGCCGTCGTCCGCCGGGAGGCGACCGGAAGTTTGAAGAGGCGGGCGGCGCTGTAGCCCAGCGCGTACCCCAGGCCGTTGTGCGCGACGACGGCCACCAAAACCAGCAGTCCGGCGGAGAAGATGATGCCAGCACTGCCGGAGACTACCACGATGACGACGAGGGTGATCGCCCCGACCGACAGCCAGGGCAGCGCGGGAAGGCACTTGGCGACCAGCCCGGGCAGGAAGCGGCGCACCACCAGGCCCAGCAGGACGGGAAGCAGAACAATCTGCACAATCGAAAAAGCCATGGAGCCGGCGTCAACCGGCAGGTACTGGCCGGCGAGCCAGAGCGCCAGCACCGGGGTGAACAGGCGTGCGATGAGGGTCGACACCGAGGTCATCGCCACGGACAGGGCAACATCGCCCTTCGCCAGGTAGGCGACCACGTTGGAGGCAGTACCGCCGGGGCAGCATCCCACCAGGATCACTCCGGCCGCCAACGCCGGTGGCAACCCCAGCGCGGCTGCGATCAGCCAGCCGAGCAGAGGCATGATCATGAACTGGGCCACCTCCCCGATGGCGACAGGGATGGGGCGTTTGGCGATCAGCGCAAAGTCCGGCGGGGTGAGGGTCAGCCCCATCCCGAACATGATCAGCCCGAGCAGCGGGTTGATCCAGGGGCCCATCCCCGCGAACGTTTCGGGGGGCAGGACAGCCACCGCGCCGCCCGCAAGAATCAGCAGCGGAAACAACGTGACGGTGATCCGGGCGCTGCGCTCCTCGGCGGCGAGCGGGGCAACAGTGCTGGATGGGTCTTGGGCGCGTCTGGGGAGGAAGACATGTCTACTGGAGTATCACGGCGGCAGACGGTGCCCGCAATTGTCAGGTCAATGTTAACGACTGTGCTGCTAGGGTTGGATCATTCCGAAACTGCACAGGGGACTTACCATTCTTTGATGCGGGGTATGAATTTGCTGCCCCGCTGGCGTTCCCGCTGCAGAGACCTAAGGAGCACAATGGCAACTATGGATAGAAAGTTCTCTGTAACCGAGGAATCGTCGAGCAAGCATCCCCACGATTGGGGCCGCGCCATGGCTGTGGCTATCAGCCGTCTGGTGGAAATGGCCCACGAGGCGGGTGACGTGGTTGAGGATGAGAACCTCTACGGTGAAGACCTTCACCTGTTTGTTCGTGAAACAGAAGAGGGCGCGGATATCACTATGTCCTGGACGCCACGTGACACAAAAGACCCATCACCCAAGAGGTCTGATTGGGAAATCTAGGAGGAACTGCATGACTGGAGAGAATCCCGATCCACAAGGTGACAAGGTCACCGGGCTTGAGCCGGGCGGCGGCGTCCCACCGGGTGAGACCCCTCCTGGTGAGTCCTCAACGGTAGGACCGCAGGGTCATGACGAGGGCACCTCGAAGTCCAATAACCCGCTCCCGTGGTTGATCGGCATCGGCGTGGTCTTCGTGGCCTGCATCGCCCTGTTTGTGGTCGGCCGGCTGATCGAATTTTTCTAGAGCCCGGAGTTATGAAGCACTGACTTCCAGAGCACTGACACCTCACAGCATCACCACGCAAACGCGCCCACAGTCAGCGGGCGATAGCGGCCCATACAGGGCCGGTATCTCCCATTGACCGTGGGCGCGTTTCTGGCTTAACCAACGCCCGCGACGGGCGCAGGCCCTAGATCCCGTAGTACTCGCGCAGGGAAGCCATCTGCTCGTCGGTGAGTTCCGACGCCGCATCCAGGTCCGGGGCATCGGTGATCTTGTCCTTGGTGTACGCCACGTGGATGTCGCCGCCGTCGAGCAGCGCCCCCTGATAGGGGAAGAAATGCTCCCGGGTGTTGAACAGTCCCAGCGACACGGTCAGCCATACGGGTTCGCCGGTGCGGGCGTCGAGGTGGACCTGCGACACCTCTCCCAGCTTTTCGCCGTCGGCGTCCCAGGCGGTGGCTTCCTGCAGTTCCTGAATGTCCGGCTGTGCCATGGTGCATCTCCATCGTCGATAAAACTAAGTGGACTGATCCTATTTCATCCGAGGATGCCCCTGCGAGCAACTGGAGACGCGTCCACACCAGGTGCACCCACAGAAACGGCCCCCAGGGCAAGGCCCGCCGAGTGCAACCGGCGATTCTTGCCCTGGGGGCCGTTTGTGCGAGGGAAGCCTAGCCCTCCGCCTGCTGGGCCGCCTCATCCAGCATGGGGAGGAAGGTGTCCAGGGCCCACGGCAGGCTCAACGGGTTGGCTGCCGAGATGGACAGGGTGAGGGTGTTGTCGGGATCAGCAACGAGTGCGCCGGATTCCACTGCCGGGATTTGGCTCAGCAAAGGGTCCTCGCCGATGGCCTCGATCGTGGACTCGTCGGGCACCCAGGTCACGAAGATGTCCGATTCCAGCTCGTTGGCCCGTTCTGCGGACCAAGGGATGAAGAATTCTTCCGAACCCTCAGTGTTTTCGGTCACGACGTCGGCCTGGACCATACCGATCGACTCCAGGAACCGGGGCCGGTTGTCATTGGCGGTATAGATACTGACGCCTTCTGCGCTGGCGGGCTCGAGGTTCCCATAGATGAAGGTCTTGCCCACGATCGCAGGGTAGTCGGCCGCAGCGTTGGCAACGGTCTCTTCGGTTTCGGCTACCAATTCTTCAGCTTCACCGGCCAGGCCGAGCGCTTCACCGATGATGAGCGTCGATTCCTGCCACGGGGTGCCGTAGGCGACCTCGGGGAACGCGACGACCGGCGCGATGGCGCTCAGGGTGTCGTAGTCCTCCTGTGTCAGCCCCGAGTAGGCGGCCAGGATGACGTCGGGGTTCGTCGCTGCAACCTCATCGAACGCGTACCCATCAGCTTCCGAGTACTGCACGGGAGCGTTCTCCGTGCCGATCGCGGCACCAAGCTCTTCCAGCTTGGCGTCCTTCCACGGCGTAGAGGCGTTCTCGTTGCCGCCGTATTCGTCGCTCTGCATGCCAACGGGCACGACGCCGAGCGCCAGGGCGACATCCGCATTGACCCAGTCAACGGTGGCCACCCGCTCGGGCAGTTCCTCGATCACTGTCTCGCCGTACACGTGTTCGATCGTGACGGGGAACTGATCTGCGGCGCCGGCCGCTTCGGGGGCTTCGGAACCCGAACCGCCATCGGCGGGACCGGTGCTGCAGGCGGATAGGGCCAGGATTGCTGCGGCGGCCGTAGCTGCCGCGGCGAAACCGCGCATGCGGGTGGGGGCCATGGAGGGCTCCTCGACTTTCGGGAAACTGTGACTCACGCCCGTTCGGACGGACGAAGTAAGGCTACCCTACCCTCACATCGATTACGAAATGTTTATGTTGCGTAATTGGCTTAGGCATCACGCGCGCGGCGGGTTTCACGGTCGTTGGCCCGCTGGATGGCCTCCACCAACTCGGTCTTCGTCATCCGTGAACGGCCCGCGACGTCGAGCGCGCGGGCTATTTCGTACAGGTGCTTCCTGGAGGCATTCGCGTCCACGCCGCCGGCCGTCTCACCGGGGTTCCGCCCGCCGCGCTCGGCGGCTGCATCCGATGGGCCGCTTTCCTCTTTCGGTTCCCAATGGTCGCCCACCTTCTCGTGGGTGTGTTTCAGCGAGCTGAACGCGGTCCGGCTCGCCCGCTCACCCACACCGTACTCCTCCTCCGCCGACTCCAGGGTCTTGCCGAAGGTGTCCTGAGCCTTCTTCCCGGAGCGCTGCAGCGTGCTCGGCAGGTCGCTCTTCTTCATTGCTCGGCTCCTTCTCGCCTCGACGTCGAGGACGGCCACGCATTCCTGGGCCGCGGAAAGTCCTCGAGTACCGCGTCCCGTGCGCCTACCCTAGCGAAGTGCGGGTTCGGGCGCAGGGGCGGTAAGGCCGGACAGGTACTCAACGAGCGCGCCAGGCGCCGAGCGGGGCGCCTGGGCTTCGACCACTGCGTTGTAGTTGGTGTTGGTGTTCACGTCGTAGGTGAGGACCCGGCCGTCGGCGGTCTCGATGAATTCGATCCCGCAGACCTCGATGTTGTTCCGGCGTGCGAACTCAAGGTACTTCCCGATGATCGGGTGATCGAAGCCCTCGCGGAGGCTGAACAGCTGCTGGCCTTCCGCGGGTTCGATCGTGGCCCCGGGCGGCATGATGGGTTTGCCGGTGACCGGGTCGATCGCGCAGGCGTCGGCTGGGCACAGCTGGAAGCCGCCGCGCGCCGTGTCTGCCTGGATGGCGTAGATGAACTCGCCGCCGACGATTTCCACCCGGGTGATGATGGGCTCGGCTGCCTGGATGAACTCCTGGATCAGGGTGATGCCGTCCTGGGGTTCCTCGAACTCGGACGAACCGACGTACTCGGCAAGCTCCTCATGGCTCTCGAACTTGCGGACGCCCAGGCCCTTGCCACCCTGGTTGTGCTTGGTGATGAAGGGGGTGGGAAAACCGGCCGCGGCGTCGAGGATCCGATCCTTGCCGATGGCTGCGACGGTGCGCGGCGTGTCGATGCCCGCAGCCTTGAGTGCCGTCAACTGGTCGATCTTGCTCATCTCGAGCTCAAGGATGCGGCGCCCGTTGACGGTCCGGCGTCCGTGCGCCTCCAGCCAGGACAGGACAGCGCGGGCGTAGTCCTTGGAGAGGTGGTGGTCGCGGGTGTGCGAGGAGGCGCTGATCCGGGACCAGAAGATGCCCTCGGGTGGCGCCTGGTCGAGATCGAGCACGCCGTCGGTCAACAGCCACTCTTCCACTTCGACGCCCTCGGCTTCGAAAGCCTTGGCGAAGGGTGGGAACCACTCAGGGTTCTCGTGCAGGGCAAAAATCTTGGTCACGACGTACCTCCAGCTTGGGTTCGTTAGGCACAACCTCCCGGCCGGCGGGCGTATTCCGCCAGCAGGTCGGCCCAGCGAGGACTTTGTGCCCTAGCAGCCGCCAGGTTATCCCGGTCTCATAGGTACTACGCCAAAGATTCGGCATGAGAGGCAAGGTGCCAGACCAATGAAGACTCACACACCGTCACCAGAAACGGGTGCCTCTGGCGGAACACAAGGTGCGGCTGGCATCTGGGAGGAAACGCCCCGCGAGCGTGCCATGGCAGCACACCCCTCGGCCTCCCAACGAAAACTGAAAATCCTCGTAACCACTGATGACAACTTCATCAGTGTGCACATTCGGGTGCACGGATGCGTCTCCCCGGTCAACATTCACGGCCTGGACCTGGTGGTGCGACGGGCGAGTGCACTTTCGCCGCAGGCACGCGTCATTCTGGATCTGAGCGAAGCACATACGTGGGAATCGCTCCGGTCGGAGTTGAACGAATTGTCGATTTTTGCGCGCCTCAAGCCAACCCTGACGGCTCCCGAAAGGCTTCGTTTGAGTGTGGTCGCCCCTGCGGACTAGCGGGACCCACTGGGCTGGTTACTCGGGCAGAAAGATGCCGTTACCCGGTCCGAGCGGCAGGTCAAGGAAGAAAAACACGCTCAGGATGGCCACCCACGCGAGCCAGAAGGGCACCACGAAGGGCAGCATCCTCGCCATCAGGGTGCCGAGGCCGGCGTCGGGCTCGTACTTCCTGAGCATCGTCAGGAGCACGATCATGTAGGGGTTCAGCGGGGTGATCACCTGGGTGGCCGAGTCACCGACCCGGAACGCAGCCTGGATGAAGGCTGGCTCGTAGCCGAGCAGCACAAACAGGGGCACGAAGACGGCGGCCATCAGCGTCCACATCGCCGATCCGGAAATGATGAACAGGTTCAGCAGCGAGGCCAACAGGATGAACGCGAGGATCGCCGGATACCCGGTCAACCCGATCGCTTCAAGCCCGCCCGCGCCAGCTACTGCGATCCACTGGCCGATGCCCGACCAGTTGAACAGGGCAATGAACTGGCCCAGAATGAACGCCAGGACCAGGAACCCGGCCATGTCCTTGATGGCCTCGCCCATCACCCGCGGGATATCCCGTCCGGTGGTAATGGTGCCAACAATTTTCCCGTACACCAGCCCCGGCACCACGAACATGCTGAAGACCACGAACACGATCGAGCTGAGCAACGGCGACGTGGGCAGGTACCCGCCCTCCTCGTTCCGCCAGGGCGAACCCGGCAGCACGAACGCCAACACCAGGACGACGGCGAGGGTGACCCCTCCGATCAATGCCCACCGCAGACCCTTGCTTTCCCGGGGAGTCAGGTCGGCGCTCAGCTCGGCGCTGGTGGGCGCAGCGGGGGCGTCCTCATCGACGGTCTCTTCGCGGGGGATGCCCTGCCGTTCCAGGCGCGGTTCAAGGATCTTGTCAATCACGAAACCGGCAATCGCCATCAGGACAATCGATGCCACCACATTGAAGAAATAGTTCGACACCGGGGTCACCGGGGACCCCGCATTGGGCAGGGTCTCGGTGACCGCCGTCGTGATCCCTGCGAAGAGAGCATCGAGGCTGGTGACCAGGATGTTGGTCGAATAGCCGGCTCCAGCGGCGGCGAAACCGCCGAGCAGCCCGGCTACCGGGTGGCGGCCAGCGGCCTTGAACACCAGTGCGGCCAGCGGCGGGATCACCACAAACGCTGCATCGGACATGATGGAACCTGTCACGCCCACAACACCGACGGCGTAAGGCAGCGCCCAGCGGGGCGCGCTGCCGAAGGCCTTGCGGATCATCGCACCCAGCAGACCGGACTTCTCGGCGACACCGACCGCCAGAAGGATCGGCAGCACGGTGGCCAGTGGCGGGAACCCCAGATAATTCGCTCCCAGGTTGGTAGTCAGCCAAGTGAGCCCCTCTGCGGTGAACAGTCCCTTGATCTCGGTGATCTCGTCGCTGCCGGGCAGCTGCACGGTGACGCTGGACCAGGCCATCGCCGTCGACACCACGGCGGTGATGCCGAACAGGATAAGGAAGAGCATGAACGGGTCGGGAAGTTTGTTGCCGACCCGTTCCACCCCGTTGAGGAACTTGTCGGTTAATCCGCTCGGTGCGCTTGCGGTGGTGGACATGGGTCGTGCTCCCTTGACGTAGGTCACGCGGGTTTCAGTGGCGGAGGGTTCGTGCCGGTGGCGCAGGAGTTCAGTCGAAGTAGGAAGGCACGTCGATGGCCCCACCCTGATCGTCGAACTCCTGGCGGACCTGCTGCTGAAGCAGCGGATCCATCAGGTAATCCAGGGCGGTCAGCGCGAGCCCGGCGGCGCCGTCGTACGCACCCTGCACCGCTGCCTCGGACGCGGCCGCGGCTGCGAAGTCGGTGGTGTGCAGCGCGGTGCTCTGGTCGGCAATCTTGATCAGCGGGTGGATGCCCGGGATGCGGTAACTGACGTTCCCGAAGTCAGTGGAGGCGGCGAGCGTGTCAGAGACCACGCCGGCGGGCAGCGGGCTCCGTCCACGCCGCTGCTGTGATTCGACCCAGCGGCCGGTGAGAGCGTCGTTGGTGCGGATTGGGAGCGACGGCGGGTGCTGGTCCCAGTCCAGCTCCACGGTGGTGCCGGTCATCAGCGCTGCACCGCGGGCGATGTCCTCCAGCCGTTTGCTGAGATCCTTCAGCGTTTCAGGGTACTTGGAGCGGGCGTAGAGCTTCATCACTGCCTTCTCCGGAATGATGTTGGGGCTGCGCCCGCCCTCGGTGATGTTGCTGTGGACGCGGTCCGATGGTGGCAGCTGCTGGCGGAGCAGTCCGATGCCCTGGTAAGTGAGGCTGGCGGCGTCGAGCGCGTTGCGTCCCATGAACGGCTGGGCTGAGGCGTGCGCGGCAATACCGGTGAACGTGATGGTGAGCAGTCGGCGTCCCAGCCAGACCTGGTCTGCCAGGTCGTAGCCGTACGGGTGGACCATGATGGCGGCGTCGACGCCGTCGAACGCACCGTTGCGGGCCAGCAGTTCCTTGCCGGAGTGACCCTCCTCGGCGGGGGTGCCGAGGAAGACGACGGTGCCGTTGAGCCGGTCCCGGACCCCGGCGAGTGCCAGGAAGGCGCCCACACCGGTGGCAGCAATAACGTTGTGGCCGCAGGCGTGCCCGATACCCGGGAGGGCGTCGTACTCGCTGAGGACGGCAATGGTGGGCCCGTCGCCTGTCCCCCGGATCTCGGCCCGGACGGCGGTGTCGACGCCGTGGACGCCGAGTTCGGCGTCGATCCCGTGTTCGGTGAGAATATCGGCGATCAGGCGGGCGCTGTCATGCTCCTGGAACGCGGTCTCCGGGTGGGCATGCAGGGTGTGCACGATCCGTTGCAGGTCGTCGTGGAGAGCCGCGATATTGCCGTCGACGGCGGCGCGGAGGTCTTCCGGCGCGCCGCCGTCGAATTCCGACGTCGGGGGAACGGCTGTGAGGAGGCGGCGCTGGGTATCGGCGTCGATCTGATTAAGGTATGCCGGGTCCGGCAAGGCTGGTTCGGTCATCCTGGTAGCTTAGGCAACTAATTGCTGGCATGGCAGCCGCGGAGCGCAATCCTGGGTAATAATGCGGGTCCTGGCACGGCTGCACGGCACTGGTCGCGACAAATTCACCGTGCTGAAACACCCCCGCAACACCACAGGAGTTGAATAAAACCATCGGCCGGACCTGCCTGACCCGGCCACAGAACCAAGGAGTCACCATGCCCCTGCTTACCGCCACCGCCATCACCCGCATCCATGACCTCGGCATGCTCCGCCGGGGGGATGAAATTGAAGCTCACCGCAACCGCGAGGTCCACTACAGCGGCTACGTGGAAGACACGGCGCCCGGCCTCGGGATCGTGTGGATCCGCGACCTCTCCGACGGCCGACGGGCCATCCTGCATGCCGACGAGTACGCGATCTGGCAGATCAGCGCCGAGTAGCAGCACCGCCCCAGCAAGTCTCCGTGAGTGCGTTTCCGGGCCTGGCGACCCGACGGCCGCCGAGCTGGCTACCACCCGCAGCTAGCCGGCGTTTGAAAGTCGCCGGCACCGCAACAAAAGGGCGACCCCGCAGTGATGAACTGCGGGGTCGCCTTTGCGTTAGGGTCCGTCTCGGACCTGGGTGGTTCTGAGTTGAGCCGGTTAGAGCCTGGTTGGACCGGTCACACCTGACTCGTGGTTCGGCTCCCGATCGATAGCCGCACCATGGGCTTCGTGGGCGCGCCTGATCAGGTCCATGAAATCGGTCTCGTTCCGGATCAACCGCTTGTACTTCTCGGGGAGCTTGCGGAGCATATTCTCTTCATCCACCATGCGGTTGTAGATCTTTTCGCGCTCGTCAAAATCTGTCTCGTAGTCCAGATCCATGTACTCGACGGCGTGGCGCCTCGCGCCACTGACAGCAGTCTTTGCCTTGCCCTTGGGGCTGATGACCGATGCGACGACCGTAACGATCAACACTCCGAGGATGACCGTGAGGGACAACCCGGTGGCGATTTCCACCACCGGAACCGGCTCGCCGTCGTTGATGAACGGCAGGTTGTTCTCGTGCAGTGCGTGGAGGATCAGCTTCACGCCGATGAAGCCCAGGATGATCGCGAGGCCGTAGGACAGGTAGATGAGGCGGTCCAGCAGACCGTCAATCAGGAAGTACAGCTGGCGCAGCCCCATCAGGGAGAACGCGGTGGCCGTGAAGACGATGAACACGTTCTGGGTCAGGCCGAAAATAGCCGGGATGGAGTCCAGTGCGAACAGGATGTCGGTGCCGCCGATGGCGATCATGACCAACAGCATCGGGGTGAGGACGCGTTTGCCGTTCTCGATGGTGAACAGCTTGTCGCCGTCGTAGTGATCGGTGGCTGGCAGGAAGCGCTTGGCCAGGCGCACCACGATCATGTCACCGTGGTCGTCCTCGGATGTCGGCTTGAGCAGGTTACCGGCGGTCAGCAGCAGGACCAGACCGAAGATGTAGAAAATCCAGGCGAACTGGTTGATCAGTGCGGCGCCCAGGAAGATGAACCCGCTGCGGGCAATCAGTGCGAACACGATGCCAAAGAGGAGCACCTTCTGTTGGTCGGCGCGTGGCACCTTGAAGCTGGCCATGATGATGAGGAAGACAAACAGGTTGTCCACCGAGAGAGCCTTCTCGGTGACATACCCGGCGAAGTACTCGGTGCCCATGGTGGGTCCACCGAAGACCAGGACGCCCAGGCCGAAGAGGATCGCGAGGCCCACATAGATTGAGGACCACACCGCCGCCTCTTTCAGGGTGGGAGTGTGCGCCTTCCGGACGTGGAAGAAGAAGTCGAAAAGCAGCAACCCCACAATTCCGGCGATCGTCAGAGCCCAAACAATTGGGGATACGTCCATGCGGTTTTTTCTCCTCGTGCAGGTGGCGTGTACTCACGGTAGTTTGCCGAGGGAGTGGACGGCAAGACAGCTTCAGGCCGTACATTGAACCCATGAGCCCCTCTACGATGCGCAGCGCCGTCCTCTACGAAGCCGGTGCCGGCCGGCCCTACGCGGACAGCACTCCCCTCCACCTGCAGGAACTGGATGTCCCGTCGCCACGATCGGGCGAGGTACGCGTAAGGATTGAACGGGCAAGCCTCTGCCATTCCGACCTGTCAGTGATCGACGCCTCCCGGGTGCGGCCGCTGCCGATGGCGTTGGGGCATGAGGCGACCGGCGTCGTCGATGTGGTGGGCCCGGATGTCGCTGATATCACAGTTGGCGACAGGGTGGTGCTGGTGTTTGTGCCCAGTTGCGGGTCCTGCCGCGCGTGCGACGCCGGCCGCCCCGCCCTCTGCCACCGCGCGGCCGAGGTCACCGGCAGTGGGGACCTGCTGCATGGGCCCGCCCTGTTGCAGACCGCTGACGGTGACCGGATCAACCACCACCTTGGCGTCTCGGCGTTTTCCGAGTACGCGGTGGTGGCCCGGGAGTCGGTGGTGGTAATTGACGACGACGTTCCCTTCGATGTGGCGGCCATGTTCGGTTGCGCGGCGCTCACCGGGATCGGCGCGGTGTTGAACACAGCCCGGGTGTCCGAGGGCCAGTCGGTCATCGTGTTTGGGCTCGGCGCGGTGGGGCTGATGGCCGTGATGGCTGCCGCGCAGGTTCCGGGCACCACGGTGATAGCGATCGACCCGCTGCCCGCGAAGCGTGACCTGGCGCTGCGCTGCGGGGCGACCACCGTGGGCGCCCCCGACGAAGCATCGACGCTGGTGCAGGCCCTCGGCAGAGACGGGGTAGACGTGGCGCTCGAAGCGGTCGGCAGTGCACGGGTGATGGAGGCCTGTCTGGCGCTGCTGACCCGGGGCGGAGCCCTGGTGTCGGTGGGCTTGCCGCACCCCGACCAGACGATCACCACCCAGGCGCTGCAGTTCGCCGGGGCCGGTAAACGGCTGCTCGGCTCCTACATGGGAGACTCGGTCCCGGCCCGGGACATCCCCGCCTACCTTGCCCTCTGGCGGGAGGGAAAGCTGCCGGTCGAGCTGCTCCACACGGATACCCGGGATCTCGGTGACCTGAACGAGAGCCTCGACGCCCTGGCCGACGGCCGGGTAGTTCGTCGGATCTTCACCCTCCGGTAGGGCTTAGCTGCCCGGTAGAGCCAGCCACCCGCGGTGGGCGCTGCCGGTGAACGTCGCGGGTCAGTAATCGATGGTCCCGATCAGGCCAATGATCCGGTCGATGGTGGCCGGATCGGTCTCCTCCGGCATGGCCCCCGTCCCGGTGAGCGAGGCGTTGAAGTAGATCCCGTCGCCGAGCAGCATCACCAGGTGGACCATGTCCTCATGTCCGACCGCGTCCATGAGCACGTCAAACCACTGGGTCCGGCACCTGGCGAGTAGTTCGTTGGCCTCCGGATAGGATCCCTGCGCCAGCCGGGTGACAGCCATGTTGCACCTTTCCAACGAGCTCTCGACGTCGAGGGAGCTTTTCACGTAGTAGGTGGCCGCTTGCCCGGGATCGGCCCGCATCACCTCGAGGTCCGCCTCCACCAACGCCTGCAGCCGCTCGAACAGCGCGGACGCCAGTTCGTCCTTGGACTTGAAGTGGTAGGTGAGACCGCCTTTGGAGACTCCGGCCCGCTGCGCGATGGCGTCGAGCGTGGCGCTGCGTTCGCCGTCGGACACCAGAATGTCCTGGTAGGCGTCAATCAGGCGGTGAACAGTGCTCGGAGCGTGACCCATGGGCTCGATTCTAGGGCCTTCCAAAAAAACCGACTAGTCGGTATAGTGACTTGCGTTACAGGGTTACCGGCCAACGACGCCGGCCCACCGGACATCGGAGGCGCACCATGAGTCACGCAACAGTTGGGAAGGACGCCCCCGGCGCGCCGTCGGGCGAGGGAAAGGGACTTGCCACCGGCACGCTCGGCGTCTGGGGCTCGGTGGTGATCGGCCTGGCGTCGACGGCCCCGGTGTATTCGCTGGCGGCCTCGCTTGGTTTCGTGGTCCTTGCGGTCGGGGCTCAGGCCCCCATCGCCTTCATCCTCGCGTTCATCCCTATGCTGTTCATCGCCTTCGCCTACCGCGAGCTCAACCGGGAAATCCCTGATTGCGGCACGTCTTTCACCTGGGCCACCAAGGCTTTTGGCCCCTGGGTCGGCTGGATGGCTGGCTGGGGAGTGGCTGTTGCCGGGATCATCGTTCTGGCCAATCTCGCCCAGATCGCCGGGATCTACCTGTGGCTGCTGATCGGCGACGGGTCCCTCGCTGACAACACCCTTCTCGTGACCGCGACCGGAGTCTTCTTCATCGCCTCGATGACGTACGTCAGCTACCGCGGCGTTGAAATCGGCGCGAAGCTGCAGAACGTACTCCTGGGCATCCAGTACCTGGCATTGGGTTTGTTCGTGGTGTTCGCTCTGATCGGCATCGCCAACGGCACGGCCGAAAACGCCACCGCGCCCTCGCTGGACTGGTTCAACCCGTTCGCCTTCGAAAGCGTTGAAGGGTTCACCGAGGCGGTGCTGCTCGCCCTGTTCATCTACTGGGGCTGGGACGCCTGCCTGGCCCTGAACGAGGAAACCCGCGATGCCCGCCGGATCCCCGGCCGGGCTGCACTGATCTCCACGGTACTGCTCCTCATCACCTACGTGGGGGTAACCGTCGCTGCGATGATGTACGCCGGGGTGGGCGAGGAGGGATCCGGGCTCGGGAACGAGGTCAACGCCGAGGACGTGTTCTTCGCCCTCAAGGACGCAGTGCTGGGCCCTGCCGCCTGGTTGCTGGTGGTGGCCGTACTCGTCTCAGCGGTTTCCTCCACGCAGACCACCATCCTGCCCACCGCCCGGGGCACCCTGTCCATGGCCGTCTACCGGGCACTCCCGCACCGGTTCAGCACCGTGCACCACCGCTTCAAGACCCCCTCCTTCTCCACCCTGGTGATGGGGGTGGCCGCGATCGGGTTCTACGTGGTGATGACCCTGGTCAGCGAGAATATCCTGGCGGACTCGATCCTGTCCCTGGGACTCGCCATCGCGTTCTACTACGCCATCACCGGGTATGCCTGCGTCTGGTACTTCCGCCGGGAGCTTTTCAACTCACGGCACAACTTCTTCTTCCGGTTCCTGCTTCCCCTGCTGGGTGCGCTGATGCTCACCGCCGCCTTCATCAAGTCGGCAATCGACATGGCCGACGTCGACTACGGGTACAGCGTGCTGCTCGGCGTCGGCGGCACCTTCGTGGTGGGCATCGGCTCCCTCGCCCTGGGGCTGGTACTGATGATTCTCTGGCGGACCCGCTCCGGGTCACTGCCCTTCTTCCGGGGGAAGAGCCTAAACGCCGACACCCCCGTGCTCGTCCCCGATTCCCCCGATACCTACCGACGCTCAGTTGATGGAGGCTTGGCCTAATGCGCATTCTCATTGTTGGTGCCGGAGGTGTTGGATCCGCCGCTGCGCGGATCGCCGTCCGGCGCTCGTTCTTCGACCTGCTGGTGGTGGCCGACTACGACCCCGCCCGGCCACAGGCCCTGGTGGATGCACTCGATGATGACCGGCTGGTGGCCACGCAGGTGGATGCGTCGTCGGCCGAGGCGGTTGCCGCCGTCGTGAAGGAACACCGGATCACCCACGTCCTCAACGCCGTCGACCCCCGGTTTGTGATGCCCATCTTCAACGGCTGCTTCGCGGCGGGCGCCACCTACCTGGATATGGCGATGAGCCTGTCCGTCAGGCACCCGGAGGAGCCATTCGCCAAGACCGGGGTGATGCTCGGCGACGAGCAGTTCGCGCTGGCACAGGAGTGGGAGGACGCCGGTCGGCTGGCCCTGGTGGGCATGGGCGTGGAGCCGGGCCTGTCCGATGTCTTCGCCCGCTACGCGGAGGACGAGCTGTTCACCTCGATCGACGAGCTGGGGGTGCGCGACGGCGCCAACCTCGTCGTGGCGGGGGCCGACGGCGAACCGGCCTTCGCTCCGTCGTTCTCCATCTGGACCACCATCGAGGAGTGCCTGAACCCGCCGGTCGTCTTTGAGCGCGAGACCGGCTGGTACACCACCGAACCGTTCAGCGACCCCGAGGTCTTCCGGTTCCCCGAAGGGATCGGCGAAGTAGAGTGCGTAAACGTGGAACACGAGGAGGTCATCCTGATGCCGCGCTGGACCAAGGCGCGCAAGGTCACGTTCAAGTACGGCCTCGGCGACGAGTTCATCGACGTGCTCAAAACCCTTCACAAGCTGGGTCTGGACTCCACCGAGCCTCTGACGGTGAAGGGGGTATCGGTGTCACCCCGCGACGTCGTTGCGGCGGCCCTCCCCGATCCCGCCTCCCTGGGCGAGAGGATGACGGGGAAGACCTGCGCCGGACTGTACGTGACGGGTACCGGCAAGGACGGGAAACCCCGCGCCGTGTATCTGTACCACGTGGTGGATAACGAGTGGTCGATGGCCGAGTACGCGTCACAAGCGGTGGTGTGGCAGACCGCGGTGAACCCCGTGATCGCGCTGGAGCTGCTGGCGAACGGAACCTGGCAGGGTACCGGCGTCCTCGGACCGGAGGCATTCGACTCCCGGCCGTTCCTGGACCTGCTGGCTGCAGACACGCCGGTCGGGTACGGGTCCCCCTGGGGGCTGGAGGAACGCTAGCCCTCTTTCAGGTCGACCCTGTCCAGAGAAACGGCCCCAGACAGGGTCCGCATCAACCCGCCGCCCCCCAGAAACGGCCCTCAGCGCAAGATCCGCCGGTTGCTAGCGGCAATCCTTGCCCTGAGGGCCGTTTCTGGCTGCACCAGGTGCTCACGACCGGTGAACATGGTGTTCCCGCAGGGTAAGGAAACTGCCGGTGAACGGTAGGCGAATTGCTCAACTACACCCACCTCGCGCACTCCCGCAGCCACACCACTTTTCCCGCACGCAAGGGGACACACATAGGATGTCCACCATGACTGAACTGCCTGTAGCCCTGATCACCGGCGCCTCGCGGGGCATCGGCCTCGCCATCGCCCGCGAGCTCGCGCCTACCCACCATCTGCTCCTCGGCGGTCGCGACGCCGATGCCCTGCAGAACCTGGCCCGCGAGTTCCCCTCCGCCGAGCCGTTCGCCGCCGAACTCACCGAGCTCACCCCCGACGCTGTCGAAGGCATCACCAGCCTCGATGTGCTCGTCCACTCAGCGGGCGTGCTGCAGATGGGACAGGTGGCCGATCTGACCCCCGAGCAGTGGCGGAAGAGTTTCGAGGTCAACGTGTTCGCTGTGGCGAACCTGACCCGGCTGCTGCTTCCCGCGCTACGGGCCGCCAAGGGCCAGGTCATCGCGATCAACTCGGGTTCCGGATATGCCTCCGGCGACGGCTCCGCCCTGTACAGCGGCACGAAGTTCGCGTTGCGCGCCCTCACCGATGCCCTCCGGCAGGAGGAACGCGGCAACGGGGTGCGGGTCAGCTCCATCCATCCCGGCCGGGTGGCCACTGACATGCAGCAGGAACTGCACACCTTCGAGGGCAAGCCCTACCGGCCCGAGGAATGGATCCAGCCCGACCAGGTGGCCAAGGCCGTCCGTCTCGCGGTTGACGCGTCCCGGGACTCCACCATCGAGTCACTGAATATCCGCCCCTCCGGGATGGTCTGACCCCGCCCTGCGGAAAGCTGGTTGACGCGTGACTAGCCGCGCCGGATTACCCGGGGCTTACCGAACTGCGTCTGCACCCCCGGCGAGTACAGCACCGATTCGGGTGGCCCGGTGACGGTGATCCCGGCGGCGCTGACCAGCCCGTCGTCGAGATAGTCGATGGTCGCCGGGTGCAGGGGCCAGGGCGCGTGGGTGTTCGGGATGAAGAGCGTCCTCCCCGCCAGCTGGGAGTGCAGGCCAAACCGCGCGGTCACGTTGATCGTCAGCGGATCGTTGGCGATCACCGCCCGGTTCGGCCGGACCGCGAACGACGACGACGCCCCGCCCCGGAACCGCCGCACCGTGTAGCCGGCACGGCCCTGGTCGGTCACCGGTGCGCACCGGGACCAGACGTACGGGATGCCGGCCGCCCGGGCCACCAAGACCACGGCCAACCGGGATGCGTCGAGGGTGAGAAACACGACCCCGCGGGTCCCATCGGGTTCCCGGGAGTACAACCGGACGTTGATTTCGCTGAAGGACCCGAAATAGGGAACGGGCATCCCGGAGCCGATCCCCGCACCGACCATCCGAAACCCGATCAGCCCCACCCACGCGTCGCCGTCGAACACGTCGGGTTCGGTCCCGGGCAGCATGAAGCCTGCGGCTGTCTCCACCGGGATCCGCCAGTGCAAGAAGACGGCGTCCAGCCACGCCTGATCCATGATGGGCCAACTGACCAGGGGCGGGGCCGCCGGCCAGGCGATTGCGTCAGACATTGGAGTCCTCCCTGAAGAATTTCGGTTTCATTCGGTTGTCGATCTGCAGCGCGGCGAAGCCGAATCCCACGAACATGGCTCCGATGAACACACAGTTGATCAGCACTTCCAGCGGGTCGATGATCCTCAGGTCGACAAAGGGGTACGGGTACCAGGTGACCGCCGCCCCGCGCAGGAGCGTGTAGACCAGCCAGACCCCCGGGAAAACCAGCGAGAGCCAGACCGCCTGGATGGTGAAGCACGGCCGGGGGCCGAACAAGAGCCACCCGAGCACCGTCAGGATCGGCACCACATAGTGAAGCAGGGTGTCGGAGAGCCGGCCCAGGCCCACCAGTGCCTGCACCTCCGGGAGACGCCGCAACAGCGTGAAGGCGATCAGCCCGGTGACCGAGATATTGACGACGGCGTTCAGCCGCAGCACCCGCCACAGCGTTGACGAACGGCCGGACGGGTGGAGGGCGAGGTCCGCGTTGATCACGAGGACCAGGATATTGCTGAGGATGGTGAAGTAGCTGAAGAAGTTCCACCAGGACATGGCGGGCCCGAGTACCGAGTAGTTTTCCCCGTTGATCAGGGCGACAACCTGGGCGCCGAGGCCCACCAAACCGATCAACGCGACGACGCCGTGCCAACCCCTTGCTGCCAACCCCATCGGTACCCTCCTGCACTGGCGGACAATTCTTCACTGATCGTATGCCCAGTAGGCTGTCCCAGTGAACGAAGAGACACTTTGGGCGGCAGAAAACCGCGAGCACCCCGGCCACTCCACCCGGTACATCCAGCGCTTCGAGGTGATGCGCGCGGAGGGCCGGGACCTGCATGGTGAGGCGCGGGTTCTCGACGCGATGGCCGCCCGCGGCAGCCAGATCCTCGACGCTGGCTGCGGCACCGGCCGGGTCGGCGGGGAACTGGCCCGGCGGGGCCATCAGGTCACCGGCGTCGACGCGGACGCCGAGCTGATCGCCGCCGCGCAGCGCGATCACCCTCAATCCCAATGGCAGGTCGCGGACCTGAGCACGCTCGCGCTCCGGCGGACCTTTGACCTGATCGTCTGCACTGGAAATGTGTTGCCGTTCCTGGCACCCGGCACCGCTCCGGACGTGCTGCGCCGGCTGCACGCTCACCTGGTTCCGGACGGCCGGCTGGTCGTGGGGTTTGGCAGCGATCGCGGGTATTCAGCGGAGAGTCTTTTCGCCGATGCGGCCGCTGCGGGCCTGGCATCCAGCGCACAGTTTTCCACCTGGGAGCTCCGGCCGTGGGAGCCGTCGTCGTCGTTCCTGGTCTCGATCCTCACGCGCACGAGATAGGCACCATTGCTTCCGGCGCCCCTGACGACGACTGCCGACGTCACCCCTTAAACGACAAACAGCACCCGGCGAGAGCCATGAAGGCTGCTCTCCGGGTGCCGTCAGGCAGCACTGGATTGCCCAGCGCCGGTGTGACCCGTGCTGGATCAGGCGCGGCTGATGCCAGCCCGAGCCATCGCGTCGGTGTAGGCGGCCTGCATTTCCTGACGCCACACCTCCTGCTTCGCCGGAGAGCCCGCAAACGCGCGGTCTCCCGTGGAACGCACCTTGTACACCTTGAAACCGCGGCGCTGGATGGCCCGGTTTTCCAGTTGCGTGAGGCGGCGCGCCACCTTGTGCGCATCGGTGCCGTGAGCCACCAGGGCTGAGGCACGCGAGACACGCTGCAGGAATGCCAACAACGGCTTGACGCCCTCGTCGATCTGCTCGGGGGTGAGCGCCTTCTCCTTCACCTCTGTGACATACCAGGGGTAAACGTTCCAGGGCATCACGAACTTGGGCTGCAGCCCAACGCTCTCGTAAATCTCGGCAGTGCGGATGGCACTCTGATCGTCGTTCTCCGCGGACACAAATCCTGAGGCGAGGTTCGCGCCCGGGTTGGAGAACAGACTCACAATGCGACATTCGTCTAGGTCGTGTGCCGGGTCAATGTAGGGAAGTGAACGGTCCGGCTTCTGCTCGGCCAGGGTGTCACACATCCGGTTGATTTCTTCGATATTCGGGTCGTAACGTCGTTCCCATTGCTGTGCTCGGTAAGCCGGGTCCGCCATGCGTCGTGCCAATTTTGCCTCCTCGCGGACAATGCCTGAAGTGGCTGTAATTTTGTCCGCAGTCTTCCAGCTTACGCGCCCAAGCTGGACGGGGAGTCATCAGGTCTCCTCCGGGAACTAATCTCACACCCGCAGAATCCCCCAACTCCTCCCGACGACGACGGCGTGTCGCGCCAAACACGCCGCATTTCCGCGGGCCGGGACGGTGAAGGTGGGGAAACTTGCCCGGCCTGCACCGAGGGACTGAACCTCGCGGGTATCAGGATGGTGCTGGTGCTGGAGGCCGCCCATGGGAAGTTGCGCGACGAACTGGATGCCGCGGAATAGCGGAAATCCGACCCAGCATCCGGGAGCGCTTTAGGCGCGCCCCTTCAGAATCAGCTTCCAGTAGACGTGGGGAAGGATGCGGCGTTCAAGGACAAAGGTGGCCCGCCGTTCCCGCATGATGCCCTTCCACGGAATGGACGGCTTCGCCCGGTACTGGTCGTCAAACTCGGAGAACACCACCGTGGACCGCGACACCGTGAACGGGCACGCCGAGTAGTTGTTGTACTTCGCACTGACCTTCTTGCCCTTGAGGACTGCCCTCAGGTTCTTGGCCACCACCAGGGTCTGCTCACGGAGCGCGGCACCCGACTTCGAGTTCAGGGTGGCTGCCGCGTCTCCGAGAGACCAGACGGCCGGGTACCTGATGGACCGCAGGGTTTCCGGGTCCACCTCGACGAACCCCGAGGGGTCTCCCAGGGCCGGGAGATCGGTTGATTTGAGCCAGTCAGGAGCCGACTGCGGCGGAACGGCGTGCAGCACATCGTAACTCAGGGTTTCCGTCCCGCCGGCCAGGTTGTCCTGCACTGTGACGGTTCTTCCGGCGGCGTCGACCGCGGTGACCTCGCTGTTGCAACGCAGCTCGATTCCGTACTCGGCGATCTTGCGGTTGAGCTCCTCGTTGGCCACCGCTTCCGCAAAGACCGTGGGGGTGGGAACCACCAGGACCACCCGGATGTCAGCCAGGACTCCCTGCTGGGCCCAATAGTCGCAGCCCAGGTACATGGGCTTCTGGGCGGCGCCCCCGCAGGTCAGGGGACCCGGCGGCAGGTTGAATACCACCGTTCCGCTGCGCAAGGTGCGCAGCAGGTCCCAGGCCTTGGGCGCCAGCTCAATCTCGTAGTTCGAGGCGCCGTACTCCGAGGCCATGGCGTCGGCCAGACCGGGCACCGCGTTCCAGTCCTTCTGAATGCCGGGGCAAACCACCAGCTGGTCGTAGCCAAGCCGGGCGCCGGAGGCCAGCAGAACTGTGTTGTGGGCCGCGTCGACGTCGACCGCGGCGTCCTGCACCCAGGTCACCCCGCGGGGAATCACCGATCTTTGCGGCCTGATGGCCTCAGCAGCCTGGGCGGTTCCGCCGGCAATATGGGAAAACAACGGCTGGTAGAGGTGGTCGGAGCTGGGCTCCAGCACAGCAATGTCCTTGGCACCGTAACGGCGCAACCGTGCTGCGAGGGAGATCCCGGCGTTCCCCCCGCCGATGATGACTATCTGATGGTGGGTCACGGCCGCATCGCTGTCCGCAGCAGCCACCGCTAGGCCGACTTCTCGGTGAGGGCGCTCGCCTTGTGGGCAGCACGGGCCCCTGTTTTACCGGACTCGACGATGTACTGTGGCTCGTCCTCGCTGGCGCGGTGCGTGTTGCCGTCCAGCTGGAAGTCGCTGGTCTTCTTCTCGACAATTTTCCCGTAGGTGGTGCCCTGCGGAGTGTTCCACTCCACGGACGTGCCTTTGCTCAGTGCCACAGTGACTCCTCGGATTGACAGTGTGCTTACCAGCCTACGGGCAATTGCAGCGCCCGACGCCGGTCCGGCTCCGGAAAGCCGGCGGATCCACCTATGAAAAGATAAGGACTACGTGAAACACGCTGTCCTGAACCCAGGAAGCATCAACCTCCAGGACGGCGAAGGGACTTTCATGATGGACCGCGAAGGCACCGCAGTCCGCGGTCGCCGCCGGGAAGCACCGGCCACCCCGCCGCGGGAGGGGTACCGCCCGGAGGTGCAGGGTCTTCGCGCGCTTGCCGTTCTGATGGTGGTGACCTATCACATCTGGTTTGACCGGGTCTCGGGCGGCGTCGATATCTTCCTGCTCATCTCAGCGTTCCTGATGACCCTGACGTTCGTCCGGAGGTCAGAGCGGGGAACCCCTTTCGCCCTCCTGCGGCACTGGGTGCACCTGTTCAAGAGACTGTTGCCCGCCGTCGCCGTCGTCTTGATCGCCACGCTGGTCGCTTCACTGCTGTTCCTGCCGCGGGCGCGCTGGTCCATGGTGCTCGACCAGTCGTGGGCCTCGCTCTTCTACTTCCAGAACTGGCTGCTCGCCGCCGAGTCAGTCGACTACTACGCGGACACCAGCGTGGCCAGCCCCCTCCAGCACTTCTGGTCCCTCTCCATCCAGGGACAGGTGTTCGTGTTGTGGCCGCTCCTGTTCCTGGCGGCGAGCCTGATCGCCCGGAGAGTCAACGCGAGGTTCCAGAGCGTCGCGGCAGTGATCTTCGGTGCGATCTTCGTCGTGTCCCTCAGTTTCTCCATTTACCAGACGAATACCAATCAGTCCTTCGCCTACTTCGACACCCGCGCCAGGCTGTGGGAATTTGCGTTGGGGACGCTGCTCGCCCTGGTCCTGCCGCGGGTCAACCTTCCCAAGACCATCGCCGTCGCGGCCGGCTGGATTGGGCTGGCTGGCATGCTCAGCGTCGGTTACGTGCTCGACGTCGAAGGCGAGTTCCCAGGTTTTGTTGCCCTCTGGCCGCTTCTGTCCGCAGCCCTCATCATCGCCGCAGGGCAGACGGGAAGCCGTCTCGGGGCGGACCGCTTCCTGTCGTGGGGGCCGCTGGTCAAAATGGGCGACCTGTCCTATGCGCTCTACCTCTGGCATTGGCCAATCCTTGTCATCTACCTGGTGTACCGGGGGCGAGAGACGGTCGGACCCCTCGGGGGGCTTGCCATCATCGGCCTGTCCCTGGCCCTTGCCTACCTCACCACACGCTTCGTCGAGCGGCCGCTTCGCAGCCAAAAGAGGGTTGAGGCGAGCAAGGTGCGGAGCCTGGCGGTGATCGCGGTCTGCATCACGCTGATCTCCGCCTCGGTGGCGAGTGTTCAACTGGTCATGAAGACCCAGGCCCAGGCCCTCGTGAGCCAGGCTCAAACCGAGAATCCCGGCGCCTACTCCCTGCTGCCCGGCTTCGTCGACCAGTCCACGGGCGATTCGCCGCCGCTGCCGGATCTGGGGAGCCTGGACGCCGAGTGGGGTGTTCTCGGCGAAAAGTGCGAAGGCGAGCATGTCCCGGTAGGAAACGACAGAGCTGTCCGCGGGTGTTCCTTCACCCCGGCGGACGGCGAACCGGTGAAAGAGATTCTGGTGATCGGTGATTCCCACGCCGAACAGTGGCTGGAACCGATCGAGCTGATGGCCCAGCGGAACAACTATCAGGTGACGGCTTTGCTGCTCGGCGGGTGCAGTTACGGCACCGAGAGCGACGCACGCAACGAGGTTTGCAATACGTTCAACGACGCCGCCACGGAGTACGCGCTGCGAATGAAACCCGACGCCGTGTTCACCATGGCGACCATTTCCACCAAGGACACCACTGAGGAGCGGTCCGTGGCGGGGATCGGTGAGGCCAGTGCGGTTCTGGGCGATGCGGGCATCCCGGTGATCGGAATGCGGGATAACCCCAGGTTTGAAGTGAACATGATCTCCTGCATCGAAGAGCACGGGCAGGATGCCGCCGAGTGCACCTTTCCGGTCGGCGAGAAACTCGCCGCAACAGCGCCGGTGCCGTCAGCTCAGGAAACCGGCGGGGCACTCCGGCTGATGGATCTCACCGACCTGATCTGCCCCGAAGGGGTCTGCACCCCGGTGGTGGGCAACGTCTATGTCTACCTGGACGACAACCATCTCACCATCACCTACACGGCCACCACGCTCCCCGAGTTTGAGGAACGCTTCCACGCGGCTCTGGGCTGAGACTGACAGGCGGTCGGCTGAGACTGGCCCGCTCTGAGCTGAGACTCGGTGGGGCGGCCGGCGGCACTTCTGTCCGGGCACACGAAGAGGGACAGGGCCGATGGCCCTGTCCCTCCAGACCGGATGGGTTACCCCGTCCGGATCATGCGGTGTTGGCAGCGAACCGCCCAGAGACCTGCTTAGCGGCGCTTGGTGAGCCCGGTCAACAGGTTCGCGGGGCGCTGCTGTTCGCCCTGCTGCGCACCGAGCACGATGACCGCGCCGCTGACAACGGGAAGTGCCCACTGAACGATCTTGAGCTGCTTCTGCGCTGCAGCCAGTTCAGGCGAGCTCGATGGGCCTGGTTCGGTTGCACCCTTCGCGCCCTCATCCGCCAGTTCCCCGACCTTCTTGCCGAGGATCCCGGCATACAGTGACAAGCCCATTCCCGCGACCGTGATGACCGACTTGACGACGGTGTTGGCCAGCGCACCGTTCTGGCCGGCGACCCGGCCCTTGTTGCCCAGGATCAGGCCGACGCCGCCAACGGCGTGTGCGCCGAAAGCTGCAGCCTGAACGGGAGTCCATTTGGCCCACCCAATGGTTGCCAGGCGGGTCCGTTCCTTCGGATCCTTCGCCTCGGCTGCTGCACCGTTCAGTCCGACGGCACCCATCAGAGATCCGCCGAACCATGCGGCAGCACTCAAATCGTGAACGGATCGTGCCAGTAGATTTCCAGCCATAGTGATCACTCCTTCAACTAGGTACTGCGTCAAGATATCTGCAGAATCGGGATAACTGCAGAAAGTATCCGCTAAGCATACTTACTATTGGCCCGCAATGCACATGATGACCCCACGGGGTGTTCGCAGTGCCCCTCCGGCCACGGTCGAAATAGACTTTCCCCATGAGCCGCACCCCGCGCGCCACCCCGGCAACCGCCGCCCTGGATGCCGCTGGCATTCCCTTTACTGTCCGCACCTATGCCCCCGACCCGAGGGCTGAGAGCTACGGCACCGAGGCCGCAGCGGCGCTGGGCGTAGCAGCGCCGCGTGTTTTCAAGACGCTGATGGTGGACGTGGACGGCACCCTGACTGTCGCCGTCGTCCCGGTCTCCGGCACGCTGAACCTGAAGGCACTCGCGGCTGCCCGCGGAGGCAAGAAGGCGGTGCTGGCCGCTGGCGACGTGGCCGAGCGGCGCACCGGCTACGTGCTGGGCGGAATCTCACCCCTGGGGCAACGACAGCAAAGCCCGGTGGTCGTGGACGCGTCGGCGCTCCAGTTCGACACCGTCCTGGTGTCCGGCGGGCGGCGGGGACTGGAAATCGAGCTGGCGCCCGCGGACCTCATCCGGGCCAGTGGGGCGATGGTGGCGCGGATATCCGCTGATTAGTGTTCAGCATCAGATCCAGCCTTCGGTCCATGCCCGCTGAGCGGCTTCCCGACCGTTCTTCACGCCCAACCGGAGAATGGCATTGGAGATGTAGTTCCGGACAGTGCCGATGGCGAGGCAGGTTTCCGCTGCGATCATTTGCGCGCTTTTGCCCTGGTGAAGCAACCGGAGCATATCCAGTTCCCGTTCGGTCAGTGGGCAGGGCATGGCAGTCATCGCGAGGGCCGCGATCTCGGGATCCACGTACCGGACTCCGGCATGGACGTCTCGAAGAATCGAAGCGAGCTTCTCTGATGAGGTGCTTTTGGAGATGAACCCGCTGGCACCCATCTGGAACGCCCGTTTAAGGACGGCCGGCCGGCTGTGCCGAGTCACGATCACCACCCGGATGCCGGCCTCACTGAGATGACCAGCGGCCGCTATTCCGTCCATTACCGGCATTTCCAGGTCGAGCACCGCGATGTCGGGGCGCAGCTCCTGCCCCAGGTCCACAGCTTCGCGCCCGTTGGTGGCCCGGCCGACCACTGTGAAGCCGTCCTGGAGGTCCAGGATCTGCGATAGGGCGGACAGGAGCAGGGACTCGTCGTCGGCCACGAGGATTCGGATGGTCATGGGGTTCGCCTGCCTTTGGTTGTGGCATTGGTCAGCTCGAGCCGCCAGCCGCCGTCGTGCTGCCCGAACCAGAGCGCAAAGCCGGCCTTTCGGGCCCGGTCGGCGAGCTGCTCCAGTCCAAACCCGCGCTGATCAGTGATTTTGTCGTGCGGGGCACGCTCGGGTCCGGGATCCTCGAAGATACAGGTGATCGATTCACCGCTCCTGACTACCCGCAAGATCGCCGAGGTAGCGAGGGAATGGCGCAGCAGGTTGGTGGTGGATTCGCGGACAAAGTAGCTGGCGTGGTGCGCGAACTCACCGGTCAGCTCGTGCACCGGCCCCACAATGGTCAGGGTCATACCGGCGGCAGCCAGGACATCGACGGCGTTGGACACCTCGGTTTCGATACTGACCTTGCGGTAGCCGTGGGCGATGGCCCGGGTGTCTTTCAGCGCCGTCGAAGCCAGCGCATGAATCTGATCCTGGCAGGCACGCACTTCGGCCAGCGAGTCGGCGCCGTGAACGTCAAGCATGTTCCGTGCCAGGTCGGCCTGGATGGCGATGGCCTGCAGCTGATGGCCCTGAATGTCGTGAAGGTCCCCGGCGAACCTCAGCCGTTCCTGCGCCACCGCCAGTTCAACCGAGACCCCTTTGGCTTCATCCAAATCCACCAGGACCCGCTGCCACCACACCTGCCCCACCTGCACCGTGAATGCAACCACCACAACCCCTGCCGCGAGCAACGCCGCTGAGGGCCAGGTGCCGGACTGAAACTGCTCGGCAGAAAGTCCGGCAGTGGTTGTAATCGAGACACCGGCCAGCACAGAAATGATCCGGGCGTGCAATCCGACGTGGAAGCCTGCCTCGGTGTGCACCTGTACCAGGACGGCGTTGGCGGCCGTCACCGACGCCGGTAACGCCCACAACCAGACCGGGCCGCCGCGGAGTCCACCGGCACTGAGCAGGGCAATCCCGGCGAGGAAAAATAGGCCGGTGACCGGCAGGGAGGTCAGCTGCCGCGGCAACCAGTAGCAGGACCAGCCGCGGGACGGCAGGTGGCCGTGGTGGGCGAGGATGGCGCTTTGCTGAATCAGTACTGCGGCCAGGAGCAGAAGGTGGATCAAGGATTCCGGCCGGTCGAAAGGAACATCGAAGAGGCCCTGGAACGCACTGATGATGGTCAGGGCCATCAGGGACACCCAGGTGTAGGTCTGCAGCGCCTGCAGCCGGGCAGCCGGCGCACCAACAGCCCTTGTCTCCTGCGGGATGCTGTCGGTGGCGGGCACCACTGAAGCATATCTTCCCTGACCCATCTGTTAGCGGACCGGGTCGCGTCGCCGGTGAACCACGAAGACCGCCGCTGCCAGCGCCACCGTATAACCCACCATCAGCGCCGCAGCCTTGGCTACGTCCAGGTCGTCGAGCCCGTTCCGAATGACACCGAGCGAGTAGCCGGGAAAGGCCTGGTGGACAACTTCAGGCACGGTGAGTATGCCCAACACCAGCGGCTCCACCAGAAGGATCCATCCGAACACCACCCCCACAGCCAGTGCGGCGCTCCGTGTCAGCACCGCAATCGTCGTCCCGACGACGGCGAGCACAGTGGTGGTGGCGACAGCTCCCGCCACCGCAAGCAGGCCGTGGTTGTCAGTCCACCAGGGTGCAGGAGGCGGGCCAGCCATCACCTGAAGAGTAGCCACCTTGGCTACCACCGCCAGCAAACCGACCACAAAGGCGACTATCGCTGAGCTGATCAGCTGTGCTGCGAGGACTGTGCCACGGTGCGGTGACTGCAGATAGCTCCACGTCACCGACCGATCGCGGTAGCTGTTGCCCCACACTGAGGCAAACAAGCCGAGGAGGATGAGACCCGTCAGCGGATCGACGAGCACCTCGCCCTGACCCCAGGCGGTCTCAAGGTCAATCCCGGTCTCGGCACCAGCGGTACTGACCAGCATCCCGGTCAGCAGGGCGGCGAACCCCACGGCTGACGCTGCGGCGATCAGCGTGGTTGAGGAGTAACGGAATTGCAGCAGATCTGCACCCACGAATCTCAGCAACGTTTTCATCGAACTTCCTCCGGCAAAGTAGCGTGTAGGGCGCGGTCGGCGGGCCGCGGATCGGTCAGTGAGAAAAAGAAATCCTCCAGCCGCTGATGCGGGCGAAGCAGGTCACCGGTTGCGCCCGCTGCGAGCACCTCACCCTGGGCGATGACCACGACGTCGTCAACAAGCTGTTCCGCTTCGTTGAGCTGGTGGCTGGAGATGAGGACTGCCCCGCCGTTATCGGCGTGGGCTCGGAGGAAAGTGCGGAGCCAGCGGATGCCCTGCGGATCGAGCCCGTTGATCGGCTCGTCAAGAATCAGGAGTTCGGGGTCGCCCAGGATGGCCATAGCAACCCGAAGCCGCTGCGTCATCCCGTAGGAGAAGCTACGTATCCGTTTCGACACTCCCCCCAGGCCGACGGTTTCCATTACTTCCGGAACCCTGGTCACTGGTGCACCGATCCGGATGGCTGCAATACGCAGCGCCTGCGGTGCGGTCAGCTCCCCCCGGAACCCTGCCTGGTCCATGCAGGCGCCCACAGTGAACCAGGGGTCCACCAGGTCGCTGTGCTGCTTCCCATAAATGTGTGCATGCCCGGACGTGGGTGTAGTCAACCCCAGTAGCGCTTTCAGGGTAGTGGTCTTGCCGCTACCGTTGGGGCCGAGCAGACCGGTGATGCGCCCATGGACGACGTCGAAACTGACGCTGGTGAGGGCAACGTGCTGGGGGTACTGCTTGGACAAGTCGCGGCAGCTGACAGCGGTTTTCATGATTATCCTTCCTTCGGTCCTTGGAAACTCAGTTGCGGTATTGTCTGCACAGTGGGGCGAGGTTCCGGCGTGGGTGCTCTACCGGCACGGTGCCGACTGCGGAGTTGTGTGCGGAGCTTCGTGCGGAACACCCGGAACCGGGCGTACCCGCGGCGCCATTCCTGATCGGTGAACAACAGCAAATCGGTCGCGATCATGAACGCACTAAATACGAGGAGGCCCATCAGGAAGCCGATCCCCAGATGCATCCCGGCAAGAAGGACGAACACCAGGTGGCGGCTGTGCTTGTTCAGCAGTGTGAAGGGAAAGGCCACCTGGGTGATGATTGCCAAATAGGTGGCAACGGTGATCACGAGAGGCGAGTAGGCGAGCAAGGCGGTGATTTCGGGCCACGGGTTATATTCGGCAACACGGGTGATGTAGTAGACAGCTGTTCCCTCAAACCACATGCTGCCCTGGACTTTGTAGAGCCCCGAGGCGAGATAAAGCACGCAGAGCTGGCCGATGCAGGCCACCAGGGCCGCGTTATGGATCAGCACGCCCACCATGGCTCCGGCGTCGGCTGGCGCGGTTTTCGGCTGGACCGCCTGCTGGTTTGCCTGCTGGATCGCCTTCTTGCGGTCGCGCCGCGCGTCCAGGGAAAAGTAGGCGCTGAGCTTGGCGAACACCAGGTACACCAAGATGATCCTCATCAGGTTGTCGCCGCCGTTGGTGAGGTAGGGGTTGCGTTCGTGGAGCACCCACACCAGCGCTAGTAGGGCCGGGGTGACCCAACGGGTCCGCCAACCCAGGACAAACAGGACTGCGGTGCCCATCAGTGCGAAGAAGACCAGGTCGGACATCCAGGCCTCGGAGGACAGCATGAACGGCGAGAATCCCAGCGCGGTGTCGCGGGCCATGTGGGCAGTGGTATACCAGGCGCCGGGCCCCCACAGGGAGTCCCGGACGGGAAGGTGGATGAACAGATCGACCAGGATCACCAGTCCGTAGGCAATCCGGACGACAGACAGTCCAATCAGGCCATAGGCAGTGGTGGATGCGGCCGCCAGCACGTCACCGTAGTCCCGTCGTCCTCGGGCCCCACTGGTCCCGGCTGGTGTCGTTGTCTGGGTGCTCATGGTTGTGGCTCTCCCGATACTGGCTGCCACTCGGTCGTGGCATGGAGGATCCCGCCTACTCCACGGTTGAACCGGTCGGAGTACCTGAGGAATTCGTGAGTGACCAGGCGCATCTGTACCTCCTGGACTTGGCCCTGCTGTGGTGGCAGGGAATGCACGGCGGCGTCCCGAAGATCGCCCAGTGCTGACAGATAGGCCGATTTGTCGGTGTCTGACGCCTGGTCCAGTTCCTTGGAGCTAAGGCTGAACGGGGCAGCTTCGCGTTGCTCTGCTGGAAGTGAATCGATCACTGATTCCCGCGCGTCGAGATATTTGTGGATGACGCCTGAGACGGTGTAATTGGTGCGCTGGGGCAGAAGGTTGTGATGCCGCTGGTGCAGGTGTGGGGTGGTGCAGGTGTGGGGTGGTGATGTCTACGAAGTCGGTCTCGGCGGGACCCGTCCCGCCGATGAGCCTGGCCCGTACCAGCAGACCCTGGTCGTGGGCGATCGGGTCGGGCGCAAACAGTTGCCAGTTCTGCACGAACAGTGGCTGTACCCACGCGTTGACCACTCGTTCCTGCTCGACCTTGAGCGGATTGACCGGCGTCACGTGAAGAATGGTGAAAGTGAAGTGAGCGGCGAGCGCCAGCCCCAGTCCGCCGGCTGTGAGCTTCACCGAGTTCGGAACGTACGAACGAATTTTCATGTCTCCCCCAGGTTGAGCGGTAGAACGGCCCGGGCGTCGTCATCGCGCGGCCGGGGCCGTTCTACCTCGGTAATGCGTCAGTCGAGCATGGATTCAGCGAGGACCGTGTCCTGGGTGTCCCAGATGCCGATCACCTTCTTGGCGGCCCAACCGGCCACCACCTTCCCGGCACCCGCTGCTGCCCCCGACACGAACGCTGTGGCAACGACAGCCGGGATGGCAGCCGGTGCCGCGGTGTCCTCGCGGGTCACATCCTGAGCGGCGATCGAGAATACTTCAGACGCCACCAGCTGGTGCTGCGCCGTTGCCGGTGCAACGGGTGCAGCCTGCGCTGGTGCTGCAGCCCCGAAGGCCAAAAGAACAGCTGCGGCAACGGGAACGGCAGTGATTTTCTTGAGGTTCATTTCATCTCCAATATGTGAGGTGTGAGCAGATTATTTGGATGCGGAACAACTTTGGCCGCCCTCTGAGAGGCGGTACCGGTTCTTGGCAACCCAGAGGTAGATCCAGCGAGCAATTTCCCGTGACGGCTGTTCCAGGATGAGACGTCCGAGAAGCCGGACATCCCTCTTTGAGGAGCCGCGCAGCACCTCACCGAAAGCCAGGTGGCCTTCGAATTTTCCCTTCCCCCCAGTCACCAGAATCGCCTGCGATTCCGTGTCCAGTTCAGTGAGGCCCACCGAGGCAAGATCGAACTGCTGCCACGAAGAGAACCTGACTGCTGGATCTGCGCGTTCCTTGAGCCAGGCAACGGCCTTGGCGCAGAATCCGCAGTCCCCGTCAAACAAAAAGATGGCTTGGTGTGTCTGCATTTCGGGTCCTCGTCTCGGTGTTTTTCTCTGACACATTGATCCTGCTGCACCGACGAAGGAAGGATCAGTGGCATCCGCTCATTACTTCATGTGAGAAAAGCTCATACTCCGGCCGGCAGCTCAGACAAGGAAACAGAACACCAGGGCGGCGCACATGACCGCCACCAGATACGGCGCTAGGTATGGAATAGATCCGTAGTCACTACAGTTGACGTAGTTACTACCGCAATGGAAGTACACGACCGAAGGGAGCGCACGATGAATGATCCAGTCATCCCTGCCCATCAGGCGGAGGCCGACGGCGGGGCGTGCCCCTCGTTCGTCGCCGCCATGGACGTCATCGGCAGACGCTGGAGCGGCATCATCATCGAGGCGATCGGCAAAGGGAACACCGGTTTCGCCGACGTCAGCCGCTTTGTCCCCCAGATCGGCGACACCATGCTGGCCAAACGCCTCCGTGAGCTCGAAACAGACGGCCTCATCCAGCGTGAAGTGATCGATGGGCGCCCCATCAGGGTGCGCTACTCGCTCACCGTCGCCGGGCTGGCGCTGCTGCCCATCCTCCGGGACATCACCTCGTGGGGACACGCCTATTCGGTGACCGAGCAGGCCACAGCACTCACAGCACGCGCGGCGCCCACAGACCACAACCTCAGCAAGGGACGATAAACGACTATGGCTTTCGAACTTGGCATCCTCACCTTTGGTGAGCTGACCACCGATCTCACCACCGGACGCATGCCCTCCCCCCAGGAGCGGATGGCGCAAACCATCGAACAGGCCCGGGTGGCGGATGAGGTGGGCCTCGACGTCTTCGGCGTGGGCGAGCACCACCGGTCGGACTTCGTCGCCTCCGCCCCCCCACATGGTGCTCGCGGCCGCCGCCATGGCCACGAAGAACATCCAGCTCACCAGTGGCGTCACGATGCTCAGCTCCTAGGATCCGGCCCGGGTGTTTCAGAACTTCGCCACGCTGGACCTGCTCTCCGGTGGCCGGGCGGAGATCATCGCCGGCCGCGGCTCCTACACCGAGTCCTTCCCCCTGTTCGGCTACGACCTGGCCGACTACTCCGACCTGTTCCGGGAAAAGCTGGACCTGCTCCTGGCCATCCGTGCCCAGAACCCCGTCTCCTGGCAGGGGACGCTGCGAGCGCCCCTGATCGACGCTGATATCGCGCCGCGACCGGTCAGCGAACTCCCCATCTGGGTGGGCGTTGGCGGGACACCCGCCTCGGCGGTCCGCACCGGACAGCTGGGATTGCCGCTGGCACTCGCCCTGCTCCTCGGGCCCATCACCCAGTTTGAACGTCCGGTGGACTTTTTTACCGCTAGGCCTACGCAGCTGCCGGGCACGACCCCTTCACCCAGCGGATCAGGTTCAACGCGCACGGCATGGTCGGCAAGACCAGCCAAAACGCCCGCGACGACTTCTACCCCTACTTCACCCGCGGGCTGGGTGAGAACTACCACCAGCGCGGCGCCAGCTTCAACATGCCGCGGAACGCTTTCGAGGCCCAGGCTTCGCCAGCCGGTGGCCTGCTGGTGGGCAGCCCCCAGGAGATCATCGACAAACCGCTGACCTATCACGACCTCTACGGCGTCTCCCGTGCGGTGTTCCAGATGGGCTTCGGCGGGGTACCCCTGCGGACCCACCTTGAGGCCATCGAACGCCTGGGCTCCGAGGTGGCACCGGTCATCCGCGCCGAAATCGCCTCATGGGAATCGGTCAACGCGTGAGCAGGCCGCTGCGCGTCGTCGTCGTCAATGGCAGCCCCACCGAACGGTCCAAAACGATGGGCCTGGTCCGGCTGATCACCGATTCGCTGGCGCAGAAGCTGGAGATTGAGGTCCATCAGACCAACGTCTACCAGCTGGGACCGTCCTTCACCGGGGCCACGTCCCGGGAGGACCTGGACGCGTCGGACGAGGAGGAGTTCGCGGCCGTGGAGTCCGCTGACCTGCTCATCGCCGCCACCCCCGTGTACCGGGGTTCCTTCGCGGGCATGTTCAAGCACTTCTTTGACCTGGTGGGCCAGTACGCGCTGACCAACAAGCCAGTGATCCTGGTCGCCACGGGAGGCAGCGACCGCCACGCCCTGGTGATCGAACACGCGCTGCGGCCACTCTTCGGGTTCTTCCAGGCGGCGACCACCCCGTGGGCTTCTACGCGAACTCAGGCGATTTCGACGGCGACATGGTGCTCAACGCCGAGGTGTACAGCCGGATCGAGGTGAGGCTGGGCGACATCATCGATAGCCTCCGGATCCTCGCCACGGTGCGGTGAGCACAGTGGACATTCGATCGGGAATTTCCCTATCGAATGTCCACTGTGACCCCCTCGGCCCGGATTCCTCACCGGAATGGGGTCCGCTGATCCGCCCCCGGGGTATTCGGCTAGAGTTATACAGGTGAAGAATGGCCTGCGGACCCCCGGTGTAGCGTGATCGACGACGCCGAGACGGACTCCAGGAGGCCCATCACCGCCCCCGCTTTTGTGCTTGCACAGCTGCGTCGCGCCATCATCGCCGGTGAACTCCTTCCCGGACAGGCACTCCGGCAGGACGCTCTCGCCGAACGCTTCGGAGTCAGCCGTGTCCCACTCCGCGAAGCCTTCAAGGTGCTGGAGGGCGAAGGCCAGGTGGTGTACGCCCCGCACCGCGGCTACAAGGTTGCCACCCTCTCGCTCACCGACCTCCTCGAGGTGTACCGCATCCGGGAGATCCTCGAGGCCGAGGCCGTCCGGGTGTCGATCAGGAGGTCCGACGACGGCGTCGTCGGCAGGCTGCGCGCTGCAGCACTGGAGGTGGAGACGGCGAGCGCGTCCGGTGACCTGCTGGCCATGACCGAGGCCAACCGCCGGTTCCACTTCCTGATGGTGACCGCGGCCCGGATGCCGCGCCTCGAGAAGCTGATCCAGGTGCTGTGGGACGCCACTGAAACGTACCGGTTTGTCTACTACGGTGACGAAGTCAACCGGCACCGGGTGGAAGATGAACACCGCCGCATCATCGACGCATTCGCCGCCCGCGATGCCGAGCAGGTCATCACCCTCCTCAACGAACACCGCGACCACGCGGTCGATGCGCTCAGGACCTTCCTGAACGCCAGGTGACCCACCTCACGTAATATTTGTGACCGGCGTTACACTTTGTGAATTAATTGGATACAGTATCCAAATGATCTGGTCACCGCCGAGCAAATCTCTACTGCCTTCCCCCTTGTTGCCCCGGGTACCCAAGTGGTGTGCGCCGCAGCCCGGGGAGAACGTTGGCGGGGATGACCTTCATGAGTGACTGGCTCGGCCTGGACGGTCAGCGGGTCCTGGTTGCCGGTGCCGGCGGAATCGGCAGCGCAGTGGCCGAAGCCTTCGCCGACGCAGGGGCACGCGTGCTGGTCGCAGACGTCAACCCGACTGGCCTGGCGGCCCTGGACCCGCGGGTGCAGGCGCTCGAGATCGACCTGTCATCCACCGCCGGGTGCGAGGACGCCGTCGCCCGCGCCGCCGCCGAACTCGGCGGCCTCGACGTGCTGATGCACGCGGTAGGCGTCAACCACCGGGTCCCCATCCTCGACACCACCGACGATGACTGGGACCGCATGATCACCGTCAATCTCACCAGCGCCTTCCGCCTGGGCCGGGCTGCCGGGAAGCTGATGGTGGCCGCCGGGTACGGCCGCCAGGTGTATTGCTCCTCGGTGTCGAGTCTCCTCGCCCACCCGGACCACGGCCCCTACGCCGCCAGCAAGGGCGGGCTGAACCAGCTGATCCGCGTGATGGCCCGCGAATGGGCATCTTCCGGGGTAACCGTGAACGCCGTCGCCCCCGGCTATGTGGAGACCGACCTGACCCGCGGACACCTGGACAAGCCGGGCGTCCGCGAGCACTACACCTCCCTGGTCCCGGCGGGGCGGCTGGGCTCGACCGGCGACCTCACCGGCCCGGCCCTGTTCCTCGCCTCCCGTCAGGCGGCGTTCGTCACCGGTCATGTGCTCTACGTCGATGGTGGGCGGACCCTTGTCTAACCAACCGGAGGTTGAGCTGCAGACCGAGACCCCTCAGACCGGGGCCCGGCCGGCTGATTCGCTGCCGGCCGAGAAGGCGCACGGCGGCCGCTTCCCGCTGCTGGCTCCCGACGCCCTCGACGACGATCAATTGGCCCTCTACAACACCATCGCCGGCCCGCCCCGGGCGGGCGGTCCGTTCCTGGTGGTCGACGACGACGGCCACCTCGCCGGTCCCTTCAACGCCCTGCTCTACGCACCGCAGATCGGCCACGCCGTCCAGGCGCTGGGCGCGGCACTGCGGTTCGGCGGGGAACTATCCAACCGGACCCGCGAATTGGTGATCTGCGCGGTCGCCGCCGAGCGCGCCTCGACCTACGAGTGGTACGCCCACAGCCGGGTCGCCCTCACCGTCGGCATCACGCCCGACGAGCTGGAAAGCCTGCGCGGCGGGTTTGTCCCCGCGGGCCTGCCCGACGACGAACGCTCGGCCCTGACCTTCACCGCAGCCCTGCTGAACGGCCGGACCGTCTCCGCCAAAGACCACGCCGCCGCCCTCACCCAGCACGGCCACTCGGGCGTTACCGAGCTGTCCGTCCTGGTGGGCTACTACCGGGCGCTGTCCGGCCTGCTCGCGGCGGGCGCCGTCGAGGCACCCGTTGCCAGCGCGCCACCTGCAAACACGCCGGTAACCCCGGCACCGGACAGCCCACCGGCAGACACCGAGTCCACCCCCACTAGCCAACCTCATTTACTCACCACCACCACTAAGGGAGAACACCCATGACAACCTCACCTCTGCACCGTCGCAGGGTACGGCTTGCCGCAGCCGCACTGACCATCCCCGCGCTATTCCTGTCCGCCTGCGGAAGCCCCGATACCAGCGGCGGCGGAAGCGGCGGCGGTGACGCCAGTGGCGGCGCCGACGGCGGCACCCTCTCCATCGCCACAGGCGGCACGGGCGGCGTCTATTACCCCCTCGGCGGCGGTTTCGCCACCATGATCCGCGACAACATCGAGGGCTACGACGCCACCGTCCAGGAGACCAACGCCTCCGTGGACAACATGCTCCTGATCGAGAACGGTGCAGCCCAGCTGGCCTTCGCCGTTGGCGACGTCGTCTCCGACGCCGTCGAGGGTGTCAACGACTTCGACGGCAACGCCATCGAGATCTGCTCACTCGGCAACACCTACAACAACTTCATGCAGGCCGTCACCGTTGACGGCACCGGCATCGAGGGTGTCGCCGACATGGAAGGCAAGGTCGTCTCGGTCGGCGCTCCCGGGTCCGCCACCGAGGTTGCCGCCCTGCGTATCCTCGAAGCCGCCGGTATCGACCCCGAGTCGGGTTTTGAACGCCGCCAGCTCGGGGCCGCTGAGACCGTCGCCGCCCTGCGCGACGGCACCATCGACGCGGGCTTCTGGTCCGGCGGTCTACCCACCGGCGCGCTGATCGACCTCGCCAGCGACGGCGACATGAGCCTCCTCAACATCGGTGAGTATGCCGAGCAGCTCGCCACCGAATACGGCGAGTACTACGTAGAGGAAGAGATCCCCGCCGACACCTACGAGGGCCAGACCGAAGCGGTCTCCGCCATCGCGTCGCCGAACATCCTCGTCGCCAGCCCCACCATGGACGAGGAGCTGCAGTACAACATCACCGCGGCGATCTTCGACAACGTTGAAGCCCTGACCCAGGTGCACCCCGCCGCCGTAGAACTGGATGCCGCCACCGCCGGCGACATCGCCTACGTCGACACCTGCCCCGGCGCCCAGAGGTACTTCGACGAAAATGCAGGCTAACCACTGATGCGCAAGCCCGCCGTCGTCGTCGCCGTCCTGGTGTGCCTTGGCACGCTGGGCGGTGGGGCGTTCGCGGTTGCTGCCCAGGATGCGTCCGGCCAGGACGATTCCAGGCGCAGCATCGTGATCACCAACGACGACGGCGGGCTGGCCACGGTGGCCCTGCCCGGCGACACCTTCGCGGTCAGCTACCGCAACTCGCTCTACGGAACGCTCGCAGAGGAACGCTACACGGTCCTCCCCGACGGCAGTTTCCGGCTTGACCAGATCGCCGCCGACCAGCTCGCGGTGCTCGAGGAATATTACGGCGTCCCCGGCGCCCCCACCCCCGCGGACCCCACCGACCGGCGGAAGTACGTGGTCGACCCCGACCCGGAGCACCCCGCCGTCTTCAACGACCTTTCCATTGCCGCCACCGACCTCGGTGAACGCACCCTCCACCTGCCCGGAGCAGCGCCCGTTTCGCTGTGGTCCCTGGTCGACGACGATCAGCCCTTCATCCTGCTAGACATCAAGGAGACCCCATGACCGAGCGAATTGACGGCGACGGCGCCCTCAAAGCCGGCACGCCGCACCGCCCCACCCCGAGCGAGACGCTCGATCCGAGCCGTCGCGACGAGGCTCGAATACCTGACGATGCGCAGGTCAACCCAATCGACCGCAGCGACGAGATCGATGAAGACGCGCTGATCGCCGAGTTTGAGGCGGAGAAGCCTTCCCGGCAGCTGACCGGAATTCCGGCTCTGGTGGTCAAGATTGGCGGCGCTGGGCTTTCCCTGTTCGCGCTGTACTGGGTGTTCAACCCGATGGCGACCCAGTTCTACCTGCCCGCGTTCCTGATGATCGGGCTGTCCCTGACGTTCCTCGTATACCGGGGGTGGGGCCGGTCGGCGAAGGCCAAGGATGCAGGCAAGTCCGACAATCCGCATCTGCTCGACTGGGTGCTCGCCGCCGTCGCCATCGTCCCGTTCGCCTACATCATTTCCGACTGGGACCCGTTCTTCCGCCGGGCCATCGTGCCGACCTACCTCGACCTGATCATGGGCGTCATCGCCATCCTGGTGGTCCTTGAGGCAGCCAGGCGCACCGTCGGCATCCTGGTGCCACTGGTGGTGCTGGGGTTCTTCGCCTACGCCTACTGGGGCCCGCTCTTCCCCGCTCCGTTCACCACCTCGTCCTTCGACTGGATCCGCCTGGTGGGCCACAACGTGATGGGGACGCAGGGGATCTTCGGCGTGCCCACTGACGTCGCCGCCACCTACATCATCCTGTTCACCATTTACGGTGCGGTCCTGGGCGCTTCGGGTGCCACGAAGTTCTTCATTGACCTCTCCTTCTCGGCGTTCGGCCAGTCCAAGTCCGGCCCCGGCCGGACCGTCACCCTCGCCGGCTTCCTGCTTGGTACCGTCTCCGGCTCGGGCGTCGCCACCACCGTGACCCTCGGCGGCATCTCCTGGCCGCTGCTGCGGAAGGCCGGTTATCCGAAGGAACACGGCGGTGGCATCCTCGCCGCCGCTGGTATCGGCGCGATCATGTCCCCTCCGACCCTCGGTGCAGCGGCGTTCATCATTGCCGCTCTCCTCGGAGTGTCCTATCTTGAGGTGCTGATCTGGGCGACCATCCCCACCCTCCTCTATTACTTCGGCATCATTCTCGCCATCGAAATGGACGCCCGACGGTTCAAGACCAAGGCCGTCGTCATGGACCACAAGCCCGTGGGCAAGCTCCTGCTGCGCTTCGGCTACCACTTCAGCTCGCTGCTCGCCATCGTGGTGTTCATGGCCATGGGCATGACGCCGTTCCGTGCCGTGGTTTTCGCGACCGTGCTCGCCTTCGTGCTGAGCTTCTTCGACCGTGAGTCGTGGATGACTCCGAAGAAGATCTTCGACGCACTGGCTACCGGCGCCACCGGCGCCCTCTCCGTCATCCCCGTGATGGCTGCGGCGGGCCTGATCGTCGGCATCATGACCCTCACCGGCCTCGGCCTCAAACTCGCCAGCATCATCGTCGACTTCGCCGGCGGCAGCCTGCTGCTCACCGCGATCTTCTCGGCCACCGCCGTGATCCTGCTCGGCCTGGCCGTCCCGGTCACCGCGAGCTTCATCATCTCCTGGGTGATCATCGGGCCCGCCCTGCAGGATGTGGGAGTGGCACCCTTCGCCGCCGCGATGTTCATCTTCTACTACTCGGTGCTCAGCGAGGTGTCGCCTCCAACGGCGCTTTCCCCGTTCGCTGCGTCCGCTATTACCGGCGGCAAGCCGATCAAGACCATGTGGCTCACCTGGCGTTACACCCTGTCCGCCTTCCTGGTGCCGTTCATCTTCGTCCTTTCCGGCTCGGGCGTGGGTCTGTTGCTCCAGGGCGGCGTCGCCACCGTTGCGCTCGCCTTCTCGGTGTCGCTCCTCGCGGTGGCGTCGCTCGCGGTCTCCACGGGCGGCTGGCTGCTCGGACCGGCACGCTGGCCGGAACGGGTCATCCTGGCCATCGGTTCCCTGCCGCTGCTCACCCTTGACCCGTTGTACATCGGGATCGGCGTCGCAATCATTGCCGTCGGCGTGGTGGTGCACCTGATCGGACGGAAACGGCATCCGTACGATCCGGACACCGACCCACCCGTCGCGGACGCCGGTACTCCCCATTCGGCTGGTACTACTGGTACTGCTGACACGGTTGAGGGTGCAGAAGCCAAGGCCACCTCAACCGGTACGACGTCGGCCGCCTCCTCGGGGCGCGGGGCGCACCGCGCGCAGTCGTCATCCTCGTCAGGGTCGCCGTCGTCAGGGTCACCGTCCTCGCCGGCGTCGAACACCGCCTCAACGAAGACAACGGATCCCACCGCTTCATGACCACAGCACCGTCGACGCATGCAGCAGTCACCATGCTGCAGGCCGTCTCCGTCACCACCACAGGGGTGCTTCCTGCCTTCCTGCTGGGTGCGTTGGCGGTGCAGATCCGCGGGGATCTGAACATCGGTCCGGCCGAAATGGGGATGGCAGCCGCCACCCTGTTCACCGTGTCCGGTGTGCTGGCCCGCCCGCTCGGCGGGCTGGTACAGCGGATTGGTGCGGCGAAGGGCATGGTCGCGTCGGCCACCCTCGCCGCCGTCGCGCTGGCCGGTGCCGGTCTGGCCCCGACATTCGCGCTGCTGATCGTCGCCCTGTTTGTCGGCGGGCTGGCCAACGCCATGGCCCAGCCGTCGGCGAACCTGGGCATCTCCCGGGCGGTCAATCCGAACCGGTTGGGGTTGGCGTTCGGCGTCAAGCAGTCGTCCATTCCGGCGGCTTCGATGATCGCCGGGATCGCCGTCCCGGTGATTGCCCTCGCCGTGGGCTGGCGGTACGCGTTCCTGCTCGGCTCGCTGATGGCCATTGCTATCGCGGTCTGGGCCTTCTTTAGCGCACCCGGGACCCGTCCGACCCAGCACGGGGAAGCCCCGAAGGCTGACCGCGGCACTCCCAGGGGTGGCCTGGTGATGCTGAGCGTGGGCGCCGGGCTCGCGGCAGCGGCGGCCACGTCGCTGGGCGTCTTCCTCGTGGACTCGGCGGTGCAGTCCGGGATGGCACCCGGAACCGCTGGCCTGTTGTTCGCTGGCGCAGCGCTGCTGGGACTGGTGATCCGGATTATGCTGGGCCTCGCCATGGACAGGTATCCGCACCGCAGTCCACTGGTGCTGATCACCAACCTGCTGGCCCTCGGCGTGATCGGGTACCTGCTGCTCGCCCTGGGCACCAGTTCCCTACTGTTCGTGGTCGGGGCGCTGCTGGCCTACGGCGCCGGGTGGACCTGGCCCGGTCTGGTGCACTTCGCCGTGGTTCGGGACAACCGGGCCAACGCTGCCACCGCCACCGGGGTGATCCAGACCGGCCTGTCCCTCGGTGCCGCAGCTGGTCCGCTGTTGTTTGGACTGCTGACCGCCGCCACCTCGTATGACACTGCCTGGCTGGCGGCCGCCGTCGTCGCCGCACTGGCCGCCGTGACCTTCACGGTGGCGCGGCGGATGATCCGCCGGTCGCGGGCACTGACCGCTGCCGAAACGTCAGCTGCCGAAGCCTCGGATACCGCTGCCGGAGAACCAGACCACACCCTGACCCCCATGGAGGAGAAGAGATGACACCCATGCGTTTTGCAGTGGTGGGAGGTGGCATTGTTGGTGCCGCCGTCGCCCGCCGGCTGCTGCAGGTCCAGCCCGACGCCGAGGTCACCGTGCTGGAGAAGGAGCCCATCCTCGCCGGGCACCAGACCGGCCGGAACTCCGGCGTGGTGCACGCCGGGCTGTACTACACGCCCGGATCGCTGAAGGCACGGCTCTGCCGGCAGGGCGTGGAAATGCTCAAGGAGTATTGCGAAGAGAAGGGCCTGCCCTACGACGAGTGCGGCAAGGTGCTCGTCGCCCGCAATCCCGTCGAGGAGGGCCGGCTCGGCGACATCATGGAGCGTGCCGGCGCCAACGGGGTACCCGGTGTCCGCATCATCAACCAGGCCGAACTGCTGGAACTCGAACCCCATGTCAAGGGCACCTCGGGGCTACACTCGCCCCACACCGCGATCGTCGACTACGGCGCCATCACCCGTTCTCTCGCCATGGATGTGGAGGCCGCCGGTGGCACTGTCCACACCAACTTCGAGGTCACCGGTCTGACCGAACGCGCCGGGCAAACGGTGGTTACGGGCAAGCATCGCGGCATCGAAACGTCCGACGCCTACGACACGGTGATCGTCTGCGCCGGTCTGCAGGCGGACCGGGTGGCGAAGCTCGCCGGCGACGACGACGACCCCAAGATTGTGCCCTTCCGCGGCGAATACTATCTGCTCCGCCCGGAACGCAAGCACCTGGTCCGCGGACTGGTTTACCCGGTGCCGGATCCCCGGTACCCGTTCCTCGGCGTGCACTTGACCCCGACCACCGACGGCGAGGTGATGGTGGGCCCCAACGCGGTGCTCGCCCTGGCCCGCGAAGGCTACAAGTGGTCCACCATCTCGCTCCGCGACCTCAAGGACGCCGTGATGTACTCGGGCTTCCGGTCCTTCGCGAAGCAGCACTGGCGTACCGGTGCCGCCGAGATGCTCGGGTCGCTGAGCAAGCGCCGATTCATCGCGGAGGCCCGCAAGTACGTCCCCGAGATCACCGCCGACGACGTCGTCCCCGGCCCCCGCGGCATCCGCGCCCAGGCGCTGACCCGCGACGGTTCGCTGGTCGACGATTTCCGGATCACCCGGCAGGGCTCGGTGCTGTCCGTCAGGAATGCGCCCTCCCCCGCCGCCACCTCTTCACTTGCCATCGCCGAGCACATTGTCTCGCTGGCACTCGAGAACAGCTCCGACCGAAAGGACACTTCGTCCCTGTGACTACAAACCCTTCACCCAACTCCCCCGTCTCCCCGCTCGCCCGAGGCCTCTGGGGCGTGCTCGCCACCCCCTTCCACGGCGGTGACTTCGCCGTCGACACCGAGTCGCTCCGCAGCGAGGTCCGCCTCTACACCGGGCTGAACGCCACCGGCATGGTGGTCCTCGGCGTGTTTGGTGAAGGCGTCACCCTGGACACCGCCGAACAGACCCTGATCGTTCAGACCGTCGCCGAGGAGGCCGGAAACACCCCGCTGGTGGTCGGCCTGTCGGCACGGTCGACGGCGGTCGCCGTCGAGCAGGCACGCACCGCCGTCGCCGCGGCTGGCAGCAACCTGGGTGCACTAATGGTGCAGGCGAACAGCGCCAACCCCGAGCTGCTCGCCTTCCATCTCTCGGCAATCAACGAGGTCATCCCCGCTGACACGGGCGCCGGGATTGTGCTGCAGGACTACCCGGTGGCCTCCGGTGTGAAGATCAGCGCCGCGCAGATCCTCAAGGTCCTGGAGCTGTGTCCGTTCATCAGCGCCGTGAAGTCCGAAGCGCCGCCGACGGCCGTCCCCATCGCCGCGCTCACCGCCGCCACCACGGTGCCGGTGTTCGGTGGACTGGGCGGCGTCGGGCTGCTCGATGAGCTGGCCGCCGGCGCCGCGGGCGCTATGACCGGCTTCTCCCACCCGGAAGGGCTGCAGGCGGCGCTGGCCGCGTTCGCCGACGGCGGTTTCCCGGCGGCCCGCGCAGCGTTTGCCCCGTGGCTGCCGCTGGCGAACTTCGAGGGTCAGCCCGGGATTGGGCTAGCCGTCCGCAAGGAGATTCTGCGCCGCCGCGGCATCATCGCCGACGCCGCGGTGCGCCCGCCCTCCCCCACGTTGCCGCCGGCGCTTGCCGACATGATTGACGCCCACCTTGCTGCTGTGAAGGAGATTGCCTGATGGATACCGGACTCAAGGGGAAGAATGTACTGGTGCCGGGCGCGAGCTCGGGCATCGGCCTGGCCATTGCCCAGGCGCTGGCCGAGGAAGGAGCCAACGTGGTCCTCGTCGCCCGCCGCGAGGACGTGGTGCAGGCCGAAGCGGCCCGGCTGCCCTCCGCCGTCGGAATCGCCATGGACCTGACCGACGACGGCGCCCCCGCCGCGCTGGTCGAGGCCGCCGGGAAGGCTTTCGGGCCGATCGACGTGCTGATCCTCAACAGCGGCGGCCCGCCTCCCGGGGGTGCAGCGGACGTCAGCGACGAGCAAGCCCTCGCCGCCGTACACCAGCTGCTGCTGCAGCACATGCGCCTGACCAACCTGGTGCTGCCCGGCATGCGCGAGCGCGGCTGGGGCCGGATCGTTGCGGTCGGGTCCAGCGGTGTCCAGCAGCCGCTGCCCAACCTGGCACTCTCCAATATCGGCCGGGCCGGGCTGGCCGGCTACCTCAAGACGCTCGCCGCCGAAGTGGCGGCCGACGGCGTCACCGTGAACATGGTGCTCCCGGGCCGGATCGACACGGACCGGGTGGCGTCGCTCGACGCCGCGGCGGCCAAGCGGACCGGCAGCACCCCCGACGAGGCCCGCGCCGCGTCGGAAAAGACCATCCCCGCCGGCCGGTACGGTGCTCCCGAGGAGTTCGGCGCCGTCGTCGCGTTCCTCGCCAGCGTCCCCGCCGCCTACGTGACAGGCGAACAGATCCGCTGCGACGGCGGCCTGGTCCGCGCGTACTAGCCATCGCTGTTCCTGACCTTTCGTGACCCTCTCGATTCTGTATCTCTTGACTCTGTATCTCTCGACTCTGAACAGAAAGAAGCGCTGACCATGCATCTGGCCTCAGTCCGCGAAGGCGGCGACGAACTCGCCGCAGTGATCCACCCCGAGCGCGGTGTCGCGCTGGTGCGCGATCTCATTCCAGGCTTCACCGGTGACCTGTTGGAGCTGCTGGCCACCGATTCGCTCGGGAAGCTGGAGTCCTTCGCCGAGTCGGCGGACAACGCGGTGTTCCGTGACCGCGGCTCGGTGACCTTCGGCGCCCCGTACCGGCATCCCCGAATGCTGTGGGGCATCGGCCTGAACTATGTGGAGCACGCGTCCGACCTGTCCGAGGGCGTCCCGGACGAGCCGGCGTCGTTCATCAAGGGCGACCACACCATCATCGGGCCGGGCGAAAACATCACCATCCCGAACCAGAGCGTGCGCACCACCGCCGAGGCCGAGCTGGGCCTCGTCATCGGCAGCTACTGCCGCGACGTGGAACCGGAGGATGCACTGTCCTACGTGGCCGGCGTCGTGACCCTGCTGGACCAAACGGCCGAGGACATCCTGGAGAAGAACCCCCGGTTCCTCACCCGGTCCAAAAACTTCCCCAGCTTCTTCTCCTTCGGGCCGGAGATCGTGCCCCTGGCAGAGGTGGCCGACGACGCCGGGTCGCTGGCCGCCGTCGAGGTGTCCACCGTGATCAACGGCGAGGTGCACCGCAGCAACGTGGTGGGCAACATGAGGTACTCCCCCGAGTACCTGGTCAGCTTCCACAGCAAGGTGATGCCGCTCTACCCGGGCGACATCATCTCCACCGGCACCCCCGGCGCCGTGCACATCAGGGCGGGCGACGTGGCGGAGTGCCGCGTCCCGGGCGTCGGTGTGCTCAGCAACCCGGTGGTCGACCAGGAAGCTGGCTCTGGTCGGGAAGACAGCGTTCATCAGGAAGGCCATGGCGGTCATGAGTAGCCCCTCCGACGACGGGTTCCCGGCGGGACCCCTGGACGGCATCAAGGTAGCCGACTTCTCCCGGGTGCTCGCCGGACCGTTCGCCTCGATGATGCTGGCCGATTTCGGGGCCGACGTCATCAAGGTGGAAAGCCCCTCCGGTGACGACACCCGCAGCTGGACTCCTCCCGTGGACGAGTACGGGGTAGGCACCTATTTTTCCAGCGTGAACCGCAACAAGCGCTCGGTGGTCTGCGATCTGACCACTGAAGAGGGCCAGGCGACGGCGCTGGAGATCGCGTTGACGGCCGACGTCGTGATTGAGAACTTCCGGCCCGGCATCATGGAGCGGTTCGGGCTGGACTACGAGTCCCTCAAGGACCGCCGGCCGGACCTGATCTACTGCTCCATCACCGGGTTTGGGAGCGCCGCCGGCGCGCACCTGCCGGGCTATGACCTGCTGGTGCAGGCTGTCGGCGGGCTGATGAGCGTCACCGGTGGGCTGGATTCCGAGCCGAGCAAGGTCGGCGTCGCACTGGTGGACGTGGTGACCGGGCAGAACGCCGTCGTCGGGGTCCTCGCCGCCCTGCGGTCGCTGGAGCAGACCGGGGTGGGTCAGCGGGTGGATGTGAACCTGTTGTCGTCACTGCTGTCGGGGCTGGTGAACCAGGCGTCGAGCACCCTGGCCACCGGTGAATCGCCGCAGCGGATGGGCAACGCGCACCCGAGCATCGCGCCGTATGAGACGCTGCGAACCGCCGATGGTCCGCTGGCCGTCGCCGTCGGGACTGATAAGCAGTTTGCCGGACTGGTCCGGGTGCTCGGCGTGCCCGAGCTCGCCGGCGATGAACGGTTCGCCGGGAACTCGAACCGGGTGGCCAACCGGGTGGTCCTGAAGTCCCTGCTGGAAGAGCAGCTGGGCTCGAAGTCCGCCGCTGACTGGTCGGAGCTGCTCAGTATCGCCGGTGTGCCCGCCGGGAAGGTGAACTCGATTGTCGAGGCGCTGGAACTGGCGGACACGCTGGGTCTCGCCCCCGTCGTCGAGATTGCCAATGCTGACGGGTCACGAACCAGCCAGCAGGTCGCCAACCCCATTCACCTGTCTGGGACTCCCGCCCGGTACCGGCGCCCGCCACCCCTCCTCGGCGAGCACAATGGCGCCGCCTTTGACCTCCCCGCCATTCCCGCACTCCACCACCTACAGTGAAAGCAGGATCCCCAGTGACCTCCTCAACCATTGAAAGCAGAACCATGACTGACATGTCAGACCTGATCGGCATTGACACGCTCCTCTCCCCTGAGGAAATCACCCTGCGGGAGACCGTGCGGTCCTTCGTGGACACCGAGATCAAGCCGAACATCGCCCAGTGGTACGACGACGCCGTCTTCCCGATGGAGATCGTCCCGCAGATGGCCGAGCTGGGCCTGCTCGGCATGCACCTCAAGGGCTACGGCTGCCCCGGAAAATCGTCGGTGGAGTACGGGCTGGCGGCGATGGAGCTGGAGGCTGGCGATTCGGGTCTGCGGACCTTCGTGTCGGTGCAGGGCTCGCTGGCGATGAGCGCCATCTACAAGCACGGCTCGGAGGAGCAGAAGACCGAGTGGCTGCCGCAGATGGCTGCCGGGACCGCGATCGGCGCGTTCGGGCTGACCGAGCCGACTGCCGGGTCTGATCCCGGCGCGATGCAGACCTTCGCGAAGCGCGACGGGTCCGACTGGATCCTCAACGGTGCCAAGCGCTGGATCGGCCTGGCTTCGGTGGCAAAGCTCGCCATCATCTGGGCGATGACCGACGACGGCGTCCGCGGCTTCGTGGTGCCGACCGACAGCCCGGGGTTCGTGGCGACGCCGATCAAGCAGAAGCTCTCCATGCGGGCGTCCATCCAGTGCGACATCACCCTGACGGACATCCGGTTGCCGGAGAGCGCGATGCTCCCGAACGCCAAGGGACTGCGCGGCCCGTTCGAGTGCCTGAATGAAGCCCGGTACGGCATCATCTGGGGCGCCATGGGTGCTGCCCGCGATAGCTACCTCACGGCGCTGGCCTACTCGCAGGAGCGTCTGCAGTTTGGGAAGCCGCTGTCCGGGTACCAGCTGACGCAGGAGAAGCTGGTGAACATGGCGTTGGAAATCAACAAGGGAACGCTGCTCGCGTTGCAGCTGGGCCGGTTGAAGGATGCCGGGACCCTGCAGCCGTACCAGATCTCGGTGGGCAAGCTGAACAACTGCCGCGAGGCGATTGCGATCTGCCGTGAGGCGCGGGCGATGCTCGGCGGCAATGGCGTCACCCTCGATTACTCGCCGCTGCGGCACGCGAACAACCTGGAGAGCGTCAGGACCTATGAGGGTACCGACGAGGTGCACACCCTGATCCTGGGCAACCACATCACCGGCGTCCCCGCGTTCCGGTGAGTGAAGCCGCTGCCCGCGCGTCTTCAGCTCCCGGCGGTATTCCCGCCACCGGCATCCGCAAGGGTCTGACCAACTACGGGGACGCCGAGTTCTCGCTGTTCCTGCGGAAGGCGTTCATCAAGGGTGCCGGGTATTCCGACGACGCCCTCGACCGGCCGGTGATCGGGATCATCAACACGGGCAGCGGCTTCAACCCGTGCCATGGCAACATGCCGGCGCTGCTGGAGGCGGTGAAGCGTGGGGTGATGCTCGCCGGCGGGCTGCCGGTGGACTTCCCCACAATCTCCATCCACGAGAGCTTTTCGCAGCCCACCAGCATGTTCCTGCGGAACCTGATGTCGATGGACACCGAGGAGATGATCCGGGCCCAACCGATGGACGCCGTCGTGCTGATCGGCGGCTGCGACAAAACCGTCCCCGCCCAGCTGATGGGTGCCGCGTCAGCCGGGGTACCGGCGATTTCGCTGGTGACCGGCTCAATGCTGCCCGGCGGCTACCGGGGCGAGCGGGTCGGTGCGTGCACGGACTGCCGGTCGTTCTGGGGCAAGTTCCGGGGCGGGGAGATTTCCAAACCAGAGATCGACGACGTGAACTCGCGGCTGGTCGGCAGCGTCGGCACGTGCTCGGTGATGGGCACGGCCAGCACCATGGCCTGCCTGACCGAGGCGATGGGCATCGCGATGCCGGGATCGGCGTCGGCTCCCGCGGTCACGGCCGACCGGGTGCGGATCGCTGAGGCGACCGGGACGCAGGCTGTTGCCCTGGCGGCGGCTGGCACGAAGATGGACACCATCCTCACCCAGGAGTCATTCGAGAATGGGCTGCGGGTGCTGCTCGCCATCGGTGGCTCGACGAACGCGATCATTCACCTGACCGCAGTGGCAGGTCGGTTGGGCATCCGGTTGTCGCTGGAGCAGCTGGACCGGATGAGCACTGAGACGCCGGTCCTGGTGGATCTCAAACCCTCCGGGAAGTACTACATGGAGGATTTCCATCGTGCCGGCGGCGTTCCCGCAGTGCTGCGGGAGCTGGGGTCGCTGATACACCGGGAGGTGCCGACGGTGACGGGCAGGACGCTCGGTGACGAGATTGACGACGCCGGCCCCGGCTTTCCGCAGGACATCATCCGACCACTCTCCAACCCGGTGTATCCGGAGGGAAGCCTCGCGTTCCTTCGCGGGAACCTGGCTCCGGGTGGGGCGATCATCAAGCAGGCGGCAGTATCGCCGGCACTGCTGGAGCACACCGGTCCTGCCGTGGTGTTCGAGAATACGGCGGATCTTGCGGCGCGGATCGATGATCCCGATCTGGACGTCACCGCCGATTCGGTCCTGGTGTTGAAGAACATTGGACCGGTCGGAGCACCCGGCATGCCCGAAGCCGGATACCTACCCATCCCGAAGAAGCTCGCTTCCCAGGGTGTCCGCGACATGGTGCGCATCTCGGACGGCAGGATGTCCGGCACCGCAGCCGGCGCAGTGGTGCTCCATGTAACGCCTGAGACAGCAGTAGGCGGGCCACTGCGACTGGTGCAGACCGGGGACACGATCACATTGAGTGTGAGCCGTCGCCTGATCCAGTTGGAGGTGTCGGATGCGGAGCTGGCCCAGCGTGAGGAGGCTATGGGCCCGGCAGCGCCGGTTGTCCCGGAGCGTGGCTATCGGAAGCTGTTTGTCACTGAGGTAACCCAGGCGGACGAGGGCTGCGACTTCCGCTTCCTTCAGGGTTAGATACCTCGACGATCTGACCACCAACTCGGCAATCGCTACGGAAATGCCGCGCGAGGTCATCCGAACCATCCCAGAAGCTTCCACAGCCTTCTGGGAGGGACCACGCTCACGTTCAACGTCCTACGCTATGGTCATCTAGACTGCCGAAGAAGGCAGTAGGTGACAATATAGGGGAATCGTGGACGTTGCAGAACTCGTACTGGAGTACATCAAGGTTTTGGTGTGGCCGGGGATTGCCATCGCTGCAATTCTGATGTTCCGGACCCAGCTCGGAGAGTTCATCACGAACATCGCGTCGGCCGTCAAGCGAGTGAAGAAGGTTAGCGCCCCAGGGACTTCATTGGAACTGGCTGAGTTCGTTTCCGAACTGAGCGAACGAGTCGAAGATGCCGTGCAGACGTCCAATATCGACGGCACCAACCGGACATCCCCCGACCCGAGCGAAGACAGTCTGGACGATCTGACTATTGGGAAAATTATGCGGATCTGGGGCGAGATCGAAAAATCCACCCGATATCTCTCTGAACTGCAAGCCCCGACAAGCACAAGGCTTCGTTTCAATTTCCGAGAGCAAGTGAAGTTATTGGTTTCTGAGGGCCTCTTTACGCCTCAATTTGCGGATTCGCTAACTCAGGCCTTCAAAATTCGAACTCAGATCGCCCATGGCACATGGACCCTACCCCTTGGCACCTTCGACGACTACGTTCGCTCAATCGTCAGACTGAACAATGAGCTCGCGTTCCTCTGCAAGGGCGCCCTCTGAAGTTCTCCGAAACAGTCTTCGTAAGTTACGGTTTTCCGGGGCGCTGCCGATCGCGGAGGCCAGAGACTGCGTCCGCGAAGAGGCTTATCTGCCGGGTCTAGCTATGCGGAAATCCGCGGACCTCCACCCAGGATGCCCGGGACGCGTTCACCATCGCCGACACCGCATGGACCATCCCTACACATCGCGGGCGGTGAGCCGGGGTGGAGAAGTACTCGCCGGATCTAAAGGTCCTCGCAGGCTTCAACGCGGATCTGAACCAGCACTCAATGCGTTCGGTCGATCAACTCGGTGTCATCAAGACCACTGCTCGTTAGCGTAGCCCGCAAGCCAACCGATCTATCCGGATTCCTGAGTGCGTTCGCCTAAATCAGATACTCGTGATGATTACCACGCTCGCACCGAAGATGTAGGCCAGCCCGAATAGCAACGGGACCCAGACCTCGAGGTGAGTGAATGCCCAGTAGGTTGATTTCTCCCTCTCTTCGCCGCGCAGCGCCTTCCACTCTCCGTTCCACCAAGGTGAAGCTGGTAGTCGACGTTCCAGAGCACCGATAACAGCGAACTTACCCGAGTTAAGTTGCCTATAAGAGCGAACCAACCAGAACCATGCAAAGCACAGCCCCAGAGTGAGCAGCAGCGCCGGTAGTAGATACCAAGCTGGGAGCCCTTCTGGACGATCCTTCCAGAATACGGAAACCAGAGCAATGATCGCCGTATTCAAGGTCAGGAAAAACGTATTCGCGAGACCTCGGCGAATAGAAACGCGATCGGCCATCTCGACGTAAAGCTGGTACTGTTCCATAACCGCGGCCTGATACTTATCATCTTGGGCATAGTACGCCTTGATCTGTGCCTCGTCGTTCCACAGAGTTTGGGTGACATCATCGGGATTCGCGGGCTCGGCAACCCTAAAGTATGTGTTCCAAAATTCCATACGATCAGTATCTCGCCGGAATCTAGCCGAACACACCTACGCCACGCATGAGATGTATAAATTCCAACTCAGGCTCTCATCAATGGAGACGGACCCATGATTTCGCCACCGGATCGGCTCGGGAACTTCACCCCGAACATGCGTCGGTGTCACGTTCTGTCGGATTTCTCAAAGGGAACACCCATCAAATGCCTGAGGTAGTCGGATATTTCGCCCATGAGCAAGTGCGTCTGTCCTGTACGGTAGAAGATCGTGTCGCGATTTCGCACCATGAAGGGCAAATCTTCAGGAACAGTATTGCAAAGTTGCACTATTGGCTTTCCAAGCGCATGCGCGTACCCGACCTCAAGCAAGACATTAGGTTCGGCTGTTGATAAATCCGCAATCACCGCGTAGCAGTTCTTTATTTGACGATAGGTTTCTGACACAGAGTCTTGGCCATGTTTCAATAAATCCACACGAATTGGGATGAATCCAACGCTTCTTACTGCTCCACAAATAGCTACATGATAGACGTCCTCGAACACAGAATCGAAAGGCATGGCCGCGAAAACTGTTTCCGAATTATCTGAAAAGTATTCTGTCGGCATATCAGGCTCTTCACAATGGAGGGTGTAGTCGGGGTTGGCGCGTCGGTCCAGTGATTGGGGTCGGGATCTTCAGATGATGGAAGTTCTCACACAACCCAT